>JBGSOG010000023.1:0-10843 GCA_041739225.1 Rhizobiaceae bacterium
CTTGAGGCCGGTGCACCGCTACTCGCTGCCGCCGTTGGCCGAGGCCGGGAACGCGGCGTTGAAGCCGACCCGCCGCCGCCATCGGTCCACTGGCCGCCATCCTCATTTCCAGGGGGAATTCGCGGCTGGTTCGGATCGAACTTGGTCGCAAAACTGGCACGGTGCATCCTTTGCGTGGCGCGGCGGATGGCGGAAATGAGTTCGGCATGCATGCGGGCTGCTCCTGAAGCTTTTCGGCTTCAGGATCGCGCAACATCAGGCGGCGGGGATTGGTATTCAGGATCGGATCAGGAAAGCTGTGAAGTAACATTGGTTTGCTGTTCAGCTAGGCACATGCCTGTCCTCACACCAGCCCATTCTCCTCCGCCGGGAACGGGGTGGGGATCCAGTGTTTTTCCAGTTTCATGTTGCGGATCGCTTCCGCCTCGCGCTCATGCATGCGGGTGAAGATGGTGTGTTTTTCAGCTGTGGTGATGTCATTGCCGTGGTCGAGAACGCGTTCGGCGAGATCGCCGCAATACCAGCTGATATCGGGCACCACCCAATGCCGAATTTTTGACTGTCCGAAACTCACCTTGATCCAGTCGAAGTCGCCTTGGGCCAGACGAAAGCAAATTGGTGCCTTATAGTGTCGCCAACCTTGCTTGCATGTGAACTCTTCCGAACTCTCCCAGTTTGCAAGCAACTCAATGTTTGGAATCATCTCCTCGTTAATAGCAGAGCGCACCGCTTCGGGGTAGTCTGAGTCAGTCATTAGCCAGTTTTCCGGGCGAATTTCGTGCAGGCGCTCCCTCATATAAGGGTAGTCATAGCCATGCACATCTCCCCAGGTTTTTATGCCTGGTCGGCGAAAAGGAAATGCCTCCGAGGCGGGAGCCTCTAGGTCAAAACAAAGGGGCATCGCGACAGGCCGTGGTTCGAGGTTCTCCTTTGAACTTGACCTAGAAAAGTATACCCCGACAAACAGCGACCGGATAGGTACGATCAGGAGGTGCCTGTCGAGATAGACGAGGTCCTTGCGCTTTTCGACCAGCGGTTTGAGTAGCAACCGAATGTCGCGTTCGGTGGGCATCAGTCTGGTCTCACCTCAATGAGGAAAAAGTCTGTTGAATTGGGAAAATGGCGATGCACGGATCCGACAATTTCTTTCATTCGGGCAAGAGAAAAACTGCTTTTCCCGGTCTTGATGTCATACACGCATACCGTGTTTTTGGAAACTTCTTCAAGCACATCGACACGGAGTGTACCGGTGAGGCCGTAGCGGGGCAATTTCTCCTTCCCCAACTCTTGCTCTGCTTTCCAGTAGGAATGCTCTGTTTTAAGTGCGGGATCGTTGCGTTCCTGGATTTCATCCTTCAACCGCGTGTGCACCGCTGTCCCAAAGACTTGCGGGCTCATGCCCAGCGGTCGTAATTCATTGGCAAACGCCGTGGTCAGCCCGCGCACTTCCTGATGACGCGGGCAGGCGAAATCCACGTCCTCTTCGGCCACGGCACCAACATAGGTTGGGGCAAGTCCCCGTTCCTTGCCAGTGAACTTCGCCGCCCTGAAGCCAAGCACCGGCAAGCCGCCGGAAACCTGCGAAGACAGATACCAGCGATACAATTCCAACGCCGCAATGGTTTGCGGAATGGGGATGGTTACGTATCGCTTCGGCCGGTCATCGAAATATGCCGGCTGGGCAGTGCCGATTTCCTCCGGCCCATTGCGGCCCCAGCGCGCCGTAGAGAGGAGGTTGCCGCTGCGGTCGAAGATGCGCTGGACCCCGAAGCGGTCGTTTTCGACCTTGAGGCCGGAGCCGTCCGGCAGCAGGACCGAATGGCGCGATGTGCTTGTGCCGGTGTGGATGCCGACCCTGCGCTCGGAGGCTATCCTTGCTCCGTTGGGACCGACATGCAGGGTTCGCTCGCCGCCAACGATTTTCTCGCGCGTCTGCAGCTTCCAGCTTGAGGCCGGTGCACCGCTACTCGCTGCCGCCGTTGGCCGAGGCCGGGAACGCGGCGTTGAAGCCGACCCGCCGCCGCCATCGGTCCACTGGCCGCCATCCTCATTTCCAGGGGGAATTCGCGGCTGGTTCGAATCAAACTTGGTGGCAAGACTGGCGCGCTGCATCGCCTTGGTGGCGCGGCGGATGGCGGAAATGAGTTCGGCATGCATGCGGGCGGCTCCTGAAGCTTTTCGGCTTCAGGATCGGGCAACATCAGGCGGCGGGGATTTTCCGGAATCTATAAGGGCGGAAAGTATAGCCGGTTCAGCAACTTCGCCGAACCGGACCTGGAACTTACCCCCGCGCTTGCGGCAGCACGCGGATGCCCAGTTCCTGCTGCTGCTTGGCGGTGGCTTCGCCCGGTGCGCTCATCAGCAGGTCAACCGCTTGCTGGTTCATCGGGAACAGGGCGATGTCGCGCAGGTTTTTCGCGCCGCAGATCAGCATCACCACGCGGTCGATGCCAGCCGCCATGCCGCCATGCGGTGGCGCGCCATATTGGAACGCCCGGTAAAGGCCGCCGAACTGCTCGATGATGTCCTCGCGCTTCATGCCGACCTTCTCAAACGCCTTGACCATGACTTCAGGCAAATGGTTGCGCAGGCCGCCGGAAACGATCTCAAAGCCGTTGCAAACCAGATCGTACTGGAACGCCTTGATGGTCAGCGGGTCCTGGTTTTCCAGTGCGTCCATGCCGCCCTGCGGCATCGAGAACGGGTTGTGCGAGAAGTCGATCTTCTTTTCGTCCTCGTTCCATTCGAAGAACGGGAAATCGACAATCCAGGCGAGTTCGAACTTGTTCTCGTCAACCAGGCCCAGTTCCTGCCCTGCCCGGTCGCGGGCCGCGCCGGCAAACTTGTAGAACTTGGCCGGATCGCCGGCGGCAAAGAAACATGCATCGCCATCGCCAAGGCCAAGTTGCTGGCGGATGGCCTCGGTACGCTCCTCGCCAATGTTCTTGGCAATGGGGCCGGCACCTTCAATTTTGTCACCTTCCTTGCGCCAGAAAATGTAGCCAAGGCCCGGCTGGCCTTCGCCTTGCGCCCAGGAATTCATGCGGTCGCAGAAAGCCCGCGAGCCGCCGGTCTTTGCCGGGATCGCCCAGATGCGGTTTTTCTCGCCCGAGGCCAGGATGTTGGCGAACACCTTGAAGCCCGAGCCCTCAAAATGCGCAGACACGTCCTGCATCTCGATCGGGTTGCGCAGGTCCGGCTTGTCGGAACCGTATTTGCGAATCGCCTCGTCATACGGAATGCGCGGGAAGGTTTTGGTCACGGCCTTGCCGCGGGCAAATTCCTCGAATACGCCGCGCAGCACCGGCTCCATGGTGCCCAGAATGTCGTCCTGGGTGACGAAGCTCATTTCAACGTCAAGCTGGTAGAACTCGCCATAAAATCGGTCGGCGCGCGGGTCTTCGTCGCGGAAGCACGGCGCGATCTGGAAGTAGCGGTCAAAGCCGGCCACCATCAGCAATTGCTTGTACATTTGCGGTGCCTGCGGCAACGCATAAAATTTGCCCGGATGCAGGCGTGAAGGCACGAGGAAGTCGCGCGCGCCTTCCGGCGAGGAAGCAGTGAGGATCGGCGTCTGGAATTCGTTGAAGCCGATTTCGCCCATGCGCTTGCGCATCGAGGCAATGACCTTTTGCCGCGTCATGATGTTGGCGTGCATGGTTTCGCGGCGCAGATCAAGGAAGCGGTATTTGAGGCGGATGTCCTCTGGATAATCCGGCTCGCCAAAAACCGGCAGCGGCAATTCCTCGGACTTTGAAAGCACCTCGATGGAGGTTGCGAAAACTTCAATCGCGCCCGTCGGCAAATTGGCATTCACCGCCGAAGGGTCACGGTCCTTGACCTTGCCATCGACCTTGATGACCCATTCACCGCGCACTTTTTCGGCTGCTGTGAAGGCTGGCGAGTCCGGATCGGCGACAATCTGCGTAATGCCGTAATGGTCGCGCAAATCGATGAACAACACGCCGCCATGGTCGCGCACGCGGTGCACCCAGCCTGACAGGCGAACCTGCGTTCCCGTGTGCGTGTTGCGAAGCGCTTCGCAGGTGTGGGTGCGATATGGGTGCATGTTGTTTTTCCGAGTGTTTCCTGGGACTTTTTGCCAATTCCGGACGAACGACGCGCCGGGTGCAAAACCGGCGCGAGAAACACATGCACGGCGCAGTTTGTCAAGTTTTCACGCAAGGGCATTGACTGGCACCAAAGATTCGATATTTCATGAAATATGGAAACTTTGAAAGCAGTCTCGGCGTTTTCGGCGCTCGGGCAGGATACCAGGCTTGAAGTGGTGCGTTTGCTGGTGAAAGCCGGGCGCGAGGGCGTTCCAGCTGGAGAAATCGGCACCGTGCTCAATGTCAAGCCGAACACGCTGTCGGCCAATCTGGCGGTGCTGGTGCAAGCCGGCCTCATACGCTTTGAGCGGCAAGGGCGGGTGATCCGCTATTTCGCCGACATGGATGGCATCGGCGGATTGCTGGGTTTCCTGATGGAAGACTGCTGTGGCGGTCGCCCGGAATTGTGCCGCCCGGTGGTCAAGGAAATTGCTTGCGCTTGCTAGTGGCGCTATTTGGGAGGAAAAGATGAGCGATCAAATTTACAACGTGCTGTTCTTGTGCACACACAATTCCGCACGGTCCATTCTTGCCGAAGGCATCCTGAACAAGCTGGGGGCTGGCCGGTTCAAAGCCTTCTCCGCCGGTTCGCAGCCGCGCGGAGAGGTCAATCCCAATTCGATACAGACATTGAAGACCCTGGGCTACGACACATCGTTTGCCAGATCGAAAAGCTGGGACGAGTTCGCGGGCAAGGACGCGCCGCGCATGGATTTCGTTTTCACCGTTTGCGACAATGCCGCTGCCGAAACCTGCCCGATCTGGCCCGGCCAGCCGATGAGCGCACATTGGGGCATTCCCGATCCTTCGGAAACCAAAGGGTCGCCCGCAGAAGTCGGCGCTGCATTCCTCGATGCCTACCGTATGCTGGAGCGGCGGATCGGTGCATTTGTTTCGCTACCGATGAAAAGCATCGACAGCCTCGCCCTGAAAAAGAGCATCAAAGACATTGGCGGCATGGCATGAGCCTGACTGGTTTGCCGCGCAGGCTGGCATCTGAATTTGTGGGTTCCGTCCTGCTGCTGGCAACGGTGGTGGGTTCGGGGATCATGGCCGAACAACTGGCCGGCGGGAATATCGCGGTGGCTTTGCTGGGCAACACCATTGCAACCGGCGCGATGCTGGTGGTGCTGATCACCATGCTCGGCCCCATTTCGGGCGCGCATTTCAACCCGGCAGTCAGCCTTGTGTTTATGTTGAAACGCCAAATCTCGGCGCGTGACACCGGTCTTTACCTAGTGGCACAGCTTGGCGGCGCAATTCTCGGTGTTCTGCTTGCCAATGCGATGTTTGATTTGCCCGTGTTGCAGGCGTCAGAGAAATTGCGGACCGGGACGGGACAGTGGATTTCTGAGGTGGTTGCTACTTTCGGTCTGGTGTTGACCATTTTGGCAACCATCAAGGCACGTGAAAGTGCAGTGGCAGTTTCAGTGGGGCTCTACATTACCGCAGCCTACTGGTTTACCGCCTCAACATCCTTTGCCAATCCGTCGGTGACCATAGCACGCACCTTCAGCAACACTTTTGCAGGGATCAGTCCGGCTGATGCACCGGCGTTCATTGCCGCGCAAATTGCAGGCGCTTTGCTGGCAATGGTGATTTGCAGCTGGTTGCTCGCGGGCGAGGAGCGTTGAGGCCTGCCGGTTGCTGCACAGAAAAGCGGTGAAATAGGCCGCATTTTACGGTGTCGCAGGGCAAGACAAGTGCGTTTGCCTTGGCTATAGAGAATTCATGAAGATCATTACCACCACGGACGAGCTTGCCCGCGCCTGCGAAGCCATCGCGTTCCATCCATATGTCACGGTCGATACGGAATTCCTGCGCGAAACAACGTTTTGGCCGGAACTTTGTCTGCTGCAACTCGCTTGTCCCGGCGATGCATACATTGTTGATTCGCTTGCCGAAGGGCTCAGCCTTGACCCGTTTTTCGAGTTGATGGCCAACAAGGCTGTCGTCAAAGTGTTTCATGCCGCCCGGCAGGACATAGAAATCATCTTTAATCTGGGCGGACTGATCCCCGATCCGGTTTTTGATACGCAGGTCGCCGCGATGGTTTGCGGCTATGGTGACAGCATCTCCTACGATCAACTGGTCTACCGCATTACATCGCACCACGTGGACAAGTCATCGCGGTTCACCGACTGGAAGCGGCGGCCGCTGACGCAAAAACAACTCGACTACGCATTGGCGGACGTGACGCACCTTCGCGATGTCTATCAATCGATCAAGGCCAACCTTGAAGAACAGGGCCGGGCACACTGGGTGACCGAGGAAATGCAGATCCTGACTTCGCGCGAGACCTATGATCTGCCGCCGGACCAGGCATGGCAACGGCTGAAGCTGCGGGTACGCAAGCCTCGCGAATTTGCCCTGCTCAAACTGATTGCCCAGTGGCGCGAAACCATGGCCAGGCAAATGAACGTGCCGCGCGGGCGCATCATCAAGGATGATGCCATTTACGAGCTGTGCTCGCACCCGCCGCAAAGCATTTCCGATATCGCCGATTTGCGCGGCCTTTCACGCGGCTTCGACAAAGGGCGCTACGGCAATGATGTGCTGGGATTGGTGCGCGAAGTGCTGGCCATTCCCAAGAACCAGCTGCCGGTCTTGCCACAGCCGCGACAAGCACCTGAAGGCACGGGTGCTGCAACCGAAATGTTGAAGGTGCTGCTGAAACTGATCGTTGAGCGACACGGGGTTGCTGCCAAAGTAATAGCAACGGTCGACGACCTCGAGCGCATCGCTGCCGACGACAAGGCCGATGTTGCTGCGCTCAAGGGGTGGCGACGTGAGTTGTTCGGTGAAGCCGCGCTGAAGTTGAAAAACGGGCGCTTGGCGCTCGGTTTCAATGGCAAAAACGTGACGCTGATTGAAATCGATGAAACAGCCAAGGAAGTCATCGCCGCCGAGTAACCCGCAATGTTGGGATTGACCGGTCAGTTAATCTTCATTTCCACAGGCTTGCCGATTTCACGAGACAACTGCGCAACCCGCTCAGCCGGACGCTCGCCGCACAGATCTGCGATTTCTTGCGGGACCACAAAGGCAAACCCGCCTTTGGGGTTTGCGGTTATCTTGAGCTGCGGGATAATTCCAGGCTGTGACGCCGAAAACAGGTAGAGCACACGGAAAATCGACGCCAGAAGGCGCGCCCGTTCCTTCATGCGCGGGCTGGCCAGCGATGCAATGGGCGGCTCTTTCACTTTAGTGCCCAGACCTTGATACCGGTAATAATTGGCCAAAGCGATGTAGGCCCTGCCTTCGTGGCTGATTCCGACAAAGCCGGCATTGGAGATGATGGACAGGCTCTGCTGGGCACGAAAATCAGGATGGGCCCGCCAGGCGATATCAGCCAGATAGCAGGATGCGACACGGAAACGGGCTTCGTTTTCGGTTTCGGCAATGCCAAGAACCTTGAATGCCTCGCCAGTCCACTGTGCCAATTCAATCGAATGGCGCGGCGAACGGGCGCGCAGGATGGACAAATCGCGGGCTGCGGCGAGCAAGGAATCTTCCTGCTGCTCCTGCGCGGAAAGCATGGTGTAAAGAAATCCTTCGCGCACGCCCATCGAAGAGACCGCTACGGTTTGCGCACCGATTGCCCGAAGCGTTTCCGCCATCACCAGGGCACCGTATTGCAACAAGGAACGGCGATTGCGCGAGACGACGTCAATGCCGCTGACTTCATCCAACGGCTTGGAAACCACGCGATTGCAAAAGGCTATGAAGCGATCAGCATCCACTTCATAGTCGTGGACGGCATTGAGAGAATAGCCGGAATTTTCGATATGAAGTTTGGCAAGGGAACGCCATGTGCCACCGACGGCATAAAATGTTCGACCAGCCCCCGGCCATTTGACCGGTGCGTTGCGAAGTTCGGTGCGGGCTATCCGGCGTGCCTCGACCAATGAATTTGCGGCAACTTCGGCAAGGCGCAGGCCGCCCAGCGGCAGGGTAATGCCGCCGGTGATTTCGCCGTTGACACCGACCAGCTCAAGAGAGCCTCCGCCCATGTCGCCAACAATGCCATTGGGGTTGTGGAAACCCGCCTTGACGCCCCAAGCCGAATATTGCGCTTCCATCTGGCCTGAAAGCACCGTGACCTTGAGGCCCGAAAGTTTTTCAACCCGGGATATGAAGTCTGCGCCGTTGGCAGCATCGCGCGAAGCGGCGGTTGCCAGTATCCAGGTGTCGCCAACATGTGCCTGCCGGGCAAGCGCCCGAAACCTGCGGACAGCCGCCAGGGCACATTCGACAGCGCCTTCATCAAGCTTGCCAGTGGTCGCCACGCCTTTGCCCAGACCGCAAAGCACTTTCTCATTGAAAAGCACAGCCGGTGCGCGGGTCAGGCCTTCATAGATGACCTGCCGCACAGAATTGGAGCCGATGTCGATCACTGCCACCGGCACACGACTGGCTAGCCTGCCTTGCGCGTCTGTTTCGCGCGGAGAAACGACCTGCGGCTCAGATGTCGCTGATTTCTCGTTCCGTGAACTTCTTCGGAGCATCATATTTCAGCGAATCCCCACGTCCGGACAAGGACGGATTGGTCATGAAGTAACGCTGAGCGTTAAATGATTCTGCGTCTGATTTGGGAGAAATCCTGCGAGAACGTCCATTTGGCAGAATTTCCCAGCTCTGCTCGTTGTCCAGCAGGTTTGCAACCATGATTTGCTCGAGAACCTGCCTGTGCACAGTTTCATTGGTCAGCTGCACCATGACCTCGACCCGCCGGTCCAGATTGCGCGGCATCAGATCGGCCGAGCCGATATAAACAATGTTCTCTCGCGAAGGCATCGGAAAGCCATTGCCAAAACACAAGATGCGGCCATGCTCAAGGAACCGCCCGACAATGGACTTCACTTGAATGTTTTCTGAAAGGCCCTGCACGCCTGGGCGCAGGCAGCAGATGCCGCGCACAACCAGTTCCACGTGCACGCCGGCCTGACTGGCCCGGTAAAGCGCATCAATCACCACCGGATCAACCAGCGAGTTCATTTTGCCCCATATGGTTGCGGGCCTGCCAGCCAGCGCATGCTGGGTTTCAGCGGCAATGAGTTCGAGAATGCGCGGCTTCAACGTGATTGGAGAAAAGGCTATTTTCTCCATCCGGTCCGGCTCTGCATAACCGGTGATGAAATTGAAGACCTGCGCTACATCGCGAGCAATGACCGGATCGGCGGTGAAGTAAGACAGGTCGGTGTAGACCCGCGCGGTGACCGGGTGATAATTGCCAGTGCCAATATGGACATAATTGACCAGCTTGCCTTCCTCGCGCCGCACAACCTGCGACAGCTTGGAATGGGTTTTCCACTCCACAAAGCCGAACACCACCTGTACGCCAGCCCGTTCCAGATCACGGGCCCAGCGAATGTTGGCCTCTTCGTCAAAACGCGCTTTCAGTTCAACCAGTGCGGTAACCGATTTGCCGCTTTCCGCAGCCTCAATGAGCGCTGCAACAATCGGGCTGTCGTTGGAAGTGCGGTACAGGGTCTGCTTGATTGCCACCACATCGGGGTCACGGGCGGCCTGGCGCAGGTACTGCACCACCACGTCGAATGATTCGTACGGGTGATGGACGATGATGTCCTTTTGCCGGATTGAAGCAAAGCAATCACCGTTGTGATCACGGATGCGCTCGGGGAAACGAGCCATGAAAGGCTCGAATTTCAGGTCCGCACGTTCGGTGGATACAATCTCGGAAAGATTGTGCAGCGCCAGCATTCCCTTGACGTAAACGATCTCTTCTTTCGAACTGCCGATCTGGCCGATGACAAATTCCCTCAAATTCGCCGGCATGCCCGCGTCAATTTCCAGCCGGATGACCGAACCGCGACGCCGCCGCTTCAGCGCGGTCTCGAAGGTGCGCACCAGATCTTCGGCTTCTTCTTCAAACTCGATGTCTGAATCGCGGATCAGGCGGAAATTGCCAGAGCCACGCACTTCAAATCCGGGGAACAACCGGCTGATGAACATGCCGATGACTTCTTCAATTGAAATGAAGGCAATCCGCGAAGGGTCCCCCTTCGGCAGTTCGATGAAACGACGCAGCGCAGCCGGAAGCCGGATCAGCGAGATCATGCTCTCGCCGCGCGTCAGATGGCGAAGCTCATAAACTAGCGTGTAACCAAGATTGGGAATGAACGGGAACGGATGCGCCGGATCGACGGTCAGCGGCGTCAGCATCGGGAAAATCGACTCGAGGAAATATTCCTCAAGTTTCTCGCGGTCGGTCTTGGTGATTTCCTTCGGCTCAACAATGAAGATTTTTTCTTTTGCCAATTCCTTGGACAGGCGTTTCCAGGTCTTTTGCTGGTCATCCTGCAACTGGCCTATTTCTTCGGAAATTGCGCGCATCTGTTCGCGCACTGTGAGTCCGTCCGGAGAAACCTGTTCAATGCCTTGGCGGAACTGACCGACGATGCCCGCGACGCGAACCATGAAAAACTCGTCAAGGTTGTTCGCAGATATCGACAGGAAGCGCAGACGCTCAAGCAGTGGGTGCTTCTTGTTGTCAGCTTCTTCCAGAACCCGGTGGTTGAACTGCAACCAGGAGATTTCCCGGTTCATGAACCTCGATGGGTCGGACAGCAAGTCATCCACCGTATGCTCAACAATGGTTTCGACCGGCTTTTGCGCATCGGTGTTCGGCGTGTCCATCACTGATCTCCATCGTGGCGTTTGATTCTTGGCTATCTAAGACAGTAATGTGTCACATTGAAAACAAGTGC
>JBGSOG010000068.1:0-5640 GCA_041739225.1 Rhizobiaceae bacterium
CGTCAGCCGCGCAATCTCGCGGATCGACAGCTTCTGCCGCAAATGCATTCGTCGGATAATGTTCAAAAGTCCCATGTGGATCACTCCGTTGCCCCCGCCGCTCGCCGCTTTGGGGGAAGGTTCACATGGCTCAATTCTCAGTGGAAATTATGCGCCCAACTGGCCCAGTTCTGGGTGGAAATCAACACTCAGGCAACTCGAAGAAAACGGCTATGATGCTGACCGGCTCGAAGACATCCGCCAGTTGGTCGATGCCGCCCAAAGCGACCTTTTCGACGTTTTGGCCTATGTCTTGTTCACACACGCCCCGAAAACCCGCACACAGAGGGCATTGGCTTTGGAGGACAAGGGCCTGGGCAATGCTAAGGGAGACATGCGGGATTTTCTGCTTTCCGTTCTGAAAGCGTATGCCAACAAGGGTGAAAGCGAACTGGGATTGGACAAACTGCCAAACTATTTGATCGCACGGTATGGCAGTATTGGCGAAGCCAAACCGGCCTTGGGAGACCTTGGCAAAATCAATGCCGCCTATCGGGCAATGCAAGCTCAGCTTTATGCCAACTGACACTTTCTCCCATCAGCTGGTCAAATCCAGCCAAGTAGCTGCGAGGGAGTTGGCGGCGTTGTTTTTCCCATGATCGTTGGCGAACAATTCGAAAAATAGGAATTAATACCAACAGCTGGTTCGTCTGACTCGCGGCGATTCCCATAGCGCCCGGAGCGTGATTCTCTCAAAAAAACAGGAGTTTCGCTCATGGGCAACGCTGTCGACATCCGCACCGATTTCACCGCTGCGGAGCTTCGCCGCCTTGCACGAAAGACGAAAGACACAACGCAGAGCTGCAGGCTTCTGTCGTTCGCTGCGGTTCTCGATGGCATGAACCTGACGGAGGCCGCCAGGATTGGCGGAATGGACCGTCAAACACTGCGCGATTGGGTACATTGTTGATTTTCACTTCGATTTGATCCGCGTTTGCAACTGCTGCTGATCCACTCGGATAAGCGTAGTGGCTTCTAAAAAAATTGTGTTTATCAACCTTGTCGCGGGATCAGCACGAATTGAAAAACCGGATCAATTCCGTCTGCAAATCAACAGTTCGTTAGGTTCGAAATTCAGAAAAAAATTTTCCTGAAGTCATTGTGTATTATCGAGCTATTTGTAAACTAACCTTATGACTCAAAACTTTTTTCAACGATTGCGTGATTATTACCTAAATGTTGCCGCCGTGTTAAGGGGGGAAGCCAAACCTGCGTCAATTTTTCCTAATACAACTGATATAGGAATGTCGCGAGAGCGAGTGTATGCAGAATTTTTGCGCCAACATGCTCCATCAAAATGTAATGTTTTCTTTGGTGGTTTTATCTTTGGTGATGATGGCAGCGAATCCAAACAACTAGATGTTATTATCACTACCGACACTACACCTAAATTTGATTTTTATAACCGCGGTGGTACAGGAAAATCGTTTTCACCAGTAGAAGGCACTCTAGGTGCTGTATCAATAAAGTCGACACTTAATAAGAATGAGTTAGAAGATGCGTTATCTGGCATAGCTTCTATTCCAGCGACTGGTTCTCTCGAAGGTAAAGTTGCCGGTCTTCTTATGATAGTCAATTACGATGATTGGCCATACAAGGCTATTTATGCAAGTGATGGAATTGCAGGCAATACTTTGCTGGCACATCTAAATGATTATTATTTACAAAATCCAACCATTCCCATTTATCGAAGACCTAATCTAATTCATGTTGCCGGAAAATACGTTATTTTCCGCACAATAGCCGGAATGAGTCATTGGGATGTCGTGACTCAGAAACATACCGAACTAGAAGAAGGTTCATTTCACTTGTTTACTCGGGACTCAGATGTGCAAGGCATTGTCTGGCTATTGGATGGCCTCCAACAAAGAGCTACGGCTTCAACTCATATTTTATACAGCTATGGAGAGTTAATTAATAAAGTGAATGGTTTGCCTAGTCCGAAACCAGAAGAGACTGTATAATTTTACCGCTTATAAAATCATTTTTATGCCTTATATTCGCAACAAAATCATCTGAGCAAATTCGAAATCCGCACGCTACGCGCCGCCACATTTTTGATGGAACCGAAATCCAACCGCCTATTCGACCATCAGCCTACTGATCGGCCCCCACTGAGTAGTCCATTTTGAATGTTAGTGCATTGACGGCCTCGACGCCAGCGCGGTCGGCGAAGCTGGTTTGGGTTTCGCAGCCGACCGCGCGGCCATTGCGGGCACGAAGACCTCCGGCGCCGGCGGCTTGTATCTCAGCGAGCCATGTGGACGCACGGTGTTGTAGTGCCGCCGCCAGCTCTCGATGACGATCTTTGCCTCGGCGAGCGAGTAGAAGATCTCGCCATCAAGCAATTCGTCCCTCAGCCTGGCTTTGAAGCTTTCGATGAAGCCGTTCTCCCAGGGCGATCCCGGCGTGATGTAGGCTGTCTTCGCCCCAACTGCCGTGATCCATTTCTGGACAGCCTTCGCAATTAACTCCGGACCGTTGTCGGAACGGATATGACCGGGCACGCCGCGCAGGATGAAGAGGTCGGACAGAAGATCGATCACGTCGATCGATTTCAGCTGCCGCTCGACACTTTCGCGGCCTCTGGCGCTTTTTTGCGCGCCTTGCCCCGTGCAGGCAGTGTGACATCAATCGGTATCCTCGCCTTTGGCCGGGGTCATGATGCCGAAATCGAAGTTCGCGAGGTTGGGTTCTACTGATCCTGCGCAACCAATCGATTAATCGCCTCGGCTGTCTTGCCAGACCGTCTGTCGTCAGAACATTTAGCGCAACTGGACGCCGGATTCCCCCAATGAGGAGTGGCCGATTGTGATTACTATGTGCTTACTGGAAGATTTTGTACAATGACCGGTTCTGCGTAAGCTATTGAAAATATTGGTGCCCCCGGACGGATTCGAACCGCCGACCTACTGATTACAAATCAGCTGCTCTACCGGGCTGAGCTACAAGGGCAATCGCGGCTGATTACCACAATAAGCGCCGATGTCCAGATTGTCCTTGCCGGTTAACCAAGCCAGGCGCTTTTTTCCTGTGAAACAGGCCTTTGGTGCCGCGCTGCTTGCGCGCTTGTTAACTTGGTGTTTACCTTGTTTCGGATGCGGCAATCCGAGCCTGCCGACAGGCGGGCAGCAATGATTCACGGCCTTTGCGCGTTTCGCACGGCCGCAACCGGAGCAGGTTCATGTACCGCGTACCCCGAATTGAAGCAGGTTTTGCAGCCATCCGCCGCACCCTCGACCAGATGATCATTCTTGTGGCCGCACTTGCCCTCTTGGCGTTTGCCGCCGCTTCCGCCGATGCCGGTGAACGGCGCAATGGCGGCCACGCCCAGTCCTCGCACCACCAGCAAATGCGCTCCCACAAGGCAAGGCCGGTGCAACATGTCAGCGGCAGAAACACAACCTACACCAAGTACCACAAAGCCCATGCCAATGGCCCGCGCCAACCTTCAGGAAGAGATTATGCTTCGCCAAGGAATTCCGGCGTGATGCTGGCCAGCGGTGGGCGAAGCTACGGCGACGCGCATGGCTACACCCGCCTTCACCGGCAGGAGAACCGGCAGGCTTACCGGTTCAACCAAAGTGTTCGCCATTCGAACAACCATGGCTGGCGGCATCACGGTGGTGGCTATTCCGGCTCGGCGCTGGTGATATCTGTGGACAATGCGAATGCAGATTCGCCAGAAAATTACACTGGGAACGAGCCGCAGGTGATTGGAGAGTGCGGTGCCAATTCATACTGCACTGTGCGCCTCGGCCCTTACAACAATTCGCCGAAAATCATCACGCTCAATGCCTCCGGCAAGGCCATTGCCAAAGATGCAGGCTTGAGTGATCAGCCGTTGCTGGAAGAGCCGGTTGATGCCGATGAGGCAGAACTCAAGCGCCGTTATGGTGCGAAATAGACAGGATCAGCGCGCGGCGTCGACATGGCGCCGCGCAATGTAAAGTGACAGCACCGCAGCATTTGAAACATTGAGCGAGCGGATTTCGCCGGGCAGGTCGATACGCGCCAGTGTGGCGCAGGTCTCGCGGGTTTTGTGCCGCAGGCCTTTGCCTTCGGCCCCCAGCACCAGCGCCACCTTGCCCGAATTCAATGATGTTTCCAGCTCCGCGCCGCCCTCGCTGTCAAGGCCGACAGTCTGATAGCCAAGCGAAGCCAGCTCCTCGATTGCTTCCGACAGATTGCGCACGCCGACATGCTCGATCAGATCCAGCGCTCCGGAAGCCGACTTTGCCAGAACACCCGATTCGGCAGGTGTGTGCCTGTTGGTGGTAACCAGCGCCCCCACGCCAAACGCCACCGCCGAGCGCATGATCGCGCCGACATTGTGCGGATCGGTAATCTGGTCCAGCACCAGAATGAGCTTGGATTGCGACAACGCCTTCAGGCTTTTGGGAGCCACTGGTTCGGCTTCCAGCACCGCACCCTGATGAACGGCATCATTGCCAACGAGGCGGTCGAGCAGGCGCGGTTCGGCTTCCTCGACCTTCAGGCGCTCAAGCCATTG
This sequence comes from Rhizobiaceae bacterium, assembly GCA_041739225.1. Classification (GTDB taxonomy): domain Bacteria; phylum Pseudomonadota; class Alphaproteobacteria; order Rhizobiales; family Rhizobiaceae; genus BOKV01. Next base: position 4,553 of record JBGSOG010000068.1, read on the forward strand.
CGCCTGCCAGCCCGGTTCGGCTTCAAGCCGGGCCATGGCGTTTTTCGTGGCAAAAAGCCGGTGCTTTTTGCGCGATGCATTGGCCAGGGCATGGCGAACCGTGTGCAGGCCGTAAAGCAATACCCGGCTGTCGGGGATGGAAGGCATGCCGTCCGGCGTTTTGCCTTCGATGGTTTTTGGCTTGCCACCGCTTTCAATGCGGCTTTGGTCACGGCGGACCCGGCGCTTTTCTGCATGGTGGCGGTTGTGCGCCTCGCTGGGCGCGCCTGTGGTTTTTTTCTCGCTCATGCGCGCCTTGTAAACCAGCTTTCGCTCGCGTGGTAGCGGCAAGCAGCGGAAAACACAGCGGCTTTGCGTTGACCAGGCAAATTTGCGGTGGCGGGCGTTGACAATGGCAAACGCCGCTTGCATAACGCGCCACTGCCCGGACCGGCCACCCTTTACCGGTTTGGCGCTGGCGTTTGTAGCGCTGGTCCTGATCTGAAACCGCAAACTCTCCAGTGGAACTTGTGGTTTGAAGTGATCTGGAGGAGTGCCCGAGTGGTTAAAGGGGACGGACTGTAAATCCGTTAGCTCAGCTTACGTTGGTTCGAATCCAACCTCCTCCACCACCCTTCGCCTGATTTTGTGTCGAAGGGCGGAAAAAGCAGTCTTGCCAATTGGTCAAATCCGGGCAATCTGCTGCCCAGCCGGTATGCGGGTGTAGCTCAATGGTAGAGCAGCAGCCTTCCAAGCTGAATACGAGGGTTCGATTCCCTTCACCCGCTCCAGCTGCTCTGCCAAAGCCGTTTTGCTGCGTTGCACGCCTGCCTTGATTCAATGCTTGGCAAACCTTGTTCAACCCATTATGTGAACCGCGAAATCGCCACCCTTGCAGGGTGCGCGCCCCGTTGCGGCATGGCAATTGCGATGTCGCGATCTCATTCAAGTCAGCAGGAAGCACAGCCATGGGTAAGGAAAAGTTCCAACGCAACAAACCACACGTGAACATTGGCACGATTGGCCATGTTGACCACGGCAAGACGACGCTGACGGCTGCGATCACCAGGTATTTTGGCGAGTTCCGCGCCTATGACCAGATTGACGGA
>JBGSOG010000080.1:0-39784 GCA_041739225.1 Rhizobiaceae bacterium
TCCGTTCGCGAGTTTCCCGCCGGCACCACCGGCCTTGGCATTGCCGAATCCATCGCCAAGTCGCTGGCCAAAAAGAGCGTTGCCTATGCGCTGGATGGCGAGTTGCGCGACCTTTCGGAAGGCGTCGAGCGAGACGGACGCATTGAGCTTGTGACCCGCGACGACAGCCGCGCACTCGAACTCATCCGCCACGACACCGCGCATGTGCTGGCCGAAGCGGTGCAGGAAATCTGGCCGGGCACGCAGGTGACCATCGGTCCGGTGATCGAAAACGGCTTCTATTATGATTTCGCCCGCAACGAGCCATTCACGCCCGAGGACCTGCCGGTCATCGAGAAGAAGATGCGCGAGATCATCGGCCGTAACAAGCCATTCACGCGGGAAGTCTGGTCGCGTGATGAAGCAAAAAAGTTCTTCGCCGCCAAGGGCGAGCAGTACAAGGTGGAACTGGTCGATGCCATTCCCGCCGACCAGAGCATCAAGATCTACAAGCAGGGCGAATGGACCGATCTTTGCCGCGGGCCGCACATGCGCTCGACCGGCGATATCGGCAATGCGTTCAAGCTGATGCACGTGGCCGGTGCCTATTGGCGCGGCGACAGCAACAACGCGATGTTGACGCGCATTTACGGCACCGCCTGGCGCACCGAAGATGAACTCAAGGCCTATGTCCACATGCTGGAAGAGGCTGGCAAGCGCGACCACCGCAAACTGGGCCGCGAGATGGACCTGTTCCATTTCCAGGAGGAAGGGCCGGGCGTCGTGTTCTGGCACGCCAAGGGCTGGACGGTGTTCCAGAAGCTGGTTGCCTACATGCGCCGCCGGTTGGCCGGGACCTATCAGGAAGTCAACGCGCCGCAAATCCTCGACAAGAGCCTGTGGGAAACCTCCGGCCATTGGGGCTGGTACCAGGAAAACATGTTCGCGGTAAAATCCGCGCATGCCTTCACCCATCCGGACGACGAGGATGCCGACCACCGGGTCTTTGCCATCAAGCCGATGAACTGCCCCGGCCATGTGCAGATTTTCAAGCACGGGCTGAAAAGCTACCGTGACCTGCCGGTGCGGCTTGCCGAATTTGGCAATGTCCACCGCTACGAGCCTTCGGGCGCGCTGCACGGGCTGATGCGGGTGCGCGGCTTCACGCAGGACGACGCGCACGTGTTTTGCACCGAGGAACAGCTGGCGGCGGAATGCCTGCGCATCAACGATCTGATTCTCTCGACCTATGCCGATTTCGGCTTCGAGGAGATCACCGTGCTGCTGTCGACGCGTCCGGAAAAGCGCGTCGGCGAGGATTCTTCGTGGGATCACGCCGAAGAAGTAATGCTCAAGGTGCTCAACCAGATCGAGGCGCAATCGGGCGGCAAGATCAAAACCGGCATCAATCCGGGCGAGGGCGCCTTCTACGGGCCGAAATTCGAGTATGTGCTGAAGGATGCGATTGGCCGCTCGTGGCAGTGCGGCACGACGCAGGTTGATTTCAACCTGCCGGAGCGGTTTGGCGCATTCTACATCGGCAGCGACAGCGAAAAGAAGCAGCCGGTAATGGTACACCGCGCCATATGCGGCTCGATGGAGCGCTTCATCGGCATTTTGATCGAAAACTACGCCGGGCATTTTCCGCTCTGGCTGGCACCGGTGCAGGTGGTGGTGGCAACCATCACCGAGCAGGCGGATGAATATGCCTGCGAAGTGGCGCAAGAGTTGCAGATGGCCGGGCTCAATGTCGAGACAGACCTGCGCAACGAGAAGATCAACTACAAGGTCCGCGAGCACTCTTTGGCAAAGGTACCGGTGATCCTCGTTGTCGGGCACAAGGAATCTGCCGAGCGCACGGTGTCGATCCGCCGCCTTGGCTCGCAGGCAACCACGCAGGCCGGTCTGGACGAGGCGATAGCTGCCCTCACCACGGAAGCAACTGCGCCGGACCTCAAACGCCGCAAGACAAAGTGATCAACCAGCGGGGCACTTCCCGCCGGTTTTTCTACGCCTATTTGGCAATGACAGATATGTGGCGACTTGTGCAAACCTTCACCGTATTGTCATATCATCACTTGTAGAAACTCCGGTTACGACAATCCCGTTTTGCACTCCGGTCTGTCAGGCGCCACAACCAATGTTCAAGAAAAACATCCGCTTTCCCGAACTGACTTACGCAAACCCCAACGACCCCAAGCTGAAGCAATGGCTTATCCGGCGGGTCGAGGTTTTGTCCGGGCGGGATCATTTCGCCGATTTGTACGACATCTGGCGCAAGGAAATCGTCGGAAAGTCCAAAAGGGTGATGGGCGAGATGCTCTCGCTGATTGATGTCGGGCTTGAAGTGCAGGGCGAGCCGTGGCCGCCCGAGAACATTCCGCAGACGCCGGTGGTCATCATCGCCAACCATCCGTTTGGCATTGGCGATGGCATAGCTATTTGCTCGATGGCTGAGCAGCTTGGTCGGCCCTTCCGCGTCATCATCAACAATGACCTGCTGAAGGTGCAGGAAATGCGGCCCTATTCGCTGCCGATCAACTTTGACGAGACGCGCGAAGCGGTGCAGATGAACCTTGAAACCCGCAAGGAAGCAGTAAGGCTGCTGAAAGAGGGCGTCACCATCGTTGTGTTTCCTGCTGGTGGCGTGGCGACCGCAAAGAAGGGCTTTGGCCGGGCTGAAGACCTGCCATGGAAAGTTTTCCCGGCAAAGCTCATTCAGGCGGCTGGCGCGTCGGTGATTCCGATTTATTTCGAAGGACAGAATGGCCGGTTGTTCCATCTGGCCAGCAAGATATCGCAGACCATGCGCCTTTCATTGCTCATCCGCGAATTCCGCCGGTTGGCTGGCAAGACCATTGTGGCAAGGGTTGGCAAGACGCTGGATGCTGCTGAACTGATGAAAGTGCGCGATCGCAAGGACTTGACGCAAATCCTCTACGATTCGGTCTTCAGCATGAGGCGCGATGTAAAAAGAACGCGGCGCTATGCCCGTCCCAAAATTGCAGCGTAGTTTGGTGCAGCGTTTTGGGCGGAGCTATTCCGCCATCAGTTCGACATCCTGGTTGATGCCGGAAATCACCTGAAAATCGCGCGAATAGATTTTTTCATTGTTCCGGGCGATGGCAGTGTAGTTGCCTTCGCTGAGCACAAATGCCGGAAATGCGCTGTTGCTTTCTGTGATGACGTCGCCCGATTCGGTCAACACCGACCATGAAGTGTTGGCAATGGCATCGCCGCCGCCCTGTTTGACCAGCCGCAGCGTCATTCGGGCCGCCCGGTGTTCAATGACAGCTTGCGTCACTTTTCCCGCTTCAACTCGCAAATCAGCGCGGATTTCCGCGTTGAGGTTCCCGAACTGCGAAACCACATGGTAGGTGCCGGCAGGAAACGGAACCATCTCGTTCGGCTTCAGGTTTCTGGCAATCAACTGCCGTGTGTTCCGCTCGTCCTCCTCGCCGGAATAGACGTCGAAGCGCAGCAGGCTTATCGGGATCCGGCTTCCGGTGCCGGTAATGCCGGAAAGTTGCAGCGCCCCGGCATTCAGGGTGAATGTTTCCCGCTGGTCAGTGCCAGGCTCAACCACAATGCGCCGAACAGCGCTCGAATGCCCGTAAGCTGCATGCACCAGATACTCGCCTGGCGATACGTCAAACCCTTTGACCCCGCCTTCTGCCTTGGCAAACAACGGCAATTTTCCGTCTGCTCCGGTCTTGGCTCCGAAAATGCGCCATTCAACGCCATTTTCAATTGCCGCCCCGGTTTCCGTGGTCTTGGCCTCAAAAAATACCCGTACGGTTTTATCCTGCGCCATGGCACTGGATACAAAGGCGATCAGGGCGAAAATGGAAAACAGGCGAATGATCATGGGCTGCGTCGTTCTGCTCCGGTGAACATTCTTTGAAGCCTCTTTCATTGGCATTTTCAAGGCCGCGCAACTATACCTGCTCCCAATCCCTCTTCGGCACAACAGCAATCAGGAGCCAGCCATGCAAGAGCGCTTCCCGGCGGTCATCGAATTCATGCAAAAAAGGCGCTCGGCTTCTGCCAAACAGATGTCCGGCCCAGGGCCTTCCGATGAAGAATTGCAAACCATGATCGGCATTGCCTGCCGCGTGCCGGACCACGGGAAACTGTCGCCGTGGCGGTTCATCAGGTACGCGCCAAACTATTGTCGCCGCCTTGGCGAAATCTGTCTGGAGCGCGCGCTGGAACGTGATCCCGCATTGAATGCCGAGATGCGGGAGTTTGAGGTTACGCGTTTCACCCGGGTTCCGGTGGTGATATGCATTGTCTCCCGTCCGCAAGACCATCCCAAAATCCCGCACTGGGAACAGATCCTGTCTTCAGGTGCTGCAGCCATGAACCTGTTGATTGCCGCCAATGCACTCGGGTTTGATGCGCAGTGGATTACCGAATGGGTTGCCTATGACGAAAAGATTGCCCCCGCACTTGGCTTGAGGCCGGGCGAGAAAATCGCCGGCCTTGTGAGCATCGGCACCAGAACCTTGCCCAAGACGGAACGCGACCGCCCGCAAATCGATGATGTATACTTGGTGATGGAAGGCTGAGCGGTGTTTTACGAACCAGCCAAGCGCAATCACGGTCTGCCGCACGATCCGTTCAAGGCTATTGTCGCCCCGCGACCGATTGGCTGGATATCCACGCTTTCTTCCGATGGCATCGCCAATCTGTCACCCTACAGTTTTTTTAATGCAATCGGCTCGCGCCCGCCCATGGTGATGTTCGCATCGGAGGGCGAGAAAGACAGTTTGCGCAACATTCGCCAGACCGGCGAATTCGTGGTCAACCATGTCAGTTTGCAACTGGCACAAGCGATGAACGCAAGTTCGGCAACGGTTCCCTTCGGGGTTGATGAATTTGTCCTTGCGGGCGTTGAAAAGGCTGCCTGCAACCTGGTGCGCCCGCCGAGGGTGGCCAGGGCGTATGCAGCGCTCGAATGCAGGGCGACAAAAGTCGAGGCGGTCGCAGGCCTCGACGGAACAAACACCGGGTCAATTCTTGTGATCGGCGAAGTCATCGGCATCCATTTGGATCCGGCGGTTATCCAGAACGGATTTTTTGACCCGCTTTTGGCATCTCCCGTCGCCCGAATGGGCTACAAGCAATACCAGGGTCCCGATGGCATTTTCGAGATGGAGCGTCCCATTGACACGAAATGAGCGTGCAAAGCCCGCCTGACCTGATTAACAAAAGCCTACCATTTTCTTAATAAACCATTGATTTGCATGGTGAACTGAACGTTAAAGGTTTTGCTTCAATTTGCTCCACGAAGAGCGGTGTCTTTTGTTTTTGCAGCCGCCGGATTTTGTGTGGAGTGTGGTGCCAATGATTGTTGCTCGTTTTTTGGCCTGGATGGAAACAGCTGGTTCTCAACACCGGGAGGAGGCAGCTTTTGCCTTGGCAAAGCTGTGGGTCGAGCCGGAAATGGACGAATTCGAGCGTGAAGCGGCCGAGGCTGCAATGACCATGCTGCTGGATGACGCCGATCCACAAGTGCGTCTTGCGCTTGCCCGTGCTACTGCACCGCTGGACAGCGCGCCGCGCCACATCGTGCTTTCGCTTGCCGGTGATGAACCCGAAATTGCCATGGAAGTTCTTGCCCGTTCGCAAGTGTTTCTGGATGGCGAGCTGGTTGACATCATCAATTCCGGCCTTTGCCAACAGCAAGCAGCCATTGCCTGCAGGTCCGGTGTCAGTCCGGTTGTGGCCAATGCCATCGCAGAACATGGCCATGTTGACGCCTGCTTTGCCTTGTTGATGAACAAGGGTGCGCAAACTTCTCCGCAATCACTGCACCTCCTTGCCCAAAGGCATGGCACCGTGACCGCCATTCGCCGGTTGCTCCTGCGGCGTTCCAATGTGCTCGCATCCACCCGCCTGCTGTTGATTGACAAGCTGGGTGAAGCCTTGCGTGAAGAGATCGCTGCCACACCCGGTCTTTCTTCGACGCGGATGGAGCAATTGCTTTCCGATCATGCAGAAAAAGCCATCATCGCCTACGCTTCCCGCGTCGATGAGCATGAAATTCTGCAGATTTCAGCAGCCTTGATTGAGGCTGGCCGGATGACTGCAGCGTTTTTGCTGCGTTGCATTTGCATGGGCAACATTGCCCTGTTTGCCGGCTCGCTGGCACAGCTTGCGGCAATGCCCGTAAAGCGCGTTGAATCTGCACTTGATGCGGGAAAGCGCTCGGCTTTTCGTGCCTTTTACATCAAGTCAGGCCTTCCCGATTCAGCTTTCGAAGTTTTCGCTTCCGCCGTCGACATCTGGCGTACGACACTGTCAACCACCGATCAGGCTGACAGCACCCGCATGACCTGGTTGGTCACGAGAGAGCTGCTGTCGACCTATCGCGGGCGCACCGATGCCACGGTTGATGCGTTGCTTGTGTTGCTGCGCCGGCTGGCAGCCGAGGCGGCGCGGCGCAATGCGCGCAATGAAGTTGGCCGGATTACCAAACAGGTGCGTGACGAAGAGCAACGGTTGCTCGAACAGGCCGAACGCGATCCCAATGAGCTTGCCCTGGAAAAATTCCCGGTCATAGAGGTGCCGATGCCGGTGCTTGCCGATTTTGCCCTGCATTTCGCCGAGGAACTTGTCGAACTTGAAGATCAGTTGGCAATGGGCCTGCAACCGGTTTCCGCCGGTGAAACTCCGGCGGGCACTTCAATTGCTCCTGAATTGATGCCGGTTCTGGCTGCAAACGACGACAGCCCGCAAAGCGCGGGCCTGCTGAGTGTAGACATGGGCCAGGCAGTTTCGCGCGCCAAAGCTGCTTGAGTGCGTACTCAATACTGGAACTGCTCGGCCAAAATCCGCTCGTCCCAGCTGTGCTCGCTGTCGAACAGGATGATGCCTTTGGAATGCACTGACTGGTGCACCAGCACCCGGCGCACCGACTTGACCTCATAATGGTCTGCCACTGCATTGACCGGGCGCTTTTCGATCTCGTTGATGGTGATCTCAACCCGGCTGCGGTTCGGGATGAGTGCCCCGCGCCAGCGACGCGGGCGAAACGCACTGACCGGCGTCAGTGCCAGCAACGGCGCTTCCAATGGCAGGATCGGGCCGTGTGCTGACAAATTGTAGGCAGTTGAACCCGCCGGTGTCGCCACTAGTACGCCGTCGCAAATCAGCGGATCCAGCCGGGTCCTTTCATCGATCTTGATGCCAAGGCTGGCTGCTTGATACGATTGACGAAGCAACGAGACTTCGTTGATTGCTTTGGCTTTGTGTATTTTTCCGCTTTCATCTTCCGCTTCCATCTCGAGCGGCCGGATGATGCTGGCGGAAGCAGCCTCCAGCCGGTCTTCAAGGCTCTCCTCGACATACTCGTTCATCAAAAAGCCGACTGTGCCTTTGTTCATGCCGTAGATCGGCATGCCGCTGTCCATGAACCTGTGTTGCGTTGCCAGCATGAAGCCGTCGCCGCCCAAAGCCACGATGACATCTGCCTTATCCTCGGCAGCATTGCCGTAGCGGGATGCGAGGCTGGCCAGCGCTTCCTGTGCCACCGGTGTATTGCTGGCTACAAACGCAATCCGGGTCATGGGGCAATGCTCCGCGGCACATTCGGTTCAAGGGACGAACTCCCTATCACGGGCGTTGCAGCTTGTAACCCTGACGCCTTTGACGTTCCTGAACCGGATTCATGCATTTGCAGTGATCGCGATAACCTTGCGTTAACAATCAGGAAGCATTCTGTCGGGACAAGATTTGCGCGGAACTGCCTTCGATCCGGGATGTCCGCCTTTCATCACATGGTGATCGATACGAGGAAATGATGATCAGACCTGCAACAGAAATCGAATATCCAGCTAGCGATGCCCAGCGCGCCCGTGCAGCCATGCTTTCGCGGATGGAAATGCTCAATGAATCGAGCAAGGCATTGATGTCGGTAATTGCCCATCGCATTGGTGCCGAGCATCTGGAAGACACGCACTCGGTCAACCAGCTCACAGTTGAACAGGAACGCCTGATCGAAAACATGCGCTCACTCGTGCGCGTCTGAAATTCTGTTCCGAAGCTGTAAAAAAGGCCGCAGCGAGAGCTGCGGCCTTTTTGTTTTATCAAACGATGTCTTGCGGGCCAGGCGCACGCTTGGCACCCGTAAACATGGCTTTCACCAGGTTTTCCCGGTGTTCGACGGAAGCCAGGATGACGCCGCCAACATGCAAGGCAATCAACCCAAGCGTGCCAAACGAAGCTGCTTCGTGAACCTCTTCTACCCACTCCACGCCCCAAAATGCATTGGTAGTCATCATCCAGCCGGTGGCTGATATGATGGCAATGGCCAGCAGCAGCGCTATGACCATGGCCCCACCGGCTGGATTGTGGCCCAGATACCGGCGAGCCCGCATTGCGATGCTGTCTGTCAAAAAGCCAAGCACAGTTCCCGGCCCTTTGACAAAGGATGTGAAGCGGGCATGCCTGGAGCCGACCAGGCCCCACACGATGCGCAAGGCAACCAAGCCGCCGATCGTGTAGCCAGCGAGCTCATGTGCACTGTCCCATTCATCTGCCGTCAAAAAAGCGAATGCAAACAATGCGACAAGCGACCAGTGGAAAATCCTGACCAACGGGTCCCACACCCGCACCATGGCGGGCGACAGATTGCCGCCCACCAGTGGTTCGGACTGATGCCCGCGCATCAGTCTTCGCGCTTTTCTTCGACGATTGCGCCGGTTGCGGGGTCAAAGCCGATCTCAACGCGCGCACCTTTTGGGTTGATCGCTTTGGCTTCAAAGCAGCCATCTTCCATCTCGATGCTGCGGATCTGATAACCGAGGCTTTCTGCCTTGGCCTGAATCTGTTCAGCGGTCATCTGTTGTCCGCCGGATGCCTTGCAGTCCGAGCTTGCATTGGCTGGAAGTGATGCAAGGATTGCAGTTGAAAAAAGCGCAATTGCCAGAATGTTTCGCATGATAGGGTCCTTCGGGTTTTGGGGCATCGCCCCGTTGACCTGACCCTTTTTGCAGGTTGCTGATGACGGCCACCTGAGCAACGCTGTCAGCGTTTTGTAATTTGTTTTGGTGCAAGGCAAAGAGCATGGACAGACGCACTTTCATCTTCGCTTCCTTGTTTGGTATTTCCGCCGTCGCGCCCCCTTTGGCATTCGCCAAGAAAGGCGGACGCGACAATGACGATGCTGACGATGCGGTACGCAGCGGCAAGGCAATGCCGATTGCCGCGATCCTGAAAAAAATAAGCCCGAAACTGGGTGAAATCCTCGAGATTGAACTTGAGAACGACCACGGGCGGCTCGTCTATGAAATCAAATATCTCGATCAAGGCGGTCGGCGGCGGGAAGCGTATGTCGACGCTGCCAGCGGGCGCTTCATTTCCACAGGTGATGACTGAGCCATGCGCGTTTTGGTCATAGAGGACGATGTTCGCCTTCGCGCCGATGTTTCGGCCGCGCTTGAAGCCGCCGGCTTTGTCGTTGATGCAACGGGCGACGGTGAAGAGGGCCTGCACCTTGGCGAAAACGAGGTCTATGCCGCAGCCGTACTTGATCTCGGCCTGCCCGGCATCGACGGCTTGGCAATTCTCAAGCGTTGGCGTGTGGCGGGAAAGCAGATGCCTGTGCTGGTATTGACAGCCCGCGGCCTTTGGAGCGAGCGGGTCGAGGGCATTGACGCTGGGGCTGATGACTACTTGCCCAAGCCGTTTCGCGTTGAAGAGCTTGTCGCAAGATTGCGTGCCATCATTCGCCGCTCGGTCGGGCACGCATCCTCGGTGGTTTCTGTTGGTGAAACGGAACTGGACACAAGGCAAATGAAGGTGAGCGTTCGCGGTGTGCCGGTCGCCCTTTCGCCGCAGGAATACCGGCTGGTTGCCTATTTGATGCTCAACAAGGGCCGGGTTGTGCCGCAGCAGGAATTGGCCGAACATCTCCAATCAGTGCTGTTCCAGCGGGAAAGCAATGCGGTCGAGGTGTTGATAGCCCGGGTGCGCCGCAAACTTCCCAATGCCTTGATCGACACGCGCCGCGGCTTTGGCTATCTGGTGGTCGACCGGGATAACAGCAAATGAACGCCCGTGTTTCTTTGCGAGCGCGACTGTTCGGGGCTGCCTTGGTCGTCATGGTCGTTACCATGGCAGCGAGTTGGATCGGCTTGACAGCACTTTTCGCCCGCCATCTTGAACGCCGGGTTGGTCAGGAACTCGACACGCATTTGCGCCAGCTTGCCGGCAGTGTCGAGATTGCGGCTGACGGCAGTCTTTCCCTGTTGCGCGAGCCTGCTGATCCCCGTTTCAACCGTATCGGTGGCGGCCTGTACTGGGAGATCGTCGACGCCAGTCCGGTTGGGAAAAACATTGTTTCGCGCTCCTTGTGGGATGAGCGGCTCGCATCCCCGCCCGGATTTCCCGATCCGGGCAAGGTGCATGTACATGACGTTGCCGCACGTGACGGCAGTTACCTGTTGCTGCATGAGCGGGTAATCATTGCGCAAGATGCGCTCAAAAACGAACGCCGGCTTGCGATTTCGGTTGCAATCGACCGCAGCGAAATCGATTTGCTGCGCTCCGGATTTGGCCGCGATCTTGCGCCTGCATTGTTGGTGCTGGGCATCGTTCTTTTTGCCGGATTTGCCCTGCAAGTGGAAGCGGGTCTGCGCCCCCTTGCGCCGCTTCGCAGGGCGATTGCAGCGGTCCGCTCAGGCGCGGCAACCCGCCTCGACACAGCTGTTCCCTTTGAAATCGGTCCGCTCGCCGACGAAATCAATTCGCTGCTGGAGCAACGCGAGAAAGAGGTTTCCCGTGCGCGCGACCGCGCAGCAGATTTGGCTCATGGCTTGAAAACACCACTTGCAGCTCTTGCGTCCGACATTGCCAGGCTGCGCGAACGCGGCGAAAATGCCATTGCGGACCAGGTTGCCGAAATTGCTGAAACCATGCGCCGCCAGTTGGAGCGTGAACTGGTTCGCTCCAGAATTCGCCACAACGCTGTTTCTGCCTGCGCGGTTGTGCCTGTGGTGGAGGCTGTTGCACGTACGCTGGCCCGCACGCCGAAGGCGGAAGGCAAGGTATTTGATTTCGCAATCGCAAATGATTTTTGCATGACGATTGACGAGCAGGACTTGGCGGAGGCGCTCGGAAACCTGATGGAAAACGCTGTCCGTCATGCGCGAAAAGTCGTGCGCGTCTCAGGCCTTGCCGATGCCGGTTTGACCACAGTGCACATTGAAGACGATGGCGATGGCATGGAAGAAAACAAAATGGCGGTAATGCGCCAGCGTGGTGCGAGACTGGACATGGCAGGCGGCAGTGCCGGTCTGGGACTGGCGATTGCAGATGATATTGTCTCGGCCAACGGGGGCCATCTTCAACTTGACAAATCGGCACTGGGCGGGCTCAAGGCCAGCCTCGCAATACCGCGGAAAAACGGCGCACCAACTTAAAATCCCTTGGCTAATCCCTCGCGGCGGGGGTCCGCTCCGCCTTCCAGCCTGTCGGCAAAAATTGCCACGGCACTGAGCCCGGAATTGAGCTCCTGAACCTTTGTCTGAAAGCCCAGGGCTTCAAGACCTGCTGCCATTTCACCTGCTTTCGTGCCTTCTTCCAGTTCGAACACACCGAACCTGTTGGACAAATGCGGCATTGATACAGCCGCTTGAACGTCCATTCCCCAGTCAAGGTTGGCAATCAGCGCTTGTGCAACAAAATTGATGATCCGGCTGCCGCCCGGTGAGCCGATGGCCAGAACAGGTTTGCCGTCTTTCAAAACAATGGTTGGCGCCATGGAAGAGCGCGGACGCTTTCCGCCTTCGACACGGTTTGCCACCGGCTTGCCGTCGCGCTCAGGGACAAAAGAAAAATCAGTGAGCTCGTTGTTGAGCAGAAAGCCGCGCACCATCAAGCGCGAGCCGAAACCGCTTTCGATGGTTGTGGTCATCGAAACCACATTGCCGGATGCATCAACAATCGACAGGTGGCTGGTGGACGGAAGTTCCGGTGTGAGGCCCGGTGGATGCGCCATGGCGCGGTCTAAGGGTGGCTCGCCAGCCACCACTGTATCTGGAGCAAGGGCGGTGGTACCACTTAGAAGTTTCGACCGTTCGGCCAGATAATCGCGGTTCAAAAGCCCTTTGGGTTGGCGCACAAAATCAGGGTCGGCGATGTATGCTTCCCGGTCGGCAAATGCCAGCCGTGAGGCATCACCGATGATGCGCCATGCGTTCGGGTCCCCCGGTTTCATGGTTTCAAGCTTGAATGGTTCGGCCATTCCCAAAATCTGGCTGACAGCAATCGCACCGGAAGAAGGTGGACCCATGCCGCAAACCACAAATACCCGGTAAGGCGCACAAACCGGCTCGCGTTCGATGACCTTGTAGCTGGCCAAATCGTCCAGCGACAAAAGGCCCGGACGCTCAAGATCGCCTGTCACCGTGCCGACAATGTCTTGCGCGACAGGCCCTTGGTAAAATGCCCTGGAGCCATTGGCGGCAATCAGTTCAAGCGTCTGTGCATAGTCTTCGTTTTTGCGAATTGCACCGGGAAACAGCGGGACGCCTTCCTCGGAGAGGAAATAGTCTCTTGCCGTTTCCTGCCGGTAGAGACTCTCGGCTGAATCGGAAATCAGCGCATTGAGACGCCCCGAAACCTTGAAGCCCTCGCGCGCCAGCTTGATTGTGGGCTGGAACAACAGTGCAAACGGCAGTTTTCCATGTCTGCGGTGGGCTTCTTCCAGCAGTGCCACAGTTCCGGGCGTACCAACCGAGCGACCACCGATCACTGCATCGAAGAAATCAAGCGGTTGGCCCGAAGCATCAAGGAAGTGCGTTGGCAATGCAGCTTTTGGTGCAGTTTCGCGGCCGTCCAGCGTGGTGATTTTGCTGGTCAGGGAATCAAAATGCACCAGAAATGCACCACCGCCCAATCCGGACGACTGCGGCTCGACCAACCCCAGCACAAGCTGGGCGGCTATCGCGGCATCCACCGCACTGCCGCCTTCGGCAAGCATCGCCAACGCCGCCTCTGTCGCTTCCGGAGCGGCTGTTGCCACCATGACCTTTTTTGCGGTTGCAAGTTTTCGGGCCGTTATGCCGCTGGCTGCTTCCGGCGCGACATCTTTCGCGGTTTGGGCAAACGAAATCCCGTGCGCCGCCAAAATCGAAAAAATGGTCAGGGCATGCAGCGCGTTGCGCAACCCCATGTGCCTCACCGGAATGCCGGGAACCGGAACAGCGGCTCGATCAACCGGTCACGGCAATAATAGCCGACGCGGCAACGCGGGTTGTCGCGGGTCGGGGCAACTTTCAGAACCGCCTCTTCTCCGCGGTCACAGTAACCGATCCCGGCAACAATGCGATCATAGGTGTATTGCCCCGTACTCATCACAACGGCGCCATTGCCGCGAATGAATGCCTTTGCCCCTTCGCAGGTCATTGCCCGTGTGTCGGGCCGGGCGGCGGCTGGCGAAATTGCCGCAGCCAAAGAAAGCGAAGCCAAAAGCAAGGCTGAAAAATGAATTCCAACAGGGCTGGTCATGTGATGTCTCCTGGCCGCATGGCGCTGGACTGTTCCAGCGGCAATCTTGACCGATGGCGGATACAAAAGCCAATCACAAAGAAAGGGCGGCATGATGTCAGTCGAACGGATTTTCCTCACAGATATTGCCGACTTTGCATCTCTCGACATCAACGGTCGGGGCGTATAGCGGTTTGCTGATCTGGGTCGATGAGCAATAGCCTTGGCCAATGACAATTCGCTCATATGTGTATTGGCCAGTCGACATGACGATGGCCTTGTATTGTTGAACCACGGCCCGTGCCTGCTGGCAGGTCATGGAACGCGTGTCAGGCCTTGCTGACGCGATCGAAGTCATGGCGACCGTCATCGAGGCGGCAAGAAGCATGAAAGCAGTGTTGCGGTGCATTTTTTGATCCTGTCATTGACTGCCGGAAGTGCAGACAGTGTGCAGCAAGTGCAGCCGGTTTGCCAAGTGATGCAGTGCACACTTCATGGGCCTTGGTGCCTCAATTTTGGGCTCTTGCGCCTATTGTTCACAAACTCGGCACAATGCTAGCATCTGCGCTGGCGGAGTGTTTGATTTGCACCGACCGCAGACCGGGGCGCATACTGGGGCATGGCCTGAGAGGCATTCATTGTACGATACTGGCGGTTCGCGTTTTTTTGATGAAATGGTTTCGGCAGACGGCTCCATACGTGAACCGTACAGGATTCTTGGCGAATGGCTGGCTGCACAACCGCGCGGCGGCGTCAGTGAAAAAGCCCGGGCGGCGGAAGCGATTTTTCGCAGGCTGGGCATCACGTTTGCGGTCTACGGAAGCAATGAAGCAACCGAACGGCTGATACCCTTCGACATAATTCCGCGTATCATAGCTGCTGCCGAATGGCGCAAGCTCGAAAAGGGCATCGAGCAGCGCGTGCGGGCGATGAACGCTTTCCTTTATGACATCTATCACGGGCAAGAGATCATTCGCGCTGGGCGCATCCCCGAACAGATGGTTTTGAACAACGCGGCCTATTGTCCCGAAATGATCGGCCACGATCCGCCGCGCGGCGTCTACGCCCACATCATTGGCGTTGACCTGGTGCGTGTGGAGCAAAATGAATTCTACGTTCTGGAGGACAATCTGCGCACCCCTTCTGGTGTGTCCTACATGGTTGAAGACCGCGAGGCGATGATGCGCCTTGTGCCTGAATTGTTTGCCAGCTACCGGGTTGCGCCGGTCGAGGATTATCCTGAAAATCTGCGGCGCACCTTGCAATCAATGGCTCCGCCTGCCTGCAAGGGCGAACCGACCATCGTTGTCCTGACACCGGGCATCTACAATTCGGCATTTTTCGAGCATTCATTCCTTGCCGACGAAATGGGCGTGGAACTGGTGCAGGGCGATGACCTGTTTGTCGATGACGGCTTTGTCTACATGCGCACAACACAAAAGCCGCAGCGCGTTGATGTCATCTACCGGCGCATGGACGATGCATTTCTTGATCCGCTGACTTTCCGTCGCGATTCAACACTGGGCGTTCCCGGCCTTTTTGCTGCCTATCGCGCCGGCAATGTCACCATCGTCAATGCCCCCGGCACCGGCATAGCCGATGACAAGGCAGTCTATTGCTATGTGCCGCAGATCATCGAGTTCTACATGGGACAAAAACCCATTCTCAACAATGTTCCGACTTGGGATTGCTCACGAAAGGACGAGCTGTCGCATGTCGTCGACAACCTTTCCGATCTGGTGGTCAAGGAAGTGCACGGCTCGGGTGGCTATGGAATGCTTGTTGGCCCCGCAGCATCCAAACGCGAGCTTGAGGAATTCCGCCGCAGGCTGCTGACAAGGCCGGACAATTACATTGCCCAGCCCACGCTTGCGTTGTCCACCTGTCCGACGCTGGTTGAACGCGGTGTGGCACCGCGCCATGTGGATTTGCGCCCTTTTGTATTGGTTGGTGACCGCATTCGCATCACGCCCGGCGGACTGACGCGTGTCGCGCTGAAAAAAGGCTCGCTGGTGGTCAATTCTTCGCAGGGCGGCGGCACCAAGGACACCTGGGTCTTGCAGGAATAGGGGAGGGCAAACGCATGCTGGGACGCGCCGCGTCAAGCCTTTACTGGATGTGCCGCTACATGGAGCGGGCTGAAAACATCGCCCGGCTGCTGGATGTGGGAACCCGCATGTCGTTGACGCCCGGCCTTGATGGCGCGCATCGCGACCAATGGGAATCGACGTTGCAGGCCGCCGGCATGGCGCAGGCATTTTACGCCAAAAAGCAGCAGGCGACGTTGTCGGCAGTACGCGACTACATGCTGTTTGATCCAGCCAATCCGTCATCTGTCCTGAGCTGCATTGTCCAGGCCCGCAGCAACGCGCGTTCGGTGCGCACCTCCATCACCACCGAAATGTGGGAGAGCCTCAACGAGACCTTCACCGAGTTTTCGCAAATACGCCCGGCCTCGATCAATGCCAATGATTTGCCCGCATTGCTTGACCACATCAAGCGCGACACTGCGCGTTTTCGCGGGGCAATGCTCAACACCATCCTGCGGGACGACGGCTACGCCTTTTGCCAGCTCGGGGTGTTCACCGAGCGGGCTGACAACACCGCCCGCATTCTCGATGTGAAATATTACGTGCTCCTTCCCAGCTCCGATCTGGTTGGTTCGGACGTTGACTTGCAGCAATGGTCGATGATTTTGCGCGCCGCTTCGGCCCATCGCTCTTACCGGCACGTCTACCGCGATCGCTACAAGGCTTCAAACATCGCCGACTTCCTGATCTTGCGCAGGGAAATGCCCCGGTCGATGGCCCACTGTTATCAATGGATCAACACCTCGCTTGATCAACTGGAAGCGATGTACGGGACCAGTTACGCCTGTCACAAGCAAGCCCGTGCCATCCAGGCCGGGTTGGCTGGCGGAAGCATGGATCAGATTTTCCGCCAGGGATTGCATGAGTTTCTCGGGGACTTCATTCTGTCAAACAATGCGCTCGGCGCTCTGGTAGCGCAAAGCTACAATTTTAATTGAGCAGGCGCGCGCAACCATGTTGATCAGCATCGACCACACCACCCTCTACGAATACGACCAGCCTGCCCGCTACGGAGTGCAGGAGTTTCGCATGACACCTGCTTCCGGCAAGTCACAGAAGGTTCACTCGTGGGAAATAGAAGCGCCTGGAATTGCCGGTGCCGGGCAATTTGTTGATGCCTGGGGCAACCATGCGCAACTTGTAAATCAACTGTCAGAGACCAGCCGGATGACAATCCGGGTGCGGGGAATTGTCGAAACTGCCGAGACAGGGGGTGTGGTCGGCTCCCTTGCCAACGAGCCGCCGCCGCGAATTTTCCTGCGCGAAACGCCTTTGACCAAGGCCGACGAGGCAATTCGGAAGTTGGCCGAAAAGGTTCGCAAATACGACGATGAAGTTGCCCGCTGCCATGCGTTGATGGGCGAATTGCGGTCAGCCATGCGCTTTGAGACCGCCACCACCCATGCCCACACAACGGCAGCCGAAGCACTGCGTGACAAAAGCGGGGTTTGTCAGGATTTTTCCCACGTTTTCATCTCCGCTTGTCGCCTCCTTGGCCAGCCAGCCAGATATGTCACCGGCTATCTACTGATGGAAGGCGGCAATCTGGTACACGAAGCCCATCATGCATGGGCAGAGGCTGAAATTCGTGGCCTTGGCTGGGTCGGCTTCGACGCTGCAAACGCAATTTGCCCCGACGCACGCTACGTGCGCCTTGCCAGTGCGCCAGATGCAAGCCTTGCTGCACCTTTGCGAGGTTTGCGGCGCGGTGCAGGCTCGGAGAAACTCACCGTCAGCGTCAGTGTGGTTGAGCAGGCCCAGCAATGATCATCCCCAGCCTGACGCAAGAACCGGCTTGTTTGTCTGCAGCCGGTCTGCTTAAAAAAGCGCCATGACATATTGTGTAGGACTACGCCTCAATCGTGGAATTGTGTTTGCCTCGGACACCCGCACCAATGCGGGATTCGACAACGTGGCGCAATTTCGCAAAATGCACATCTGGGAGCGCAAGGGCGACCGGCTGATGGTGCTCCTGACCGCAGGCAACCTTGCGGTCACACAAGCTGTGGTCAGCTCCCTGAATGAGGGAATTGCCAGGGACGCGGAGGCCGGTGAAGCCACCGAGACGCTGCTGAATGCAACCACGATGTTTCAGGCAGCAAGGTTGCTGGGCCAGACTTTGCGCGAAGTCCACCGGATTGACGGCGAGAACCTTGGTCCGGAAGCGGCAGCTTTTTCGGCGACATTCATTCTGGGTGGCCAGATCAAGGGTGAAAAGCCGCGCCTGTTTCAGGTCTACAACGAAGGCAATTTCATCGAGGCTTCGTCGGACACGCCGTTTTTCCAGATCGGCGAGCACAAATATGGCAAGCCGATCCTTGACCGCGTGGCTGTGCCGGACATGCGGATGGGAGAGGCTGCCAAACTCCTGCTGATTTCGTTCGACTCCACGCTGCGTTCAAATCTTTCGGTTGGCATGCCGATCGATTTGCTGATTTATCGCACCGACACGTTCGAGATCGGCGAGGAACGCCGCATAAAGGCAGACGATCCGTATTTCAGAACTCTGTCGGAAGGTTGGTCCAAGGCATTGCGAAATGCTTTTGCCAACATTGAAAGCTACACCAGCACAGACTGAGGCTCCCGGGACCCGCTTTTTTGACAGCCGGTTGCAGACGACGGGAAAGACAGGGCAGGAGCCAGCACTTTGGACGCTACCGTCAATACCGGCACTGTCAACGAACGCAATGGCGCCTGGCTGGTTTTTGGCGCAGCACTTGCCTGGAGTTTTGGCGGCGTCCTTTCGCGCTTCCTTGAAATTGATGATCCGTGGACTGTGGTTGTGTGGCGCTCGTTTTGGGCCGCGGCCTTCCTGTTTGCCTTCATGGTATGGCGGGACGGCTGGCGCGGCACATACGCCATGCTGGTTGGAATGCGGTTGCCGGCACTTTCAGTTGCGCTGTGCTTTGCCATAGCGTCGGTTTCCTTCATTGTGGCCCTGTCCCATACCACCGTTGCCAACATCCTGCTGATGCAGGCGGGGGTGCCGCTGATTGCGGCCGGTCTGGCGTTCGCGCTGTTTGGCGAACGTGTGAGCTACCACACTGCCATTGCCATTGGCCTGGTGATTGTTGGCGTTGGCGTGATGGTATCGCAATCGTTTTCCGGGGCAATTTCGCCCATTGGTGATGCGCTGGCCTTGCTGATTTCGGTGGTTTTTGCCGTGGCAACGGTCATCACCCGCCGCTATTCGCACATCCGCATGGTGCCGGCAGTGTTTCTGGGCATTGTGATTGCCGGATTGGTTGGCCTTGCCAATGCCGGTTCGATATCCGTGACCGGCGGGGAAATGGCGATATTGTTTGCATTTGGTGCTCTCAATCTGGGCGCCGGCCTTGCAATGTTCGTGACCGGAGCGCGCCTCATTCCGGCTGCACTGGCAGCGTTGATCAGCACAGGCGAGCCGGTGCTTGGACCGGTTTGGGTCTGGCTGTTTCATGGCGAAGTTCCCTCGACGCAGACATTGATTGGCGGAGCAATTGTCCTGTGCGCGCTGATCTGGCACGTGCTGCGCGAGTTCGGCGGGCACGACAGGCGCAGGCCACTGCCACCAGCAGCATGACGCGTGAATCACATTTTCGGCAAGGCCATCATTTCAACGCCAAGTGCCTTTATCTGTTCGTCAGGGGCTATCACGCCCGCTTTCGAAAGGAATGCCCAATGTCCTTGAAATCCGTTGTTGTTGCCTCAGCTTTGGTGGTTTTTGCGGCCTCGCTTGGCATGGCGCCATCAGCTGAAGCCCGCAGCAAATACCCGAATTTCCGCGATGCCTCACAAGCCTACAATTCGCGGGTGGTAGCGGGTGCTGCACCCAATTGGTATGCAACGTTCATTGAAGGTGACCGATGCTCGTTTGTCTACCGTGTGGTTAACGGACAGCGCATTCGCTACCAGGTCTGCAATTGATTGAATGAAATGAAAAAACCCGGCACCGCGAGGTGGCCGGGTTTTTAGGTGGCGTAAGCTGTTGGGCTCAGCAACCGCCGACTATGCACACGATGCCGCCGCCAATGGCTCCGCCAATGCTCAGGCCACCACCGCCGCCACCGCCACCGCCGCCGCCACCACCGCCAATGATGCGTTGACGCTGTTGCACAATCACAGGTTCTTGCTCGATGAAGACCTGATCCTGCTGCTGGCGCTGTTGTTGCACAACCTGGGTCTTGCGCTTGGTTGAGCGTTGTGTCGGTGCTGGCTCTGCTTTTGCCTGTTTGACCTTTGGCGTAAAGCAACTGCCTTTTGATGAAAGTTGTTGACCTGCGGGGCAGACCTTTGCCACGCATTTGCCGCCCTTCACCTGTTGCGTTGCCGAGCAGCTTACAGGGCAACCGCCACCCTTGTGGTTGCGAAGCTGCTCCAGCAGGTCCGGCAACGGCTCGGTAGAGGCAAGCTGGATCTTGGCGTTTTTCGCAAGGCTTTCGAGTGCGCGTACACTCTTGTTGCCCCAAAGTCCGTCTGGTCGGCCGATCGGGCAGCCCAGTCTTGAAAGTTCTTTCTGGATGCCAAGCGCAACTTCGCGGCGGTCAAACTCCGTCTCCACCGTGCGGGTCTGCTCTTTTGGCTCCAGGCTTGCGACTTCCGTCCCGGTTTCGGCAGGTTTCGGTTCTACTGCCACCGCCGTGGTATCGGCTTGGACGGGCGCAGTTTCCGCCGGCTTGGGTTCTTCTGCCTTGGCTGCCGGTGCTGCTTTCGCCTTCAACTGGTCAATGCGCAATTTGGCCAGACCGGCATAAAAAGTGTTGCCGTAGGAAGCGAGGAAATATTCAAGTGCATCGACATTTTCGCTGTCCTTGACGCTGTCCCAGGCAAGCGCAGCCACCCTTGCATCATCCACCTTGCCCGCTGCCGGTTCAGAAACTGGAGCAGAGGCAGACTGCGTTTTGTTATCAAGCGCCGCCACCTTGTCGGTAGCCGGGGCTTCCGATGCCGGGTTGAAGTAAAAATGCCCGAGCAACGAGGAATTGGCCCATGGCGTTTGCTGGTCGTTGGTGTCCTTGCGGACCTGAACCCGCACGTCGGTCATCATGGTCGATATCTCGATGCCGGGGCGTTTGATGTTTTCAACCAGTGCCTTGGCGAACGGGCTGTTGCGGCCCTTCCCATCCAGCGCGACATTGCCGGGATCGGTGGAGAACGCAATGAATGTGCCTGCTGCCGACAGCTTTTCTTCGGCAAGGCCTTTGCCAGCGCCGTTGGAACGCGAGGCTGTCTTCAAGCTGCGCGATATCGGGTTGTCGCGGCATGCATCAAGGAAAAGCAGGATTGTATCGACCTCGCGCTCCATCTGGCGCTGGATGAATTCGATGGGAATGGTTTCGAAATCGACATCACTTTCGAACTCGAGCTTGGTGTCGATTGGTGCCAGATAGTTGCGGCCATTCACCTGCACGGCATGCCCGGCATAAAAGAACATCGCGACGTCCGCGCCCCGAAGCTCGGCGGCAAATTCCCGTATTTTGTCCCGCATTCCACGATTGTCGAGATCGTTTCCGACCACAACCTTGAACCCGAGTTCATTGAGGGCCACCGATATATCGGTCGCGTCATTGGAAGGGTTGGCGAGCACACCTGCGTTGACATAGGCGCTGTTGCCTATGACCAGCGCTACCCGTTTGGAAGCCTGTGCTTCTCCGACACCCAAAATGCCTGAAAGCGCAACTGCAAAAATGCCCAAAATCGCACCAAACAGGCATCTGGCGGAAGCCGCGAAATTTTCCGGAATGAGCCTTGACATTGATCTCTCCCTTTGCAGCACCGTGTAAACTGTACGATTGAAGACGCATTTGCACAAGTCAATGCGCTGCTGACATTAGAATACATCATTTCGTTCGGCCTGTTGTGCCGTTTGACACATTTCGACCATGTAGTTTTGACGTTCGTTGTCTGCGGCATCGAGTCTGGTGACACTTTTGAGCCAATACGGTATTTGGATCACAGTCAGGCTGTCGCCTGTATTAAGAGGAGATCAGAATGCACAAGTTTGTAATGGCCGCGACATTTGCGGTGGCAATGGCATCAACCGCAGGCACCGCGAGCGCGCTTGAGGGCGACGCAGCAAAAGGTGAAGCAGTTTTCAAGAAGTGCGCCGCTTGCCATTCCATTGAAGTCGGGAAGAACAAGGTCGGGCCTTCAATGGCAGGTCTCATCGGTCGTGTTCCAGGATCGGTTGCCGATTTCAAATATTCCAAAGGCATGGTCGAATTCGGCGCTGGCAAAGTGTGGGACGAAGCCACGCTGGCTGCCTACCTTCCTGATCCAAAAGGCGCGGTCAAAGGCACAAAGATGGCATTTGCCGGCTTGAAAGAAGAACAGGACATCGCTGACGTGATTGCCTACATCAAAACCTTGCCAGCGCAGTAAGCGGTCGGCAACTGCTGAAACAAAAAACCCGCCGGCGCGAACCGGCGGGTTTTTTCTTGGTGTCAAGGACTGCTGGTCAGGATGCCTGACGCAGAAAGCGCAAAATGAAAAGCAGGATAACGGCACCAATCGTCGCGTGGATGATTGAGCCGACGATCCCACTGCCAATGGAAACGCCCAGTTTTGGCAGTATGAAGCCGGCCAGAAATGCGCCGACGATGCCCACGATGATGTTGCCCACCAGTCCGAAGCCGTAGCCTTTGACGATCAAGCCTGCGAGCCAACCCGCGATTGCGCCGATCAAAAGAAATATGAGAAGACTTTCCACGCTCATGGTTTTCCCCTTTCGTGGGTACATGTTGCTTTTCGATCATAGACCAAAGCAGCAGTCCCGGTAAGCGATTAAACGGAACACATCACATGGCTGAAAAGCCGTTGTCGACGAACAGATGAGCGCCCGTGACAAAGCGGGACTCGTCACTGGCGAGGTATAGCGCTGCGCGTGCCACGTCGTCTGGTTCCCCCATTCGTCCCTGTTGGGCGGCAATGGCGGCATCGGAAACATCCACCCCGTATTTTGTCAGCAAATCGACTTCCCGGTTGCCATGCGGCGTTCGAATGAAGCCGGGGCACACCGCGTTGCAGCGGATGTTTTTGTCGCGGTACTCGATTGCGATTGCCCGGGCAAACATGTGGCATGCGCCTTTGGTGGTGCCATAGAGCACCTCCATCGGGGTGGCCGCCACTGCCGATATTGATGACGTGCAGACGATGGATCCACCACCGGCAGCGATCATGCCCGGCAACACGGCACGTGTGACCAGATACATGCTCTTGACATTGACCACCATCAGCCAGTCCCACTCCTCCTCGGTTGTTTCCAGAAAAGGTTTCACCACGATGGAGCCGGCATGATTGAACAATACGTTGGCTGCGCCGTGCAGCTTCTCCAGCTGTTGAACCGCGGCCTCAACTTCGCCGGCCTTCGACACATCGGCTCTGGCAAAGGCTGCTTCCAGCCCGATTGATGCCAAGTCAGCGCACAGCGAATTGCCCGCGTCGGAATTGATATCGATTATTCCCACTTTTGCGCCGTGCGCTGCAAACAGCCTTGTGGCCGCGCCACCCATGCCGGTTGCTCCGCCTGAAATGATTGCCACCTTGCCTTCGAGCCTGCCAACCATTTGGTCCTCCATTTCCGGTTCTTCCCGACAAACAAAGTGTGGCCTTCGGCGGGGAATTTTCCAACCACGAAATGTGCCATTTGCAGCACTTGGTCCAACATTCCTGTGCGGCGTGCGGCTTGTTTACGGCTGGTTAACCATGTTGGGCGAAGGCTGCCGCAACGCAACCAAACGGTGATCCCATGTTCGCGACAAACAACCACTCGCTCAATGAACTCCAAAGCCCGGTAAACGAGCGCGATCTCGTTTCGCTCAAGAAACTTTCTTTCGATGCAGTCACTGCAATTGCCCGCAATCTCCCGTCGGGCCAGCGCATTCGCACTGCAGCCTTTTGTTATGGCAAAAGCCACCTGCACGAGATCGGCCTTGCCGTTGCTGCATGTTGCACATTGGTGGAACTGAGCGAAGCATTTGGCCGCAATGCCCGCATTGTTGAGGCACAAGCCCGCGCTGTCGGTGCAGCGCGCCAGCCACGGCAAAAGCCGAATGCAGCCCGCTTCACCATGCTTCACGGGGAAATGTGAGCATAGGCAAGGACATTCGCGTGAGCATCAAATCCGTACCGTTGTTGGTGGTGGGACTGTTTGGGCTTTCTGGCTGCATCAGCGAGCGCATCGGTGCGCTCAACTCGCAGCCTGGCCTCGACTACGGTTCCACCGGATCGGTTGCAGCGCCGTCGGGTCCGGCGATGATTCGGCCCAAGATTTCGATAGATCCGGGGATTTACCGCCCGTCAGACATGTATGCGGCAAAATCCGATGCAGGTTTCCAGCTTCCGGAAGTTCCCTTCAAGGACATGGACCAACGGTTCGTGCGGCGCATCGTGCCGGACCCGACCGGCGAGGCGCCCGGAACCATCGTCGTTGATACAAAGAGCCGCTATCTTTACCTGGTTATGCCGGGGGGTGAGGCAATCCGCTATGGCGTTGGCGTTGGCAAGGACGGGTTTGCCTGGTCGGGCAGGGCAGTGATCCACCACAAGCGGGAATGGCCCGTTTGGACGCCGCCAGCGGAAATGGTGGCGCGAAAGCCTGAAGTTGCCCAATACGCCAACGGCATGCCACCCGGCCCGACGAACCCGCTGGGTGCGCGCGCCATGTACATATTCAAGGACGGCGTCGATACGTTGTTCCGCATCCATGGCTCTCCCGAATGGAAATCGATCGGCACACAAGCCTCATCAGGATGCATTCGCCTGATCAACCAGGATGTGATGGACCTTTACAGCCGGGTCCAACCTGGCTCACCAATCGTCGTTTACTGAAAGCAAAGCCGAACAACGAGAAACCTGCCGCGTGTTTGGCGGCAGGCGCTCTTTGTTCATGCATGGACGACCGGACTGCCTTCCGCTTGTAGCAAGGCAATTGCCAGTTCCGCTTCCGAGATAGGAGCCAGAAACAGGCTGGTATCCTTGGACGAGAGCAGCTCAATGTAGGTTTCAGTCCGGCGAAACACCACAAACGAAGCGCC
Source organism: Rhizobiaceae bacterium (assembly GCA_041739225.1). Classification (GTDB taxonomy): domain Bacteria; phylum Pseudomonadota; class Alphaproteobacteria; order Rhizobiales; family Rhizobiaceae; genus BOKV01. Next base: position 24,581 of record JBGSOG010000080.1, read on the forward strand.
TTCGATGACCTCTTCGTGCCGCACGATGCAGTAGGCTCCGGCAGAAAGTTCTCCTTCTGCCGCCTTGAGATGAAACGGCTGTTCAAACACAGCCACAAAGTGAATTGTCTGGTTCATCGCCAACCCCGCCGGTTGAAGCTGTTTCAGAGCCGGCCGGTGACTGCGAGGATCAAGACGACGATGAGAATGACGCCGATGATGCCGATGCCGCCATTGCCGAAGCCATAGCCATAGCCGCCAATGCGACCACTGAAGCCGCCAAGCAGGAACACGACAAGGACGATTACGAGAATTGTGCCGAGTGACATGGGTTGTTTCTCCATTTGAAATTGTTGGGCGACCCGCGCAGATTGCTTGAATGCAATCGGTTCGAGTGCTGCCTATTTCTTTTCGATTGAAATTCCGCCTTCGCCGACCTGGATTTCCACCCGGGAAGTGTTCTGGCGTTCTTGGTAGTACTGGTAACCGAGGATGGCGACCGCAATCACCAAAACCCCGATCAAACCTGCCATTGCGTTGCGATTGAGCATTTTCATTTCTCTTTTCTGAACACGCAGATCTGCCTTCTCGCTGATTTTTTACAGCGGGAAGGCATTCCGCCTCAGTATTACTTGGACTTGAGGGTATCCTTCAAATTGCCGTAGGCATTCTGGATCTTGCCTTCTGCAACTTTCGCGGTTCCCTCAGCTTGCATCTTCGTGTCGCCGACAGCAGCGCCCACGGCTTTCTTGATTTTGCCTTCAACCACTTTTGCTGAACCGGCAATTCTGTCTTTGTCCATGATAATCTCCTTGGGTTTCTGGTTTTGAACACCATCCACTCAAACATACGAGATCGGTCCGTGCTGGTATTGATTAAAGTTAGAGCTGCAGTGGATTTGTTTGATTTCAAAAAAACACGAAATACGAACTCAAAGTGCCGCCTTTAAAAAGCATGAAAGCAAATCTGCATCAGTGCGTTGAATTTGCATTTCCTTAGATTGGGAGTTGGCTGTTCATTATTGATCATCCAGGTGGCGATTCACTGCCCGATGGAGTCCTTTGTAGCGTTCAAGGCTCCCCCCGCCATAACCCCCGACGAAGACTTCATCGGGCAAGTGGATCGCATCACGACGATACAAGACAGTTGAAAATCAACGCAGCAGAGGACCGTCTTGGTCCAGATACGCAGTATCAAAATCGGCAAGCGTCACCAGGCGGGCTCGATCCAGAAACCGGACTTGTTTGTTGTGGACAACCAGCAATCCGTCTTCGCGCAGTATCCTCAATACCCGGTTGATGTGCACCGCTGTAAGACCAAGGGCATCGGCAAGCATGAACTGTGACAACGGGCAATAAAAACCCTCCGCAGTGCCCAGACCAACGAGCTTTAGCCTCGTACCCATTTCCAAAAGAAAATGTGCAGTCCGCTGCAGGGCGTTCCTCCGGCCAAGGCCGACGAGATGTTCCACCACCATGGCCTCGTCACGCGAGGCCGCCCACAGAATGGCTGTCGCCAGACGGGGACTTGTTGAGAAGGTGGTCAGCAGATCAGAGACGGCCACTTCCGAGGCTTCCACTTTGGTAATTGGCACAATGTTGTGGTCGGCTGTTCGAAACAGCACGCTGCGCAAACCCAGAAAATCGCCTGGAATTTGAAAGTCGACGATCTGCCGGTTGCCATCGGGCAGGATCTTGTAAGAACAGGCCCACCCCTTCGCCAGGATGTAGGCACTCTGGTTTGATTGGCCTTCATGGACCATGTCGCGCCTGACCGGGAAAACCTGGCGTTTGCGATGCATGGTTTCAAGCACCTTCAACTCCGCTTCCGACAACGCAACATAGGCACCAAGCTTGCGTGCCAGCGGACCGACGTCAATCATCGCAATCTCCAATGAGCAAGTGCTGCAATGAACTGAGTAGCCAAAACTAAAATAAATAAACTGATTTAGATCAATAGGATAAGCAAATTATGCATTAGTGTCAACGGAAATTCCCAAGCGATGAATTGGCATGTTCAATCAATAGGAAAGCCGCAATGAGTGAAATAACAGAGATATCAGGGATGGCCGCTTTGGCAATTTGCGAGTCCATTCTACTTGCCCTGAACGATCGCAACATTCTTCCTGAGAGTGAAATACTCGGAATATTGAACGACGCTGCTGCAGGGCATGAAACAGCAGCAGAATCAGGAAAAAACAAGGTGCAACACCTTGCGGTGGCAGAATTGATCCGAAAAATTGTTTCAGCCGGAAATTCTGTTCGTAGAACGTGATTATGCCAATTTTCTATGGTATCGTACTGGATGTTAAAACAAAAATTGATTTTAGACAGCAAAAATATAAATATACTTAACTGATTTCAATCAGTAAAAATCTAGAAAAAAAGCAGATATGTACATTGAATGTATTTCATTTCATTTTGAAAAATTTAAAATGAAAACGAAATAATCAATGGAAAAGGCAATTTGCCGAAGGAAAATCATGTCTTACAAATCCACAATTACGCTCGCGAGTCTTGTGCTTGTCGCAACGCTCGCCACTGCCTGCAACAAACAGGTAGCTTCGTGCGCCGACCGGACCAGCAGCGTCAAGGCAACCTGGGACCAGGCTCCCGCTGGTGTCAAAAAGGATGCAGCCCTGGCGCATTTCAAGGACGCGGGAATTGCTGCAATGGCCAAGGACGAAAAAGCCTGCATCGCCGCTCTTGATGCCACGCTTGCATCGCTGAAATAGGCGCAACCGTCGGCACACTTTCCCATCGTTATCGCGGGTTCAACACCCTTCCGAAGCCATCTCCGGCTTTTCAAACACATTGGAAAAACACCATGAAAAATCTTTTGTTCGAGGCAGTCGGCATTGCCATTTTCGCCGCAGCTTCCCTGTCTGCGGCGCCACAAGCCTCAGCACAAAAAAACTTTGGAATTGGCTGGCAGCAACAACAGCGAATGGACCGCCATATCGGCGGCTTTTGTGGTCGCAATGGTAACGCCGCGCAGTGCAACGACTGGCGCCAGAACCGGTCCGGCTGGAAAGATGACCACTACCAGCGCTTCTACTCCACGCATCGCCGCAACCGCGATTTCGGTGGCGATGACACATTGCGTGCGCTGGGTTTCGGCATAGGTGCGGCCATTGGCTCATCCATCGTTCGGGGGCCTTACAATGCCGACACCCGCGCATGTGCCTTCCGCTATCGGACCTATGATCCCCGTTCAAATACTTTCATGGGCAATGACGGTCGCCGTCATGCATGCCGCCTCTAGGCTGCTGATCTGCTCACCGCCCGACAACCAAAGGATACTTCAATGAAAACACTTGCAGAAGCATTTCACCATACGCTTCAGGACATGTATTATGCCGAGACAGCTTTGGTCAAAGCACTGCCAAACGTGGCAAAAGCTGCCGGCAATGCCGAATTCAAGGCGCTTGTTCACGGGCACCTCGCCGAGACGAAGCAACAGGTTGTCCTCTTGGAAAAGGTTTTCGCCTCGATTGGAGAAAAAGCCAAAGGCGTGAAATGTGACGCCATCGAAGGCCTGATCAAGGAAACCGATGGCATCATCAAGGATGCCAGCGGCATCGCTCTGGATGTTTGCCTGATCGCGGCAGCCCAGGCTGTCGAACATTACGAGATCGCCCGCTATGGAGCGTTGCGGGAATGGGCAAAGGTCTTGGGTCATACCGAAGCGCACGACCTGCTCAGCCAGATACTCGACATGGAGAAAGCTGCAAATTCCAAACTGACAGGCGTTGCGGTCAGCGCCGTGAATGTCACCAAGGCAGCTGCCTGACACACAAAGCAAAAGGTGTCGGCGGCGGATAAGCCGCTACCGGCACCTGAAATGCCAATGGCGCATGCCGCGCTGACTTGAGCGAATTCGCTCGTTACAGACCCCAAGGAGAAATAACAGATGGATCATTCAACACACACACCGCTCGCGGAAATCGAACTCAATTCGGCAAACCTGATGGACTCGGTGGTTTATGGTGCCGAGGATGCAAAAATCGGCACCGTTTCAAATGTGCATGGAATGGGGTCCGATACCCAGGTGATCGTTGATGTCGGCGGTCTTTTCGGCATTGGCACAAAACCGGTCGCACTCCTGCGAAGCCAGTTGAATTTCATGCGCAACGAAAACGGCGAAGTGCATGCAACCACCACCATGTCGAAAGAGCAGGTCAAGGCTCTCCCCGAGTACCAGATGTAATCCCTGGTACCTGAAAGGCACTCCAGCTTATGGCCGCTTTCCGGCCAACCAATGAGATTGCTGATATTGCCGGAACGGTGGCGCTGCAAGCGCCGCCGTTTTTTTGTCTTTCCAGCTCTTTTTACTCAGGCTGTCTGAGCTGCCAGCATTGATGCTTCGATGATCCCCAGCGCCTCGTTGAACACGCTGTCTTCGATGGTGATGGGCGCCAGAAAGCGGATGACATTGCCATAGACGCCGCAGGTCAGCAGGATCAGTCCGCGCTTGAGCGCTTCTTCCCGCACTTTGTTGGTGAAAGCGGCATTTGGCGTGTGGCTTCCTGGGACATTGAACTCAACCGCGTTCATGAAGCCGGGTCCGCGCACATCGGCAATTTCCGGGACCGCCTCGCGCAGGCCTTGCAGCTTTTGCTTCAGCCTGTTGCCGAGCATGTTGGCGCGGTCGCACAGCTTTTCTTCCTCGATCACATCCAGCACGGCATGGGCTGCCGCAACGCCGAGCGGGTTTCCGGCGTAAGTGCCGCCAAGGCCACCGGCATGCGGGCTGTCCATCATTTCCGCCCTGCCGGTCACGGCTGCAATCGGCAGGCCGCCGCCAAGGCCCTTGGCCATGGTGATGATGTCGGCATCAACACCGTAGTGTTCCATTGCGAACAATTTTCCGGTACGGGCAAATCCGGTCTGCACTTCGTCGGCAATCAGCACGATGCCGTGCAAATCGCAGATTTCCCGCAGCTTCACCATCAAGGCACGCGGCACTTCATAAAACCCTCCTTCGCCTTGCACCGGCTCGACAATGATTGCCGCCACGCGGGCAGGTTCCAGGTCCGCCTTGAACAGCCGGTCCAGCCCGGCCATGGCCTGCTCGACGCTGATGCCGTGCAGATCAACCGGGAAGGGGAGGTGCCACACATCGCCCGGCATCTGGCCAAAGCCGGCCTTGTACGGCTGTACCTTGCCGGTCAGCGCCATGCCCATGAACGTGCGACCATGGAAGCCGCCCGCGAATGCCACAACGCCGGAACGCTGGGTGTGGTACCGCGCGATTTTTACGGCGTTTTCGACAGCTTCCGCACCGGTGGTGACGAAAATGGTCTTCTTGGCAAAATTGCCCGGCACCACCTTGTTGAGCCTCTCGGCTAGTTCGACATAGTTTTCGTAAGGCACCACCTGGTGGCAGGTGTGGGTGAAGCGCTCGAGTTGGTCGCGCACGGCTGCCATCACCTTGGGGTGGCGATGGCCGGTGTTGACGACAGCAATTCCGGCCGCAAAATCAATGTAGCGGTTGCCTTCCTTGTCCCAGATCTCAGCATTCAGTGCCCGGTCGGCATAAATTTGCGTGGTGACACCGACACCGCGCGAGATTGCCGCGCTGCGCCGTTCCGGCAGTGTGACTGCGCCCATGGGATTCTCCCGTCCTGTTTTGGGTTGTGGTTTGGTTGATCAGCCTAAAGCGGCGACGTTCGAAAGAAAAGCCTGCCCGCGTCAGGACTTGTCGCCGTCAAACGCTATTTCAGCCCGATTTCGGCAAGGATTTGCTCAGTATGCTCGCCCAGACCCGGAGCACGCAGGCTGGAAGCCGCATTACCGTCGTCAAACCGGATCGGCGTGCGCACTCCCGGAATGCCGTCATTTTCGATGCGCATGGCTCGATGGGCAAATTGCGGATCGGCAAACACATCGGCGACCGAATTGATCGGCCCGGCCGGCACAACGGCTTTTTCAAGCGCTGCCAGCAGATCGTCACGCCGCCATTGCCGCGTGGCATCTTCCAGCATTGCGGTCATGGCTCCGCGGTTGGCAATCCGCGATGCATTGGTCGCGAAGCGCGGGTCGTCAGCGTTGGCTTTCAGCACTGCGCAGAGGCGTCGGTACTGCTCGTCATTGCCAACTGCCAAAATCAGGTGTCCGTCTGCCACTGGCACCACTTGATAAGGCGCGATGTTGGGATGGGCGTTGCCCATTCGCCTGGGTGTAACGCCGGAAGCAAGGTAGTTCATAGCCTGGTTGGCCAGCACGCCGGTCATTGAATCCATCAGCGCGATGTCAACATGCTTGCCCTTGCCGGTGGCAGCGCGCTCGATCAGCGCTGCCTGAACAGCAATGGTGCCGTAAAGCCCACTGAAAACGTCGGCGAAAGCAACCCCGATCTTTTGCGGCTCGCCAGTCGGCTCGCCGGTCAGATCCATGATGCCGGCCATGCCCTGGATCATGAAATCATAGCCTGCCCGGTTGGCATAAGGCCCGTCCTGGCCAAAGCCGGTGATTGAACAGACAATCAGCCGCGGATTGGCAGACATCAGGCTGGCGGCGTCCAGCCCGTGTTTGGCCAGTCCGCCAACCTTGAAATTCTCGATCAGCACGTCGGCGCCTGACACAAGCCGCCGGATGGTTTCCGCGCCCTGCGGTGTGGCAAAATCGGCGACGATCGAGCGCTTGCCCCGGTTGCAGGCATGGAAATACGCAGCAGACCTGCCTGAAGCATGCTCGATCCATGGCGGTCCCCATTTGCGGGTGTCGTCGCCCTGCAGGCTCTCGACCTTGATGACATCTGCACCCAGATCCGCCAGCGTCTGGCCGATCCATGGCCCGGCAAGGATGCGCGCAAGTTCAACAACCTTGAGGCCCTTGAGCGGTTGCATCAGAAAAACGCCTGAATGCCGGTCTGCGCCCGCCCAAGGATCAGCGCGTGAACGTCGTGCGTGCCTTCATAAGTGTTGACCGTTTCTAGGTTCTGCGCGTGGCGCATCACGTGATAGCCGATCTGGATTCCGTTGCCACCATGCATGTCTCTTGCCTGGCGCGCGATGTCGAGCGACTTGCCGCAATTGTTGCGCTTGACGATGCTGATCATCTCCGGAGCCTCCCGGTGCTGGTCCATCAACTGCCCGACCCGCAGCGAGCCTTGCAGGCCGAGCGCGATCTCGGTTTGCATGTCGGCGAGCTTCTTCTGGAACAACTGCGTGGCGGCCAGCGGCTTGCCAAACTGCTTGCGGTCGAGCCCGTATTGCCGCGCCCGGTGCCAGCAATCTTCTGCCGCGCCCATCACACCCCACGAAATGCCGTAGCGCGCCCGGTTGAGGCAGCCGAACGGCCCCTTGAGACCCGACACATTGGGCAGCAGCGCATCCTCGCCGACTTCAACGCCCTCCATGACGATTTCGCCGGTGATCGAAGCGCGCAGGGAGAGCTTGCCGCCAATCTTTGGCGCGGAAAGGCCTTTCATGCCCTTTTCAAGGATGAAGCCGCGAATGGCATTGTCATGCGCATCCGACTTGGCCCAGACCACGAAAACATCGGCAATCGGCGAATTGGAGATCCACATTTTCGCGCCGCTGAGCCGGTAGCCGTTTGCCGTCTTGACTGCCCGTGTCTTCATGCCGCCGGGGTCGGATCCTGCGTCCGGCTCGGTCAGGCCGAAACAGCCGATCAACTCGCCCGAACCAAGGCCCGGCAGATATTTGTCGCGCTGCGCCTGGCTGCCATAGGTGAAGATCGGATACATCACCAGCGAGGATTGCACGCTCATCATCGAGCGGTAGCCCGAATCAACCCGCTCCACTTCGCGCGCCACCAGCCCGTAGGCAACATAGCTGGCACCCGCCGTGCCGTATTGCGCCGGAACGGTAACCCCGAGCAGCCCCGCCTGGCCCATCAGCCTGAACAGGCCCGCATCGGTTTTTTCTTCAAGGTAGGCAGCCTCGATGCGTGGTGCCAACTCGTTTTGCGCAAAGGCGCGCGCCGCGTCTCGGATCATCCGCTCGTCTTCGCCAAGCTGCTCCTCGATCAGGAACGGGTCGTCCCACTGGAATTGCGCCGGTGATGCCATGCCATGCTCCAATCGAATAGTTTGAACACAGCACATGCCGCAACACGGGCAAAGGTTCAAGTGACTGGCTGTCAATCACGCCTGTTGATCGCACAATCCTTCAGAACTGGCGAATTCCCCTCCTTGCCCTACCAGCGCCATCGCGCCATAAGGCGCATCGGCATTTGCCCCGGCACTCCTGCATCACCCACGGAAAATCCTTAAATGGCACTTCACGCAAGCAAAGCCTGCGGACTGGATTTTGGCACTTCCAATTCCACACTCGGCACTTTCGTTGGCGGCAAGGCTGCGCTGGTGCCGCTGGAGGGTGAAAATGCCCCAATTCCCAGCGCCGTGTTTTTCGGCATCGATGCGGACGCGCATTTCCTCATCGGGCGGGCAGCGGTTTCGGCCTATGTTGATGGCGAACCGGGCCGCCTGATGCGCTCGCTCAAGGCCATCCTCGGCTCGTCGCTGGTGGATGAGCGCACACAGGTTTTCCGGCGGCGCATTGCGTTTTCCGAGATCATCCAGATGTTTGTAGCCGCCTTGAAAGTGCGTGCCGAGAAGCACCTGCAACACGGGCTCGACAGCGTGGTGATGGGACGGCCGGTGCATTTCGTCGACAATGATGCAGAAGCTGACAAATATGCGCAGGAAACCCTTCGCCAGATCGCGATGGATGCCGGTTTCAGGCACGTTTCGTTCCAGTTTGAGCCGATTGCCGCCGCGCAGGATTTCGAGCGGCAGATTGACCGTGAGCACCTGGCGCTGATTGCCGACATTGGCGGCGGCACGTCCGATTTCACCATCGCCCGGCTCAGCCCGTTGCTGCGCCAGCGCACCGAGCGCGCATCCGACATTCTGGCAACCGGCGGCATCCGTCTGGGCGGCACCGATTATGACCGGCTGTTGAGCATGGGCGCGTTCATGCCGGTGCTGGGCTATGGCAGCCTGCAAAAGCGCGGCGACATCGACGTGCCGTCGGGCGCTTATTGGGATCTTTCGACCTGGGCCAACATCCACCATTTGTACGATCCCAAACGACTGGGCGAATTGCGCGCCATCCGCCACTCGGCTATGCAGCCGCAATTGCTGAACCGGCTGATCCATGTGGTCGAGCAGCGCCGCTGCCACTCCATGTTGATCGATGTCGAGGCAACCAAGATCGCCCTGTCGGACCGGCAGGAGGTGCAATCAAGCCTCGACTGGATCGAACAGGGGCTCGCGGTCACGGCCACACGAACCGGCTTTGAAAAAGTCACCCAAAGGCTGTTTGACCGCCTGCAAGAGGCCGCAGCACTTTGCGTTCGCGATGCCGGATTGGGCGCAGGGCAGATCACCACGGTGTTTTTCACTGGCGGCACCAGCTCCATTCCGTCCGTGCGTGCCGCGATCCTGCAAGGATTTCCGCAAGCACAAGTGGTCGATGGCGACCGCTTCGGCTCGGTAGGTTTGGGTTTGGCGGTGGAGGCCAACCTTCGCTACGGCGAGGGGTAGGGAAGAGCTAAACTTCCTTTGCGTCGGCAATTACAAACGGCAAAAGCTCGGTCACCGTCGGATGGATGCCGGTCATCGCGCGTATGTCGCGGTCGGTCAGCCCTTGATACAGCGCTGGGAGCAGGAATTGCACCGCTTCGTCGCCACGAAAGCCCAGCACAGTGGCCCCAAGCAATTGCCTCGTTTGCGCATCGAAAATGACCTTCATCATTCCGCGTGTTTCGCCTCCTTCGACCGCCCTGCCGACCCGCGCCATGGCGCGGGTGCCGACCAAAACCCGGTGCCCGGCGGCCCGCGCTTCCGTTTCGCTCATGCCGATGCGGCCCAGCGGCGGGTCAATGAACAACGCATAAACCGGTTTGCGGTCGCTGATCTTGCGATCCCCGCCTTCAAGCAGATTGGCAGAAACAATCTCAAAGTCGTTGTAGGCAGTGTGGGTGAAAGCACCCCGGCCATTGGCTTCGCCCAAAACCCAGATATGCGGCTGTGAACTGCGACAAGTATCATCAACCTGGACAAAGCCACGGGCATCAACCGTCAGTCCTGCACTCTCCAGCCCCAGATCAGCGGTATTGGGCCGCCGCCCGGTGGCGACCAGAAGATGGCTGCCGCTGACCGATGCATTCTCGCCGCCTGCCGTTTTGAAACGGGTGCTGACGATGTCGCCCTCAGCCGCGAAAGAGAGTTCACTGATGCCGGTTTCAATTTTTATGCCTTCGCCCTCCAATATGGCGCCAATCTGCGCGGCAATCTCGGGATCCTCGCGGCCGAGAAACCTCGGCGCAGCTTCCAGCACGGTCACTTGCGCCCCGAAGCGGCGAAAAATCTGGGCAAATTCCAGGCCAATGTAACTGCCACCCAAAATGAGCAGATGATCCGGAACAGTTTCCAGTTCCATCACATTGGCATTCGTCAGATAGGGCACCGTGTCGAGGCCCGGAAGCGGAGGCACGGAAGCGCTGGCGCCGACATTGATGAAAATCCGTTTGGCTGTGAGCATCTGCTCCCCCACGGCAATGCTGTGCGGCCCGGCAAAGCGGGCATGGCCACGGATCAGCGTCACCCCCTTGGTGTTCTCCATCCAGCGAGTCAAATTGTTGCGTGCGGTCAGTACTATTTGATCCTTGCGTGCCTTGACCCTTGGCATGTTGACCAAGACCGGTCCGGTCGTCACCCCGAAACGTTCGCCTTCGCGGGCAAGCCACGCAGCATGGGCGCAAGCAACCAGTGCCTTGGTCGGCATGCAGCCATTGTTTACGCAGGTTCCGCCCATGTTCTCGCGTTCGATAATCGCCACGGTTTCACCCGCTTCAGCCAGACGCGCCGCCATGGCAGGACCGGCCTGGCCAGCTCCGATCACAATATTGTCGTAGCTACCGGTCATTTTTTCCGTTCTCCTGTTTGAAAATATTCAAGGCAGACCTTCCCGATGCCTTGAGAAAAAGCAAGCGGTCCGGTCGATTGATACAAAGAAGCGGATTTGCGCGGCGGAGCGTGTGAAACAGTCCGATCAGGCAGATCTCGCCGCTGGCGCGGCGGAGGAGCGTTTCACAACAAAAAGATATGGTGCCCCGGACGGATTCGAACCGCCGACCTACTGATTACAAATTTGATGGTCTGATCGGTATCTTGTTTCTTTAATATTCCACAGAAGGCCAGAAACACCAATAAAAACAGTGTATAATGTGGACTGGCGATCCTGGAGTTTCTTGCAAATTCCATGGACGGTGATTACTATGTGCTTACTAGAAAAGACTCGAGTTAGCACCGGGAGCCAGTCATGGCCAAAATCAGCAAGAAGACCGTCGATGCGGCAAAGCCGGAAAACCGGGATACTTATTTGTGGGATGAAGAGCTGGCGGGGTTTGGCCTGAAGGTTACTCCGACAGGTCGAAAGGTGTTTCTGGTTCAATACCGGCTGGGTGGACGGGCAGGAAGAACGCGCCGGATAACCCTTGGCACGCATGGCGCTATCACTGCGGATCAAGCGCGGTCGGACGCGCAAAGCATATTGCGCCAAATGGCACGGGGAGAAGACCCCGCGTCCGCAAAGGACAAGCGCAAAGGGGTGGCAAGTGTCGGTGCAATGCTCGATCAATTCCTTAGTGAACACGCCGACACCAAACTCAAGAACCGTTCAAGCGCCGAGTACCGGCGGCTGATCGGCAAACTGGTGCCCAAGGCATTGCTGCGCAAATTGGTTACAGAGGCCGAACGATCTGATCTTGCCAAACTGCACCATTCGCTTCGCGGCACTCCCTATCAGGCAAACCGGCTTTTGGCGGTACTTTCCAAGTTTTTCAGCTGGTGTGAGCGAAACGGATTCCGCCCGGATTTCACCAATCCGGCCCATCATGTTGAGAAGTTCAAGGAAGAAAAGCGCAAACGCTATCTATCTCAAAAGGAACTGGCCGACCTTGGTGCAGCACTTTCCGAAGCAGAGCAAACTGGTTCGGCTGGCGTTTTCTCTGTTGCAGCCATCCGGTTGTTGGCACTGACCGGTGCACGGCTGAAAGAAATCCTGACGCTCAAATGGGAACAGGTGGATTTTGGCGGCCAATGCCTTCGATTAACCGATTCAAAAACTGGTGCCAAATCCGTCTATCTCAATCCACCCGCTTTGGCTATTTTGGCAGCATTGCCAAGGATCGAGGGGAATCCGCATGTAATTTGCGGAGAACGCGCGGGTGCGCACTTGGTCAACCTGCAAAAGCCGTGGACACGCATTCGCATAGCTGCTGGCCTGGCGGACGTTCGCATGCACGATCTACGTCATTCCTTTGCATCTATTGCGGTTGCCAGCGGAATGTCGCTGCCGTTGATTGGCGCATTGCTAGGCCATTCCCAGCCGCAGACAACCGCCCGATATGCCCATCTTTCAGATGATCCACTTAAGGCGGCGGCCGAGTCAATTGGCAGCAAAATGCTAGGAATTATTGGCGATCGAAAATCAGCCCAATAATGCAGGCCAACAGAAAATCTGTCTTTTTGGATGGATGGAAACAACAATAGAAGAACAAAATAGGTACATTATAGGGATTTTTGTAAAATAACCAAAATTTCCGTTCTAAGTGTGGACAACTCGCAGAAGTATTTGACCGTCTGCCCGGTGGTTCCTGTACTGTCTTGTTCATGCCCTGTACCACCTATGGGCACACCAAAGGACAAAAATGATGACGAATCTTTTGAATGCTGACGAGACGGCAGACTACTTGAACCTTAGCACCAGTACGCTCGCTAAGATGCGATTGTCTGGCAAGTCGCCGAAGTACATCAAAATGGGAAGGCGCATTGCCTACCGGATTTCGGATCTTGATGAATGGGTCGAAGCCCAAAGCTATCGATCCACTTCGGAATATCCGGATGGCAAGGCTGCATAGACACCCCGGTCGGTAATCGGACCAGTCTGGAAAACTTCCGATTATCGCCGGGGCAAGCCCTTAATCCCTCCCGATGAAGAAAGGCTAAAAGCATGACAGCATTAGCATTGCAGACGCTTGCCGGCAACGAAATTACGGCAAAAATACCGATCGAACAGATGCGCGCATTGCATGATCTCGGTTTCCATCTGATCCCTTGTGGCGGCGATGATGGCAAAAAGCCACTGCGAGCAAACTGGAACAAACCCAACTTCCAGCGAATGCCACTAAACGCAGTTGTCGAAACCATGAAACGCGCCAATTCCTGTACGTATGGGATCAGGCTCGATGGCCATTGCGTTGTCGACTGCGACACTTGGAACTCGGAAACACAAGCCCTCGTTGCAAGTTCACTTCCAAGAACGCGGTGGCGCGTTGAAACCAGCCGGGGCGTTCATCTGTACTTCAATGTGGGCGACATTCGACCAGCCGGAATTAGAACTGACAAAATCAAGATCGACTTCAAGCAAGGCCATGGCCACTTCGTCATCGGTCCGGGTTCGATACGTCCTGATGGAAACGAATACCGCTCCAGCTTTCCGAGTTTGGCGCTGCTGCCTGAATTACCAAAATTCCGATGGAGTGGAAGCGCAGCCAGCCAGTCCAATGCGTCGCAATCTGTTCAAGCGTTGTCGGGGCGCATTGCCAGCGGACAGCGAAACAAATGGCTGTCACATAGGGCTGCGGTACTCGCCCGCGCGGTGTCAAACCTGCCGGAACTGCTGGCACAACTGATCGGCGAAGGTTCGATCTGGTTTGAGTCCCAAGAAGGTTTTCCAGTTTCGGAGTACGGCAAAGTCGCCAAATGGGCTTGGGATTTGCGGTGCAAGAACGCGCTTTATGGCGGCCGAAATTCCGCGTTTGAATTGAACCGGCAAGCGCTAGATCGGCTGATCGGACTTGGCGCGAAATCCCCAAATGCCACGGTCCTTTATTGCGTGCTGGTTTCAAATCACGGCCATTCGCCAAATTCGCTATTTCCTATTTCAGTCGACGCAATGTGCAAGGCGCGCCTGCTGCCATTCCAGAAAAGTGCAGCGCACGTAGCAAAAGAAACTTTGTTGAAGGAAGGCCTGATCACTATGGTCCTGCGTGGCGGATTCCGCGAAGCCCACTTGTACCAACTGTCCAACCCTGCGATTCTGACGAAGCCACGCCTAGGTAGATAGAGGGGAGGGGTTTTTATTTACTTAGTTCCGGCAGGGCGGATAGTGGGAACAGATGGTAACAGTTTCAAAGGTCATCCAGCTATGTTCAAACCATCGTTGATCACTGCCGTGGACATAGAGTCGCCCAGAGACAGCAAGCTCGGCTGGGCAGTCTTAAACCCCCTCCAGGGAAACCGGAAAGCCGATCCAGCGGCTAGCTGAGCTTGTTTGCGAGGCATTGGAAATCGGGCCTGTAGCGCTGGGCTTTGAATGTCCATTGTGGGTGCCCTTGCGAGAAAGTGAAACAAGACTGTTGTCCCATAGACTTGGAGAGGGACGGCATCCCTGAAGTTATGGTTCGGGGCACGCAAGCCATCACCGATCTGATCGAGCAAGTGGCGCCGGCCTTTGAAGCCGCCATCCCGATCCTGTCGCAACTGCTGAAGGCCGAATTGGCCGAACGCGAGGTGCGCTCGATCTCCTATCACATGAAGTCGGCACGCTTCCCGGCCTACAAGGACCTCTCCGGCTTCGACTTTGCCGCCAGCGAGATCAACGAGGCCACCGTCCGGACACTGTACCGTTGTGAGTTCATGGATGGCGCGCAAACATCGTGCTGGTTGGAGGCCCTGGCACCGGTAAAACCCACGTTGCAACGGCCATCGGCGTTCAAGCCATCGAACACCATCGCCGCAAGGTCCGCTTCTTCTCCACCATCGAGTTGGTCAACGCTCTCGAACAGGAGAAGGCCAAGGGCAAGGCCGGGCAGATTGCGGAAGGCTTGACCAAGCTCGACCTCGTGATCCTTGATGAACTGGGCTATCTCCCGTTCAGCGCCTCGGGCGGGGCGCTGCTGTTCCATCTGTTGAGCAAGCTCTACGAGCGCACCAGCGTTGTCATCACCACCAACCTCAGCTTCAGCGAATGGGCTTCAGTCTTCGGCGACGCGAAAATGACAACCGCTTTGCTGGACCGTCTGACCCACCGCTGTCACATCCTTGAAACTGGAAATGACAGCTTCCGCTTCAAGGCAAGCTCAGCTGCAGCCGCAAGGAAAAGGAAGGAGGTCAACAATGTCTTGACGCCAGCATGAACCAGGAAACATAACCTAAAGGTGGCTCACTTCTCAGTGAAAAACCCGG
>JBGSOG010000101.1:0-4573 GCA_041739225.1 Rhizobiaceae bacterium
GATTTCAAGGTTATACGCGAGCGCCGCCGCCCGGGAGATATTCCTTTCATGGTGGCCAATTCGCACCGGCTGCTATCGCGGCTGGGCTGGCAACCGCGCCATGACGATCTGGACTTCATCGTGTCCACCTCGCTGGCGTGGGAAGAAAAGCTCGCAACCCTCAATCTGGCCAAGGCCGGCTGATTTTCGTCCGCTTGCACTGGTGGGTTCTGCCATTCTGTCGCCACATCGCGCATGGTAAACGGATCATAAAGTTTTTCCGTTAAACAGGCTCCAAACGCAATTCCAGCGATGGAGTGGGCCATGACCACCAGAACGACTGCCGCCTTTTTGATTTTTCTGTTTGTGCAATTTGCCGTGCTGGCATTTGCCGGGATGGCCCATGCCGATCCCGCTTTCACCAAATGGGTTTCCGGGTTCCGGCCGGTTGCGCTGAAAGCCGGGGTGAG
This sequence comes from Rhizobiaceae bacterium, assembly GCA_041739225.1. GTDB lineage: Bacteria > Pseudomonadota > Alphaproteobacteria > Rhizobiales > Rhizobiaceae > BOKV01. Next base: position 450 of record JBGSOG010000101.1, read on the forward strand.
TGCGGCGGCATTTGACCGCTCGTTTGCCGGACTTGTCTCACCCGATGGCTTGACCATTGAAAAAATGGGCAAGCAGGCGGAGTTCACCAAAAAGGTCTGGGAGTATCTTGATTCTGCTGTCAGCGAGACGCAGGTCCGCGACGGCATGAACATGCGCAAGAAGCTCGCTGCGCAAATTGCAAATGTTGAAAGCCGGTTCGGCGTGGATGGCGAGACCGTACTGGCGGTCTGGGGCATTGAAACCCGTTACGGCGCAAGGATGGGTGACCACAATGTCATTCATGCATTGGCAACACTGGCTTATGCAGCGCCCCGACGGAATGATTTTTGGCGGAGCGAGCTGATCAATGCCCTTAAAATTGTGCAAGGCGGGCACATATCGCCTCAGTCGATGAACGGCTCCTGGGCCGGTGCGATGGGGCACACGCAGTTCATGCCTTCCAGCTGGAAGCAATACGCGGCTGACTACAATGGCGATGGCAAGCGGGACATCTGGACCAGTGTAGAGGATGCACTTGCTTCCACTGCCAATTACCTGGCCAAGCATGGTTGGCGCAAAGGGGAGGCCTGGGGCTATGAAGTTGTGCTGCCAAAAGGTGTTGCTGCCAAATATGCCGGCAAGGACGGCATTTCTGTCGCCGAATGGCAAGCACTCGGTGTTGTCAGGGCCAATGGTGCGAAGTTTCCGCGGCCCGCCGACAAGGCTGTCCTGAAATTGCCTGCCGGCAATGCCGGCCCGGCTTTCCTCGTCCTGAAAAACTTCTATGTGATCAAGCGCTACAACAATTCAGACTTCTATGCCTTTGCCGTCGGCCATCTGTCCGACAGAATTGGCGGAGCAGGTGAGTTCGTCAAATCCTGGCCACGTGGCTATGATCCGCTCAACGAGGCCGAGCGCAAGGAAGTGCAGCAAATACTGACCCGCAAAGGTTTTTACAGCGGTGAAATCGACGGTGCGATTGGTTCGGGATCGAAAGAATCAATCCTCGCTTTCCAGAGCAGTGTCGGCATGACCCCGGACGGCTTCCCGTCGAAGGCATTGTTGACTAAACTGAAGGGGAAGTGATCTTCCAATTGTCAAAAATGGAAACGGCGTGAAACGTACCATCCTGCTTTTTGCCATTTCTGTGGCTTTCGCACTGGCCATGCCCGGCGCGGCTGAAATTGCCGGGACGCATTTTGCCCAGGCACAGCAGAAGCAGAAGCCACAGGAGCAGGTGAAACGCCGGCCAAATTTGCTGGAGCTGCTGTTTGGCGGTGGACTGCGAAAACAGAGCCTCCAGCGAAACCAGCCTGCACCAAAGGCAAGGCGCGTGGTTGTTTCACCAAACCAGAGCGGGAATTCAGTCACGAGTCTGGCACCGGTGGAAAAGACCATTGTTGTCAAAAGCGAAACCGCCGCGAAAATCCTCGTCGTGGGCGACTTCATGGCCGACAGCCTGCACTGGGGATTGGAGCAGGCTTATGCTTCCAACCCAAATGCCGTTCTGGTCAACAAAAGTTCGGGCTTGTCAGGCATTGTGCGCAATGATGTCGTTGACTGGCCAACTGAAACGGTCAAGCTCATCGATGAACTGAAGCCGGTGGCTTTTGTCATTCTGGTGGGCATGAATGACCGCCAGCAAATGCGCCTTGAAACCGGCCGTGTGGCAAAACTGACCGAACCTTGGCGCAAGGAATACGAAGCCCGTGTGGAAGCTGCGGTAAAAGCTGTCCGGGATAGAAACCTTGCGCTTGTCTGGTTGGGGTTGCCACCGGTCAAATCCGGGGCAATGAACCCGGATTACCTGGTTTTCAATGAAATCTACCGCAACAAAGTCGAAGCATCCGGTGGCAAGTTTGTTGATGTTTGGGACGGTTTCACCAATGCTGAAGGCCAATTCATCAGTGCAGGTCCGGATATCAATGGCCAGATAGTCCGACTGAGAAATGCAGACGGCATCAACATGACGCGCGCGGGCATGAGCAAGCTGGCATTTTACGCCGAGAAGGAGATCAGGAAAGCAGTTGGCCTTGGGGCAGAAACGGCCATAGCGTCGTTGGCAACGCCGCAAGGCCCGGCGCAGATACTTGAGCCCGAATATGATCCGGCCGGAACCGGACGCACAGTGGTCATATCACTTGACAGCCCGCAAGCCGATGGCGGCGATGCGCTTGAGGGCGCAACGGGTTTCCTCAGCGACAAGTCCGCCGAAAAAAGCATGAGCTTCATATTGGTCGAAAAGGGTGTTGGGTTGCAGCCCAAAGCTGGCCGCGTTGACGCGCTCTGGGGTGCTGCATCAACGACGCAAGCGGTACCGGCCACGCCTGCTGCCGGGCAGAAGCTGCCCGCGCAATCGGGAGCAAACGTCACCGTTCAATAAGGCAGGGTGGTTTCGCCCATCAGGTCAAGGTCGATTGCGCGCGCTGCCTGCCTGCCCTCGCGGATTGCCCAGACGACAAGACTTTGGCCGCGCCGCGCGTCACCGGCGGTATAAAGCTTCTCAACCGATGTCCTGTAAGCTTTGTCATCGGCCTTGATTGCGAAATTGCCGCGCCGGTCCTTCGAGATTTCCGGTGCGAACTGCTTCAGCAGGCCGTTTTCAAAAGGTCCGGCAAAGCCGATGGCAAGAAAAACCAGGTCAGCGCGCAAGATGAACTCTGTTCCGGCAATCGGATGACGCCTTTCATCAACACGGGCACACTTTACGCCGGTGACGCGCCCGTTCTTGCCGACAAACTCCAGCGTTGCGGCGGCAAATTCCCGCCGGGCGCCTTCTGCTTGCGAGGATGAGGTGCGCATTTTGGTTGCCCAGAACGGCCAGACCGCCATCTTGTCTTCGCGCTCCGGTGGCTCAGGGCGTATGTCCATCTGCGTGACTTCGACCGCGCCCTGCCGGAACGAGGTGCCGACGCAATCGGATGCAGTGTCGCCGCCGCCAACAACCACGATATGTTTGCCAGCCACCCAGACTTCGTCCGATGGCCAACCTGTGCTGTTGATAGGCTCACGGCCAACCCGGCGATTTTGCTGGACCAGAAACGGCATCGCATAGTGAACGCCCTGGAGATCGCCGCCCGGAATTTTGGGATCGCGCGGGTGTTCACTGCCCACCGCCAGCAACACCGCGTCGTAGTTGGCGAGCAATTCCTGCGCCTGCTTGTCTTTGCCTATTTCAATACCACAGCGAAAATCGACGCCTTCGCCTTTCATCTGCTCGATGCGCCGGTCGATGTGGTGCTTCTCCATCTTGAAGTCGGGAATGCCATAGCGCAACAATCCACCGGGGCGGCTTTCGCGCTCGTAGACGCTGACTGCATGGCCCGCCCTTGCAAGCTGTTGTGCAGCAGCAAGTCCGGCCGGGCCGGAACCGACAACTGCAACACGCTTGCCGGTCTGGCGCTCGGCGGGTTGCGGGCGGATATAACCCAGCTCAAATCCCTTGTCGGCAATTGCCTGCTCAACGGTCTTGATGGCCACCGGAACATCTTCAAGGTTCAGCGTGCAAGCTTCCTCGCAAGGCGCCGGGCAGATACGTCCGGTGAATTCCGGGAAATTGTTGGTGGAATGCAGGTTGCGAGACGCCTCTTCCCAGTCGCCGTTGTAAATGAGGTCGTTCCAGTCAGGGATCTGGTTGTGAACCGGGCAACCGGTATCGCCGTGGCAATACGGAATGCCGCAATCCATGCAGCGGGCCGCTTGGCGCGCCACTTCGCCGTCCGGCATCGGCAAGGTAAATTCGCGCCAATGGCGGATCCGGTCGGAAGCCGGCTGGTACTTTGCCGTCTGCCTGTCGATTTCCAGAAAACCAGTTACTTTGCCCATGTTCCAAATTCCATCAAGATTTCAGTTTCGCTCAGCGAAGCCAATTTTCAATTTTCAGTCCTGGGACGCGAGAAAATTCACGTTCATTGTCAGTCACCAGCGTGGCCTCCAAAGCCAAGGCATGCGCGGCAATGAACAAGTCGTTTGCGCCTATTGGTGTCCCGGATTTCTTGAGAGCAGACCGGATGTCTCCATATTTGAAAGCGGCTGCGTTGTTGAAGGGGAAAATCTCCATTGCATTTGTCAGTCTCAACGCTTTGGCTGAATTTGTGGACACAGGATTGTTCGACTGACCAAACGCAATTTCAGCCAAGACTAT
>JBGSOG010000102.1:0-11077 GCA_041739225.1 Rhizobiaceae bacterium
GATTCGGTGTAACGCATGGCGGCTGGAGGATCGCCGTCGACCGAGCCGAAGTTACCCTGGCCGTCGACCAGCGGCACACGCAGCGAGAACTCCTGCGCCATACGCACGAGCGCGTCGTAGATCGCGCTGTCGCCGTGCGGGTGGTAGTTGCCCATCACCTCGCCGACGGTCTTGGCGGACTTCCGATACGGCCGGTCGTGGCGGTTCGACGCCTCGTACATGGCATACAGGATACGCCGGTGCACCGGCTTCAGGCCGTCGCAGACATCGGGCAGCGCCCGGCTGACGATCACGCTCATGGCGTAATCGAGGTAGGAACGGCTCATCTCGTCGATGATCGAAATCGGCTGAATGTCCGAAGGGCCCTGACCGGGCTTGTCCGGAGGAGTGGTCTGGTCTGACAAGGGTGATGCTCACAGCAATTTAAGTGACCTCTCCCTTACACGATTCCAGCCGACAAGCCAAATCAGGGCATTTTCACAACAGCATTTTTCTCATTATAAATCAGCAAGTTACAGTGTCACCAAAACCGACTGTGAATATCATTGTTCGATAAAGGCCAATACGTCCGCTTATGCCTCAAGAAGCGCCAGAATCGCTGTCGCATCATCGCACCTTTTGAACCGGGCGAAGCGTTGCGGCATCGGGTCTTCAACCCGTTCCACCAGGCGCAATTCCTCCACCAGCGCGGACAGTCCGCGATGGTGTGCGGCATGCACAAAACCAGCCGCATCGTGGCGCTGATAGGCCTCGCACAATGCAGCGAAGCCATCGCTCATCAGCAACACCAGTGTTCCAGGCCGAGCCGCCAGCCGCAGACATGAAACATGGTCAGCGGCTTCCGGCACCATGCCCAATGTCCAGACATTGCCGCCAGGGGTGTTGTGGCGGTCGCGACCGCGCCGAAGCGCCGCCAACGTTGCACCCTCGCGCACAATGCCGCCATTGGGACCGAAGCCGCCAGCGGCATCCAGCATCCTGCGTGCGGCGGCCATTTCCAACTCGCGGCTTGAAGGCATCGCGCTGTGGGTCGCCAATGTCCCGTCAGGCTCGACAACATAGGCGCCACAATCGCCCAGACCGGAAAGTTCAAGCGAATTTCCCGTCAAACGAACCATTTCAAAACCGCTGGTCGGCCAGGCGTGCCGCGGGAGAACCGACAAGTCCTCGATGGCACTGACCGCGTCCCGCGCCTCGCAGCAGACTTGACGAACCATGGCATCGCACGCCAAGTCGGCCGACAACTCGCCAAACCGTTGCGCTGCCAGATGCGCAAGCCATGCGGCATCGCTGCCCAGGTCAGGGAAAATCAGCCGCTCGCCAATGCCTGTCGCGCCGTCGAATACTGCCGCCATGCCATCGGCGAAACACAGTGCATCGTCATTGGGCTTGCCCGGCGTGCCTGGATCGCTAATCTGGTCAAGAATGGTGAACCGCATTTGTATTTCGCCCCTTCAGGAAGGATTGATCCTTGCCAAGTTTCGACGCACTCATCAACGCCCTTGTGACACTGCTGGTCACCATTGACCCGATCGGTTTGGCACCAATTTTTCTCGCCTTGACGCAGGGCATGAACCGCGCCCAGCGCAAGGCCGTGGCCGTGCGGGGCGTTGCCATTGCTTTCAGCGTGATGGTCGCTTTCATCCTCGCCGGGGCGGCGGTTTTGTCGGTGCTGGGCATCACCCTGCCTGCCTTCCGCGTTGCTGGCGGACTGCTGCTGTTTTACATCGCCTTCGAGATGATTTTCGAGTTGCGGCAAGGCCGCAAGGAAAAGACCACTGAAATTGCCATCACGAAGGATCATATTGCCAACACAGCAGTTTTCCCGCTGGCAATCCCGTTGATTGCCGGTCCCGGCGCGATTTCCGCTGCCATCCTGCTGTCGACACAAATGAACGGCGAATTGGCCTGGCGCGGCATCCTTATCCTGATTGTCGGCACGGTGATGGCCGCAATCCTTGGCTCGTTCATACTGGCCGAACGCATCGACAAATATCTGGGCGTTACCGGACGCTCGATCCTGACCCGGCTGTTGGGTGTGCTGCTGGCGGCGCTATCGGTTCAGTTTGTCGCTGACGGCGTTACGGCGCTGGTCGCAGCTGCCTAAACCTCGCTACTTGGCAGGCAATGCAACTTTCAATTCCTTTCCGCCCCATTCATGAATTTTGTCATGTGCGCGAACCGTAACTTCGGTTGTTCCTGACGGGATGATTATCCCTGATTGGCTGCGGGTAAAGGGCTGTTCGGTCTCATGCGGATGCATGAGTTCACGTTCGGAATAGATGGCGCCATCGCTTCCGACCACTTGCCATCTGTCAGCATAATGATCCCAGCCTTCATCGCCATGGCGAACCGTCACGTGGAAAGTGAAAGCGCCGCTGGATTCGCGTTCCACTTTGACCACCTCAACATCCGCCTCGCCCGCATGGGCTGCGCCAGCAAGAGCAAAATAAACGGCGAGGATTTTCTTCAACACGCTGTCTCCTCCAGGAAACAACCTTTGGATGCAGACATTCGAGGTTCAAATGCAAATAGCGTTGCCGTGAAAAGCCGGAAATCAACTCGCGCGCGCTACAATCAATGCTGCCCGGTATTACTCGTTCAAATATGCCTTGGCAGCATTGATCACCGAAAGCTCAGGTGTTTCAACGCACTTGCCTGCAATGCCGTCGATCTGGTTCTTCAACTCGTCGGGGTCCATCGTGGTGGCGTCTGCTTGTCCGGCCAGCCAGCCATCCAGCCAGATCAGGAAGAACGAACCTTCATCCTCGTTCATTTCGCTCAACTGCGCGCATGTGACAGTCGACATGTCGAGGATTTCTGCTCTAGCCAGATTTGGCATTGCAGAAAATGCGACTGCAGCGGCGAACACGGGCAGGAATTTCATTGTTGGAAAGCTCCGGTTGATTTGCCCCAAACTCGGATAAAAAATGCAGCTTTGCAAGGTGCAAACCAGTGTCAAGCCAGCGGGTGGCCAGGCGCGAACTGCACCAGATCCCACAAATTGCCGCAACAATCGCTGAACACTGCCACCTTGCCGTAGTCGTGCTGTGCCGGTTCACGCACGAACTCGACCCCTGCTGCCAATAATTTCGAACGGTCGCGGTCGAAATTGTCGGTGCGCAAAAACAGGAAAACGCGCCCGCCGGACTGGTTGCCGATTGCAGCCTCTTGCTGCGGGTTTGTGGCCCGCCCCAGCACGAGGGCTGTTCCGGTACCGTTTTCCTTCCAGCCTTTAGGAGCCACGACCACCCAGCGCTTGTCTTGTGCTGCCTGATACGTGTCTTCGATCAGATCAAACCCAAGTTTTTCACAGTAAAACGCAATGGCCTCGTCATACCCACGCACAACAATGCTGACATGGACAACGGCCTGTGTCATCGCCGATCAGAACGGGATTTCGTCGTCGAGGTCGCCGCCAAAGTTTCCGCCACCCTGGCTTCCGCCTGCTGCGCCGCCCTGCCCACCGGAACTGCGACCGCCGCCGCGCGCCGAGCCATAATTGCCACCCGATGATCCGCCCGATGAGCCATAATCATCACCGCCATATTCAACGCTGCCGCCTCCGCCGCTGTCACCGCGACCATCAAGCATGGTCAGCGTTCCATTGTACGCCTGCAACACAACTTCGGTGGAGTACTTGTCCTGGCCGGACTGGTCCTGCCATTTGCGGGTCTGCAACTGGCCTTCAATGTAGACCTTGGCACCCTTCTTCAGATAGTTCTCGGCAACCTTGCAAAGCCCTTCATTGAAAATCACCACGCGGTGCCACTCGGTCTTTTCGCGCTTTTCGCCTGTGTTCTTGTCGCGCCAGTTTTCCGACGTGGCGATCCGCAGATTGGCAATCGGACGGCCATCCTGTGTTCGCTTGATTTCCGGATCAGCCCCAAGATTGCCGATGAGGATGACCTTGTTGACACTTCCCGCCATAACGCAACTCCATTGATATTTGCGGGCATATTGCCCGATCTGCCTTGCAATCGCACCCGCGGCCTTTAACTATCCACACTTGAAAAGGACAATTCCGGGCCGCTTGCACTTTTTGGCATTTGTTCCCATTATGTTCTCATCATTTCCGAAACGCAAGGGCGATTCGTACACCAGTCTGCTGACTGTTGTGCCATGGCCGCCCCGGACCGGTGAATTTTAATGGCGGATCACAAGTACATTTCCGTTCGCGGCGCGCGCGAGCACAATCTCAAGAATATTGACATTGACCTGCCGCGCGACCAGCTCGTGGTCATCACCGGCCTTTCGGGATCGGGGAAATCGTCACTGGCATTCGACACGATCTATGCCGAGGGCCAGCGCCGGTATGTCGAAAGCCTTTCGGCCTACGCCCGGCAGTTTCTGGAAATGATGCAAAAGCCCGATGTCGACCAGATCGACGGGCTTTCGCCGGCCATCTCCATCGAGCAAAAAACCACCTCGAAAAATCCGCGTTCGACCGTCGGCACCGTAACCGAGATTTACGATTACATGCGGCTGCTTTTTGCCCGCGTTGGCGTACCTTATTCACCCGCCACAGGCCTGCCGATTGAAAGCCAGACCATCAGCCAGATGGTGGACCGAATTCTGGCGCAGCCCGAAGGCACAAGGCTTTTCCTGCTTGCACCGGTGGTACGTGGGCGCAAGGGCGAATACCGCAAGGAAATCGCTGAACTGATGAAAAAGGGCTTTCAGCGGGTCAAGATCGACGGCGTGTTCCACGAGATCGCCGAGGTGCCCCTGCTCGACAAGAAATACAAGCACGACATCGACGTGGTGGTGGACCGTGTCGTGGTGCGCGACGACATCGCCGCCCGCCTGGCGGACAGTCTCGACACTTGCCTCAAGCTCGCTGACGGCCTGGCAATTGCTGAATTTGCCGACAAGCCTTTGCCATCCTCGGAAACATCGCAGGAAGGCGCCAACAAATCCAAGAACGAAACACATGAGCGGCTGGTTTTCTCGGAAAAATTCGCCTGCCCGGTGTCCGGTTTCACCATTCCCGAGGTCGAGCCACGCCTGTTTTCGTTCAACAACCCGTTTGGCGCTTGCCCGTCCTGCGACGGGCTGGGTTCCAAACAGGCCATTGACGCTGAAATGGTGGTGCCGGACGGTCAGTTGACGCTGCGCGCCGGGGCAATCGCGCCGTGGTCAAAATCTTCCAACCCGTCGCCTTATTATGCGCAAACACTGGAAGCGCTGGGGCGGGTCTACAAATTCAAACTGACCGACAAGTGGGACAGTCTGTCCGCGACAGCCAAGCACGCGGTTCTGCACGGCACGGAAGGTGATGAAGTCGAATTCACCTATGATGACGGATTGCGCACCTACAAGACCAGTAAGCCGTTCGAAGGCGTTATCGGCAATTTGCAGCGTCGCTGGCGCGAAACCGACAGCGCATGGATGCGCGAGGAAATCGAAAAATTCATGTCGGCAACCCCGTGTGAAGCATGTGGCGGTTACCGGCTGAAGCCCGAATCCCTGGCGGTCAAGATTGACGGGCGCCACATTGGGCAGGTCACAGAACTCTCCATTCGCGCGGCCCGCGACTGGGCGGAAGAGCTGCCAAAACACATCAGCGACAAACAAAACGAGATCGCCGGGCGCATCTTGAAGGAAATTCGCGAGCGTCTGCGCTTTCTCAACGATGTCGGGCTTGAATATCTGACCTTGGCCCGCAATTCCGGCACACTTTCCGGCGGCGAGAGCCAGCGCATTCGGCTGGCATCGCAAATCGGTTCCGGCCTCACCGGCGTGCTCTATGTGCTGGACGAGCCGTCCATCGGGCTTCACCAGCGCGACAATGCCAGATTGCTCGACACGCTTCGCCATTTGCGCGACCTTGGCAACACCGTGCTGGTGGTCGAGCACGATGAAGACGCCATACGCACCGCCGATTATCTGGTTGATATCGGCCCCGCCGCCGGCATCCATGGCGGCCAGGTGATCGCGCAAGGCACGCCCGCACAGGTCATGGCCAATCCCAATTCAATGACCGGCAAATATTTGACCGGCGAGCTGGAAATTCCCTTGCCTGTGACCCGTCGCAAGCCGGTCAAAGGCCGCCGCATCAAGGTGGTTGGTGCAACCGGCAACAATTTGAAAAACGTTACGGCCGAAATCCCGCTCGGGCTGTTCACCGCCGTGACCGGCGTATCGGGCGGCGGCAAATCGACGTTTTTGATTGAGACGCTCTACAAATATGCGGCTCGGCGGATCAATGGCGCCCGCGAGGTGCCCGCCCCGCACGAGCGCATCGAAGGTCTTGAGCAGATAGACAAGGTTATCGACATTGACCAATCGCCGATTGGCCGCACACCGCGCTCCAACCCGGCAACTTATACCGGTGCGTTCACCCCGATCCGCGACTGGTTCTCGCAATTGCCCGAGTCCAAGGCACGCGGTTATCAGCCGGGCCGCTTCTCGTTCAACGTCAAGGGCGGTCGCTGCGAGGCTTGCCAGGGCGACGGCGTCATAAAGATCGAAATGCACTTCCTGCCAGACGTTTACGTCACCTGCGATGTGTGCCACGGCAAACGCTACAACCGCGAAACCCTCGAAGTGCATTTCAAGGGCAAGTCGATTTCCGACGTGCTCGACATGACGGTGGAAGAAGCCGCTTTGTTTTTTGCCGCCGTACCTGCGGTGCGCGAAAAGATGGAGACGCTGGAGCGCGTTGGCCTTGGCTATGTCAAGGTCGGCCAACAGGCGACCACACTATCGGGCGGTGAAGCTCAGCGCATCAAGCTTTCCAAGGAGTTGTCGCGCCGCGCAACCGGCAAGACACTCTACATTCTGGACGAACCAACCACCGGCCTGCACTTTCACGATGTCGCCAAGCTTTTGGAAGTGCTGCATGAATTGGTCGATCAGGGCAACACGGTCATTGTCATCGAGCACAATCTGGAAGTCATCAAAACCGCTGACTGGGTGCTCGACCTCGGCCCTGAAGGCGGCGATGGCGGCGGCGAACTGGTAGCAGCTGGCACCCCGGAAGACATCGTGGACGAGAAACGCAGCCACACCGGGCACTTCCTGAAGGAACTGTTGGCACGCCGCCCGCAAGGCAAAAAGCGCCAGGCAGCTGAATAAACCCCGGCAAACAGCCATCATCCTTTGGTGCAAAGCCCTGAATTGCTTAACCTTTCAGCAACACTTCGGGCGATTCCGTGGCAAATGCTGCCAATTGCCCCAATCCGGCCTTGTTGCATTGCAGCAAAGACAATGCTGCCATGCACAATAAGGCGTGGCGAAAACCGCATTTGCCGCCTATATCTGGGGTGTCGAAAGAAACAATTCCTTCGAATTCAATTTTGTCCGGGCACATCCCGGCGTCACAGCAAGGAATACCAAAATGAGCATCGTTGGCAAATTCAAGGACTGGCGCGCTTACCGCCGCACGATTTCGGAACTGAGCGCGTTGTCAAATCGCGAACTGTCCGATCTCGGCATCTCGCGCTCCGACATCCCGTTTGTAGCGCGCAAGGCGCGCTGACCTGACAGCCCCGAAAAGTTGCAGACTTTTCGGACCAAGGCTTTCGGCAGGCAACCGGCGCAAATCGCGCTGAATCAATACCATCCGGATTTATCCTCCTCCCAAATCCGGATGGCCGAGCGGACCGGTTTCACCCTCCTCCCGAGACCGGTTTCGTCATCAAGAACGCCCGCCGATCCTCCTCCCCGGCGGGCGTTTCTTTGTTCAAGTCCTTGGACATGATCCAAACAGAAAAACCGCCCGTACAGTTTCCGGGAAAACAATTCAGGGATTTCACTATGCGCAAATTCGCCGTGGCAACCGCGTTGCTGTGCCTGATGGCAGGAAACGCATCTGCGCAGTTCCTGTCCGGCACGGATATCAAAGGATTGATCGGCGGCAAGCGCGTTCATCTTGCAACAGGCTACGGCATCGAGTTTCCGCTGAAATACGCCAGCAATGGCCGGGTGACCGGCGACGGTTCCGGCACCACGCTGGGGCAATACATGGCACCAAAGGAAACCGGCAGCTGGTGGGTCAGTGGCAACCGCATGTGCCAGCAATTCCCGACATGGTATGACGGCCGCCAATTCTGCTTCAAGCTGCGCCAGACCGGGCCGAACACGCTCGAATGGGTCCGCGACGACGGCTACTCCGGACGAGCCCGCATCACCGGCTAAATCGGTGAACTTGCAGCCATTGAGCTTTGGCGCTATTCCCGCGCCATGAGCAAAAAACTCCACATTGTCGGCGGCGGCCTTGCCGGATCGGAAGCAGCCTGGGCGGCAGCCAATCTGGGTGTACCCGTGATCTTGCACGAAATGCGCCCGGTTCGCGAAACCGCCGCGCACAAGACCGACAGCCTTGCAGAACTTGTTTGTTCCAACTCCTTCCGCTCGGACGATGCTACTTCCAATGCCGTGGGCGTGCTGCACGCTGAATTGCGCATTGCCAATTCACTTGTGATGGCCTGCGGTGACGCAAATCAGGTACCCGCCGGTGGCGCATTGGCCGTGGACCGGGATGGTTTTGCTCTTGCAGTCACCCATGCACTTGAAGCCCACCCACTGATAGAAATCGTTCGCGAGGAAGTAGCCGGCCTGCCGCCTGCCGATTGGCAACAGGTGATTGTCGCCACTGGTCCGCTGACTTCGCAAGCCCTGGCCCAGGAAATCGCCCTTGCAACCGGTCAGGAACAGCTTTCGTTTTTTGACGCAATTGCACCGATTGTGCATTTTGACAGCATTGATCTGGTTACTGCCTGGTTCCAGAGCCGCTATGACAAGGTGGGTCCCGGCGGCACCGGCAAGGACTATATCAACTGCCCGATGAGCCGCGAGGAATACGAGGCATTTGTTGCCGCCTTGATTGCGGGCGAAAAAACCAGCTTCAAGAATTGGGAGCATGTTCCCTATTTCGACGGGTGCCTGCCGATCGAAGTGATGGCCGAGCGCGGCATTGAAACGCTTCGCCATGGCCCGATGAAGCCGATGGGACTGACCAATGCGCACAATCCCACGGTCAAACCCTACGCCGTGGTGCAATTGCGCCAGGACAATGCACTGGGCACGCTTTACAACATGGTTGGTTTCCAGACCAAGCTGAAGCATGGCGAACAGGCGCGCATTTTCCGCATGATCCCGGGTTTGCAAAACGCGGAATTTGCCCGGCTTGGCGGCCTGCACCGCAACACCTATATCGACTCGCCGCGCCTGCTTGATGAAACGCTTCAGCTCAAGTCGCGGCCCGGCCTGCGTTTTGCCGGCCAGATCACCGGCTGCGAAGGCTATGTGGAATCAGCGTCCATCGGCCTGCTCGCCGGAAGGTTCGCCGCCCTTGAAATGCTCGGCCTGCGCTGCCCGCTGCCACCGGTTACCTCGGCCATCGGTGCCCTGCTCAACCACATCACGCAGGGCCATGTCAGCTATGATGATGATGGCTCATCCAATGCCGGTCGATCGTTTCAACCAATGAACGTGAATTTTGGCCTGCTGCCGCAGATCAGCCTTGAAAAAGATCCGTCAGGCAAACGGCTGCGTGGCAAGGAAAAATCCGCCGCGAAGAAGCAGGCCATGGCCGCGCGCGCCATTGCTGACTGGCAGGCGTGGAACAACAGCATCGGCAACAAACTGGCGGCGGAATAGCGAAATGGCCGAACACTCCTTCTTCCTCCTGTCGCTCGACGGCCCGGTTGCGCATTTGTCGATGAACCGTCCGGACAAGGCCAATGGCATGAGCCAGGCATTCTGGGATGAACTGCCGCAAATCGTGCGCGACCTCGGGAACAATCCGGCGATCCGCGCACTGGTCATTACCGGGGAAGGAAAACACTTTACCGGCGGCATGGATCTGTCGGCATTCACCGGCATCGCCGAAATGACCAAATCCGAGCCGGCAAGGGCCGCATTCGCGCTGCGCAAGTTGATCCTCAAGCTTCAGGACACATTCAATGCGCTGGAACAAGCGCATTTCCCGGTGATTGCCGCAGTGCATGGCGCTTGCCTGGGTGCGGGCATCGACATGATCAGCGCTTGCGACATCCGCCTTGCCAGCGAGGATACAAGCTTTGCCATTGAAGAAATTCACATCGGCATGACGGCAGACGTCGGCACGCTGCAGCGCATGCCAAAACTGGTGGCACCGGGCATCGTCAAGGAACTGGCATTCACCGGGCGCAGGTTCTCAGCGGCAGAAGCCAGATCGTTCGGTTTTGTCAATTCCGTTCATCCAGACAGGGATGCAACCATCAAGGCGGCCTTGGCGCTGGCCGATGAAATCGCGGCCAAGTCGCCGGTGGCCATTGCCGGGATAAAGCAGGCGGTGAACTACACGCTCGACCACAGCGTCGGCGAAAGCCTTGAGCAAATCGCGACCTGGAATGCCGGCATGTTGCGCCCGCAGGACCTCATGAGCGCGCTGCAAGCCCGGATGGCAAAGCAGCAGGCCGTGTTTGCCGATCTGTTGGCAAATTGAAATTGGTTCGAAGGTGTTGGTTCAGACAACCCGGCCCAATGCTCCGGCATACCTGGCGCTGACAAGGGCTGCAAAACCTGCACCTGCCGAACCGCGACCGCGCTCCAGCAACAACGCAAACCCCAGGCTGGCAACAAACTCAACGGTCAGGAACACTGCCAAGGCCGCAAAAGACAGCACGAACACGCCGGCAAATTGAACCCCGCCTGACAGTCCGGCAAAGTCCGAGACCGACCGTGCAATCGCTACGCAAACCCACAACACCAAGGCAAAATGCACCGGCGCGCATGCGGCTACGAAGCCCTGACCTTCTTCAAGACTTGCACCCTGAAAGGCACCATTGCCCGCGGAAACAACCATCAGCGAACTCAACACGAGGGATGCGGCAAACGCCAGCTGCGCTGACGGCAATGCCACAAAGAGCAGGATTGCCGACAACGGGAAAAGCAAAAGAAAAGCACGGGCAGGATCGATACCCTCAGCGCGGGCATCACTGGAAACAAGGGTTGCAGCAGCGTGTGCCATGCGTCGTTCTCCATATTTCATGGAGACGACTTTGAACCGGCATGCGAAATGAACCGTTAACGGCCGCAAACGCTGACGGGTGCAGCGTCGCGGATGGTTAGCAGGCGATTAATTCTG
>JBGSOG010000089.1:0-18801 GCA_041739225.1 Rhizobiaceae bacterium
CGCCCGCTGCCGCGACGCTTGCAGGTTTTGCGATCTGCCTCGCCATCCGCGGTCTGGCGCTGCAGCGCGGCTGGTCATTGCCGGTCTATCGGGCCCGGCCGGGGCGCAGCCCGGACGAAATCGAACGCCGTTAGGGAAAACGAAACCGCAAGGCGAGAGACCTTGGCCGGCCGCCGGTCCCCGTCGTCCGGACGGCCGAAAGTCGTTGCGCCTCAGAGTCCTGAAGCCCCAAAGTCCTTGCGGCCCAAGACGCCCCTCCTATATGAGCCAAGACGCCGCAGGGCTGCGGCGACGATCATTTTAGAGGGGGTCGGATTAGGGACTTACGGCGGGGGCCAACTCGTCGAATCCACGGTCCATCCGGGTGCCGGCTTCGGGCCCGGCCGATCTGCCTGAAAGAGAGGACTATAAGATATGTCAAAGGTCATCGGGATCGACCTCGGCACCACCAATTCGTGCGTGGCCGTGATGGAAGGGAAGACGCCCCGCGTTATCGAGAATGCCGAGGGCATGCGCACGACGCCCTCGATCGTTGCATTCACCGACGATGGCGAGCGGCTGGTCGGCCAGCCGGCCAAGCGCCAGGCGGTGACCAATCCGGAAAAGACCATCTTCGCGGTCAAGCGGCTGATCGGCCGCCGCTATGACGACCCGACGGTGGAAAAGGACAAGAAGCTTGTCCCTTACAAGATCACCAAAGCCTCGAACGGCGATGCCTGGGTCGAGGCCGCGGGCAAGACCTATTCTCCCTCGCAGATTTCCGCCTTAATCCTTCAAAAGATGAAAGAGACCGCCGAGGCTCATCTCGGCCACAAGGTCGAGCAGGCGGTCATCACCGTTCCCGCCTATTTCAACGACGCCCAGCGCCAGGCCACCAAGGACGCCGGCAAGATCGCCGGACTTGAGGTGCTTCGCATCATCAACGAGCCGACCGCGGCTGCACTGGCCTATGGCCTCGACAAGCAGAAGGCCGGCACCATTGCCGTTTACGACCTTGGCGGCGGCACCTTCGACGTCTCGGTCCTGGAAATCGGCGACGGCGTGTTCGAAGTGAAGTCCACCAACGGCGACACCTTCCTCGGAGGCGAGGATTTCGACATGCGCCTCGTCGATTACCTGGCAGACGAGTTCAAGAAAGAGAACGGCATTGATTTGAAGGGCGACAAGATGGCGCTTCAGCGCCTGAAGGAAGCCTCCGAAAAAGCCAAGATCGAGCTCTCGTCCAGCGCCCAGACCGAAATCAACCTGCCGTTCATCACGGCTGACAAGTCCGGTCCAAAGCATTTGACGTTGAAATTGACCCGCGCGAAATTCGAGCAGATGGTCGAAGATCTCGTCAAACGCACCATTGGCCCGTGTGCTGCAGCGTTGAAGGACGCCGGCATGAAGGCAGCCGAGATCGATGAAGTCGTCCTCGTGGGCGGCATGACGCGCATGCCGCGCATCCAGCAGGTCGTGAAAGATTTCTTCGGCAAGGAGCCGCACAAGGGCGTCAATCCGGATGAAGTTGTTGCAATGGGCGCAGCCATTCAGGCGGGCGTGTTGCAGGGCGATGTCAAGGATGTGCTCCTGCTCGACGTAACACCGCTTTCGCTTGGCATTGAAACACTGGGCGGCGTGTTCACCCGGTTGATCGATCGAAACACCACCATTCCGACCAAGAAGGCGCAGGTGTTTTCCACCGCGGAAGACAACCAGTCGGCTGTTACCATTCGCGTGTTCCAGGGCGAGCGTGAAATGGCAGCGGACAACAAGATGCTGGGCCAGTTTGACCTGATGGGCATTCCGCCGGCACCGCGCGGCATGCCGCAGATTGAAGTTGCCTTCGACATCGATGCCAACGGCATTGTCAATGTCACCGCCAAGGACAAGGGTACCGGCAAGGAGCAGCAGATATCAATCAAGGCTTCCGGCGGCTTGTCGGACGCAGATATCGAAAAGATGGTCAAGGATGCGGAAGCCAACGCCGATGCCGACAAGGCAAGGCGCGAGTCGGTGGAAGCGAAAAACCAGGCGGAGTCATTGCTGCATTCAGCTGAAAAGTCGCTGAAGGAGTATGGCGACAAGGTATCGGCCGATGAACGTGGCGCAATCGAGCGGGCCATCACCGATCTTCGGTCGGCCATCGAATCGGGCGACGCGACCGACATCAAGTCGAAGTCGGAAGCGCTGACCGAAGCGACGATGAAGCTTGGCGAAGCCATGTACAAGGCTGCGCAGGCTGCTGAAGAGTCGAAGGCTGAAGCAGACGCCCGCGCTGACTCGCGCCATGAAGACGTGGTTGATGCCGATTTTGAAGAAATCGACGAAAACGACGACAAGAAGAAGTCAGCCTGATCAGGAGTCAACCGCGATGGAGTTGTTGCTTCGCCCGTCTACGGTCGAGGATGCGACACCCATCGCGGGCTGGTTTTCCAATCCGGTCGAATTGGCAAAATGGGGAGGGACAGGCTTGTCTTTCCCGCTTCAAGCCAAACAGTTTTCGATGTGGATCAACGAAGCATCGTCCGCCAAACCGCGCCGTTGTTTGAGCTTTCTGAATGCCGCCGGTGAATTGGTCGGTTGCTTCCAGCTCGCTTCAGACCCGCCCAACCAGACCGAACGCCTTGCCCGGTTTGCCGTGGCTCCAGGTGAACGTGGAAAAGGTCTTGGAAAGGCAATGCTTTCACGAATCATGACACTGGCATTTGAAAACCCGCTGGTGCATCGACTGGAACTGGGCGTGTGGACGGTGAATGAAACCGCGCTGGCGCTTTACAGGGCGGCCGGTTTCGTGTCCGAAGGCGTGGCTCGCGAGGCAAACCTCGTGGACGGGCATTGGTTCAGTGTGGAAACGATGAGCATGCTGCGATCAGAATGGGCTGCAAAGACGGCAATGCTGGGGACCACAGATGGCCAAAGCTGACTATTATTCACTTCTCGGCCTCGCCAAAGGTTGCGATGAGAAGGACTTGAAAGCCGCTTTCCGAAAAAAGGCCATGGAATGCCATCCCGACCGCCATCCCAATGACAAGGATGCCGAACGCCGGTTCAAGGAAATCAACGAAGCCTATGAGATCCTGAAGGACCCCCAGAAGCGGTCGGCCTATGACCAGTTTGGCCATGCTGCGTTCGAACGTGGGGGCGGACAGGGTGCCGGTGCCGGATTCTCCGGAGCGGGTGGCGCGTTTTCCGACATCTTTGAAGACATTTTTGGCGAGATGATGGGTGGCAACCGCGCCCGCCGTGCGCCGGGTCGCGAGCGCGGAGCCGACCTTCGCTACAATATGGAAGTCACGCTTGAGGAGGCTTTTGGCGGCAAGAATGCCGAAATATCGGTTCCCACCGCCATCAGTTGCGAGGCTTGTTCCGGCTCCGGTGCCAAACCCGGTTCTTCCCCCAAGCAATGCTCGACTTGTTCCGGCTCCGGACGGGTCCGGGCAGCATCGGGATTTTTCTCGATCGAGCGCACCTGCGCGACGTGTCAGGGACGCGGCGAGGTCATATCCGATCCTTGCGGCAAGTGTGGCGGTCAGGGCCGGGTCACGCGCGAGCGCACGCTTTCGGTCAACATACCCGCAGGTATCGAGGACGGGGTGCGCATCCGGCTGGCAGGTGAAGGCGAAGCTGGCGCGCGCGGCGGACCGGCTGGCGATTTGTATATTTTCCTGTCGATCAAGCCGCACGAATTTTTTCAGCGCGATGGTGCCGACCTGTTTTGCCGAGTGCCGATATCGATGATCACCGCTGCGCTGGGCGGGCAGTTTGAGGTCACCACGCTTGGCGGCTCCAAGGCGCAGATCAAGGTTCCCGACGGAACGCAGACCGGAAAGCAGTTTCGCCTCAAGGGCAAGGGCATGCCGGTGATGCGCTCGCAAAACACAGGCGATCTCTATATCCAGGTGGTAACTGAAACACCGCAGAACCTGACCCGCCGCCAGCGTGAGTTGCTGGAGGAGTTTGAAAAAAGCGCCTCTGAACAAAACAGCCCCGAATCATCCGGTTTCTTTTCACGAATGAAGAATTTTCTCGGTGGCCTGACAGAGTGATTGACAGAATGATTGGCTGAATGGTCACCGGCAGGCGGGGAGCCCTGTAGAGATGCGCACACCGAAAATACTTGTTATCCCGGGTTCAAATCGCGCCGCATCGTGGAATGCCAAGCTGGCAGGTGTTCTGTGCAAGGCCTTGCTGCAGCACGAATGCGAAGTCATGCGAATTACCCTGCGCGATTATCCGCTTCCCATTTTCGATGAAGACCTTGAAGCCCAAAAAGGCCAGCCGGAGAATGCACTCAAACTTGCCCGCCTGTTCCACGAACACGACGGGGTGGTGGTTGTCAGTCCGGAATACAATTGCTCGGTCTCACCCTTGACCAAGAATGCCATCGACTGGATCAGCCGCGTGAATTCAGACCAGCGCGGCAGGCTTTCACCCTACAAGCACAAGGTATTTGGCCTGGCCTCCGCTTCGCCCGGTCGCTATGGCGGTGTGCGAGGGCTCGTTCACTTGCGTGCCAGCATTGGCAATTGCGGTGCATTGGTCATCAGCGAGCAGGTCTGCGTCTCTTTTGCCGAAAAGGCATTCAACGCTTCCGAAGAATTGGCTGAACAGGCGGCACGCAAGCTGGTGGATGGGTTTGCCAAAACAATGGTTGAAACAACATCGCTTTTAACTTCCCGCATTTGAAAAAGAGGACAGCGTGCCACAATCCGACAATCTTGAAATGCGTTCCCGGTTGATTGTGGCGCTGGATGTGCCGGATGTACGGCAAGCCGAAGCATTGGTGGGCCGACTGGGCAATTCGGTGGAGTTTTACAAAATCGGCCACCAACTGGCATTCTGTGGTGGGCTGGAACTGGCGCGGGACCTGAAGCGCGACGGCAGCAAGGTGTTTTTGGATCTCAAGCTGCTCGACATCGACAACACGATCGGCAAGGGCGTTGAAAGCGTACTGGCTCTTGGCGTCGACATGCTGACCATCCATGCCTATCCCAAGGCGATGTCGGCAGCTGTCGTCGCTGCCAGGGGAAGTGCGCTTTGTCTCTTGGCCGTGACAGTCCTGACTTCCATGGATGATGCCGATCTTGCCGATGCCGGCTATGCACTGGGTGCCGTTGATCTGGTAGCCCTGCGTGCAGGGCAGGCGGCAGCAGTTGGAATGGGCGGCATTGTTTGCTCCGCGCAGGAAGCGGCCATGGTGCGCTCGCTTGTTGGTCCTGAAATGGCAATTGTCACGCCCGGGATCCGGCCGGCAGGTTCACAAGCGGGGGACCAGAAGCGCACCATGACCCCGGCTGAAGCAATGGCTGCCGGAGCGACGCATCTGGTTATTGGCAGGCCGGTGCTTGAGGCGGCAAATCCTGCACAAACGGCACGGGATATAATCGATGATATGGCTTTTGCTGTGAACTGAGGCAGAATTGCCGATAAAACTTGTTCAACCGGCCGTGTTTTCAACCATTGTGGTCTAAAGTCGGGGCTTGCATATCTTGTGCGCTGCACAATAAAGTGTTGTGCTGCACGGCAAATATGGCAAATCCATACGAAAGCCTCGGCAGCACGGGCAAAGTCCAGACGGGAATGAACCATGTATTACAAGCTTTATGAGATGTCGCATGCGGCGCTCACGCCGTGGCGCGCGCTTGCCGATGCCACGCGGCTTTTTTACACCAACCCGGTAAATCCGGTCAGCCATACGGCACTGGGCAAGCAGTTTGCTGCTGGTGCCGAGTTGTTTGAACGCACCACGCGCCGTTACGGCAAGCCGGCATTCGAAATAACTTCCACAAAGGTTGATGGCCAGAAAGTTACGGTCAACGAGAAAATCGTCTGGCAAAAACCGTTTTGCAATTTGATCAATTTTGAGCGGGTGCTGCCGGAAGGCGCCCACAGCGGCCCGCGCCTGCTGATCGTTGCACCGATGTCTGGCCACTATGCGACTTTGCTGCGCGGCACCGTGCAGACCATGAGTGAATATGCCGACGTCTACATCACCGATTGGGTTGATGCGCGCATGGTTCCGCTCGCCGAGGGAAGCTTCGATCTCGACGACTACATGGACTACGTGATTTCAATTCTTCACTATCTGGGACCGGACACCCATGTCATGGCGGTGTGCCAGCCGTCGGTGCCGGTACTTGCCGCAGTTGCCGTCATGGAAGCCAACAAGGATGATTGCGCGCCGGCATCCATGACATTGATGGGCGGACCGATCGACACGCGCGAAAATCCGACCGCTGTCAACAAACTGGCAGAATCGAAGGGAATCGACTGGTTCCGCGACAATGTTGTGATGCCGCTACCGTTCCCCCATCCAGGTTTCATGCGCTCCGTGTATCCAGGCTTCCTGCAGCTGTCAGGCTTCATGTCGATGAACCTTGACCGGCACATCACGGCGCATCAGGAATTTTTCGCCCACCTCGTCAAGGGTGACGGCGAGCCAGCCGAAAAGCACCGTGAATTTTACGATGAATACATGGCGGTCATGGACCTTGATGCCGCCTTCTACCTGCAAACCGTTGATACCGTGTTTGTTCGCCACGCATTGCCAAAGGGTGAAATGACCCACCGCAACCAGTTGGTGGATTGTGGCAAGATCACCCGCACGGCGCTTATGACGGTCGAAGGTGAAAACGACGACATTTCCGGACTGTTGCAGACCAAGGCGGCGCACAAGCTTTGTTCCAGCCTGCCCGAAAGCAAGCGCGTTCACTACATGCAGCCCGATGTCGGACATTACGGCGTTTTCAACGGTTCGCGCTTCCGCGCCGAAATCGCTCCGCGCATTGCCCGTTTCATGCAGGCGCACGGCGCAAAGTCCAACGGTGCTGCAGCAACGCCGGTGAAGGCAAAAGCTGCTGCAGCCAAACCCGTTGCAGCGAAGGCAACCAGGAAAACCGTTCGCAGTTAGCACTCCTGCCGGTCGGCTGCTTTGGCACGGCGTCCGATTTTTCTTGAACGCCGGTTCGGCAATTCCCAACTGAGGGGTGAAGGCGAATGGCCTTTTCTCTTGAGCAAGGGGTGATTGCACATGACACGCAATGGAATGATCCGCCCGGCATGGACGCCGGCAACCATCGGCCTCATGGTCGTTGGCTTCATGGTGTTCTGGCCGCTTGGCCTTGCCATGATCGCCTACATCCTGTGGGGCGACCGAATGGAAGAATTCAAGGCCGGCTTTGCCCGGACAGGAAACAGCGGAAAAAACTGCAATTGGGGCCGCAATGGCGGCTTTCATGCCCGTACCGGCAATGGCGCATTTGACGATTGGCGCGAAACTGAAATGAAACGCCTTGACGAAGAACGCCGCAAGCTCGACGAAATGCGTGCCGAATTTGACGCGTATTCCCGTGACCTGCGCCGGGCCAAGGACCAGGAGGAATTCAATTCCTTCATGTCCCGCCGCAACCGTCCTTCCACTGACGGCAGTTCCGGACTTTAACCAATCGCAAAACTTGCCGTGACGGGGCCTTCGGGCCCCGTTCTTGTTTTATGGTTCGCTGCCTGCAACTTTAGAGACCGGCTTTGCGTCGTTTTACCTTCAAGAGAATCGGTTATGCTGAACCACTGAGGGTCGGGTCGATCGCAATGGCAATGCCCGTTCGGAGTGAATGGCGATGGTATTTTCCGCATTGAAGCGCCGTGTTGCCACTCAGGCCCGGCGTGAACGGCTGGTGGAGGCTGGCGGACGAACGCTTCCAGTTGCCGTCGTTGAAAACGTGCGGGCGACCCGGCTGACCCTGCGCATTGTACCCGGTGGCAAGGCATTGCGCATGACCATTCCGCCGCATGTCAGCGAAAGCCAGGTTGACAGCTTTCTGGCCCGCAACCGCAACTGGGTTGCCGTTCGCATCGACAAACTCCCCGAACCGGTGGCTACCGGAGCCGGGGCGCTCATCCCCTATCTTGGCATTGAGCATCGAATTGTGCACATGGAGAAGCTGCGGGGCATCGTGGAACCCGGCATTTTTGCCGGAAAGCCCGCCCTCATGGTGCCGGGGGAGCGCGACCATGTTGGCCGCAAGGTTACAGCCTTTCTCAAGCGCGAAGCACGCAAACACCTCGATCTGGCTGTTGCCCGCCATTGCGCAGCACTGGGCGTGCGGGCCAAGGCGCTGCGCATTACCGATACCACCAGCCGGTGGGGCTCTTGCTCCAGCTCGCGCATGCTTTCTTTTTCCTGGCGCATAGTGATGGCTCCGCCGGATGTTTTGGATTATCTGGCTGCTCATGAAGTGGCGCATTTGCGCGAAATGAACCACAGCGCGGATTTTTGGAAACTCGTGAAACAGCTTTGTCCAGCCATGGAACGCCACAAAACCTGGTTAAAACGCCATGGATCATTGTTGCACGCGATAGAGCCGGGCTGACCTGAATGAATGCCGTCGTGAAAACTGCGCCTGCTGTCGATGCTGTTTCCGGGGCAGATGCGCCGCTCGCGTTTTGGTTCGACGGCAAGGGAAAAACTGTAGCCGTCAACGCAAATCAGGCTGCGGAGAGGATTTTTCCTGCTGCTACCGGCACCCGCAGGCGGCCAAATGGCGGCTTTGGCTGGATCCATTGCAACATCGACAGCCCGTTGCTTTCCGCCCTGCATCATGGCGGGCAACTGGATGCGCTGGTTTTCGACAATCTGAACGAGGCGGACACAAGGCCGCTTTGCATTCCGCACAATGAGGGCTTGCTGCTCAACCTGCGCGGCCGCGCCATCATCCTGATCGACGATGAAAGCGATCTGGTAGCCATCCGGCTATGGATCACGAAAAACGGAATCATCACCACGTGGCGTCGCCCGACCAAGGCGATGGCCGAATTGCTCGCCGAACTTGGCAGGGGGCAATGTCCCCATTCGGTTGGCGACTTCGTAGCCCGCCTGTCGCTGCGGCTGGTCGACACCATCGAGCCCATGGTCGATGATCTGGTTGAAGGAGTCGATGACCTTGAAATCGAGGTGGTTGACGGCAGCCAGAAGCTGATGCGCCGCGAATTGTCGGAAGTGCGCCGCCAAGCCATTGACCTGCGGCGTTTTCTGTATCCACAGCGCGACGCCCTTTCCACGTTTCTTATTGAGAGGTTGCCATATGTGCATGAGGCAGACCGGGCAAAACTCCATGGCGCACATGACAGCCTGACCCGTTTCATCGAGGAGCTGGAAGTGACGCGCGAGCGTTGCGCGGTTTTGCACGACGAACTCATCGACAACCGGTCCGAGCGCATGAACAAGCAGATTTTGTTGCTGTCGGTGGTTTCCGCCCTGTTCCTTCCGGCCTCACTGTTCGCCGGGCTGCTGGGAATGAATGTTACGGGAATTCCATTGAACGATCATCCGTGGGCTTTTGCCGCGATTTGCGGCATGATGCTGGCGCTGATTGCCGGAGAGATCATTCTGTTCCGCTGGCTCAAGATTATCTGACCGGTTTGACGGCATGGACTCGTCTGTAAAATTCCCTTAGGCGTGTCTCTTGCGTACTTTGCAGGAAACCATGGCGCTCGACATCAAGATTTGTGGACTGAAAACGCCTGATGGCGTTGCCGCTGCACTTGAAGGCGGCGCAACCCATCTTGGTTTCATCTTTTTTGAAAAAAGCCCGCGCAATGTTGATCCGCATACAGCCGGGATGCTTGCCGACATTGCGCAGGACGCGGCACAAAGCGTTGCCGTCAGCGTCGATGCCGGTGATGGTGATCTTGATGTGATCGTTACGGCCATGCGCCCTTCAATGCTTCAATTGCATGGTCATGAAACACCGCAGCGCGTGGCGCAGGTCAAAGCCCGCTTCGGCTTGCCGGTGATGAAGGCGCTTTCGATTCGCGAGCCTGCTGATCTGGCGGCAATTACGCCTTATATTGGAGTGGCGGATCGTCTTTTGCTCGACGCAAAGCCGCCAAAGGGCGCCGATCTTCCCGGCGGCAATGGTGTCGCATTTGACTGGCAAATGTTGGCAGCGCTTGACCCGGCGGTTAACTACATGCTTTCGGGTGGCGTGAACGCTGCAAATCTGGAATCGGCAATTTTGGGTACAGGTGCCAGCGGCGTCGATGTGTCGTCTGGTGTGGAAAGTGCACCTGGTGTCAAGGATGTCGGCTTGATTGGACAATTCCTGGCGCAAGCGCGCCGGATCGAACAAATGAGGCCTTCCTCGGCCATGAAAGGTGTATTGGCGTGACAAAACCGGTTGAACCAAATTCTTTCCGGACCGGACCGGATGAAAACGGCCATTTTGGCATGTTCGGCGGTCGCTATGTCGCCGAAACGCTGATGCCGCTGATCCTGGAACTGGACAAGGCCTACAAGGCTGCCACAGCCGACCCGGCGTTCAAGGCGTAACTTGATCACCACAACAAGCATTACACCGGCAGGCCTTCGCCGCTTTATTTTGCCGAACGGCTGACCCAACACCTCGGCGGCGCGAAAATCTACTTCAAGCGCGACGAACTCAACCACACCGGCAGCCACAAGATCAACAATTGCCTTGGCCAGATCCTGCTTGCGCGGCGCATGGGCAAGACCCGCATCATTGCCGAAACCGGTGCCGGTCAGCACGGCGTTGCCTCGGCAACCGTGTCGGCGCGGTTTGGCTATCCTTGTGTGGTTTACATGGGCAAGACCGATGTCGAGCGCCAGTCGCCAAATGTGTTTCGCATGAAATTGCTGGGCGCGGAAATCATACCCGTTACGGCTGGAGCCGGCACGCTCAAGGATGCCATGAACGAGGCGCTGCGCGATTGGGTCACCAATGTCGAAGACACCTATTATCTCATCGGCACGGCGGCCGGACCGCATCCGTACCCGGAACTGGTT
The DNA here is from genome assembly GCA_041739225.1 of Rhizobiaceae bacterium. Classification (GTDB taxonomy): domain Bacteria; phylum Pseudomonadota; class Alphaproteobacteria; order Rhizobiales; family Rhizobiaceae; genus BOKV01. Next base: position 10,784 of record JBGSOG010000089.1, read on the forward strand.
CGCGATTTCCAGTCGGTGATCGGCCGCGAAACCCGCGAGCAATTGCACGCGGTGGAAGGCCGGCTTCCCGACATGCTGGTTGCGGCAGTCGGTGGCGGATCCAATGCCATTGGCCTGTTCCATCCTTTCCTCGACGACAGGCAAGTGCAGATCGTCGGCGTTGAAGCTGGCGGACATGGATTGGACGGCGACCAGCATTGCGCCTCACTCACCGCGGGCAGGCCGGGTGTGCTTCACGGCAACCGCACCTATCTCCTGCAAGACAATGACGGGCAGATCATGGAAGGCCATTCGATCTCCGCCGGTCTTGATTACCCCGGCATCGGACCGGAACATTCATGGCTGAAAGACAGCGGCCGCGTCGAATATGTGCCGATCATGGACAATGAAGCACTGGAAGCCTTCCAGTTGCTGTGCCGGATCGAGGGCATCATTCCGGCGCTGGAACCTAGCCATGCGCTGGCCGAAGTGATCAAACGCGCGCCGAGAATGGGCAAGGACCAGATCATCGTGATGAACCTTTGCGGTCGCGGCGACAAGGACGTGTTCACCGTCGGCAAGATTTTGGGACACCAACTGTGATCATGATTTCAATGACCGGGCTTTTGCCGGGCATGCTTTGGATAATGAAATGACAACCCGCATTGATACCCGTTTTGCAGAACTGAAGGCGATTGGCCGCCCGGCACTGGTGACTTTCATCACCGGCGGCGATCCGGACTATGACACGTCGCTGGAAATCATGCGGGCGCTGCCCGGTGCAGGTGCCGATGTCATAGAGCTCGGCATGCCGTTCTCCGATCCCATGGCCGACGGCCCGGCGATCCAGCTTGCCGGTCAGCGTGCGCTCAAAGCCGGGCAAACCATGGTCAAAACGCTGGAAATGGTTCGCCAGTTTCGCAAAGCCGATGATGCAACGCCGCTGGTTCTGATGGGGTACTACAATCCGATCTACCAATACGGCAATGACAAGTTCCTGGCCGACGCCAAGGCTGCCGGTGTGGACGGGTTGATCATTGTCGATCTGCCCGCTGAAGAAGACAGCGAATTGTGCATTCCCGCGCTCAAGGCGGGTCTCAATTTCATCCGCCTTGCAACGCCAACCACCGATGAAAAGCGCCTGCCGAAGGTGCTGCAAAATACTTCCGGCTTCGTCTATTACGTCTCGATCACTGGCATTACCGGGTCAGCGGCTCCCGATCCGGCAAAAGTTGCCTCCATGGTGGCCCGGATCAAGGCCAAGACCGACTTGCCGGTGGCCGTTGGTTTTGGTGTCAGGAATGCCGAACAGGCGCGGGCCATCGGTGAAGGTGCCGATGGCGTGGTTGTCGGTTCGGCCATTGTGTCAACCATAGCCGACACCCTGGACAGCAACGGCAAGGCCGGAACCAACACCGTTCCGGCGGTGGTGGCGCTGGTGCAGGATTTGTCGCACGGTGTACATGCAGCCCGCATCAAGCCTGCGGCGTGAACTGTTGCCTTCAATGTCGCAATGCAGCCATTTCCCTGCTGCACAATGGCGCAGACTAAACTGGTAAAAAGCCTTTCGGCTTTTGTGAGGACCTGAATGAACTGGATCACGAATTACGTTCGTCCAAAGATCAATTCCCTGCTGCAACGCAAGGAAATGCCGGAAAATCTGTGGGTCAAATGCCCGGAAACCGGCGAAATGGTGTTTCACAAGGACCTCGAAGCCAATCTGGGCGTTATTCCCAATTCCGGCTACCACATGCGCATCACGGCGAAGGAGCGCCTCGCCTATTTCTTCGACAATGGCAAATATGCCCTGATTGACCAGCCCAAAGTTGCCGCTGATCCGCTGAAATTTCGCGACAAGACACGCTATGTCGACAAGCTGAAGGAACACCGTCGCAACACCGAGATGGATGATTCCGTGCTGGCCGCGCGCGGCATGGCCGGTGGTATCGAGATGGTGGCGATTGTCCATGACATGCGTTTCATCGGTGGCTCGCTTGGCATGGCTGCGGGCGAGATGATCATCAAGGGTATGGCTGTTGCAACTGCGGCAAAGCTGCCGGTGGTGCTGTTTGCCGCCTCCGGCGGGGCACGCATGCAGGAGGGCATTCTCTCGCTGATGCAATTGCCGCGCACCACCGTTGCCGTTGAGTTGCTGAAAGAAGCTGATTGCCCCTACATCGTGGTCTTGACCAATCCAACCACCGGCGGCGTTTCGGCGTCTTATGCCATGCTGGGCGACATTCATATTGCTGAACCCGGCGCGGTGGTCGGTTTTGCCGGTCGGCGCGTGATTGAGCAGACAATCCGGGAAAAGCTGCCGGAAGATTTCCAGACCGCTGAATATCTGCGCGAACACGGCATGATCGATCTGGTGATTCCGCGCAAGGAATTGAAAGACACCATTGTCAGGCTGTTGGGCATTTTGACCAAACGCCCGGTCGAACCGATCCTGCTCGACTACAAGCCGGCTCCAACCGAAGCTGAAACCCGACCGGCCTGATTTCTGCAGGCAACCGCAGATGGTGCATTCGTGAATACAGGGCAGACGGCATGAGCGTTGAATCGTTGATTGACGAGCTGTCGGATATTCATCCCAAAGGGTATGATCTGTCGCTTGGACGCATCGAGCGGGTGCTCGGCTTGCTTGGCGATCCGCAAAACCGCATTCCACCTGCAATCCATGTAGCTGGAACGAATGGAAAAGGTTCGACCTCTGCTTTTTGCCGCGCGATTCTGGAAGCAGCAGGCAAGGTCGTTCATGTGCACACTTCACCACATCTGGTAAACTGGCACGAGCGGTACCGGATCGGTGCGCCTGGCGGCGGCAAACTGGTTTCCGACGCTGTGCTTGAAGCGGCCATTGCCCGAATTGCCAGGGTCAATGCTGGCGCGCCCATTACCGTGTTTGAAATTCTCTCGGCTGCCATGTTTCTGCTTTTTTCCGAGCATCCCGCCGATTATTCGATTGTCGAGGTAGGATTGGGTGGCAGGTTCGACGCCACAAATGTTCTGGAAAAGCCGTTGGTATCGGTTATCACCAGCATATCCCTTGATCATGTTGCCCATCTGGGTGACCGCGTTGAGCTGATTGCCTTTGAAAAGGCCGGCATCATCAAGCCTGGACGCCCCGTGGTGGTTTCGCCACAAATAGAGGGGGTGCGCGATGTCATTGCCAGGGTGGCAAAGGAGCGCCGCGCTCCGGTCTGGTTTGGCGGCGAAGACTTTGCCTTCCACGGCCATGGTGGCCGGCTGGTGTATCAGGACGATTACGGCCTGTTGGACTTGCCTTTGCCCCGGCTACGCGGCGCTCACCAGCTTGCCAACGCAGCAACTGCAATTGCAGCCTTGCGCCACGCGGGGCTGGATCTGCCCGACAGCGCATTTGAAACCGGAATGGAAGCGGTGCGCTGGCCCGGCCGGATGGAGCGGCTGCGTACCGGGCCGGTAACAGCCGGTGCTCCGGCATCAGCCGAAATCTGGGTCGACGGCGGGCACAACCCTGGTGCGGGTGAGGCGATCGCCCAGGAACTCGCCAACCTTGAAGAACGTGCACCCATGCCGGTGTTTCTCATTGTCGGCATGTTGCAAACCAAAGACCCATCCGGGTTTTTCCAGGCCTTTGTCGGTCTCGCTGAACGCGTTTTTACCGTTCCTATCCATGAAAGCGAGCAAGGCTTCACTCCGAGGGCACTTGCCCGCATTGCCCAGGGCTGCGGACTGGAAGCCCACGCCTGTCTTTCAGTGGAGGAAGCATTCTCGACAATTGCCGGATTGCTGTCGGGCAATGAGCCTTGCCGCGTGATAATCTGCGGCTCGCTGTACCTTGTAGGCGAGGTACTGCGCGACAACAATGAGGCGCCGAAATAGACGCGCTCAAGGCCGGAAAACAAAAAGCCCCGGCGCAAATTGGTCCGGGGCTTTTTCGATTTCAGGCTTCAGCGTTCAGCTGGCGCTCTTGATCCAGTCGCTGAGCGCGCTTTTTGGCAGCGCACCCACTTTGATCGCCGCCGGCTGACCATTCTTGAACACCATCAAAGTGGGGATCGAGCGGACGCCATACTGCGCAGCGATGTCCTGGTTCTCGTCGACATTGACCTTGGTGATTTTCACCTGTCCTGCCATTTCGTTGGAAATTTCTTCAAGGCTTGGTCCGATCATTTTGCATGGTCCGCACCATTCGGCCCAGAAATCGACGACGACCGGTACATTGGAATCAAGCACGTCCGACTTGAAATTGTTCTTGTCGACTTTCACGGTAGCCATGTTTTTCTCCTTCGCCACGGCAGATCGGCAAATGGCCGACCATTGTCACTCATATATTAGCAAATCATGATATTTCAAGGCAGCCTATGCGCGCTGCCGTCTTCCGTCAACGCTTGACGGCTCAAACTTGCGTCATTTTGCCAAAGGAAAAAGCATCAACCGCGGCGTTCATCTCGTTCTCGGTGAGCGTACCGACGGCACCCTCGCGGGTCCAGACAAGGTGGCAATCCACCGGTACACCTGGATGAATCTGCATCATCAGCGCCCGGTAAAGCGCCAGTTGCAGGGCATATCCGCGCCGGTTCTGCAGCGTTTGGGTCCGGTTCGTCTTGAAATCAGCTATCGAAATCCGCTCGGGCGAAACGGCAAGCCGGTCGATCTGGCCAACTACCAGCACCTCGCGTCCGTGAATGTTTACATGGCCGGCGACGCTTGCCTCCGCCCGGCTCGATTGACCAAACAAAAAGGCAAGGTCGGGTCTTTCAATCAAATTCATGGCTTCAGATACAGCCGTGTCTCGTTCTTCCTGCGCCCAGTCCGGGGCCAGTTTTGCAAGATAGGCAAGTGCCAGTGATTTTCGTTGGTCAGGCGGGATATTCGGCAGATGCTGCAGGAGCCGGTGGGTCAGTGTGCCACGCAGCAGTGCTGCGTTTCGCATCGCAAATGTCTGGTCAACTTTACCGCCGGAACCAGTTCCGCCTGAGGGCTCTACAGCATCGGCATCGCCCAACATGGCCGCTGCCAATGATGGGGTCAAAGGCCGGGGCGTCGGTGGCTCAAGCGGAGCACGCCTTGTCAGCCAGGCCGGCATTTCTGCATTGGCGGTTCCATCGTCATCGGCCTTGATGGTTTCATTACCTGGTTTCTTGCCTGTGGCAAGTTTGCCAAGGGTCCAGCGCCAGTAAATTTCGCCGTCACGATCCGTGAGTTCCTGCCAGCCGTCCTGCAAAGCCCCGCATACCATTGAGTGCCAGTACGGCGGCTTGGGCTGCTTCGATTTGTGCCACCCGCAAACCACCAGACGGTCCGCTGCCCGCGTCATGCCGACATACAGAAGGCGGCGGTATTCTTCCTCGCCACTGGCACGGGCCGCCAAATCATGCGCTTCGATGAGGTCAACCTGCTTGCGTCCGGCTGCCGCCCACAGATAGCCGGTTGCACCATCCGGCGGCGTAACTTCGGCCAGAACCGGCAAATGCCCGCTGCTGAAGGCCTCGTTGCAGGGATCAACCAAAAACACCACCGGCGCCTCCAGCCCCTTGGCCGAGTGCACCGTGATCACCCGGATCTCATTCTCGCGCATGTCAATCTCGCGCTTGATTTCCGGCGATGATCTCTCCAGCGTGGCAATGAAATCCTCAAGTCCCTTGCCGCCCTGCGCGGTGTGGTCAATGGCAGCTTGCTCAAAGGCATCGAGCACATCTTCCGCCTCGGTACCGAGGCGTGCCATGAATTTGCGTCGGCCGCCTTCAGCGCCAAGAATGGCTGCATACAACTGGTAAGGTGCCAGCCGCTGCGAAAGGTCGCGCCAGCGCAAAAGTGTCTGGTGAATTGCAAGCGCTAGCGCTCCCGTTGCATCGTCCTGCCCGGCAAGCAACTCCAGATGCGCAAACAATGCTTCTCCATCACGCCCGGTGGCGAGCGCGGTCAAATCATCCTCGCTCACGCCAAACAACGGACTTTTCAGCAGGGATGCCAAGGAAAGATCATCTTCCGGCATCAGCATCACCCGGCCAAGCGCCAGCAGGTCTTCGATCGCAATGTGCTCGGTCAGCTTCAGCCGGTCAGCGCCGGCGATCGCGAGACCTTTTTCTTTGAGCTGGCGGATGATTGCAGTTGAAAAAGCATCACGCCGCCGCACCAGGATGAGGATGTCGCCACATTTAAGCGGCCCGGCGCGGCCTGGCAGTGTTTCCCTGTTCTTGATCCAACCATCAATCGTGCCGGCAATGCGTGCCGCAAGTTTCTCGGCCGGGTGGGTCGAGCTGGTGCGGTCGAGCGGTTCGAGCCAATGTGTCTGGACAGTTGTCCCTTCCGAGCCGATGAGCGGCCACACCAAAACCTCGCCCGGATCGTTGCGCCTGATCGCCTCGTGCACGGTGCCATCGGCCCCCGAACCAAGGCCGCGCGCGTTTTCGGAATTCTTGAACACCAGATCGACCGCGCCCAGTACGTCCGGCGTCGAACGGAACGACAGGTTCATGCTTACTTTTTCAAAGCCTTGCCCGGACTGTCTGGCCCGGTTTTCCAGGGCTTTTGCTTCCTCGGCAAACTTGCGCGGATCGGCCCCCTGGAACGAATAGATCGATTGCTTTTCGTCTCCTACCGCAAATACCGTTCGCACCTTGCCGGACGCGCCTTCGCCCGCATGGAAGTCCGAGGACAGGACATTGATGATCGCCCATTGCGGCGGGCTGGTATCCTGCGCTTCGTCAACCAGCAAATGGTCAATGCCCCGGTCGAGCTTGTATTGCACCCATTGGCGTACATCCGAACGGGTGAGCAGCCTGCTGGCGGACGAGACAAGATCGCTGAAATCGGCAAAGCCGCCACGCCGCTTCAGCTGCAGATATCGCTCAAGGATGCCTTCGCCCAGCGTGAACAGTGCCTGCGAAGAGGCTAGCACTTTCCAGGCGGCGTGCCGCTTGAAGGCTCTTTCAGCCCGCGCCTTCTCATCCTCGATTAACTCTGAAAGCCCAGGATTGCTTTCAACGACAGCGTTTGTCACGATTGAGGAACGCGCTCTTTGTTCAAACTTCTGGGTCAGAAAAATACCATTGCGGATCCGGAACCGCTTGGATGGATCGGAGGTTTCAACAAATGAGTGAATCTGTTCGGCGGTGTGCTGGTTGGTTTTCCCGCCGACATTTTGTGCCAGATCAGTGAGTCCTTGCAGATCGCTGTCGTCGAATGCCGTGTCGTCCAAACCTTCGGCAATCACACTGGTTTCGTCTTGCCCGGGATGAAAGCCGGCATGGTGCCACAACGGTGCCATGCTGGCCGCGATGTCGCCATCGGTCCATTCCAGGAAAGGATCCCGCTTTGCAACTATGGCATCCAGCCCCTTGTCGATGGCATCATCGCTGACCAGCGCCAGCAATGTTTCGAGCGCGCCACCCAGTCCGCGCTGATCGCCACTCCCGCTTTCCATTTCCAGCATGATCTGGCGGCGCGCTTCGGCGATGAGCCTTTCTTGCTGCGCTTGCTCTATGACCTCAAAGTGCCCCGAAATGTTGGCCTCAAGCGGGAATTGGTGCAGCAGCGCTTCGCAAAACGCATGGATGGTCTGTATTTTCAGCCCACCCGGACTGTCCAGCGACAGCGCGAAAAGCGTCGGTGCCCGGTTGAGTTCGCGCCGCGTCGGCGACCGGTCAAGCATCCCGGTCAAAGCTTCGCCCAGCTTCTCGGACGGCAGGCTGACCCACTCGCCAAGAATGCGAAACACCCGGTTGGACATTTCCGTCGCTGCGGCCTTGGTGAAAGTGAGGCAAAGGATTTGCGAAGGCTTTGCCCCGGCCAGCAACAGCCGGATGACCCGCCGTGCCAAAACGAAAGTCTTGCCTGATCCGGCATTGGCCGAGACCCAGGCAGAAACTTCCGGGTCCGAAGCCCTTCGCTGTGCATCCCGGGTTTCCAGCGGGACAGGGTTTTGTTCAGCCATCGCCGCTTTCCCCGTCATTCAAGTCGCCGGTCGACCACTCGCGAACCCGTGCCAGATGGTCATACTCACCCGAAATTTCCGCTTCGAGCATGGGCGCATAACGCGACAGATAGCC
>JBGSOG010000051.1:0-16007 GCA_041739225.1 Rhizobiaceae bacterium
GCAGATGCAGGTTGAAAGCCAGGTCGGGCGCGGCTCGACCTTCCATTTCGAGATCGAACTGCCGATGCACGGTGCCAGCGAAAAGCGCAAGCGCATCCCGGTCGATGTCACCGGTTCAAAAATCCTCGTCGTCGACGACAATGCCGTCAACCGCGCCATCCTCATGGAACAAATGGCCGCCTGGAGATTCGACGCGGCCTCGGCAAGTTCCGGACATGAGGCATTGGCCATCATCCGGGCGGCGCGTGAGCGCGGCATCAAGATTGACGGCGTGATCCTCGACTACCATATGCCGCAGATGACCGGCGCTGACGTTGCACGGGAAATTCGCCAGATCAGCGGAACTGATTTTTCCAACGGTGCAATTCCGGTCGTCATGCTGACGTCGGTGGACCAGATGGAAAACGGCAAGTCTTTTTCAACGCTGGGCGTACAGGCGCACCTGACCAAGCCCGCCCGTGCCTCGGTGTTGTTCGAGGCGCTGGTACAGGTGTTGCAGGAAGCTGGCGGGGCGGTGGCAGAAAACATGGAAAGCCGCGAAGGGATCGCCGCAGCACGCATGATCGGCAACATGGACGTTTCGCAAACCATCGTTCCCGAGGAAGCGGAGACGGATACGGCGTGTCCGGTTTTGCAGGAAGAGCCCAATACAATGAAATCGCCAGAACTGAGGCTGGTCGAGAAGGCTGCATCTTCCGGAGGCGTTGATATCCTGGTTGCCGAAGACAATGATGTTAACCGGATTGTCTTTGCACAAATCCTGTCACTGACAAATTGGTCCTTTGCCATGGCGATGGATGGCGATGAGGTCATAGCCAAGCACAGCGAACTGCGCCCCCGCCTGATCCTGATGGACGTATCCATGCCCGGGCGAAACGGCCTTGAAGCAACCCGCATCATCCGCAATTCGGAGGCGGTCCGTGGCAGGCACACCCCAATCATCGGCGTTACTGCGCATGCATTGAAAGGCGACCGCGAACGGTGCCTGGATGCGGGCATGGACGACTATCTGTCGAAGCCGGTATCGCCAGATCTGCTTATCAGCAGGATCAGCCAATGGCTGGAAGCGGAATCATTGCGGGAATCGGCCTGACCGGCCAGTGCATCTTGGCTTTTGCCGGGCAATGAACGATAGGTGACGTTCATCAAACCCCGGTAGCAGACCATGAGACAGCCAAACCCCTCCACGCCGATTGCCGGCATTGTCCGGTTGCCACACGGCCAGGGCCTTGAATTGCCGCAGTACCAGACAGAACATTCCGCAGGCATGGATCTGCCGGCTGCGGTATTGGAGCCTGTAACCTTGGTCGCGGGTGCCCGCACGCTGGTTCCCACCGGCTTTGTGCTTGAATTGCCGCATGGCCATGAGGCACAGGTTCGCCCCCGATCCGGACTGGCACTCAAACACGGGGTCACCGTCCTCAATTCCCCGGGAACCATTGACGCGGACTATCGCGGCGAAGTGCAGGTATTGCTGGCAAATTTCGGCGGCGAGCCGTTCGTCATCACCCGCGGCATGCGCATTGCGCAATTGGTCATTGCTCCGGTCACGCAAGTGATGTTGGAAGAGCGCAATCTGCCAGGCACGACTGCGCGCGGCGATGGTGGTTTCGGATCAACCGGAACTTAAGCGGGAATCTTGATACCTTTCCAGTCGAGGACATCTCCGCTTTGCTCCGGCGTCAGGGCGTCAATGACCGCAACAAGACTTGCAGCAGACTCGTCCGCAGAAAGCTTGGCCGATGAAGCCGAACCAAATGGCGCAGACAACCTTGTTTCGACTGTCCCCGGATGCAGGCCGGCAATGATCGCCTTGGGGTTCTTTCGTTTCAACTCGACTGAAAACGTCCGGATGATTTGGTTGAGGGCCGCCTTGGACGCCCGGTAGGAATACCAGCCACCCAGTCTGTTGTCGGAAATGCTGCCAACCCGCGCCGAAAGAGCAACCATGACGCTGCGACGGTCGCGGTCCAACAACGGTGCAAAGTGCTTGAAAACCAACGCAGGGCCGATCGCGTTGATTGCCACAACTTGCGCAAATGCCATCGGATCAATGTTGCGCCAGTCTTTTTCCGGCTGGATTTCACCTGCCCGGTGCAACACCCCGGTGGCGACAATCACCAAATGGACCGGCCCGGCAATTGATTTTGCAACGGTGGCAATTTGTGCCTCATGGGTTATGTCGGCATGGTGTACAACCACTTTTCCAAATGGGCCCTGCCCGAAGTCCGTGACATGCGTTCGGGCAACGGCATGAACACACGCGACATCAGCCCTTTGCGCCAAAAGCTGGACAAAAGCCGCACCCACGCCACCTGCGGCACCAAAAACCACGACCTGGCTCGAATTGTTGTCAGTCTGGTTTTCCGTGTGCATAACAAAATTCCGATTTTGGGGTCAGTTGCCGGGTTGAGCAAAGACTGCATCTATGTCAGGAGGCGCAAATGAACACCGCGTCCTTCCTGACTTTCGCCATTGCCCTTGCCATTGCAGCAGCAATACCCGGACCCGGGGTTGCAGCCATTGTCGGCAGGGCATTGGGGATCGGATTCTGGCGGACACTGCCGATGCTGACCGGTCTGGTTCTGGGTGATCTTGCCTATCTGGTGCTGGCAATCGCCGGACTTGCTTTGGTGGCCAAGGCGTTTGCCGGCGTTTTCCTGCTGGTGCGCATTCTTGGAGCCGCCTACCTCATCTGGCTGGCGTGGAAATTCTGGACTGCCGGCATTGCCATAACCGATACCTCTGCTTCGAAGGGCGAAAATGATGGTTTCACTTCGTTTCTCGCGGGTCTCGCGCTGACATTGGGCAATCCAAAAACCATTGTGTTTTATCTTGCGATCACGCCTGCGGTCATCGACATCAACAGCGTGGATCCGGCCTCCATGCTGATGCTGGCGCTGATCACCATTGCTGTCCTTTACGTTGTCTTGCTGCCCTATGTCGCGCTTGCCGCTACTGCCCGAGCGACGCTGAAAAACCCGTCAGCGCTGCGCCGCCTCAACCAGACAGCCGCCATTGCGATGGTCGCCACGGCTATTTTCGTGCTGTCCAAAAACTGAAATTTTTCAGGCCAGCACGCGCGCCTTGACCGGCTTTTTCAGTCCGTCCACCTGGCACTGCACTTCTTTCCCGGACAGGCTCCCCCGGTAACCTTGTCTCTGCGCATCGATCCAGGTCGGACCATCGCAAATACAAGCCGATTTCAGCACCTTGTTGAATTTCTCCAGCTTGGCCGCAAGGTTGACGGCCGTGCCGATGACGGTCATTTCCAGACGCTCGCCTCCACCGACGGCGCCGTGCGAGATCATTCCGGTTGCTAGGCCGATGCCGATTGCCACCTGCGGCATCCCGGCAAATACCGGCTCGGACTCGCGCCATGTGGCATGATCGGCCAGAATTTCCTCACAGGCGCGCAGGGCATCAGCTGCCGGAGCCTTTGATGTCCCTTCAGTGCCAAAGGTTGCCAGTATGCCATCGCCCATGAATTTGTCGATCACGCCGCCATGCGACTGCACGACCGGCACCACCTGGCGGTGATACGCCGACAAAAGCTGCATGACGGTCGGGGCGTCCAGCTTTTGTGCAAGGGTGGTAAAGCCGCGAATGTCGATCATCATGATGGTTGCACGGCGCTTTTCGCCTTCACCGGCTTTCAGCGGCGTTGCACTGTTGCGAATGCCCTTTGCCACCGAATTGTCGAAGAAGCGGGAAAGGTCGGCTGCTGCCGATTGTTCGGCAAGGGCGGTCACCAGCAAATTGCCCGAGCCGTTTACCGCAAGCGCAAGGATTGCCGTGACAAACAGGATGGAAAGTATCTTGTCCACTTCCGCTCCGATCAGGATCGAATTGGAGGTGAGATATTCCACATAGGACCGGGTCAACATGTTGTCGCCAGGGTCTATCTCGATAACATAATATATGACCAATCCCCAACCCAGGGCGGCCACGGCTCCAGCAGTGAGAACGAAGCGCGGCTTGAAGCGCAGGGCGCGAATGGCGATGAAAATGAACACATAAAGCAATGCAGGAGCCTTGAGGATGAAAGACGCCGGCTGCATGTACTGGATGTGGAAACTCACCATCAGCCCGTACAACAAGGCAAAATCAAAAAAGATCGAGACATAGGCCGACCAGTCAGACGGTTCGCGCAGCCAGCCCCATGCCAGTCCGAACACCGAAAGGGCGAGATAGGTTCCAAGCACCCAGGGAACTGGTGAGAAAGCGCCATCAGGACTGGTTTTAGGCGAAATTGCGTAAATGACGCAAAACATGATAATGACCATGGTCTGGATGAAGCGCGCCAGGAGTTCATTCGACCACTCGCGGCGACTGATTGCCTGCTGTACGCGCGGCGGGAGATCGGCCAAAGCTGGCGGTTTGACGAAGCTGTCGAAAATGGAAATGGCTGTGTTCATGGTTTTTTTCCGTAGCATGCTTTGCGCAGCCTTGCCCATCACATGACAGCGCGCAATCCGTTACCGTCAATCACCATGCCACAAGGCAGTTGACAGTTGCGTTCACGGTTTGGTTCCCGTGCAAATCAGCCTTATAGTCGCCGCATATCGAGATGCGAATCACAGCAACCAGGAAGCCCTTGGCAACACGGGCAAAACGCGGAATTCATGATGTCAGAAATACCCGATGCCGTGCCGGAAATTGCGGCGGAGTATGACGCCGATTCGATCAAGGTATTGAAGGGTCTGGATGCGGTGCGAAAGCGCCCCGGCATGTATATCGGTGACACCGATGACGGGTCGGGTCTGCACCACATGGTCTATGAAGTCGTCGACAATGCCATTGACGAGGCGCTCGCTGGCCACGCCGATCTGGTGACCGTGACGCTCAATGCAGACGGGTCCTGCACAGTGACTGACAATGGACGCGGGGTGCCAACCGGCATTCACACCGGTGAGGGCGTTTCGGCGGCAGAAGTCATCATGACCCAGTTGCATGCGGGCGGCAAATTCGACCAGAATTCCTACAAGGTTTCCGGCGGGCTGCACGGCGTTGGTGTTTCCGTGGTGAATGCCCTTTCCACCTTCTTGAAACTGAAGGTTCTGCAAAACGGTCACGTCCACGAAATGAGCTTCACGCACGGCGTTCCCGATGCGCCATTGAAAATCACCGGCGACTGGAGCGGACGAAACGGCACGGAGGTCACCTTCATGCCGTCGCAGCAAACATTCACCATGACCGAATTTGACTACCACACGCTGGAACACCGGCTGCGCGAACTGGCTTTCCTCAATTCCGGCGTCCGTATTGTGCTCACCGACAAACGCGGGGTTGAGATCAAGCGCGACGAGTTGATGTATGAAGGCGGGCTCGAAGCTTTCGTGCGATATCTCGACCGCACCAAAAGCCCGCTGATTTCAGCACCCATTCACTTGCGTGGTGAAAAGGACGGCATCACCGTGGAAGTCGCGGCGTGGTGGAACGACAGCTACCATGAAAATGTGTTGTGCTTCACCAACAACATTCCGCAGCGCGATGGCGGCACCCACTTGGCCGGATTTCGTGCAGCACTCACCCGGCAGGTCACCGGATATGCTGAATCCTCAGGCATCCTGAAAAAGGAAAAGGTGACAATGACCGGCGATGATTGCCGGGAAGGCTTCACCGCCGTGTTGTCGGTCAAGGTTCCCGATCCGAAATTCTCTTCGCAAACCAAGGACAAGCTGGTTTCGTCCGAAGTGCGCCCGGTCGTGGAAAATCTTGTCGGCGAAACATTGAACCGCTGGTTTGAGGAAAACCCGTCAGAAGCGCGCATTGTCATTGGCAAGGTGGTGGAAGCTGCGGCCGCACGCGAAGCTGCACGCAAGGCGCGTGAACTGACGCGGCGCAAGGGTGCGCTTGACATAGCCTCGCTGCCCGGAAAGCTTGCCGATTGCCAGGAACGCGATCCGGCCAAGTCGGAAGTGTTTCTCGTTGAAGGCGATTCTGCAGGCGGTTCGGCCAAACAGGGTCGTTCACGCCAGAACCAGGCGGTATTGCCGCTGCGCGGCAAGATCCTCAATGTCGAGCGGGCACGTTTTGATAAGATGCTGGGCAGCGCCGAAATCGGCACGTTGATCACAGCGCTTGGCACCGGCATCGGCAAGGACGAATTCAATATCGAGAAGCTGCGCTACCACCGCATCATCATCATGACCGATGCCGATGTTGACGGCGCGCACATTCGAACGTTGCTGCTCACCTTCTTTTTCCGGCAAATGCCGCAATTGATCGAGCGCGGGCACATCTACATTGCCCAGCCGCCGCTGTACCGGGTGACAAAGGGCAAAAGTTCGCAATATCTGAAAAACGAACGCGCGCTGGAAAACTTCCTGATTGAGGGCGGCCTTGAAGAGACCAGCCTTTCACTGGGCGGCGGCGAGGTGCGCACCGGACGCGACTTGCGCGCGGTGATCGACACGGCATTGGCGATCCGCACACTGATCGACAATTTGCATTCGCGCTACAACAAGAACGTGGTGGAACAGGCGGCAATCGCAGGCGCGCTCAATCCGGCAACCTTGAACGACGCGGTGCGCGCGCGCGCGGCTGCCAGCGCCGTGGCGCAGAGGCTTGACATCATTGCCGAGGAGACCGAGCGCGGCTGGACCGGCGAACGTCTGGAAGAAGGGGCATTGCTGTTCGAGCGAACCGTTCGCGGCGTCAAGGAAAGCGTGAAAATCGACGCAGCGCTGATCGATTCTGCCGATGCACGGCGGCTCGACCAGTATGCGGTCCAGTTGCAGGAAGTTTATGGCTCACCGCCCGCTTTCCGCCGCAAGGACGAGACTGCGGCAATCGCCGGGCCGCGCGCGTTGCTGGAATCCGTGTTTGCCACAGGGCGCAAGGGGATCACGCTGCAACGCTACAAGGGCCTTGGCGAGATGAACCCGGACCAGCTTTGGGAAACCACGCTCGACCCCGCAGCGCGTTCGCTGTTGCAGGTTCGGGTCAACGATGCCACCGACGCTGACGACCTGTTCTCCCGCCTGATGGGCGAGGAAGTCGAGCCACGCAAGATATTCATTCAGGACAATGCCTTGAGCGTCGCCAATCTGGATGTGTGATCGAATTGTTTTCCGCTTGCTATATTAGATAGTTCTAATATATAAAATTGAGGCGCAATGATTTGCCCTCTTTCCTGCTTTCGGAGATTTCGATGTTTTCAACGCTCTTTCGCCGATCCGGCGCGTCTGCCGCCACCATTGACCATGACGCCATGGTTGCGGCGGTCAATGCACGGACGCACACACTTGTAGATGTGCGGGAAACCGGCGAGTTCCGCGGAGGCTCGATCAAGGGCGCGATGAATGTGCCATTGTCGGCATTTGACCCCGACAAGATACCTTCCGACAAACCGGTGATCCTGTTTTGCCTCAGTGGCGCGCGTTCCGGCGTTGCCATGCAGGCAATGGAGAAGGCAGGGCGACCGAATGTCGTCAATTACCGTCCCGGCGTCTCCGGCTGGCGCATGAACGGCCTGCCTCTGGCCTGAAGTACCTGCTCAGAAACAGCCCTTGCGCTTGTGCATGTGGGCAAGGGCATCTTCAAGCTGCTTTTCAAAGTCTTTCGCATTCTTGCCTGGCCTGGCAAATTTTCGGACCAGTTCAGGATCACCGCCCAGTTCACGCAAGGTGTGGGCGGCAAGCTTGATCTCGTTGTACTGCGTCAATGGAATGACGCCGGAACGGATTCTCGCTTCCAGTTGCGGCAGCAGGTTGGCGGCGCCGGGTCCCATCCGGCAGATCGCTCCCATGGCCAGAAACCGGTTGCCGTGCAAATGTTTGTTGCTCCTTTGATTGTCACCTGTCAGTGGTGAAGCGACATCAACAAGCATCAACATGTCGGCTTGTGCAGCTGTCCCGGCAAGATTGGCTTGAAGTATCTGGGTTCCAAAGATTGATACTGCTTCCGGGTCAGCAAGAACCGAGCGGAAACGTGGCCAGCGGTTGGCAAAGTCTTTGTCGGGAATGGACCGGGCGGCAGCGGCTATTCGTTGCAACCTTGCAGATCTGGCGCGCATCTCATGGCTCGGCACTTTCAAGAGCGCGAGGTCCAGACGGTCGAAGTAGGCAGCCAATGCTTTCTCACGCAGTTGGGGTTCAGACTTGTAAGCTGCTATCACCAGTCCATTCAGTGTATCGGGTACCTCGACTCTTGGATCGGACAGAAGGGTGACTGCCTTTTCAAGCGTTGCAACATCTGCGTTCTTGTTGTCCGAACGAAGCTCCCCGAACACATCCCCAATCATGGATTGTTGCGACTGGGTCAGATCAGTTGACTGGCGCATAGCCGAATCAATCGTCGAAACGCGCAGCTTTTTGGTGGCGACAGGGTCAAACCACAGGTTGATCTTCAATCGGTCAGCAAGAAATGCATCAAGGCTGACATCCGCGCGATCCGGACCGAGTTTGCGTTCCTCACGGTTCAAGCCGGCATGCATTCGTAGCTCGGCACCAGGTTGAAGCCCAGGGAATAAGGGCGTTCGTAGAACAGCATATTTCACTGCTGTCTGGCGATGTTTCTCGACAATTTTATCGCCATCACGCACATGCCATGAAAGACGCAGCGCTTGCATCGGCACATAAAGCGGATTGAGGCTGTGCCGCTCAGTGCGCTTCTCGACCATCTCGGCATGGAGGAGAATGGCATCCGCGTCGGAAACCGGGCGCTTGTGGGAAACCAGACAGGAGCCATTTGCGATCAGCAGTCGCAACGCGGGAGCGGGTGACTCCGCTTGCAGGAGAACGGGATAGTCTATGACTCCCTGGCGGATTTTGACCTCATCGCAAGCCCCCCGCCGCTCAAGCCAATAGGCCATTCCCTCAGCCGAGTAGTCTATCTCCGGCCAGGTTTCCTCGGATTTGGCCACGATAAAGGTCTTTACCGCTCCGGAAACGAGCGCGCGCTGGCAGAAGTCCAGACATTCCAAATCGTGTTTGGGTTTGACGAAAATCGCCAGCGTCTGGCCTCGAAAAGGTGCCGGTTCTTTGTTTACATCCGCCCCTGACAGCAACTGCGCCTCATGGTCAGCAGACCGGTTGAGCACTGTCGGAGCCACAACCATCGTCGCCGCCGCTGGAATGAATGCCAACGGAACGACCACCCAGCCCAGACGGCGAAACGGAAAGGCAAAGACTGTTGCCAAAACGGCAAGCATAGCCAAAGGCGGGATCAGCGCCAGCAAATAAACAATTGGAATGCCGATGATCGAAAGAAACAGCAACACGACAACCATGTTGCCGATGGGCGAAAGGTAAATCAGCGCCATCAAGGCGAGAACAATCGCCACGATCAGCAAGATAAAGTAAGCGCTTCTGCTTCTGGCCATTTGCCCGCGCCCGCCGTTGATTGGCGAAATGCTAGCAAGGAAACATTAAAACGAAGTTCGACTCATATTGAAAATATGCTGCTTCACGGCAGCTATCTGGCGTAAATCCGGGCCAGTATTTCAGTTGCCGAAGGGTGTTTAATCCCGCCTGCCGCGAAAAGCTTGCGGACCTCGTCGATGATTGCCGCATTTACCGGCGTTGAAACGCCATGCATTGCGCCCAGTCCCACGATCTCGCCATTGAGATAGTCGATTTCCGGTTGGCGGCCTTTCTCAAGATCTTCGGCCATGGAGGAACGGGCCTCATCGTCGATCCTCAGCATGGAAGCTGCAACAAGGGTGAACAGCCAATCGGGCAATTCAAGGATCGCCGGAATGAACCTGGGTGAAACCTTGCCAAGCTTCGCAGGGCGGATACCTGCCGCTCCCAGCACTGCATTGGCCTCGCGCATGCTGTGCGCCAGCACCTTACGCCACAACCGGTCGGCAAGCTGGCGCTTGAGCGGCAAGCCCGACAGCGCATTGACAGCATTGTTGAGGTTGAGCAGCAATTTGCCCCACTGAACCGCGCCCATGTCGCGGCGAATTCTCGTCGGGATTCCGGCAGCAATCAAGGCGCCCGCCAGTGCCAAAGCGCCTGGTTTGTCGGCAAGGATGATATCGCCATCGGTTCCCCGGTGAAACCGGCTGGTTCCGCTCTGCGCGATGTTGAAGCCGACCATGCCTGCAACAACCCGTGTTTTTGGCAACAGTTCCTGCAAGAGTGCCGGATTGGTGATGCCATTCTGCAGGCTGACGACCAGACACCCGGGTTGGAGAACGCCGACCAAGGACTGCGCAGCCATTCGGGTGTCGGCACTTTTCACGCACACACATACACACTCGCAGCCAGCCAGCGCCGAGGGTTCAGTTGAAAACATGAAGCTGCCCGGAGCTGCGTTGCGGGCAAGGCCGTCATGTCCCGTCAGAACAATGCCTTGCGCCAACCGCGCGCCCATTGCCGGGCGTCCGACGAGCAAAGGATGGTTTCCGGCAGCCGCAAGCATGCCACCAATGAAGCAGCCAACAGAACCAGCTCCAAAAACCCCGATGCGCATTTGACCCTGAATTTGGCAGGTCAGAAAAAGGTGAAAAGTGCCGCTCCTGCCGTTGCGACCACCCCGATCACGATACCTGTTGCAAGGATGGATACAAGTATGCCCGCACCCGTCCACACGCCATCGCGCTCGCCCAGCCCGAGGCAAAGCAGGATGACCGCAACCGCCGGTACAAAATTCCCGAACGGGATTGGCAAGATCAACATCAAACCCATGAACAGCGAAATGCCGCCAACAATCTGCTCGGCAAGGCGCTGCGGCAGCAGCCACCAGCGGGGTTGCGCCAGCTTCTCGAATTTGACGATCCACGGCTCTATCCGGTCGACAATCGCCCGGAAGGTTGACATCTGGACTTCACGGAATCGAACACTTGCCGGAAGCAGCGGCTTTCGGTAGCCGATCAACAACTGAAAGGCGACGAACATCATCGGAAGGCCGAAAATTGTGGACACGCCCGGCGGCATGATGATCAGGTTGGGTGCGCAGAGCAGGATCATCAGGGCGCCAAACCCTCGATCTTTCAATGCCCTGGAAATGTCGCCGAGGGTCAGTTTCTCAACCGGACGCGATGCCAGCCGACGCAAGACAGCAGACAGCCGCTCAGGACCATTGCCGGTCGAGCCATTGCTGTTTTCTGCCTCCGCCTGGGGTGGCAGTTCTGCTGCTTCAGTCATGTTGCAAAAACCCCGATTGCAAAAGCACTGCCAACTCGCACACAAAATGGTTATGAATTAGCCAATTCGAAACATATTTAACGTTATTTTCCCATCTGTGTTTACCGGGGGCCGCTATGCGAGTTTTTTTGCATTCGGGCGGCAACCGCAGGGACGGAAGACACGAGACCATGCCAGCCAACCAAATGCAGTGGAACAGTTCGCCACAACCCAAAGTGGACTCGCCGCAAGACAGTGCGATGACAGAGGAAGAGCGACGTGCAGCCGACCGGGAATTGTCGCGCGACCTGTGCGAAATCCTGGTGGAACGCTCGCGAATTGCCATTCCGTGCCTGGCGAGAAACATTTCGCAGTCCGGCGCTTTGCTTGAGACCAATGCAACAGATCTCCCCGTCCGCTTCATTCTTGCCAATCATACGCGAAACATTCGCAGTGTTTGCCAGATTGCCTGGCGGCATGGCCGGTTTGTCGGCGTGCGGTTCGCCACCGCTCCCAGAAAGTTCTGAACCGTCGTATTTGGACGCAATTTTCTGCAAGTCTGGCGCAGATGCGTATTATCGCCATCACCAGCCGGGCTTAGTCTTTGTCAACAGACTGCGGAGAGACGCCCATGGACGCGATCACGGCATACACAACATCGAATCGCAAAATTGACCCGGCGCGCCGACCGCGAACGCGCCCGGACGGCTCGCCCGATGACAACAACCGGATCGAAATCGGGCCGACACCAATGGCGTATGCTGCTTGGGCAAAGGCGGGTTTGACACCTCCCAACCTTGAGCGCATGCGGCAGTACCGGCTCGAGCGGATTGTCGGCGAGTTGCGCAAGCGCGATCTAGCAGGACTTTTGTGCTTCGATCCGCTCAACATCCGCTATGTGACCGATACCACCAACATGCAATTGTGGGTGACGCACAACCCGTCACGTGCGTGTTTTGTATCAGCCGACGGCCATGTCGTGCTTTGGGATTATTCGCGTTGCGACCACCTCTCGGCGCATTTGCCGTTGGTGAAAGAAATTCGCACCGGCGCTTCATTCTTCTATTTTACTGCGGGGGAACGGGTCGGCGAACTGGCTGCAAAGTTTGCCGCAGAAGTTGACGATCTTTTGCGCGTCCACGCGGGCAAAAACCGCCGTCTCGCCCTCGACCGGATCGAACCGGAAGGCCTAATGGCGTTGCAAAAACTCGGGATAGAGACCCATCAGGGGCAGCAAGTGACCGAGCACGCCCGGGCCATCAAGGGTGTTGACGATGCCAATGCACTGCGCTGCGCCGTGCATTCATGCGAGATTGCCATGCATGCCATGCAGGAGAACTTGCGCCCGGGCATGACCGAGAATGATTTGTGGTCGATCCTGCATGCCGAAAACATCCGTCACGGCGGCGAATGGATCGAGACGCGCATACTGGCCTCAGGGCCGCGCACCAACCCCTGGTTCGCCGAATGTGGCCCGCGCATCATTCAGGATGGCGACATCGTCGCTTTCGACACCGACCTCATCGGCGTCTATGGCATGTGCTGCGATATTTCCCGAACCTGGATCTGCGGAGACCGCGAACCGAGTGCCGAGCAAAAACGCGTTTACCGGCATGCCTACAATCAGGTGATGAACAACATCGCGATATTGAAACCCGGCCTCACATTCCGCGAGTTTACCGAGCAGGCGGATCCGGGGCCGGAAGAGTTCCGGGCGCAACGCTACGGGGTTCTTGGCCACGGGGTTGGCCTTTGCGACGAGTATCCAAGCCTGTATTTCAAGGAGGATTACCCTTCAACAGGCTATGACGGCGTATTTGAACCGGGCATGGGCATCTGCATCGAAAGCTATTCGGGAACCGTTGGTGGCTCCTTCGGCATCAAGCTGGAGCAGCAGGTCCTGATCACCGAAACCGGGTTCGAAGACATCACGCGATATCCCTACGAAGCGCGTTTCCTCGACTGACCGGCCAACATTGGTTGCCATTGCCGGAAATGGCGGGCCGCATTTTTGCCCTTGTTGTAAGGCATTCGCCGCTGCCTTGCGGTGAAAACGCCGCCATGACCGTTTTGCAAGGGGCAAACTGAATGAAAAGAACTGCGATTTTGCTACTGGCCCTGTCGCTGGCTGCCTGCCAGACACCCACCGATCCGCTGACCGGAAGACCACAGGCCAACAACACTGCTGCAGGTGCCGGATTGGGCGCAATCACCGGCGCAGTGGCTGGTCTGCTGATTGCCAAGGACAAGGGCGGTGATGACCAGCGCAAGGCGGCGCTCATTGGCGCAGGCGTGGGCGCACTGGTTGGTGGCGGCGTTGGCAGCTACATGGACCAGCAGGAACAGGAACTTCGCTCACAATTGCAATCTTCAGGGGTCAGCGTTTCACGGGCCGGAAACCAGATAATTTTGAATCTGCCGTCGAATGTGACTTTTGCCACCGACCAGGACCAGATCAATCCCGGCTTTTTCCCGGTGCTCGATTCGGTCACCGTGGTCCTGAACAAATACCCCAAGACGTTGCTGGATGTGGACGGCCACACCGACGAGCAGGGTGCGGCGGAGTACAATCAGGCACTTTCCGAGCGCCGCGCCATTTCGGTCGCGCAGTACGTCAATTCGCGCGGTATCGATCCGCGCCGCCTGCAGGTAATCGGATTTGGTGAGACGCGACCGGTTGCGCCAAATTCCAATGAAGCGGGACGCGCGCAAAACCGGCGCGTTGAAATCCGCATCAGTCCGATAACCTGATATTTTTTTCTCTTCCTGAACGCAGAAAACAGGCCCGGATCGATAAAATCCGGGCCTTTTGCTTAAGCACAACGCAATGGCACGGTGGCATTGTCTGGCAACGGATCAAAGGGGCCCGGCCATGAAACGGTATTTCGCCATCAATGCATTGAAGCGGTTTTTCAACAATGAGCGGGGCAATTTTGCCATCATTGCCGCGCTCTCAGCCATCCCGCTGGCGGGGGTTGCCGGGCTTGCCCTTGATTATTCACGCATGGCTTCCACGCAAGACCGGTTGCAGGCTTCGGTTGATGCGGCAATTGTTGCGGCGGCGGCCAGCGGCGACAAGGTCAGCGCCATGCAAAACCTGGTCGAGGATTTCGTTGAAGCCAATTTCGATGAGACCGGCGTCAAGGTCGAAACCGTGGTCGATACCTACCAGATGCGGGTGACAGCAAATTACACCCTCGACCTGCCGGTGATGGCAGCGCTTGGAAAACCGCAAACGCAAATAGTGGCAAGTGCCGAAGTGACCAGCCAGACACCTCTGCGCGGAGGTGCGATTGCCTTGCCTGGAAAAGGCGATATCGACAAGCAAATCAGGATAGCCAAGCAGCAATTGGCTGAGGCCACCCGCAAAATGCCTGCGCACCAACGCGATGCAGTTAATGCGCAGTTCGAAGCCTTGGTCAAAGAAGCCCGCAAAAAGGGCGGCGGCGGATTTCACATTTCCAATTGAATTCAGCCAACAAAGGCGCGTTCGACCACAAAAGTGCCGGGTGCTGAATTCGAGCCTTCGACCAATCCGGCCTTCTCGCACAATTGCTTGACGCTCTTGAGCATGTCCATGGAGCCGCAGATCATCACGCGGTCGGTCTGCGGATCGAGCGGAAGCTCGTCGCTTTCAATCATCGAGGTTATGCGGTTGTTGCGAACGAAAGGCTCGCGGGTTGCTGACGGCACATAGCGCAGGCGCGGGGCAAACTCACCGATCAATGGATCATTGGCGAGGTCCTCGACCAGCTCGCGGCTGTATTCCAGTTCAGCCACTTCGCGGCAGGTATGAACCAGAACGATCTCCTCGAACTTTTCATAAGTATCGGGATCGCGAACGATCGAGGCAAATGGCGCCACGCCGGTGCCGGTGGAAAAAAGGTACAGTCGTTTGCCCGGAACCAGCGCATCATGAACCAGCGTACCTGTCGGCTTCTTTTTCATCAGCACGGTGTCGCCCGGCATGATCTTTTCCAGGTGCTCGGTCAGTGGGCCGCCGGGAACCTTGATCGAGAAGAACTCGATTTCTTCGTCCCAGGACGGGCTGGCAATGGAGTAAGCCCGGTACACCGGGCGTTCTGCATTGGGAAGGCCGATCATCACAAACTCGCCGGAGCGGAAACGGAACGACGCTGGCCTGGTGATGCGGAACTTGAACAGGCGATCGGTGTAGTGCTTCACCGAAATGACCTTTTCGGCAAAAACCCCTTCGGGTATCGCAAAAACCGGTTTGTCCTGAATGTTCATTTCCATGATGCCCATTTTTTTGCGCCAATTCCGCTTGGCAATCCGGCCAGATAGACCGTTTGCCGATTGTCTTCAACCAAATGACCCTTCACAAGCCAGTCTTATGGCGCGCGGTGCCGGTTGCCGACAGGAATGTTTTTGCGCAGATTTCGCCGTCCGTAAAATGATGCAGGTCAAATCAACAGTCTGAGAGCAAGGGCTTTCTTTCGGGGTGTTGTCGGTATTGCGGTCCATGTGCATCGGCTTGTGCCGCAATGCACATACGCCGTGGCAAATGCGGTCTATCTGTTGATCATCGGAACGGGAACACCACCCACCGAACTACCGGCCCCGGCCGGAAAAATGGCCGGGAGGACCGGCTGAACCCGAGATCAAAGGATCAGACCCATGACCCGCATTCGCAACATCGCAGCAGCAGCAGCCATCGCCCTGGTCGCAGCTTCCTCAGCCACCCCGGCCAATGCCGGCGGCAAGCAGCTTGGCGCAGCCCTCCTCGGCGGTTTCGTCGCCGGAGCGATTATCAGCCACGCCGCCAATAGCCATGCCTATGGCTACAACAATGGCTACGGCGTCGTTTACCAACAGAAGTGCTGGTACGAAAAACAGTTCGTCGGCTACGATTACTACGGCAACAAGATGTTCCAGAAGGTGCAGGTCTGCGGGTGAGGTCTGACACGC
>JBGSOG010000058.1:0-17147 GCA_041739225.1 Rhizobiaceae bacterium
GTCCTGGATGATGTTGAAGGATTCGACCATGACTGAGGTTACACCGAGACGGCTCTCTTTTTGCGTTGTCATCTGACGGTTGTGCATGAAAGAGAACCACGATCCTGCCTGAACGTGATCTTCCTGCACCAATCCGTTTTCCACATGCTCATAATGGGAATGGCGGACGACTGTGGCCCGGCCAAATGTCTCGGCGTTCACATTGACCGCAATCACCAGATTGGGTTCATAGGCGCGGCAGACTGAAACCGGTACAGGATTGACAAGCGCACCGTCCACCAACTGGCGTCCGCCATGGGTGATCGGCGTGAATATTCCGGGCAGGGCATAGGATGCGCGGATTGCAGGAACGATGGGCCCATCGCTCAACCAGACTTCATGGCCGGATTGAATCTCTGTTGCGACGGCAACGAAGGGCTTGTCCAAATCTTCTATGTTGATCCCGTCCATATGGTCTTCCATGCGGCGGGCAAGGCGTGAGCCGTTGATCAAACCACTGCCGCGCAGGGAGAAATCGAGATAGCGAAGGATATTGGCTTTAGTCAACGTGCGTGCGAATTCCTCGAGATCGTCCAGTTTGCCGGCCAGATAGCTGCCGCCGACAAGGGCGCCGATAGACGTTCCCGAAATCATGGAAATCGGCAAACCGAATTCATCGGCTGCGCGCAACACACCGATATGCGACCAGCCACGGGCAATCCCGCCTCCAAGGGCGAGGGCCACGCCGCCACAACGTGTGCGACCGCTTGGCTTGATTTCGCGATGTTGCCTGCCTGAGCTAAAATCGGATGCAGGGAATTTCAGCCCGGTGCCAGGTTGTGGCCCAGGCTGAGGTTCATGCCGGGAAAGCGGCTCCGGCATTTCCTGCAGTTTTGAAGTGGTTTCGTCGGATTTCAATACCCTGGTCCCTGCTGCATCATTCTGATAGGCAGCAGCTTCAATCTTTTCGCTCACCAAATCAATTGGTTCGGCAGCAAATGAAGTATTTCTTGAACTGATTGAGTACCAAGCCATGGGGAATATAAAATCACATTCAGGTTAATTTTGTTCAAATCAAATCGTCAGGGTTGCGGCTTCAGATATTCCATCTGTTTGGCAAGGAATTGTGACGGTTTATAGCCATTGTCACTGAAAGGAATGCATTCAGTTCGATAACGCTTTGGATGTGCAGTAGGTTCCGTGACAACGCAAGCTGAACGCCTTGGGGACATCGTTGTCAGACTGGCTGTTTTTATTCAGCACCATAAACCGAACGGGGATCAAACCTTGCGGCCCGTTTGTCAATCACCAGCACAGGCGCATCCTCGCGTTTTTCGATTCTTCGATAAAAGCAGCTGATCCTTCCCGTGTGGCAGGAGGCATCTGCACCGGAAACAGTAACCTTTATCAGGATTGCATCCTGGTCACAGTCGGTGAGGATTTCCACAACCTGTTGCACATTGCCGGATGTCTCGCCCTTGAGCCAGATTGCCTGCCGCGAACGGCTCCAGTAGTGAGCCTTTCCTGTTTCGATGGTCTTTGCCAGAGCCTCGACATTCATGTGGGCGAGCATTAGCACTTCGCCGGTGCTTGCATCACAGGCAATGGCGGTTACGAGGCCGCTTTCGTCGAATTTGGGACGAAAAACGGTGCTTTCTTCCTGTTCGGCACCTTTTTCCGGCTTTGCAAACGGTAACATTGAACGGATTTCCTTGCCGGGGACCGGCTTGATTACCATGCGGGGATCGGCTTGATTGCCATGTCGGGGATCTGATTAATTGCCATTGTGGCGAAGCAGGGTGAGAAAGTTGACCTGTTCAGCAGGATCATTGCGGAACTGGCCGGTAAAGCAGGTTGTGACGGTCGATGAACCCTGTTTCTTGATTCCGCGCATTGCCATGCACATATGCTCGGCCTCGATCATCACGGCAACACCGCGCGGATGCAAAGCCTCGTCAATTGCAAATGCAATGTCAGCAGTCATGTTTTCCTGGGTCTGCAGGCGATGGGCAAAAATATCAACAACGCGGGCAATCTTGGACAGGCCCAGCACTTTTCCATCGGGGAGATAAGCCACATGGGCCTTGCCGATAATCGGCACCATGTGATGCTCGCAATGGGAATGAAAGCTGATATCCTTGACAAGGACCATGTCGTCATAGCCGCCCACTTCCTCAAAAGTGCGGCCAAGTTCCTTTGCAGGATCCTGATCATATCCCGAATACATTTCGCCATAGGCCTTGGCGACGCGGGCAGGGGTGTCCAAAAGCCCCTCGCGATCAACATCCTCGCCGATCCATTTCAACAGCGTGCGAACGGCGTCTTCCGCCTCGCGCTGGGACGGGCGGTTATTCTTGTCCAACAGTTTACGCTGAGCACGGTTTTTAAGGCCTGCAATTATCGCGTCCATATCGATCTCCCTCAAGGTTTTATCCTTTGGCTACAAATAGTCGATCTGTCTCGAACCAGTCGCAGCCGGGTGATCCGCATGCCATGAATGGCAAAAAGACCGATTGGCTTTGGCCGGGTTCCGGGGCTTCAACGGCGCTTCTCAACGCGATTTAGGCACGGTGACCTGACTTCTGAATTTCTTCAGCCCGTTCAATATAGTCATTATTGCAGATAGATCAATGCAACGCTGCGACAAGGGATGGTCGGAAATATTCAGTTTGCATGCAAAAGTGTGATCAGATCCGGCAATTCGCCGATCCCGTTGAGCACATGATCGGCGTGGAGACGCAAGGCATTCGCCGTTGCCATACCTGTGGTCACGGCGACCGCCAGGGAACCGGCTGCCTTCGCGCTCTGCATATCGTGCGAACTGTCGCCAACCATCACAACCTCATGGGGCTGGGCGCCGATATGGCGCGCAAAGGCCGAAACCATTCCGGGTTCCGGCTTGGGACCGTGACCCGAATCATAACCCGCAACGAACCCGAACCGGCTTGTAAAACCCATTTTTTCCAACTGGTTGCGGGCACCGATCTCGCTGTCATTTGTCGCAAGGCCGATTGCCAGCCCGGAGGCGATCAGTCGGTCAATCACGTCGGAGGTATAACTGAAGGGCGTGACAAATTCTGTGGCATAGCGGGCAAACAGAATGTCAATCTCGTTGGTCAGAACCGCTGTATCATGGCGGTTTATCATCTTACCCCAGACTTGAGCCTGTTGGGCGACAGTGCCGGCAATGACTATGGACGTCTCGCCAAAAATCTGGTCATCAAGATGAAAATCGACGGCTTCGGCGAGCGAATACGCAAGTTTTGAATCACCCTTTGCCAGGGTGCGAACAACGGCGGCGGTTGCGGGACCAAAGGTCGCAGTAAAGTCTATCAGCGTTCCGTCCTTGTCGAAAAGTATGCCCTTTATCATGATTTGTCTTTCAGGTGCCGTATCATATGGGAAGCCACGGTTTCGGGATGGGAGTAGGTGATGGCATGGTATGCCTCATCACAAAAGGCAATATCAGCCTCAGGAAACAGTGATTTCAGTTTTTCCGCTCCCGCCGGAGGAGTCACGGTGTCCTTGCGTCCCCAGATTGCGCCGACGGGCACCGGTGAAAGCGCCAGTTGGCGATAGGGCTCAAGGCCGTCAAGCAGCGGGGTTTGGAGCAAGGTCGAGCGCAGCGCCCGCATATAGCCGGGATAACTCATCTGTTCGTGGTAAAGCTCAAGCAGATCGGGCAGGGCCTTGCCCTGGTTTTCCGGCCTCGCCATGTCAGCAAGAAGCCGTTTCGACCAGACATTTTCCGCCATCCAGGAACCAATTACCGGAATTTTTAGAAGTGTCGGCACGCCACCCAGCGAGGCCTTAAGCCCCGCCGGGGCAATCAGAAAAAGTTTGCGAACCTTGCCCCGATAAATCGCGGTAAAATCCGTGGCAATAAGGCCGCCCATGGAGTAACCGGCAAGATCAAAAGGGCCAGTGAGACGCTGGCTTTCGACCAGCTCAAGCAACTGGGTGCGATAAAAATCGAGGGAATAGTCGGCATTCGGACGGTCTGACCAACCGCGACCAAACAGGTCGTAGGTCAAAACGCGAAAACCTGCCTCGATCAGGGGCGGTAGTATTCCGCGCCAGACGAAGGAGGGGGTTGAAAACCCGTGGACCAGCACCAGCGGCTGCCCATCTTGGCGGCCATGCCATTGATAATGGGTCCGCCCATGGCTGAGTTTGGCAAAGGATCCGGGTGCGCTTTTGCGGGCGGCATCGTCAAGGGGCTTTTTCATGTTTGGGCTTTCCGTGTGGCGGTGATAACCGCCAGGCGTTTTGCGGCATTGCGCGCAACTGATTTGCGGGTTTCTTGCGTCAGTCTTTCAAGCTGCGGTTTCAGCCATTTCACCAGTTCCGCATTGTCCCTTGACCACAGGCACAGGGTTTCCATTGAATTGTTGAGAACGATCCAATCCGTGTGGTTGGCGAGATTGTTCTGCATGTGTCTTGTCGCGCGAAGTTTTTGATCAGCAGTCATATGTGTTTCCAGCATCAGGAACAATTTTGCCAGCGTCCATTGGGTGGAAGGCTGGTCAATTCTGCCGATATCCCCGAGTAATTCGTCAATATGGGGAACAATCCAGTCCGGTTTTTCGACGCATACGCGCCGAACGCCATTGGCAACCCGCAGCCGCACCAGTTCGTCACTGCTTCTCCATGTATCGAGCAGGAGTTGCAGTTTGGACCTGTCGGACAGAACCTCGGTGACAATCTCCCTTGTATTGCCCAGCGAGTTGGGGTGTCCGCCCTTGAACCGGTCTTCAAATATTGAAACAGCCATTGCACCAATCCCGGATTCGCACGGTTGAGAAACGGATGAAACACGGCTAACGGATAAATTACAATAATTTTGAGTGAAGGTGTTTTCCTTGCTTGACTTCAAATCCTATTAGCCGTATCCCACGCCAATCCTGAGGCGCTTTCCTGCGCTTCCGGGTAATGCGCGGGTGTAGCTCAGTTGGTTAGAGTATCGGCCTGTCACGCCGAGGGTCGCGGGTTCGAGTCCCGTCACTCGCGCCATTTTTCAAACGGTGGGTTCATCGTTGAAATCTGGCATGTGTTTAGACGTGCATTTACCGGATATGGCCCATCGGGCCGTGGCTACAAGCCAATTCGGGCGCTTAGCTCAGCTGGGAGAGCAACTCGTTTACACCGAGTAGGTCGGCGGTTCGATCCCGTCAGCGCCCACCAATTTTCCTAGAATTTCGAATAAATCGCCATTTCAGTTCAACGCTTGTGTAATGCTCAATAAGTGTTGTGGCACAAAAAATCCCGGACAGCAGCGCCATCCGGGATTTCTGTGCTCTTAGTAGCGTATTGGGCTCAGCTTTTCGCGTTCAGCAGTGGCGTGATATTCCTGATCGTCACGCGGCGGTTTTCGCGCTCGTCACTCGCTGTGTCAATTTTCAGGAACTGCTCGCCATAGCCTTCGGTTACAAGGTTCTCGGCAGGGACATCATAGGCCTCAACCAGTATCCGGGCTACAGTTTCGGCGCGACGATCAGACAGTGTAAGGTTGGAAACGTCCGAGCCAACAGCGTCCGTATGCCCTTCGATAAGGAAAACTGCATCGGGGTTTGCCTCGATTTCATCCAGCATCGCGCCAGCCGTGTCAGCCAGGTAAGGCACCTGCGAACTGCGGACTGTGTAGCTGCCACTGTCGAAGTTGATCGTATCGAGATCAACCCGGCGGACAATATCGCGTACTCGCACATTTTCACGAATATCGCGAAGGCTGTATTCGTTGGTGACCTGTTCTACCGGACCTGCGGAGAATATTTCCGCAAGACTTCGGCGGCCCACTCTACCACCGGAGACAATATATTCATCGCGTGGGATGGAAAGCTGGATTGGCGGCAATGTCTGGGTGTAATTCACACGGCGACGGTCGTCGATATCGCGTGAATCAAACAGCACGATTTCTCGGCCATTCGGTGTGACCTTGACACGGCGAAGTACGTAACCGCCGGCATCGCGGATTGTTTCGATGCGGCTGCCATTGCGCCGATAAACGGTCTCGAGAACGCGTCCGCCGCGCAGGCGTTCATATTCGACATCCCGGGCATCATCGCGGAAGAGGGCGCTTTCATCCTTGCGGACATAATATCTGCCATCACGCTCGACGACAAAGCGATCTCCCTGGTCTTCAACCACCGTACCGCCTATGCTTGGAAGTAAAGCTCCAATAGCCACACCAACAGCGGCAGCTCCGATTAATTCAGCGCGATTATCCTTGGCTTTCTTGCGGCGCTTGTTATCGGCCGCTTTCAAATCTGTGCGCTGTTCTGCAGTGATCTCGTCCGGCACTACTGCAGGAGCAGTTTCCTCTGCCTGTTTGATCTGGGTTTCAATGGGCTCACTTGCAACTTCATTGGCTACAGGTGCATCGACGGATGGGGCAGGCGGAGCATCAACCACAGTCTCTGTTGCGGTCTCGTTTTTGTTCTTCCGTTCAGCCTCGCGCTGTTTCTTGCGTTTTTGTTTGTTGGTTGGCTCAACGGTTTGCACAGTAGTGTCTTCTTCGGCTGCAGGCTCACTTTTTTCAGTTTCCTGAGTAGTCTGCTCGGCTGGCTCTGTTTGGGCAGGTTGTGTCTGTGCCGCTTTGCCAGAATCTTCCTTGGCTTTTTTTGCAGCCTTCGCTTCAGCCTTGGTAGCACGTTCTGCTTCTTTTTCTGCCTGTCTTGCAGCCTTGGCCTCATTTTCCGCTGCTTTTTCAGCTTCCTTTTCAGCTTGCCTTGCAGCCTTGGCTTCAGCTTCAGCAGCTTGCGCAGCTTCCTTTTCAACCTGTCTCGCGGCATTGGCTTCAGCTTCAGCGGCTTTTGCAGCTTCTACTTCCGCTTGCTTTGCTGCATTAGCTTCGGCCTCGGCTGCCTTTACTGCTTCTTCCTCGGCTTCCCTCAGTTTACGGGCTTCCTCAGTTTCCTCTGCAGTTTGGGCATAGGCTGCACCAATTGCGTTCCATGAACTGGAAGCAACGGGAAACGACACCGGTTGCAGCACAAGTGCCAAGGCAGTTGATGCTAAAAGAATCCTGGATTTCATAGATTTAGTTCCTCGCATTTAATGTGAATCGAACCATGGTCGGCTCGTCTACTCTAAAGTGATACCTAACCATGGCGGCAGTGTGTTGCATGGATGTGTCCCGGCTCGGCCATTCCGGTTTGAACGGCCATGGCAGACGTTTTGTTCCCAAATCGCTCTGGAATTGCGACTATCGTGCAATATTCATCCTGAATGAGACCTGAATAAAATAGCGATTTGAACCTTGGGGGACTTGCCTTGAAATGCACGGTGGGCTACCCACAGCCCGAATAGTAGTGTCATGTTGGTTCATGGGAAAATACCATGCAGGAAATGCTGACTTCTTATCTGCCGGTGATCATTTTTGTGGGGATTGCGCTGCTTATTGCAATTGCCCTGACGGTGGCACCATTTCTGGTAGCCTACCGCGCCCCGGATTCGGAAAAACTTTCGGCTTATGAATGCGGGTTCAACGCCTTTGACGATGCCCGCATGAAGTTTGACGTCCGGTATTACCTGGTTGCCATCCTGTTCATCATTTTTGATCTTGAAGTGGCATTCCTGTTTCCCTGGGCCGCCAGCTTCGGTGATCTGGGCTGGTACGGTTTCTGGTCAATGATGCTGTTTCTGGGCGTTTTGACCGTCGGTTTTATCTACGAATGGAAAAAGGGTGCCCTTGAATGGGATTGATCCGAGCGGGATCGAACCTAACTGGTACCCTGACTGCAACATGAAGCCAGATTGAAGGCAAAACAATATGAGTGACGGCTCCACAACCCTCATAGCCCCGCAAGCCAAAGGCATCATTGACCCATCCACCGGAAAGCCGGTCGGTGCCAATGATGCGTTTTTCGGCGAAGTAAACAATGAACTTGCCGACAAGGGATTTCTGGTTACATCAACCGACGAGTTGATTACCTGGGCCAGAACCGGTTCGCTGATGTGGATGACTTTTGGTTTGGCATGCTGTGCTGTCGAGATGATGCAGATGTCGATGCCGCGCTATGATTCCGAGCGTTTCGGATTCGCCCCTCGCGCTTCGCCGCGCCAGTCGGATGTGATGATCGTCGCCGGGACGCTGACCAACAAGATGGCCCCGGCACTGCGCAAGGTCTACGACCAGATGCCAGAGCCGCGCTACGTGATCTCCATGGGATCGTGCGCCAATGGCGGCGGCTACTATCATTACAGCTATTCTGTTGTTCGCGGCTGTGACCGCATTGTGCCGGTCGACATTTATGTCCCGGGCTGCCCGCCTACTGCCGAAGCGCTGCTCTATGGCGTCATGCTGCTGCAGAAAAAAATCCGCCGTACCGGCACGATTGAGAGGTAGAGATCAATGAGTGTTTCCGAACATCTCGCCGAAATTGCCGGTGTGGTTCAGGCTGGCCTTGGCGCGGACATCGTTTTGTCGGTGAACCACGGCGAACTGTGCCTTTCAACCAGCAGGGAAAAAATTGTCGAGGTGCTGACATTCCTGCGCGACCATGAAGCTACGCAGTTCATTTCGTTCATCGACATTTGCGGTGTGGACTATCCCGGCAGGGCAGAGCGCTTCGAAGTTGTCTACCACTTGTTGTCGCCGAAAAAGAATGCGCGCATTCGCGTCAAGCTCACCACGGATGAAGAGGTGCCGGTTCCGAGCGTAACGGGTATTTATCCGGGGGCTGACTGGTTCGAGCGTGAATGCTGGGACATGTACGGCATTCTTTTCACGGGGCACCCGGACCTTCGGCGGTTGCTCACCGATTATGGTTTTGACGGTCATCCACAACGCAAGGACTTTCCATTGTCCGGGTATGTCGAGGTCCGTTACGACGACGAGATGAAGCGCGTTGTCTATGAAAAAGTTCAGCTTCGGCAGGAATTCCGCAATTTCGATTTTCTCTCCCCATGGGAAGGAACAGAATACGTGCTGCCGGGCGATGAGAAGGCGAAACAGTAATGGCTGAAGCATCTGTCCGCAACTTCAACATCAACTTCGGCCCGCAACACCCTGCGGCGCATGGTGTTTTGCGTCTCGTGCTTGAACTCGACGGCGAGGTGGTGGAGCGGGTCGATCCGCATATCGGCTTGTTGCACCGCGGTACTGAAAAGCTGATCGAGCACAAGACCTATTTGCAGGCGATCCCGTATTTCGACCGGCTCGATTATGTCGCGCCCATGAACCAGGAACACGCGTTTTGCTTGGCCATCGAAAAGCTTGCTCACATCGATGTGCCGCGCCGGGGCCAGTTGATCCGGGTGCTGTATTGCGAAATCGGGCGCATTCTTTCCCATCTGCTCAACATCACGACGCAGGCACTGGACGTCGGCGCCTTGACACCACCGCTGTGGGGTTTTGAGGAACGCGAGCGGCTGATGGTGTTTTACGAGCGGGCTTCAGGTTCGCGCATGCATGCCGCATATTTCAGGCCGGGCGGGGTTCACCAGGATTTGCCGCAAGAACTGATTGATGACATCGAAAAATGGTGTGAACCGTTTCTGAAAACGGTCGCCGATCTTGACGCCTTGATGACGCCCAGCCGCATTTTCAAGCAGCGCAATGTGGATATCGGGGTCATTTCGCTGGATGATGCATGGGCCTGGGGCATGTCGGGGGTGATGGTTCGCGGTTCCGGCGCGGCTTGGGATTTGCGCAAGAGCCAACCCTATGAGTGCTACGCCGAAATGGATTTCGACATCCCCATTGGCAAGAACGGCGACTGCTATGATCGTTATTTGATCCGCATGGAGGAGATGCGCCAGTCGGTTTCGATCATGCGCCAGTGCATCGCCAAGCTGAATGCGCCCGATGGCAAAGGTCCGGTCTGCTCGACCGACAACAAGGTAGCCCCACCCAAGCGGCAGGAAATGAAGCGCTCGATGGAAGCGCTCATCCACCATTTCAAACTCTACACCGAAGGCTTCAAGGTGCCTGCAGGCGAAATTTATTGCGCCGTGGAAGCGCCAAAGGGCGAGTTTGGCGTCTTTCTGGTTTCTGATGGCAGCAACAAGCCATACCGTTGCAAGGTCAGGGCGCCGGGATTTGCCCATCTTTCGGCGCTGGACTTCATGGGCAAAGGCCACTTGCTCGCCGACGTATCGGCGGTTCTCGGCTCGCTCGACATCGTGTTTGGGGAGGTGGACCGCTGATGTCCGTCCGTCGTCTGGCAGAAGACCGTTATCAACCCGATGCCTTCGCGTTCAACCGCGCGTTTTCCGCAGAGGCGAAAAAGTGGATTGGCAAGTATCCGTCAGACCGTCAGCAATCGGCGGTCATTCCACTGCTGATGCT
Organism: Rhizobiaceae bacterium; assembly: GCA_041739225.1. GTDB lineage: Bacteria > Pseudomonadota > Alphaproteobacteria > Rhizobiales > Rhizobiaceae > BOKV01. The sequence continues at coordinate 10,271 of JBGSOG010000058.1, forward strand.
GGCGCAGGAACAAGAAGGATGGGTGACGCGCGCCGCGATCGAAAGTGTCGCCAAGATGCTTTCAATGCCGCAGATACGCGTTCTGGAAGTGGCGACGTTCTACACGCAATTCATGTTGCAACCGGTTGGGACGAGGGCACATGTGCAGGTTTGCGGCACCACGCCATGCATGCTGCGCGGCGCTGAAGACCTGATCAAGGTTTGCAAGGAAAAGATCCATCGCGACCAGTTCCATACCAATTCCGATGGCACGCTTTCGTGGGAAGAGGTCGAATGCCAGGGCGCATGCGTGAACGCGCCGATGGTGATGATCTTCAAGGATACCTATGAAGACCTGACACCGGAGCGACTTGGCGAGATCATTGACGCATTTGAGGCCGGGCGGGGCGCTGGCGTGCAGACCGGTCCACAAATCGATCGTGTTTTCTCTGCACCTTTTGGCGGACTGACATCGCTAAATGGCGGCGGGACCGGCAAGGCGCCAAAGGCAAAAGCTGAACCCGCCAACGTTGCTCTAGCACCGGTCGCCACCAATGCGGCGAGGCCGAAGACCGCGGCCAAGGAAGCCGATCCGGCAATAAAGGGTCCGGTTCAAGCTGCCGAGGCAAGACAGGCTGCCTTGGTTGCGACCCCAAAGACGACGCCGTCGCTGGATGACCCGAACCGCCCCAGGGGGATCGACAAGCCAGCAAGCGTGGACGATCTGAAGATGATCTCCGGTGTCGGACCGAAAATCGAGAAAATCCTGCATGATCTGGGCATATTCACTTTTGCGCAAGTTGCAGCTTGGAGAAAAGCCGAACGCGAATGGGTGGACACCTATCTCAAATTTTCCGGACGCATAGAACGCGACGACTGGGTCAAACAAGCCAAGGCGCTGGCCAAAGGCGGCGTTGCCGAATACGTCCGCGTTTTCGGCAAGAAGCCGCGCTAGGAGCTGCCTGATGAGCCAGAACAAGGTTTCAGATGCCGCCAATCCGGCAAGTACGTGCAGGCGCTTCAGCATGTTGGTTGCGCCAGCCACCATCGCGGCAGTGGTCCTTGCAGGTGCTTTCTCGGAAAATCCGGACTTTTTCGTTCTGGCCATAGTGTATTCGCTCACCATTGCCTGTGGCCTTGTAGCCTATTTGCTCCTGCCTCCAGCCGCCTGTCCCGTTGACAGTTTGGAAAACCGCCATGCTCGCTGACAAAGACCGCATCTTCACCAACATCTACGGAACTTTCGACAGATCGTTGAAGGGCGCCATGTCGCGCGGCCATTGGGATGGAACCAAGGGCTTCATCGACAAGGGCCGCGACTGGATCATCGAGCAAATGAAGGCCTCCGGCTTGCGCGGGCGCGGCGGGGCAGGGTTCCCCACCGGGCTGAAATGGTCGTTCATGCCGAAGCAAGCCAGCGAGCGGCCGCATTACCTGGTAATCAATGCCGACGAATCCGAGCCGGGTACCTGCAAGGATCGCGACATCATGCGGCACGATCCGCACACGCTGATCGAAGGCTGCCTGATCGCCGGTTTTTCGATGGGCGCGCATGTTTGCTACATCTACGTTCGCGGCGAATACATCCGCGAACGCGAAGTGCTGCAGCGTGCGATTGACGAGTGCTATGACGCAAAACTGCTAGGCAAGAACAACATTCATGGCTGGGACTACGACATCCACGTCCACCATGGCGCTGGCGCATATATCTGCGGCGAAGAAACGGCGCTGCTGGAAAGCCTGGAAGGCAAAAAGGGCCAGCCGCGCCTTAAGCCGCCATTCCCTGCCAATGTCGGGCTGTATGGCTGCCCGACGACCGTCAACAATGTTGAATCCATCGCCGTTGCCCCGACCATTCTGCGGCGCGGGCCACAGTGGTTTTCGCAGTTTGGCCGTGACAACAACAAGGGCACCAAGCTTTTCTGCGTGTCCGGCCACGTCAACACGCCGTGCACCGTGGAAGAAGAGATGTCGATCCCGTTCCGCGAGCTGATCGAACGCCATTGTGGCGGCATCCGCGGCGGTTGGGACAATCTGCTGGCAGTCATTCCGGGCGGATCTTCAGTGCCTTTGGTGCCGGCTGCGCAGATCATCGATACGCCGATGGATTTTGACGCGCTGCGGGCGCTGCAATCGGGCCTTGGCACCGCCGCAGTGATCGTCATGGACAAGTCCACCGACGTGGTCAAGGCGATTGCCCGGCTTTCCTATTTCTACAAGCATGAAAGCTGCGGCCAATGCACGCCGTGCCGCGAAGGCACCGGCTGGATGTGGCGGGTGATGGAGCGGCTGGCGCGCGGCGAAGCGCACAAGCGTGAAATTGACATGCTTCTCGACGTGACCAAACAGGTCGAAGGCCATACCATCTGTGCTTTGGGCGACGCCGCCGCATGGCCAATCCAGGGACTTATCCGGCATTTCCGTCCTGAAATCGAGCGGCGCATCGACGAGTTCAGCCGCAACGCGCACCGGCACGAGCCGGTCATGCAGGCAGCGGAGTAGATTGAATGGCAACTGAACCGGAAAACGTGATGTTGCGATTGTTGCGTGAAGTTCGCGCTAAAATGGATGAGCACGATGGTCGTTTTGATGACCAGGACAAGCAGCTCTCTGAATTGCGCAAACAAATCGAAGACTGGCAGGAAACGACGTCTACCCATGTCGGGTTTGCGGCCCATGCCAACATTCGTACCCAGTCGCTGGAACGGGAAATTGCCGAACTAAAACGCAGGATCGACCGGCTGGAAAAGGCACATTGAGGTGAGCGCAAAACTGCATCTCGCGGAACTCAATGTCGGACGGCTGGTCGCTCCGACAGATGATCCGCGCGTTGGTGAATTCATGGCGGCGCTCGACAAGGTAAACGGCCTTGGCAAGCGGATGCCGGGGTTCGTGTGGATGATGGAAGGTTCCGGTGAACCGGGGACCGGCAATACGGAAGCCAAGATCGAAGGCGATCCGCAGTATGTTTCAAACCTGACGGTTTGGGAAAGCGTGGAAACGCTTGAAAATTTTGTCTGGAACACGGTCCACAAGCAGTTTTATGCGCGTCGGGCCGAGTGGTTTGAAGTGCTTGGTCAAATGCACTTCGTCATGTGGTGGGTGCCGAAGGGTCACAAGCCGACCCTTGACGAGGCATTGGAGCGGCTTGAGCACCTCAAAGCCAATGGCGACAGTGATTTCGCTTTCGGCTGGAAATACCTGAAAGAAGCGCAGCTTTGGCAAAGCCGGGGTTGCGCCCCTGCGGTTGCGGCGGAGTAGGAAAATGTGTGAAACGCCATTGGAAGTGAAGTTCATGATGCGCGAGACCAGTGCGCGCTCGATTGAATTTGCCCGGGCATTTCGCGCCAAAGCGACGGTGGTTAACGGTGCCGTCGGTGAAGCAAAGACCGCGGGCGCAAATTGGGTTGCCAGTCTGGCATGGTTGTTTGGAAAAACGGAAAAGAGAGCCAACTAAAGATGGCAAAACTGATCGTAGATTGCAAAGAAGTCGAAGTTCCAGACCATTATACGCTGTTACAGGCGTGTGAGGAGGCGGGAGCTGAAGTGCCGCGTTTTTGCTATCATGAACGGCTCTCGATTGCCGGCAATTGCCGCATGTGCCTTGTCGAAGTGAAAGGCGGACCGCCAAAACCACAAGCCTCCTGCGCTATGGGCGTGCGTGATCTGCGCCCCGGACCCAATGGCGAGTTGCCGGTTGTGATGACCAAATCACCGATGGTGAAAAAAGCCCGCGAAGGGGTGATGGAGTTTTTGCTCATCAACCACCCGCTGGATTGCCCGATTTGCGACCAGGGTGGCGAGTGCGACCTGCAAGACCAGGCCATGGCTTACGGTGTCGACAAGAACCGCTTCCACGAAAACAAGCGGGCGGTTGAAGACAAGTACATCGGCCCGCTGGTGCGCACCAAAATGACGCGGTGCATACATTGCACGCGCTGTGTGCGCTTCACCACGGAAGTTGCCGGCATTTCCGAACTTGGCCTGACGGGTCGCGGCGAGGATGCTGAAATCACTACTTACCTTGAAAAGGCGATGACTTCTGAATTGCAGGGCAATGTTATCGATCTTTGCCCGGTTGGTGCGCTGACCTCGCGCCCCTATCAGGATCAGGCGCGGCCCTGGGAGTTGACCAAGACCGAATCGGTCGATGTCATGGATGCTGTTGGTTCAAGCATCCGCGTGGACAGTCGTGGCAAGGCAGTCATGCGCATTTTGCCACGTCTCAACGAGCAGGTGAACGAAGAATGGATTTCCGACAAGACCCGTTTCGTCTGGGACGGGTTGTCGGCTCAACGGTTGGACCGCCCCTATGTGCGTAAGGGCGGTAAGCTGCAAGCGGCAAGCTGGAACGAGGCTTTTGCCGCGATTGTCAAGGCGGTCAAAGCTGCCGAGCCCAAGAAGATCGGTGCAATTGCCGGTGATCTTTGCGCGGTTGAAGACATGTTTGCCCTCAAGGCACTGATGGATGGCATCGGCTCGCCCAACATGGATTGCCGTGAGGCAATGAGCCCGCTTGATCCGGCCAAGGGGCGGGCAGGATATTTGTTCAACGCAACCATTGACGGCATCGAAAGCTCTGATGCGCTGCTGATCATCGGTGCAAATCCGCAGTTTGAAGCATCCATGTTGAATGCGCGAATCCGCAAGCGCTCGCGCATGTCGGATTACCCTGTCGGGCTCGTTGGAGAGCAGTCCGATCTGCGCTATTCGCATACGCATCTGGGCACGGGTCCGGACGCGCTTTCATCGCTCGCAGACGGTTCGGCGAAGTTTGCCAAGGTATTGAAAAAGGCCGAGCGCCCGATGGTCATTGTCGGGCAGGGCGCACTCAACCGGCCAGACGGCACGGCGGTGCTTTCCATGGCTGCGCAGATTGCCGTTTCGTGCGGTGCGGTGAAAGACGGCTGGAACGGGTTTGGTGTGCTGCATACTGCGGCCTCGCGCGTTGGCGGGCTGGATATCGGGTTTGTGCCGGGCAAAGGCGGCAAGGCAACCGCGCAAATGCTCACCGGCATGGACGTGTTGTTCCTGCTGGGCGCAGATGAATTCGACCATGCCAAAACAAAGGGTTTTGTGGTTTACGTTGGGTCACACGGTGACAAGGGTGCGCAGCGGGCCGATGTCATCCTTCCCGGGTCGGCATGGACCGAAAAGTCGGGGATCTACGTCAACACCGAAGGACGGGTGCAAATGGCCAGCAGGGTGGTGTTTGCGCCAAGCGAAGCCAGGGAAGAATGGTCAATCTTGCGGGCGCTTTCTGCGGTGCTGGGGTGCACGCTCGCTTTTGACAATCTGCAGCAATTGCGCAGTGCGATGTTTGCAAGGCACCCGCATTTGGCGCACATCGGCGAGATCGCAGTCTCCCAATCTTCAGTGGTTGCCGAATTGGCAAAAATTGGTGGAAAGGTTGGATCGGCAGATTTCACCTCGCCGGTAGCTGATTTTTACCTGACCAATCCGATCGCAAGGGCATCGCGGGTCATGGCACAATGCTCAGCCCAGCAGGCAGGCGGCATGGCCGAGGCAGCAGAATGACAAAAGGCGCGCAAAACACTGTTTGGCGCGTTGTAAACCCGCCAAAGGCGTATAAAAGGAGCGCGTCTGCCGCTCTGGCAGTCATCAGCCCGTTGGCATGGAATTCGTGCAAGGCGCTTGAGCGCTGCGACCGGTTAGCAGGAATAGCGGCATGAGCGCATTTTTCACAGACACTGTGGTGCCGGTCCTCTGGATCGTGGCGCAGAGCCTTGTGCTTCTGGTCGCATTGCTGGTTTTCATTGCCTACATTTTGTACGCCGACCGCAAGATCTGGGCTGCGGTCCAGTTGCGTCGCGGACCCAACGTGGTTGGCCCCTGGGGCTTGTTGCAATCTTTCGCAGATCTTTTGAAATTTGTGCTCAAAGAGCCGATCATCCCTTCATCGGCATCCAAGACCGTGTTTCTGTTGGCGCCCTTGGTTGCCGTCACCCTTGCATTGGCAACGTTTGCAGTGGTTCCGGTCAGCCAGGGCTGGGTCATTGCCGACATCAATGTGGGCATCCTTTACATCTTCGCGATTTCCTCGCTGGAAGTGTACGGGATCATCATGGGCGGGTGGGCTTCCAATTCGAAGTACGCTTTCCTCGGTGCCTTGCGCTCGGCTGCGCAAATGGTTTCCTATGAGGTTTCCATCGGTTTCGTGATCATTTCCGTGCTTTTGTGCGTGGGTTCGCTGAACATGACGGATATTGTGCTGAGCCAGAAAGACGGCTTGGGTACCATGATCGGAATGCCGGGAACTTTCCTCGACTGGCACTGGCTGGCGCTGTTTCCGTTGTTTGTGATCTTCTTCATCTCTGCGCTTGCCGAAACCAACCGTCCGCCGTTTGACCTGCCTGAGGCTGAGTCCGAACTGGTGGCAGGTTTCATGGTCGAGTATGGCTCCACCCCGTACATGATGTTCATGCTGGGCGAGTATGCGGCAATCGTCCTGATGTGTGCGCTGACGACCATACTGTTTCTCGGCGGTTGGCTGCCGCCGTTTGATTTTGCGCCGTTCACATGGGTGCCTGGCGTTATCTGGTTCGTGCTGAAGGTCTGCCTGGTGTTTTTCATGATCTCGATGGTGAAGGCCTTCGTGCCGCGTTACCGCTACGACCAGTTGATGCGACTGGGCTGGAAAGTGTTCCTGCCGATTTCACTGGCGATGTTGTTCATCGTGGCGACCGTTCTCCAGATCACCGGATGGGCTGCATGAGCCGGGCAATGAACCAAGGGGAAGCAAAACGATGAGCACGATTGCACAAGCTGCCAAGTCGCTATTGCTTGCCGAATTCGTCAGCGCGTTCTTCCTGTCGATGCGCTACTTCTTCAAGCCAAAGGCGACGCTGAACTATCCATTCGAAAAAGGCCCCAGCAG
>JBGSOG010000049.1:0-30675 GCA_041739225.1 Rhizobiaceae bacterium
GGTCGAGAGAACACTTAGGTATTTTGCACAATACGCAAATAATGATCACATGGCACCAAGTGGCCAATAAAATATTGATGACCACAACCTCCGCCTAGGGCCCTTCGACCTTGACCCGGAGGCTAGTCTGGTCTGTGGTTCCTGGCGGCGCAGGACGGTGCGGAAGATCCGTTCGTGGGAACAAGGGCGACATTTCGCAACATCTTGGATCCGGCCGCCTGGCTTACGGCTCAGGGGGAAATTTCTGGTAAGGTGGCCGACTTGGCACTCCTGTTCGGGGCGCCAGATCACCGGTTGCGGTGGACCGCAGATCGCATCCCGAGGGCCGCAGTTGCGCTATGGATCGGCCTCGGGTGCGGGCGATGAAGCTGGAAAGGATCTCTTCGACCGGACGCTTGCCGGGGAAGTCGCTACCAGTGGTTTGCAAGGTTTCAACCCGTCACCGAAGTGATGAGATCCTCGCGGTTGGCTGTAAAGTCCATGTCCGACGAAAGCTCGTCGACAGCTTATCAAAATCATGGTCTATGTATGCCAGAGGTAGCCGCGGCATCGATCCTGGAAGAATGTGCCCTGATCAGCAAGGCAAAGCTCCAACCCGAGGACCTTGAGCCTATCGAGAACACTCTTCGACTAATGGTGTTGGGCGATGTCACGTGAATCGCAAGATTGCGTCGTTAGCATGCATGGTGCTGTCGACTGCTACCATACGTAGTGATCGACGGAGCCCAATCGGGATGAATCAGCCAGCAGACATTCTTAAGGAAAACGAGCGGCTGCGTGTCCGGCTGCGGCAAATGGAAGACGTTGTACGTTCCTTTCGCAATGGTGACGTGGAGGCCTTGGTCGATCAACACGCCGGCAGTGATGTCAACCGTCTCCGGGTTTCAGAAATACGATATCGCCGACTTTTCGAGGCAGCCCACGATGGCATTCTTATCGTCGATCCCGGTACGCGAGAGATCATCGATGCCAATCCGTTTATGATCAACCTGCTTGGGTATTCGCTTGCCGAACTGGTCGGCATGGAAATTTTCGAGATCGGATTGTTCAGCGACGCGAAAGCCAACAAGGACATGTTTCAGATCTTGAAGGCTACCGGACAAATCCGTTATGAAAATCTGCCGTTGCAAACCGAGGACGGTGCACTTCGCGAGGTCGAGGTGGTGGCCAATCGTTATGATGAGAATGGTCACAGCGTTATCCAATTCAACATCCGAGATACAACCGAGCGCGCACGGGCAGAGGTAGAGCGCGCCCGGGCCGACGAGCGCCTGCAAATTGCACATGACACGTTCCGCGATCTTGTTGATCACTCGCCATTCGGGATCTATGCGGTCGATGCCGATTTCCGGCTCGTTCAGGTCAGCGACGGCGCACAAAAAGTATTCGAGAATGTGCGGCCGCTGCTTGGGCGTGATTTCGCAGAGGTCCTGAGCATTCTTTGGCTGGAGCCGTTTGCCAGTGAGGCCATCGGGATTTTTCGTCATACTCTCGCGACAGGTAAGCCGTACCGCGCGTCAAACGATGTCGAGCAGCGCGCCGACATCGGCGACACCGAGGCCTACGACTGGAAGATCGAGCGTCACATTATGCCGGATGGTCGCCCCGGCGTTGTCTGCCATTTCTACGATCTTTCGGAAAAGCAGCAGCAAGAGGATCGTATCAAGCTGCTGATGGGTGAGGTCAATCACCGCTCGAAGAACATGCTCGCTCTCATCGAGGCGATTGCACGGCAGACAGTAAAAACGCAGCCAGAGGACTTCCTCGAGATCTTTGGCCAGCGCGTGCGCGCGCTCTCCGCCAGTCAAGATTTGCTCGTCAAGGGCGAATGGAAGTCCGTGCAACTCGGCGAGCTCGTAAGATCCCAGCTCGCCCATTTCGGCGATGAGAACGACGGCCGTATCAAGATTGACGGCCCGTTTGTCCAGATTACCGCTTCGGCTTCACAGTCACTTGGGATGGCAGTGCACGAGCTTGCGACCAACGCCGCAAAATTTGGTGCACTGTCGAACGCTTCTGGTCGCGTGGCGATCAGTTGGACCTTACAATTCAGCGTCACCGGCGAGGCACAGTTCGCAATGTCCTGGATCGAAAGCGGTGGCCCACCGGTTGCCGAACCAACTCGCCGCGGCTTTGGCTCAATCGTGATCGACGACATGATCAACATGAGTCTCGGCTGCGACGCCGATGTCGATTTCGCGCCGACCGGTCTCGTCTGGCGTATCAGTTGCCCGGCGGCTGGCCTGATCGAAAGTGAGATCGGGCCGCTGCCACGGCCAAACGGCACTGGGCAGAGTCAAAAACCTGCGCTGGTATCTGGCCGCCGTATACTTGTCGTGGAAGACGAGCCTCTGATTGCCATGGATTTCAGCCAGACTCTGTCGGACGCCGGCTACGTGGTGATCGGACCTGCAAACTCGGTCGCCCGGGCGCTTGCATTGCTTGCGCAATTCGGTTGCGACGCCGCCGTCCTAGATGTCAATCTCGGTACGGAAAGTTCCGAGCCGATCGCGCGCGAGCTTATCAAGCTCGGTACGCCCTTCGTCACCACATCCGGATATTCGCGGGAGCAGCAGCCGCAGATCATGCAAACTGTGCCGATGCTGGGAAAGCCGGTTAGTTCTGCGGTGCTGATCGCCGAAGTTCACCGCTGCCTCGGCAAGTTATAGTGGGAGGAAGCGTCCTATCTTTGCGTGCTTTTGGCGGGTTTGGTATGAATTCGCGCTAGCGGCCCTCATGACGGCTGGGATTACGATACGCCGTCGGCCGCGACGCTTGTCGACATCACGCGCGACGGACTGAAAGTGCCCGCGATTATGCAAACGACAAAGCAAGGGTTTATCTTCGTGCTGGCGCTGTCAGAGGGACGGGTCTTGAGTCGGCTGGGTCGGTTTCCAAGCTTTTGCGGATGACCAAACGCAGCCCCTTCCAGTACTTTCGCACCAGCCCCAAGATCATCCGCCTGTCGGTGATGATGTGCATCCCGTTCCCGATGTCGCTGCGGAATGTCTAGGATGCGCTGCACGAGTGGGGCGTCGAGATCAGGCACGAAACGGTGCGGTTTTCGTCGCCGCGGTTCAGCGGGATGTTCGCTGCAGAGATACGACGGAAACGCGTTTTGAAAGCGCCAGTCTTTTAAAATCAATACTTTAAGCCCCAGAGAAGGTTGGATATCAGGCCCATCCCCTCCGCCAACGCCTCCCGCAAACCTCTTCTCCGTTCGCTTGAGAAGCCGGAATTTCTCGTTGTTTTCGAGGGTTATGCGGGTGAGGCTGAGCACTGGCCCCGGCGCCACGAGATTCGAAAGCCGTCTCTAAGGGCCGATTTTCTCCGGACCTGATGACTGCGTCATTTCAGTGAACAGCTGTAAGCTCTTATTTCAAAACAACAAAATCTACAGCAGGTCTTTGGTGTTTCGGCTGTCCCCCCGCTACCGAAACGCGACTGTGATCGAACCATCGCCGCAGCAATTGCAGCGAAATCCGGCAGCGTCGATGATCTGGAAAATGATCACGCACATCGCCGGGTCCTCCCGCCGATCCATGTTAACGGCATCCGCGTCACCAAGATGCGGACCGCCACTGTCGACCGTTTCAACCGATCTGCCGAATAGGACCAAGCAGGTAGCCGCAGTGATTCCCTTGCGGATTCTCCGGAAGGTTGCGGATGCATAACAACATCAGCCATCACATTTTTTTAACTGGCCATCATGGGGTCAACAAGATATTGGCAACACATTCATCACCCACAGGATCGGTCCGGTCGATTGAATTCAGACATGAACAGGTCAGTGTTGAAATTTCTGCTACGGGTACGGGCGATCGTTTTCCTGTCAGCATTCCTTTGCGTTGGCATGATTGCGGACGCATCGGCCCATGACGGTCGCGCAACTTCTAAGGTAAACGAAGACGCGAAATTGGTCGAAATTGTAAGCTCGAAAATTAGTGCCGGTTTTTCATTGGCCGATACTGCATCACAAACCAATTGTGGGGTCGGATGCTGCTCGATGGCTGGTTGCTCTGTCGTATTTGACAACGCGATACAGCCAGTCATTTTCATGGATATTTTTCTCGCCCAATATTCCCTGCCTGGCAACACGCAAGGCAAGACATCGCCGCCTAGTGCGCTGAAGCGCCCCCCAAGGTCCTGAAACTCCACATCGAAGCTGCGCCAAATCGCAGCTCATTTGGTTTTTGCAAACTCTTGAGGTGTCTCATGACCGGCTTTCGCCTGGGCTTTCTCGCTGCCCTGTTCAACTTGATATTGACTGGCAATTCGCTCGCACATGAAGGTCATGCGCACGGCGATGAAATTCCGTCCCCGACTGTGCAAACAGCGCCGCGAGCAACAGCGGTTTCGCCGTTGTTCGAGTTGGTGGCCACAGTCAATGGCAATGGCTTGATGATCTTTCTCGACCGTTTTGAGACCAATTCCCCAGTCATTGGGGCGACGATTGACGTTGAAACCCCGGCAGGGCCCGCAAAGGCGGCGCAGGATGGAGACATCTATCGGCTGGAAGCGCCGTGGGCAGCGAAGACGGGCTCTTATGAATTGTTGTTCACCGTCACAGCAGGTGCTGATATCGATTTTCTGACTGCAACCTTGACAATCCCCGAACTGCCGGTTGCCGCAGCCGCAGATACGCAAGCCAAAACATTTTCGGGTCATCTGCGTGCGGCAGTCTTGTCAGTTCAGGACCGCGCAAGTCGCACTGACCCGGCGCTTATCGGGATTGGGCTTCTTGGCCTTCTGAGCGGCGCATTGGCGATGGTGCTGCTGCAGCAGCGAAGGAATGCCGGCGGGATTATTGTCGTGGCATTGGTCTTGGTTCTTGGAACATCCTTGGCTCTGGCGCAAACCACCCCGTCAACCGGTACCGCGGTTATCCGGGATGTGGCGCAGCGCCTTCCAGATGGGCTGGTCTTTGTACCAAAGGCGACCCAGCGCATTCTGGCCATTCTGACCCTGGCCGCCGTTGAAGCTGAGCATCGGCGCAGCATCGAGATGCCGGGACGCATCATTCCCGACCGCAATGCGAGCGGTTTCGTACAAACGGCAATCGGCGGACGATTGTTGGCACCGCCGGGTGGATTTCCGCAGTTGGGAGCAAGTGTGAAGGCAGGCGACCTGATGGCTTTGATTGAGCCGTCACTGGCCGCAGCCGATCAATCCGCGATACGCCAATCGAAAGCGGAACTTGATCAGGAAATCGCACTGGAGGAACGCCAGGTTGCGCGGTTTCGAACGCTTGCCCAATCGGGAACAGTGTCGAAAACCCAGCTTGAAGAAGCCGAACTGACACTTCAAGGCTTGCGGGAGCGCCGTGCCGGATTGAATGCCTTGCGGATGGAGGCTGAGGCCCTGGTTGCCCCGGTATCGGGTATGGTTTCAAAGGCCAATGCCAGCCCAGGCCTGATCGCCGAGACCAACACTGAAGTATTTCATATCATTGATCCTGCAAAATTATGGATCGAGGCTTTTTCGTTCAGCGGAGATCAATTGTCGGGCAATGCGTCGGTTGGCAGCGATGGGGGTGCCATAACTTCCATCAGTCTCATTGGTGCGGGGTTTGCCGAGGATGGACAAGCACAAACCATTCATTTTCGGATTGACGACGCTGATGGTCGACTGCGGGTGGGGGATCGCGTGACCGTTTTCGCTGAAACAGCAAAGGTTACCAGAGGTATTGCAGCGCCCCGCGAAGCCGTTATCCGGGGAACAAATGGCGAGGAAAATGTCTTTGTGCATGTCGGCCCGGAAATTTTCGAGCCGCGCATCGTGCGGACCGAACCTTTGGATGGTGGACGCGTGACTATCGTTGCAGGGATCAGCGCTGCTGAGCGGATAGTTGCCCAAGGCGCCGAACTTCTCAATCAATTGCGCTAGAGGGGCTGCCACATGTTCACATTTCTTGTCACGCAATCTCTGCGCAACCGGGTTTTGGTTCTGGTGCTTGCGGTCGTCCTCATGGGCTACGGCTTGTTTACCGCAATGCGTCTGCCTGTGGACGTGTTTCCCGATCTAAACCGCCCCACTGTGACAATCATGACCGAGGCCGAGGGGCTTGCCCCGCCCGAAGTTGAACAACTTGTCAGCTTTCCGATTGAAACCCAAATGAACGGTTTGCCGGGAGTTGAACGCGTGCGGTCCGTGTCAGGCGTGGGGCTGTCCATCATTTATGTCGAGTTCGATTGGGGCACTGATATCTACCGAAATCGTCAGCAGATCGCAGAAAAGCTGACCCTTGTGGCCTCACAACTGCCCAAAGGGGTAGTCCCGCAAATGGGGCCGATCAGCTCGATCATGGGTCAGATCATGCTGGTTGCAATGACAGCACCTGAAGGGGTGTCGCCGATGGAGTTGCGCGAAGCGGCCGATTTCATCGTGCGACCACGTCTTTTGACCATATCAGGCGTGGCGCAGGTGATTCCCATCGGTGGCGAAGTGCGCCAGTTCCGCGTAGCCCCAAACACAGCGGCCCTGCGTGCACTCGGGGTGACTTTGGCCGAAGTTGAAGCGGCGATCACGGCTTTCGGCGCCAATACTGGCGGCGGTTTTACCGATCAGTATGCGCGCGAGTTTTTGATCCGAAACATCGGCAACACTTTGAACCTTGCCGATTTGCGCAAAGTGGTTGTGCAAAGCGATGGTCGCCGGTCCATCCTTCTGCAGGAGGTCGCAGACGTTGGCTACGGGGCACGGTTGAAACGAGGCGAGGCCGGGTACATGGGCCAATCCGCCGTCATCATTTCAATCGAAAAGCAGCCTGATGTTGATACCGTGCAACTGACCCGAAGCGTAGAGGCCGCACTTTCAGAAATTACTGCTGCGCTGCCAAACGGGATTGACGCCAAAGAAGTGCTGTTTCGCCAAGCAGATTTCATCGAAACCTCGGTCAAGAATGTGCAGACAGTTCTGTTGGAGGCGGTGGTCGTTGTGGCAATCGTGCTGTTTGCATTCCTGCTGAACGTGCGCACGACACTGATTTCACTAACTGCGATACCGGTGTCCATCCTTGTTACGGCCATCGTTTTCAAAATGCTTGGTCTGTCAATCAACACCATGACGTTGGGAGGCCTTGCGATTGCCATCGGCGAACTGGTCGATGATGCAGTGGTGGATGTTGAAAACATCTTTCGTCGCCTGCGGGAAAACCGGGAGCTTGGCAACCCACGCACAACCTTCGACGTGGTGGTTTCGGCCTCGCGAGAAGTTCGCTCCGGCATTGTTTATGCAACGATGATCATCGTGCTTGTCTTTGTCCCGTTGTTTGCTTTGTCTGGTATTGAGGGGCGGCTTTTCGCGCCATTGGGGCAAGCCTACATCATTTCAATCCTTGTCAGCCTGATCGTGTCAATCACGCTGACGCCGGTGATGGCATATTTCCTTCTTCCCGGAATGAAACGCCTGGATGAGCATGAAGGCTGGTTGGTACGCAACTTGAAGCGCGGCAACCGGGCGGCTTTGGACGTTGTTTTCCGATGGCAGAAGACACTGATGGCGCTGGCAACAATGGCAGTTCTGATTGCGGCCTGGTCAGCAACGATGCTGCCCCGTGCGTTCCTGCCGCCTTTCAACGAGGGAACCTTCACGATTTCCATGCTGTTCAACCCCGGTATTTCGCTGGCTGAATCCCACCGGGTGGGGCTGATTGCCGAAAAGTTGATCCTTGAGGTGCCAGAAGTTCGTGCAGTAGGGCGGCGAACTGGACGGGCGGAATTGGATGAACATGCCGAAGGTGTCCATTCTTCAGAGATTGAAGTCGACTTGAATGAATCCAGCCGACCCAAAACCGAGATCGTGGCCGACATTCGTGCGCGATTGTCGATCCTGCCGGTTTCAATCAACGTGGGTCAGCCTATTTCACACCGTTTGGATCACATGCTGTCCGGCGTTCGCGCGCAGCTCGCGTTGAAGGTCTACGGGCCGGATCTTGATACAATGCGAAGCGTTGCCGAAAGTCTGCGCGCAAAGATCGCTCCAATTGCGGGGCTTGTGGATTTGCAGGTGGAAAAACAGGTGCGCATTCCACAACTGGAAATCCGCATCGATTATGATCGTGCGGCCCTGTACGGAATCCAGCCTGCGGCAATCACAGAGGCCCTAGAGCAGTTGTCAAACGGGCGTGTCGTGTCAAAACTGGTCGATGGCGCGCGCACATATGATGTGGTGATGCGGCTCGCAGATGAGATGCGCACCACGCAAGCCTTGAGCGATCTGCTGATCGAGACCCCCTCTGGTTGGGTACCTGTGCGCGAGCTGGCTGAAGTGCGTGAAACCGACGGGCCGAACCAGATTCTGCGCGAAGGCGGCAGCAGGAGATTGGTCGTGTTGGGAAATACGGATGGACGCGTGGATATGGCGGCAGTGGTCACCGACATTCGCGCCGTGATTGCTGCAGCCGACCTGCCTGAAGGTTATACCGCCACGCTGGAAGGTACATTCCAGGCGCAAGAAGAAGCCAGTCGAACCATAGCTCTCTTGTCACTGGTTTCGCTGGGCATGGTGTTTGCAATCCTGTTCAGCCGTTACAAATCTACCGTTTGCACACTGATTATCATGGGCTCGGTTCCTTTGGCCCTGATCGGTTCGGTGGCTGCCTTGTGGATTGCCGGACAGCCTTTGTCTGTAGCGTCGATGATTGGGTTTATTACACTGACAGGCATTGCAGCCAGAAATGGCATCCTGAAAATCAGCCATTACATCAATTTGGCACTGCATGAGGGCATGCCTTTTGGACCCGAACTCGTCATTCGCGGGTCATTGGAACGCCTGACCCCTGTTTTGATGACGGCCCTGGCAGCAGGAGTAGCACTCGTCCCATTGATGATCAACGCAGATGCGCCGGGGAAGGAAATCCTCAACCCGGTCGCAGTGACGATTTTCGGCGGGCTGATTTCTTCCACTTTGCTGGATACGTTCCTGACACCTGTTCTTTTCCTGCGCTATGGGCGCAAGTCGCTTGAACGGCTTGTCAAAGCATCCGGAATGGAGAGAGCCGATTTATACGGAACGCGTGTAACCGCAATTCAAACCTTCTGAAAACGAAAGGAAATCCAATGTTTAGAATTCTGCTATTGACCCTGATACTGGCATCGCCCGCTGCTGCACACGAGGCTGGTCTTGGACCCAACGGTGGCCTTCGCGTGGATGCTGGTCCTTACCGTGTCGAGCTTGTTGCGCTCGGAACCACAGTAAATGTCCACATCACCATGGATGACGACAGCGCGATCGATACGGCCAAAATGAGCGGAACGGCCATTACTTGTGATTGACGGGAAGCCAGTGCGGCTGCCGCTAGCGCCTGCCGCGCCAGGAACTCTTTCTGCCAACGCCGGGGTCGAAGTCCCTGCTGACGTCAAGGGCGCCGTTCAGTTACTTGGGTCCGATGGCAATACAGTTCAGGCAAAATTCTAGGTCGCGATGGAAAATGTATCCTGAGTTTTGACGGGTTTGCACATCTCAGCCTTAGTGCCTCAAGGATACCCGAGGCTTCTTGGTCTGGCTTGTGCTGCCTTTTCTCCCTCATCCAGCAATGCCAAAAAACCGCTCAGCCATGGCCGGTGGAATGCTATCGATGGGCTTCAGAAAGCGGCGGTGATATAGCCAGTCGCTACAATCCAATGTTGCGAACCCGACGGCTTCCAAGTTGCGCCATGGGCAACACGCCTGTGGAGCATCTCAGCTTTCATTCGGGGGTAACGCTTGGTCGTTCTTGTCCGCCAGTCGTTTGCGAAGATAGCCACGAATGACAAGCAGGTTTCGTTGATTTAACCTGCAAGCCTGGCGGCCACGGCCATTCGGGTTTATTTTGTCTGTTTTAGGAAATTGTACGTAAAAATACCAAATTTAAATCAATGGCAGCTTATCTTGTGCAAGCAGGACCGGGTGTTTGGAGGCTTCAAAGAACATCTTCCGTTTTTTTAACCCTAGCTCGAGCATGCGCCATGTTGAGATTGGTCTTCAATACCTATGCGTTCGGGTTTGTCGTTTTGGTTTGCACGTTCATTTCCTGGAAGCATTTTGATGCCGGGTATTGGCCTGGTCTGGTTGACCGCTCCATTTTGACGGCGAGCGTTGGAGGAGTGGAAAAAGCAGCAACTTTGGCGTTGGCTGCGAGAGCGCTTGGCAATGTCCGCTCGGCAGCGCAAGGCCGACATTGAGCTCTTTTTGCCATTGTGTTTTGGTTTCCGCCAGCCCCGCCTGGGTTTGATGGAGCGAACCGTACCGGGATTGCCAGATAGCTCCATTGGGCCACACCCATTGCTATCCTTTGGCTTGAGGGTTTAGGCTCTTGATGCAACTCTGGCGAAACCAGACTTTCGGAAGATTTTTGGCAATGTTCCATCGGTTGTTCGTCGCGGTCTTTTTCACAGGCCTACTGCACGCTGTCGCCGGAGCAAGTGGAGTGGGAACGATCCCGTTTGTCGATGGCCGCTGGCGTGGGGATATCGAAACGGGTCCAGGCAGTCGGAATTTTCAGGAGTGTTGGGCCAGCACGACGTTTGACGATGGCACTACGCTCGCCCTGGCAAAACGAAAAGACGGAGCCTGGCATCTGCGATTGTCCAATCCCAGTTGGCGGCTGCAACATTCCCGCCGGTACGCCTTGGCTGCGCTTGTTGATTTTTATCCGCGACTCCACATAGCAGCCGAAGCCAAGAGCCAGACACGCCTGGAGATTGCAGACCTTGATCAAATCTCATTGTTGGGGCTGATTGAGAATGGTCACACCATCGATCTTGCATCTGAGGGTTTCAATGAAAAATATGAACTTGAAGGCAGCGCCAAGGTTATCGAGAGGATTCGAACCTGCTTTGCCGATCAGTTGGCTGATGAAAAGTCAGTGACTGTCAACAGTTCAGGAAAATAGTCCGCTGTTCAGCATTTACTGGCATCGGCAAAGATTTGGAATTGTAGCCGATAGGCTCTGCGTTTCGTCTTTTCGAACACTGCAGACTTTTCACAATGCGCATAGCGCAAAGATGCTGACGAAAACCATTGCCATTGAAACCATGACGTTCGTCAGGGTCGACGAAGTCCGGATCAGGTGCTCAGTGTTGTAAAGTTCGCTGCTCATTGCGGTACTCCAGGGTTGGCGCCAGTTTCGCTGGCCACATGGTTAACCTGACATTGTCATTCTGGATCAGGCGTGTGTTTCCGCACAACACGAACTCCCTGACCAAAGTCAAATGATTGGCTGGCGGGTGGCGGCTGAGGTCGCTGGCCAATTGTGGTGTGTTTTAATGCACATCACCAAGCCGAATGCGGAATATTTGGCAATCATCGGTAGTGGCAAAATGCCAGATCGAATCGAACCAGCCGGGAGGACCGGCTGAACCCAAGACTGGGACCAATGCCATGATCCGCCTTCACACCATTGCAGCAGCCATCGCCCTTGTTGCAGTCTCTTGTGCGCCCGCTGCCCAAGCGGGTGGCAAGCAATCCGGTTCAGAACTCCATGGCGGGTTCGGCGCCGGCTCCATGATCTCAAATGCCGCCTTCGGCCAGCTTGTGCCTCTACGCGACCTCAAACCATATCGCCCGCTGCTGAAACGCAATGGGAAAAAAAGCGCTTAAAAGCGTGCGCAGCGCATGAAGCTTACATTTCTGTACGGTGACAACATGGTCGCAGCCGCGATCCTCGCGGCGGCACTGGAGGGGCATGAGTGGCGGCAACGCTGGCGAAGTACCGCATCAGCTGGCGGTTTCGTCTTCTTCCATTTCTTCTTCGTCTTCGCCGGTTTCTTCAACCGACCAGGTTACCTGGAATTCAAGCTCGACTTCGCCGTCTTCGCGCTCATGCGCGATGGAAAAGTTTGCGCCTTCAGGAATGGTGACGTCTTCGCCGTCCATGTGGATCGTGAATTGCGAACCGCTTTCCAGTGCGTCGGCGAGGCGGCGCAATTCCGCGATAAAAGCAGTCATTTCGTGAGAAACATCGATGTCGCGGTCTTCAGTCATGGCGTGCTCCTGCTGCGCATGTTGACGATCACCGCATGACAACCGGGTCGCAAAACACCCGTGTGACGGTGCCATGAAGATTGTGTGTTGTCAGCTCAGGGCGGGTCACTCTGCAAGACCGGCAGGGTCGGCAACTCCCGGTATTTCGGGCGATACAGCCCGACCGCAGCAAACCTGACGGTTTGTGCAGGCGGCGCCGAAGATTTTGACGTTAATACCGGGGGAAGGCGCTCCCCCCAAGGATGGCCAAACGCCTGGTCAGCCCTGTAGTGGCGAAATAGCAACAGCTTAATTTTTCATTAATGTTTTTTCGTTGCCGGGCTGTCCTGCTCGCGCTGCATGTGTCAACTATCTGGCAGATTTTGCCTGAGGGGGCTTTTGATGCGTGGTTTTTTGGGTAGCCGTTTCAATTCTGGCGGCGTGTGCGTCTGGCGTAGCGAATGCAGCAGACATCGTGGTTGAAGAGGCTGCACCGGTTTCTGCCGGGCTTCCGGCCGTTTCGGGCATCAACGGCAAGCTGGATGTCGGAAAGCTGCAATTCGATTTCGATGAAGACCGGTTTGACAATGGTGGGGTTTACGGCATTGGCACTTTGACCGTGCCGCTTTCCCAATCCTTCGGTTTGCAGATCGATGCCGGAGTGCTGCAGATGCACGATGACGCGCATCAGGCCGGCGTTGGCGGCCATTTGTTCTGGCGTGATCCAGCACAGGGTTTGCTCGGCGTATACGGCGAGTATACCAACATCAGCGGCGAGGATTACGCTGCTGACACCGCCTCCATTGCTCTGGAAGCTGAGGCCTATATGGGCCAGTTGTCGTTGGAGGGTCTTGCCGGTATCGACCATGTCGCCGGACGCAACATGCAAAACGAAGGCACGTCCGGACGCTTCGAAGGGCGCATCGCCTGGTACGCAACCGACGACTTCCGGCTGGAGTTTGGCGGCGGACACCGTTTCGACGACAGCTATCTGACCGCCGGACTGGAGGCTTCGCTTTCTTCCGTTGCCTCAAATGTTTCATTGTACGCAAGCGCCGACTTCAGCAGCGACACGACCACCGCGCGCGCCGGCATGCGCGTATACATCGGCCCGATGAGCAAGTCCCTGAAAGCTCGCCATCGCGAGGATGATCCACAGACTTTCCTGTTCAGCGGTTCTCCTGCGCCTTCAGGCTCGCCACCGGCGACGCAGGAAATGCAGTGTGTGGAAGGGCAAGTCCGCATCAACGGTATGTGTGAAAGAATAGCGAGTTGCGATGAATTCAGTAAATACAACAAAGACACGAATAAATGCGACCCAATGAACATCTAGCAGAGCCTTTTTGGGCGGGACACAATAGTGGTTTTTGAAATAGTCTTGCTGTTTGAAACCAGTTCAGCTGCTTTATTTATCGTGGCAAATTAGAATCAGAACTTCCAGCAATGGAGGTTTTGATGGAACGGTTTGATTTGTCTGCTGCGGCATGAACGGTTGTTGTACCTTTGCTTCCCGTACAGGGCTGCGGCGCCAAGCGCCGCGATGACCGCAAAGTTCTCAACGGCATCTTTTACATCCTTTTTCGACGCTTCAGATTTTCACGCGCGCTCGAAATCCATTACCCAGTTTGTCTCCCAACTCGCGCCACCATCGTCAGACATCGCTTGTTCCCATCGGGGATTGTCACCAAGGGTGTTCAGCCAAAGAAATCTGACAATCACCGGGCGACCGTCAAACGTGTCGTCAGCCAGGAAGGTGCCGGTGTTTTCGGCAAAACGGCCGACCACCGGAACATCCATCGTGTGTGGGTCGTTGGTTGACAGCCACCAGATCGCCCAAGACTGGCTGGCAGGATCAAAAGCCCGCACTGCAATCGCGTGGTAGTCACCTGCCGGAAAATGAATGAGATTGTCCTCAATACATCCATTTCCGCCAAGTACCGGGCGCGTCGTTGACAAGCCGGAAAACTCTTCCCACTCGCTGCAACCAGCCAGCCGCGCCTTAAGACGCCGGTGCCTTACCCGCCAGCTCCCGAACTCGAAATCAAAATCCCGCGAGATCATGTCTGACCCTCCACAATCGGTGTTTGAAAGTGACCGGCAATTGGCGTTCCAATCGTATCTGCGTCAACACCCAGGTCACGACGCAACCAAACGGAAAAATACTGGAAGCCAGGCAAACAATTGCCAACCCGGCATCGGTGTGGGGCAATTTCCACTGCCGCCCAATCTTCACGATACCTGTGCGGCGCCATCCTGTTTTCCGCCCAAATCCCGTGTCGGGTCAAGATGGTCAAACATTGCCCGCACGGTCCGCTCGTAGACCGCGCAAACCTCCTGCATCACCAACTCACGCGCTGGCAGTTTTCCTTCGCGCGCGCAGTCTTCGATTGTCTGGCAAACTGCGGCCACTGCGGATGCACCGCTGCTGTGGCTCATCGATTTGAGTGCATGTGCGCTGGAGGATATTTCCTTGGCATTGCCGCCTGCCAGTTTTTCATCAAGGTCACGCAGGGCAGGTTCAGCATGTTCAAAATACATCCGGAAAATCCGGTCGGACATGGAATCGCCGCCAGACGCAGAAAGCGATTGCATCAGTTCAAGTGTTTTTGCGCTGATCAACTCTTCACCGGCTACCGGTCCGCCAGGCGATTGCGAATATGCCGATGCTGGATTGACCGACGCAAGGGCGGCTCTCAGCCCTTGAAGGGTGAAAGGCTTAGCCAGATACGCATTCATTCCGCTTTCGCGCCAGCGTTCAGCCTCCTTGCCGGAAACATGGGCTGTGAGGGCAACAATGTGGGTCGGCGAAATGCCTGCGTCTTTCTCGATCGCACGAATGCGCGTGGTTGCTTCAAAACCATCCATGCCGGGCATTGAACAGTCCATGAACACCACATCAAAAGCCTTTTCAGAAATCAGCCTGATTGCTTCCGCACCGCTCGAGGCAAGCGATACCTCAACACCAAATGCATTCAACGCATCGCGTATCACCTCGCGGTTGACCGCAACGTCATCCACAGCGAGCACGGCCATGCCCTCGAAACTGGGCAGCACCGGCGCAGATGTTACGCTTTCCAGCGCCTTGATGCCGCGCATCTCGTTTGCCGCAATGCGTGCCACCATTTCGCCAAGCTCGGTGCGGCTTGTCGGGAAAGACATCATGTCGGCCGCAACACCCTTGCGCACAAGCTCTTCGCCCGCGCCATCGCCAATCGATGAGATCACGACGCGCTGCAATCCAAGTACGACAATATCGGCATCCTGCGCATGCTGCGGGTCACAAATGACGATCTGGCCGGGCAGCGGGCCATGCATTCCGGGAACAAACTTGACCGCCTGCAGACCGGCATCAATCATGGTATCAAGCAACATTCGGGCGGTGAAAATTCCACCGGCACGCACCCACACCGGCACACGAACAGGCATCCTGATTGCTGGTGCTTCTGACAGCACCGGAAGTGCAAGTTCGAAATAAAACCGGCTGCCGGCATTGATCTGGCTGCTGACGCCGATTTCGCCACCCATGGCTTCCACCAGCCTTTGGCAAATGGAAAGGCCGAGCCCGGTGCCGCCGAATTTGCGCGTGGTTGACTGGTCGGCCTGGGTAAAGCGCTCGAAAATGCTGCCGAGTTTTTCCGCGGCGATGCCGATACCGGTGTCACGGACCTCAAAGCGCAAATGGCAAATGTTGCCAACTGTCGGAGCCGAATTGGTGACTGTAACGGCAACCCCGCCGGACTGCGTGAACTTGAGCGCATTGTTGACCAGATTGGTGACAATTTGACCAAGCCTTGTCGGATCGCCTGCGACAACCAGCGGCACATTTCGACCGACGTGATAGCAAAGGTCGATGTTGCTTTGCCGGGCCTTTTCCTGAAACAGGCTTACCACTCCGTCCAGCAATGCATCGATGTCAACTTCCGCCGTTTCCAGTTCCAGCTTGCCCGCTTCAATTTTGGAGATGTCGAGAATGTCGTTGATGATCGCCAACAGGCCTTGACCCGATTGGCGGATGACATTGGCGTAGCGACGATGGCGTTCCGGCAGCGGTGCGACTGACAGCATTTCGACCATCACCATGACACCGTTCATGGGCGTGCGTATTTCGTGACTCATGGTGGCCAGAAAGTCCGACTTTGCCTGGTTGGCTTCCTCAGCCTCCTCTTTGGCAATCAGGAGTTCCCGCGTTCTGGTTTCGACCTTGTGCTCAAGATTGTGCCGGTAGTCGGCAAGTTGCCCGTCGCGGGTTTCAATTTGCGAGAGCATCGTGTTGAACGAGCGCGCAAGCACACCGATTTCCCCACTGGAGTCTTCGCTGGCGCGTTCGTCGAATTTTCCGTTGTGGCCAAGACGGTTCATCATGCCGGAAAGATCGCCCAAAGGGGCAACGATCCTTGCGATGATGCGGGATGCCGCAAAGATCGACAAAATGGCGGCAACCACAGAGGCGAAGACATTGACGGCAATCCCGGTGAACAATTCGGCCCGGATCTGGCCAAGGTCAGCCAACATCGCAATCCGTCCGTTCGACAAGCCGCCCTTGTGAATATCGGCACTGACCCAGACTGTTTTCTGCACAAGAATGCGCAAAGACTGGTTGGTGTCCTCGTAATTGACGTCGGATGACAGGTAGCTGCCGGTTCCCATGTCGGCAAAACGTTTGCCATCCTTGTCGAGTACAGCCACGAAAACCACCTCCTGCAGGTCCCGGATAGCGGTGATTTTCTGCAGTGTGGCCTGTCTGTCGCCGAGCGCAAGACTGTCCGCGGCGGAAGCAGCAAGGATGGCGGCAGTTGCCTTCAGCCGGCTCAAAGTGTCTTCGGTTTGTTGGACATGGCCGCGCCACGACAACAGCGCCGAGGCAACAAGGAATGTGATCCCCATGATCAATCCGAACGACAACGCCAACCGGAAATACAGGCTTTCGCGCCATCTCACGGGTTTTTGTGCCGAAATTCCTGCTTCTGTCACTGCCATTGTCTCACCCGGTTTTCAACCCGCTGCAAACTGACAGAAAAAGCATCTCAATTGGTTAACTGGCGCCTTTCTGCAAGTGTCCAAAAAAGTGGCAGCCTTCGCATTTTGTTATCTTGTTGATGGTAATTTTCATTACCCATCGTCATGCCCGGACTGGATTCCGCCTTGCAATTTCAAAATGCCGCAAATGCCGCAAATGCCGTAAATGCCGTCATGATTGTTGATGACGATCCGATGTTCCGCATGATTCTGGAACAGGTGTTGCGCGCGCGCGGGGTAGGCGAAGTCATCGTCGCGCAGGACGGGGCTGTTGCATCGGCAATTCTCGATCAAAGACATGCCGAAATCGATGCCATCACGTTGGATCTGTCGATGCCCAATCTGGATGGTGTCGAGTTTCTGCGCCACGCCAAAGTGGCCAACTACCATGGCCGCTTGTTGCTGATTTCCGGAGAGCACAAGACCGTTCTTGCCAGCGCCGAGCGCCTTGCCACATTGAGCGGTCTTGATTGTCTTGGTGCCATTGCCAAGCCGGTGGATTTCAACCGGATCGCCGAAAAACTGCTTTCGGCCAAGGAAAATGAAATTGCCGGCCGACGCGCGCCGGTTGACATTGACCGTCTGGTATCCAGTCTCAAGGCGTCTCGCCTGGCTGCCTATTATCAGCCTCGAACCAACGTCCGCAACGGCCGCATTTGCGGTGCCGAGGCGCTTGCCCGTATCTGGGACGAGGATGGCACGATGCTCGATGCGGGAGAGGCAATCAACCTTGCCGAAAAGCATGGCCGCATTTCAGACATCACCTGGCGCATCGTTGAGATTGTCATGGATGATGCAAGGCGGCTGGCCGATTCGGGATTTGGTCATCTTGCGCTGTCCTTCAACATATCCTCCTCGATTTTGTGCAATCTGCAATTTACAGATCAGTTGGCCGACATGGTTCGGTTGTCTGGCCTGCAACCGACCAATTTCATTCTTGAACTGACAGAAAACATCATTCCAAGGGATCCTCTGATTATCCTTGAAGCGATGACCCGATTGCGCATGGCGGGCTTCAAGCTGGCAATCGACGATTTTGGCACCGGCGCATCGAATATCGAACAATTGGGCATGTTTCCGTTTACGGAACTGAAAATCGACAAGGGTTTTGTGCTCGGCGCAGCCAACGACAAATTCGCCCGTGCCTGCGTCGAGACAAGTGTGTCTCTTGCCCGCCAGCTGGATTTGCGGGTGGTTGCCGAAGGTGTGGAAGGCGAGGCGGAATTGGCGCTGGCACGCCAGTTTGGCATAGACGAGGTGCAGGGCTTCTATTTTGGCAAGCCCATGCCGTTTGCCGACTTGATTGCATATGCACAAGACGATGCCGAACAGGCCGGGGGCTACCGCGAGCAAATGCTTGCCGGCTGAGCGTCTCTTTTTCGAATTTACTTGATCAGGGAAATTTTGCCGGTTTCAGCCGATATCCCGGCAGGTACCGGAATGTCTGACGCCTTGTAGTCGGAATTCAGAACCAGGCTTGGACCATTCTCCACCCGGATTTCAGTGGCAATGATAGCCGTCCATGCCGATGCGTCGGCAAACTTGCTGTTGCCCTTCACCGACAGGAAACCTTTGGGAAAATAGATGGTGCCAAGCAACTGGCGCGCATCCTTGCTGGAAATTTCAAATTCGCGGCCATCCGGCGAATTTCGGTCCTCAAAGAACAGGATACCGGCCATGGAGCCTGACTTGGGTGCGGTCAGGCTGATCGTCGTTGAATTGTCAAACGCCACCTTGGCCGTCGAGCCTGTGATATAAATCCCGACATTTTCGCCTTCAAGCGTTGCATTGCCGGTGAAAGTGAACTCACCATCCTTGATGACATAAATTCCAGGATTGAGTGTGACTTTGGAGTTTCCACCCGCTTTTATCCCGCCGCAATAAACCCCTGGATTGAGCGTGATGGATCCCTTGAGATCGGTATCGTAATAATCACAACTTCCCACCGGAGGCGGAGCGCGCGAAGCCAGCGGATCCGGGATCGTCGGGCAATCGGTAACCGGGTCCGGATTGTAGCTGGCATTTGGGCCGGAATAGCCGCCCGCCGTGCAAACAACCTGCGCTGTCAGCGTGGCCTTGTCTTCCACTTCCATGGCGGCTTTGTCAGCAGAGTTGCCAAACACGCCGCAATCCTGTCCGGTTATGGTGGACTTGCCGGTTATCTTCAGGGTTGAGCCCTTGTTTTCGTTCAGGGTCAAAACGCAGATGTTGGCAGAGCTTGCCACTTGTGCTTCAGCAGAAACCTCTATCTGCGGATTGTTTTTCCATAGGCTGAGCAGCAAATAGCCGTGGCCGTTCTGCTGGATGGTCACCTTGATCCGGCTCAAGACGGGATCAACCTTGACGATGTCGGTATAGTCCGTGTTGGCAAATGAAGCATCTTCAAGCTGGCTGGCGATGAATTCTTCGACCACGGTTGTGGCTACGGTTGTGTCCCAGCCTGCAACTGCCGCCTCGCGAATGGCTGCCAAAACTGCCGTGTCGGCAGTCTCCTGCATCAGCGACTGCTGGGAAACATAGGTTGAAACGTCGAGCGCCAGCCCGGCCACGCCCAACAGCACAGGCGATGCTATGGCAAATGTGGTCAGGAAATTGCCACTTGTGGATCGACAGAATTTTTTCAGCTTCATGGACCACATATGACGTGGGGTAATATAAAAAAGTGTAAAAATTCCGGACAACACGCCGCCGCAAGGTGCAGATGATAAAAAAAGCGTTACGATGACCAATTGTTTACCCGATGGCAGCGCCGTGGTTGTCCCGGGCGCGAGAGCAGGGAACCTGAAATGATCGACAAACTTGAAATGTTTCTGGTTCTGGCGCGTGAACAGCATTTTGGTCGTGCTGCCGACGCCTGCAACATTTCACAACCTTCTCTTTCTGCCGCCATTAAGCATCTGGAGGAGCATCTGGGCGTGATGCTGGTGCGAAGGGGTGCCCGCTATCAGGGCCTCACACCGGAAGGCCAGCGCGTGCTGGAGTGGGCGCGCCGCATGGTCGGTGATGCGCGCACCATGCGCGAGGAAATGCGGCTGGCGCGAACCGGCCTTGCCGGTCACGTGCGCATTGCCGCCATCCCGACGGCGTTGGCCATGACAGCCGAGCTGACCACACCCATCCGCAGGAAGCACCCGGACGTGACATTCACCATTTTGTCCCAGACTTCGATAGAAGTTCTGGCCAGTCTGGAAAACCTGCAGATTGATGCGGGTATCACATATCTCGACAATGAGCCACTTGGACGGGTGGTTGCCATTCCGCTGTACATTGAGCGCTACCAGTTGATCACCTCTGCCACCGGCAGGTTTGCCAAGCGCAAATCGGTTACCTGGGAGGAGGCGGCCAGCGAACCGCTTTGTCTTTTGACGCCTGACATGCAGAACCGGCGCATCATCAACAATTTGATAGCCCAGGCAGGGGCCGAGCCTCGCACAACGCTCGAATCCAATTCAATGATTGCATTGTTCGCCCACATCAGGACCGGTGAATGGGCCAGCATCATGCCGCTCAATCTGGTCGAGACGCTGGGTCTGGCCGAGCCGGTCAGGGCCATCCCCATCGTGGAACCCGATGTTGGTCACACGATCGGGCTCGTGGTGGCCCAGCGCGAACCGCATACGCCCATTGTTTCGGTTCTGATGCACTTTGCCCGCCAAGTGGCGGCAATGCGGCATTCACTTTGATAGCAAAAACCTATCAACGGACGGAACATGTGCATTGAACATGCAACGAGCGTCCTTCACTGTGTTTCGCAACAACAGGAGGCTTCCCATTGATGACAGCCACAACGCACATATCGGGCATTGTCTCAGAAGTTCTTGCCCGTCATTCTGGGCGGGAAGGGCCGTTGCTCCCCATTTTGCACGACCTCCAGGAAGAACTTGGCCACGTTCCGGCCGAAGCGCTGCCGGTGATCGCCAGACACCTCAATCTCAGCCGCGCGGAAGTGCATGGCGTGGTTACGTTTTACCATGATTTCCGGGAAAAACCGGCTGGTCGCCATGTGCTGAAAGTATGCCGTGCCGAAGCTTGCCAGTCGATGGGATCTGAAGAACTGGCCAGCCGGCTTGAAGCGCTTCTTGGCATGCGTTTCGGCCAAACATCGGTCGACGGATCGATTACACTTGAAGCTGTCTATTGCCTTGGCCTTTGCGCCTGCGCTCCGGCTGCGATGCTGGATGGCCGGGTAATCGCCCGAATTGACGCACAAAAAACCAGCGAAATTGTTGCAGCGGTGCAAGCATGAGCACGAAGATTTTCATTCCCCGTGACTCCTTTGCCCTCGCGCTTGGCGCCAATGAAATTGCGTCGGCCATTGCCCGCGAAGCCAAGGCCCGTGGCGAATTGATCCGGATCATACGCAATGGTTCGCGCGGCATGGCGTGGCTTGAGCCGTTGATCGAGGTCGAAACTGCGCAAGGCCGTGTCGGATATGGTCCGATTGAGATTGGCGACATTTCCTCGTTGTTCGACGCAGGGTTTTTGTCTGGCGGCTCGCATCGCAAAAACATTGGCAATGTTGACGAACATCCGTTCCTGGCGCGCCAGACCCGGCTGACTTTTGCCCGCTGCGGTATTACCGATCCGCTGTCCCTGGAAGACTATGAGAATTTGGGCGGCCTTGCTGGGCTGCGGCAAGCACTTGCAATGACACCGGAACAAGTGGTCGCCGAAGTCACGCATTCCGGCCTTCGCGGGCGAGGCGGCGCAGGCTTTCCGACCGGCATCAAGTGGAAGACTGTGCTCGAAGCTGCCGGGGAGCAAAAATACATTGTTTGCAACGCCGATGAAGGCGACAGCGGGACATTTGCCGACCGCATGATCATGGAGGGCGACCCGTTCGTTCTGATCGAAGGCATGGCAATCGCGGCAATAGCGACCGGCGCTTCCAAAGGGTATGTTTATCTGCGCTCCGAATATCCTGGCGCCATTGCGACGCTTGACGAAGCTGTCGCCAGTGCCCGCAATCGCGGCGTCATTGGCAACACCGTTCTGGGGTCGCCTCATGCATTTGACATCGAAATCAGGGTCGGCGCTGGCGCTTATGTATGCGGCGAGGAAACATCGCTGCTCAACAGCCTCGAAGGCAAGCGCGGCGTCGTTCGTGCCAAGCCTCCATTGCCAGCCCATCAAGGATTTTTTGGCAAGCCGACGGTGATCAACAACGTAATCTCCTTGGCATCTGTGCCGGTGATCCTCGCCCGTGGCGCCGAGTATTACCGGGATTTCGGCATGGGCCGTTCCCGCGGCACCATCCCCATCCAGATCGCCGGAAACGTGAAGCATGGCGGCTTGTTTGAGGCAGCTTTTGGCCACACTCTCGGCGAGATAGTCGACAACATCGCAGGTGGCACAGCGACCGGCCGCCCGGTACGGGCTGTACAGGTTGGTGGCCCGCTTGGTGCTTATTTCCCGCGGGAACTGTTCGATACGCCGTTTGACTATGAGGCCTTTGCTGCAAAGGATGGCTTGATTGGCCATGCAGGTATCGTGGTGTTCGATGACACTGTCGACATGCTGAAGCAGGCAAGGTTTGCCTTTGAGTTCTGTGCGATCGAAAGCTGCGGCAAGTGCACGCCCTGCCGCATTGGTGCGGTGCGAGGCACGGAAACCATCGACAAGATTGCGTCGGGCGACATGGAGGCTTTGCCGCTGGTGGCCGACCTTTGCAACACCATGAAATTCGGCTCGTTGTGTGCGCTGGGAGGATTTACACCCTACCCGGTGATGAGCGCGATAAACCATTTCCCCGAAGATTTTGCGCCACGCGAACGACGCGAGGCGGCTGAATGAACACCGAAAAAGTCAAAGGCCCGACATCCTATTTCCCGTCGATCGAAAAGACATATGGCAAGCCGATCGGGCATTGGAAAGAATTGATCCGTGGCCAGCCGGGCATGAAACACATGGAGGTGGTGAACTGGCTGAAGTCCGAACATGGACTGGGCCACGGCCACGCCAATGCACTTGTGGCGCATACACTCGCAGAAAAGAACTAGGACAATTCTCATGGGTCTCATTTCTGAAATCGACTACGGAACGCCAGCTTCGAAGGCTGCGAAAACCGTCACCCTGACCATCGACGGATTTGAAGTCAGCGTGCCTGAAGGCACCTCGGTGATGCGTGCATCGATGGAAGTTGGCATTGCCATTCCCAAGCTTTGCGCCACCGACATGGTTGATGCTTTCGGTTCATGCCGATTGTGCCTTGTCGAAATCGAAGGTCGCAATGGTACACCTTCTTCCTGCACCACGCCGGTTACGCCGGGCATGGTTGTTCACACCCAGACCGGAAAATTGAAGGATTTGCGCCGGGGCGTGATGGAACTCTACATTTCCGATCACCCGCTGGACTGTCTGACCTGTGCAGCCAATGGCGACTGCGAATTGCAGGACATGGCCGGAGCCGTCGGACTTCGCGATGTGCGCTACGGTGCTGAGGGCGACAACCACGTCAGGGCGCGTGAAGGCAGCGGCGATGCCAATGCCCTGTGGATGCCAAAGGACGAATCCAATCCGTATTTCACTTATGATCCATCGAAGTGCATCGTCTGCTCGCGATGCGTTCGCGCCTGCGAAGAAGTGCAGGGCACGTTTGCACTGACGATCGAGGGCAGGGGATTTGACAGCCGTGTTTCGCCAGGCATGCACGAGAGCTTCCTTTCGTCCGAGTGCGTTTCGTGCGGAGCATGCGTTCAGGCATGCCCGACGGCAACGCTGACCGAAAAGTCGGTGATCGAGATCGGCCAACCGGAACATTCGGTGGTGACAACCTGCGCTTATTGCGGCGTTGGATGTTCATTCAAGGCGGAGATGCGCGGCGATGAACTGGTGCGCATGGTGCCGTGGAAAGATGGCAAGGCCAATCGCGGCCACTCGTGCGTCAAGGGCCGTTTCGCCTGGGGCTATGCCAGCCACAAGGATCGCATCCTCAATCCGATGATCCGTGAAACCATTGACCAGCCTTGGCGCGAAGTTTCATGGGAAGAAGCCATGGGTTTTGCTGCCGCGAAAATGCGGGGGCTGCAAGAAAAGCACGGGCGCAAGTCGATTGGCGTGATCACTTCCTCGCGCTGCACCAACGAGGAAACCTATCTCGTCCAGAAACTGGCGCGCGGCGTTTTTGGCAACAACAACACGGACACCTGCGCACGCGTGTGTCATTCGCCGACCGGCTATGGTCTTGGCCAGACATTTGGCACATCTGCCGGCACGCAGGATTTTGACAGCGTTGAACACACCGACGTGGTTATCGTGATTGGGGCCAACCCAACCGACGGCCATCCGGTATTTGCTTCGCGCCTGAAAAAGCGTCTGCGCCAGGGTGCCAAACTGATCGTGATCGATCCGCGCCGCATTGATCTGGTCAAGGGGCCGCATGTCGAGGCTTCCCACCATTTGCCGCTCAAGCCTGGCACCAATGTTGCGGTTGTGACTGCTCTGTCGCATGTGATCGTCACCGAAGGCTTCATGGACGAGGCTTTCATTCGCGAGCGCTGTGACTGGGAAGAGTTTGCCGACTTTGCCGAATTTGTTTCGCACGAGCGCCACTCGCCTGAAGCCGTTGAAGCATTCACCGGCGTTCCTGCCGTTGAATTGCGCGCCGCTGCGCGTCTGTTTGCCACCGGCGGCAATGGCGCGATTTACTACGGTCTTGGCGTCACCGAACACAGCCAGGGTTCCACCACTGTCATCGCAATTGCCAATCTTGCCATGCTCACCGGCAATATTGGTCGCAAGGGCGTGGGAGTGAACCCGCTGCGCGGCCAGAACAACGTGCAGGGCTCCTGCGACATGGGTTCTTTCCCGCATGAATTGCCCGGCTACCGGCATGTCAAAAACGATGCCGTGCGCGACATCTTCGAAAGCCTTTGGGGTGTAAAGATCGACAAGGAGCCGGGCCTTCGTATTCCCAACATGCTGGATGCTGCCGTTGATGGCACCTTCAAGGGCATCTACATCCAGGGCGAAGACATCTTGCAGTCTGACCCTGATACCAAGCATGTGTCGGCTGGCCTGGCTGCGATGGAATGCGTGATTGTTCACGATCTTTTCCTCAACGAAACCGCAAACTACGCCCATGTCTTCCTGCCCGGTTCGACCTTTCTTGAAAAAGACGGGACGTTCACCAATGCCGAACGCCGGATCAACCGGGTTCGCAAAGTCATGACACCAAGGAACGGATTTGCCGATTGGGAAGTGACGCAATTGTTGGCCAACGCCATGGGCGGCGGCTGGACATACACCCATCCGTCACAAGTGATGGCTGAAATTGCCGCCACCACACCGAGCTTTGCCAACGTCACCTACACGCTGTTGGAGGAAAAAGGCTCGGTTCAGTGGCCCTGCAACGACCAAACACCGAACGGCACCCCGATCATGCACATTGATGCATTTGTTCGCGGCAAGGGCAGGTTTATCCGGACTGAATATGTGGCGACCAATGAAAAGACCGGTCCTCGCTTCCCGCTGTTGCTGACCACCGGCCGGATATTGTCCCAATACAATGTCGGGGCGCAGACAAGGCGTACGGCTAACGTCATCTGGCATGATGAAGACGTCCTTGAAATTCACCCACACGACGCCGAACAACGCGGCATACGCGATGGTGATTTTATCAGGCTGGCGAGCCGTTCGGGCGAGACCACGCTCAAGGCGTTCATCACCGACAAGGTATCGCCGGGTGTTGTTTACACCACTTTCCACCACCCCGACACGCAAGCCAATGTCATCACCACCGACTATTCGGACTGGGCTACCAATTGTCCGGAATACAAGGTGACAGCAGTTCAGGTGTCTCCTTCAAACGGGCCGTCGCAATGGCAAAGGGAATATGAGGAATTGGCCACCCGTTCGCGCCGCATCGAACGCCTTTCTGAACCTGCCGAGTGACATGGACACAAAGCCGCATGTCTCGGTGAACCGGATTTCGTGGCACAATGGCACTGCCGTTGAAGGTACCCGCCATGTGCCACAGGAAACTGCGATTGCATTGAGCTATGGCGGTTCTACCCATGCCGTGATGATGGGGACGCCGGCCGATCTTGAAGACTTTGCCTATGGTTTCACCCTGAACGAGGGCGTAGCCACCAAGGCAGAAGACATTCTTTCGGTGGAAACCGTCTATGTTGAAGGCGGGATCGATTTGCATATTGAGTTGGCGGAGCCGCTGGGAAAATCCTTGAGCCAACGGCGCCGTGCGATGGCTGGTCCGGTTGGTTGCGGCCTGTGCGGGGTGGAGAGTATCGCTGCAGCCATGCGGGCGTTGCCGGTCGTTGGCGAGGGGCTTCTCCTGAACCCTTCCGATATCGCTGATGCCATGCAGGCTTTGTCTTCAAGGCAACCAATCCATGTGATGACCCATGCGGTTCACGCCGCCGGTTTTCATGTGCCGGGCGAGGGAATGCTTGTTGTTCGCGAGGATGTTGGCAGGCACAACGCGCTCGACAAACTGTGCGGCGCACTTGCCCGCGCCGGTACGGATGGAAACAATGGCATGGTGGTGGTAACCAGCCGCGTTTCGCTGGAAATGGTCCAGAAAACCGCCACGATTGGATGCCAGGCAATAGCTGCGGTATCGGCCCCGACTGCCCTCGCCATTGAAGCGGCAAAAAATGCCGGAATGACGTTGGTGGCGCTCGCCCGTGGCCGCGACTTTGAAATCTTTTCCCATGCACAGCGCATAACGACCGGAGCCAGAGCCAATGTCGCCTGAGAAAATCGTCCACATGGCGAACCAAATTGCCGTCTTTTTCGTCACTCAGGGTGAAGCACGTGCAAAGACCGGTCTGGCAGACCACATCAACAGTTTCTGGGAACCGCGCATGCGGAGCCAGTTTCTGGCAATGCTGGATTCGGGCGATGCCGGATTTCACCCGTTGGTTTTGGCGGCAAGGGGCCTGATCAACCAACCGGCAGAACAGGACTGATCAGGCAACATCCGCCTTTGAAGTACCCGGCCTTGAGGAACGACCGCGTGGCCCTCCCGTTGCCCTGCTTTTGAACGGCTTCAGTGATGCGATATCTGTCTCTGCGCTCAAGTGCACGGTACGGCTGAAAAACCCGCCATCGCGGCCCGGACGTCCGATATTGATGATCGCCGCATCCTTCAATTCATTGTCAAGAATTGCCAAAACGCGCTTTCTTGCATCGCCCTCAAACAGGTCCAACGCCTCATGAATCACAACCCATTTGGGTTTGTGAAGGCCGAGGCGAACGAATGAAAGCATTCGCTGCTCCTCTTCGTTCATTTCCCGGTCCCAACGAGCGGTTCGATCAAGCGATGCCGAGAAGCGGCCAAGATCAACCCGCACCAGTGCTGCAATCAGTTCGGCATCCGTGAGCTCGGTTGTCGCCCTGGGATAGCAAAGCACGCTGCGCAGCGTTCCCGGCGGGAAATAGGGGGTGCGCGGAACGAATGTAAGCGCTTCATCGCTTGGCAGCGTGATGCGTCCGCTGCCCCACTCCCACAATCCGGCAAGTGCCCGGAAAAATTGTGCCTTTGGCGCGCTTTGAGCGCCGTTCACCAGCACATGTTCACCGGGGCGTATTTCCACTTGTGCATCTGCCAATCGGACATGACCGCCTTGCACCGAGATTTTCAGCCCGGTCAACACCAGTTTTTCACTGTTGCCCTTGACGATCTCTATCCGGTTGTCAGCGCCATCATCATCATCGGTAGCTTTGATTGCAGCCCGAAATTCGGCAACCCTTGTCAGGGTTGCGCGAAAGTCGGCAATTCCGCCTATGTTGTTGACAAACCAACGCAGCGATTCATGTACCTGATTGAAGGCGCCAACCGCCATCATCAAGCCGCCAAAGGTCAAGTCACCGGAGAAATACGCAGGAGCGGCAATGATGAATGGAGCCACCACGGTCATCCAGCCATAACCAGCCGTAACCCACGTCAAATTGGTGACGGCGCGCATGATCCGGCGTGCAGCCTTGATAACCGAAGACAGGTCGAATTCGATCCGGCGGCGTTCGTCGGGTTCGCCGCTGGCGAGAGAAATCGCATCGAGATGCTCATTGGCATGCATCAATGAAAAGCGAAGTTCAGCCTCGCGGGCGTATTTGTTGCCATTGAGGGCAACCAGCGAACGGCCCACCATCCAGCTTATCCACGAAGCTGTTCCGGCATACAAAAATGCAGCCCAAACCATGTAACCGGGAATGTTGAAGGTTTGCCCGGAAATGGTGATCGCAAAATTGGCAGACAATGCCCACAATACGCCAACAAAACTCACCAGCAAGATGCTGGCCTGGAGCAGGCCGATGCCAAGATCTGTTGTCAGATCAACAAGGTGCCGCGTGTCCTCATGAATGCGTTGATCAGGATTTGAGCCGATTTCGCCAGCCCCCATCAGCCGGAATGCCCGTCGTGGCTGCATCCATTCGCCGATCAGGTCTCGTGTCAGACCCTCGCGCAGCTTCAATCGAATCAACTGGTTGAGATAAACCTGCGCGACGTTGAGGATCAGCAGGCCGCCAGCTATCCAGACAAAAATCCACAATTGCTGCATGAAAGCAGACAGGTCGCGGCGCTCCATCGAATCGAAAAACGGGGCATTCCAGCGATTGAGAATGATCTGGCCATAGGCGGTAAGCAGAATTACGCACAATATGGCCGCGCCGAGCAGGAAAATGACATTGCGAAATGGCGAACCAAGAAACGCGCCCCACATGATTTTTGCATGTGAAAACACGCCTTGCACCGGTTTTGCAGCGCTGTTGCCGTCAGTTGAAAGGTTTTCTTGCACAATTCCCCCGATGGAGTGGCAAATCTGGCCGTTTTCCCAAACTGATGCACGACCGGGGTGAACACTCTTGCCGGGACTTTTCACGTTGCACCGTCAAAAGCATCAAATTCAATCGTTAATTTTGTTTCCAGCCAAACCATCACCGCAGCGTAGCGCAGGTGCAACAGTGGTATTCCAGTCTTGTTTTGGCCAGAAACACATGGCAAGCCATAAAAGTCTTGGCTAAACCAGTTGTAATCATGACTGTTTTTTTGTATGGATGATCCAATCACGAGGAACTCTCATGACCAAGTTGCTGGGGGGCGACGCTGCGGCAGATACTGTTCTGCCCGAAATCGTAATAGACCCTGCCGCAACCCTCAATGGTTTTGCGGGAGCTGTTCATCGTGCGACATCCGCAGCCTATTTTGAAGTTTTGGCCGGTCCCGACCGGGACATGGACAGCCAGCTTCAAATCGATGGCGAGTTGCTGTTGCACGGCAACTACTCGCGCACGGCAAGCGATCTCCTGATTGATCTGCCAAATGGTGCCAGCGCGGTACTGCAGGATTATTTTCTCAACGATCAATTGCCGTCAATTGCGTCGCCCGATGGCGCAATGCTGCTTGGCAAAACCATATCCTTGCTGGCCGGACCCCAATCTCCAGGCCAGTATGCGCAAGCAGCAGCCACCGGACAAAACCCGATCGGCAATGTTGCGCTGCTGGAAGGTTCGGGAACGATCCAGCGGGCCGACGGCACCACAGAGCCTTTGGCCCAGGGCACGCCAATATTTGAAGATGATGTGATCTCCACGGGAAGCGGATCAAAGCTGTCGTTGAAGTTTGTTGACGGCACGGCTCTTTCGATGTCGGCCGATGCGCGCATGATTATGGACGAACTTGTCTATGATGCTGGCCGTACCGACAACTCGATGGTGCTCAACCTGGTTCAGGGCAGCTTTGTGTTTGTCACCGGCCTTGTAGCGAAAACCGGTACCGTGCGGGCAGACACGCCGGTTGCCACCATGGGCATTCGCGGCACAACGCCGACCGTAACCATTGAGTCGGTAACGCAAACCACCACTTTCGGCATTGCTCCCGACCCCGATGGCAGGGTGGGCTCGTACCAGATCGTCAACCTGCAAACCGGGCAGGTGCTGGGCAACGTCAATTCGACAAGCTTCCTTTACCGCCTTGCCAGTGTCAACGGCCAGCTCCAGCAACTGGCTGCTGACCAACTCAACCTTGGCGATCCTTCGCTGCTGCAAAATACCTATGACACGTTTGGCCAGCCGGGCGATCCGGGCAACCAGCAACAGCAGCAGCAGGACAACCAGCAAAATCCGGACCAGCGCGGCCAAAATGAAAACGGCCCGCAATTCGAAGAGCCGCATACAGAATTCGCCAACCTCACCATTGATCCATTGAATGGCGGGCAGCCTGTTGAGCCATTGCAGGGCGCACTCAATCCGCTGCTCAACAACCAGGCGCCCGGTCTGCCAGGGTTTCAGAACGGGCTGAATTTGCCACCGCCGCCAATGGTGCCGGTATTTGACAACGGTCCTCCAACCATACCTTCGCTGTTCAGCGTAAATGGGTCGTTCTCGTTGGCGGAAGATACCGGGACGACTCTTGGCGGGTTCACCATCACCTATCCGGGGAATCTGACAGTCGCGATGGCTGCGGGTTCGACCGTCACGCTTGCCTCGATCGAAGGGCTGACTTTCATTGTCGGCGATGGCACCGATGATGAATTCATGTCGTTCACCGGAACGCCGCAAGCGATACAAAACGCTCTCAATGGCGCGATTTACACGCCGACGCCGGATTCCAACACGGGCTCGCTGATCATTGTATTGAGCGACGCAGGGAACGGACAGCTGGTTGGGACAATTTCCGTCCCGATCACGATCACGCCTGTCGAAGACGTGCCGGAACTGGCCAATCCGATTGATGATCAGGTGGTGGAGATCGGC
>JBGSOG010000059.1:0-30403 GCA_041739225.1 Rhizobiaceae bacterium
CGCGCGCCCCGACGCTGCTCATCGTCTCCACGCTGTGCATCGCGCAGCTTCTCTGGACGCTAATCGACCAAAGCGTCAGCGGCTGGCCGCTTGCCCTGACGCTCGGCGGTTTGACGACGATCAGCCTGTTTTTCCTCTATCTCTTCCACCTCGGCCACGACCCCCACGCGAAACCAAAGCCCGACACGGACTCGCCTTAATCAGAGCCTTGAACACGCGCACTTTGGCTACCGCGCCAAGGCACCCGACAGCACACTGTCCAACCCGCGCTTATCCCCCGGCGACAAAGTCCCAAGGCGCCGGATGAGCAGCCCGTTCGGCAAAGTGAACAGCTTCATCCGCACCACCGAACTATGGCTCAGCCCGGCAGCCGCGAGGTCGCCAAGCCGGTAATCGCTTGGCCAAAAGGACTGCGCCGCTGTCGTAATCATCGCCAGAATACTATGCCCATTCTGCGCATTGAAATCGCGGGCTGAAATAATCACAGCCGGACGACGCTTCGACACCGCAGCGTCAACAAACGGGAACGGCACCACGACCGTATCGCCATGTTCACAGATCAGCATAGGCCGCCTCGTCCTCGGGGCTATCCCATTCCTCCAGCGTGCCGGATAGCGCCGCGAGATAGCGCTCAACATTCACCGGATCGTTGACGCTCACGCGCTCACCGCGCCTTGCCTGCCAGTGGGTCCAGACCTCCCGCATCCCGTCCACGGGTTTCAAGCCCAGACTGGGGCGCCCATCGCGCCCATCCTGCATACGCTCCCACCAGCCGGTTACGCCGTCAATTTCCAGAAGGATACGCTCTCCGGCCTTCAGGTTTTCGGCCTTCGCACGTAGATCGTCCGGCAGGTGTCTGAACCAGATACTATTATCTACTATCGACATCATGCCCATTGCGCTCTCCTCTGTCACGGGGTGAATGTGGGGCGGGGTGGGGGTGGGGTCAACCCCTCCGCTTTATCGGCACGACTCCACACTGCCCATATCAAGGTGGAAATGGTCGGCATGCGCGGCGTTATAATCCGGTCCCAAAGTCACCGAGAACAGGCGGCAGGCGCCGCGATGCAACCGCGCCAGATAGCGCCCCTCGGCGCTGTCAGCGCGCCAATCCTGTTTCACGTTGATGCGGCGGCCATCCGCCAGCACAAAGCCGGAAATGTCGATCGCATTGGCAAAGGCATGCTGACTGCGCGTGCCGGTGCCCGCGATATTGCGGCAGGAAAAGCTGCCATAGGTCTCAATCTGGCGCAGCGGACTGCCCAGCACCTCCTCGGCAAGCGGGCGGGCAAATTGCGCCTCCCAGATATACAGCGCGGCAATCTGGTGACAGGTCATGCGCAGCGGGGCGGCATTATACGGCGTCAAAGACTTGTCCAGCACCAAGGTCTCTCCAAGGGAGCACCCACCCGCCGTCCGCTCCGGCGCAAGCCCCCGCGTCTCGACCCCGGCCTGCGCCAACACGGCTTTGCACCGGTCCGGCGCATACTTCAGATCGGTGAGCTTGCCATAGGTCGCGAGGCCAACCGGATGGGTCAGATCAAGCGGGCGAAACGGATTATGCTGCGCGGGCAGATAGCGGTGCAGCACAAAAGCCGCCGCCGCCAGCCCACATAGGGCAAGGCCCAGCCTGATCCGGCCCCGTATCTTGCGACTTATTCTGCTGCGACGGCGCAAGACCCCTCCCATCTTCGCGAAACGTTAACTAAAACCCGGTTTCTGTTAACCTCAATCAGGAAAAAGGCGATTCTACGCGACCTGACAGAATGCGGGGCTTTTTTTATGTCGGACATTATCGACACGCCGGACGATAACCGGATCATCAACGAACCGCTAAGCGAGGCGCTGACCAAGCGCTACCTCGCCTATGCGCTGTCAACGATTACGTCCCGCGCTCTGCCCGATGTGCGCGACGGCCTGAAGCCGGTACACAGGCGCATTTTGTTCGGCATGTCGGAACTGGGCATCGACTGGAACAAGAAGTACGTCAAATGCGCCCGCGTCACCGGCGATGTGATGGGCAAATACCATCCGCATGGCAACAGCGCGATTTATGACGCCTTGGTGCGCATGGCGCAGGATTGGTCTTTGCGGCTGCCGCTGATCGACGGACAGGGCAATTTTGGTTCGATAGACGGTGATCCGCCGGCAGCGGAGCGTTATACCGAGTGTCGCCTCGCCAAGTCCGCGCATGAATTGCTTGACGATCTCGACAAGGATACCGTCGATTTCCGCGACAACTATGATGGCACGATGTCCGAACCGGTGGTGCTTCCGGCGCGGTTTCCAAACCTTCTTGTCAACGGGGCAGGCGGCATCGCCGTCGGCATGGCAACGAACATTCCGCCGCACAATCTGGGCGAAGTGGTCAATGCCTGCATTGCGATGATCGAAAATCCTTCGATTTCGCTTGCCGATCTGATGGAAATCATTCCCGGGCCTGATTTTCCCACCGGGGGCATTATCCTTGGCAGGGCTGGTATTCGCTCGGCCTATGAGACCGGGCGTGGCTCGGTCATCATGCGTGGCAAGGTTCACACGGAAACGGCGCGCGGCGAGCGCGAGGCGATCATCGTCACCGAAGTTCCCTACCAGGTGAACAAATCGACGATGATCGAGAAAATTGCTGAACTGGTGCGTGACAAACGCATTGAAGGCATTTCCGACATTCGCGATGAATCCGACCGGGATGGCTACCGCGTTGTGGTGGAGCTCAAGCGCGACGCGATGTCTGATGTCGTGTTGAACCAATTGTACCGCTACACACCACTGCAATCCTCGTTTGGTTGCAACATGGTGGCACTTTCCGGAGGCAAGCCGGAGCAGTTGACGCTCGTCGACATGTTGAAAGCCTTTGTTGCTTTCCGCGAGGAAGTGGTGACGCGGCGCAC
Source organism: Rhizobiaceae bacterium (assembly GCA_041739225.1). Classification (GTDB taxonomy): domain Bacteria; phylum Pseudomonadota; class Alphaproteobacteria; order Rhizobiales; family Rhizobiaceae; genus BOKV01. The sequence continues at coordinate 2,892 of JBGSOG010000059.1, forward strand.
CAAGTATTTGCTCAACAAGGCGCGCATCCGTGCCCATGTGTTGGTCGGTCTGGCCATTGCCGTTGCCAACATTGACGAGGTCATTGCCCTGATCCGCCGCGCGCCGGACCCGGCCACGGCCCGCGACCAATTGATGACCCGCAACTGGCCGGCAAAAGACGTGGCCCCCTTGATCGAACTGATCGACGATCCGCGCCACAAACTGAATGCCGATGACACGTACAATCTGTCGGAAGAACAGGCGCGCGCCATTCTCGATTTGCGTCTGCAGCGCCTGACAGCGCTGGGCCGCGAAGAAATCTCGGACGAGTTGCACAAGATTGGCGAGGAAATCGCCGATTACCTGTCGATCCTGGCGTCACGGACAAGGGTACTTTCCATCGTTCGCGGCGAGTTGGAAGCGGCGCGCGACGAATTCTCAACACCGCGTCGCACAGTTATCGCCGATGGCGGTTTTGATGTTGACGACGAGGACCTGATCGCTCGCGAGGACATGGTGGTGACGGTCAGCCATGGCGGCTACATCAAACGGGTGCCGCTGGACACCTACCGGGCTCAGCGGCGTGGCGGCAAGGGCCGCTCCGGCATGTCGACGCGTGACGAGGATTTCGTCGCGCGGCTGTTCGTGGCCAACACGCATACGCCGGTGCTGTTCTTTTCCTCGCGCGGCATTGTCTACAAGGAAAAAGTATGGCGCTTGCCGATCGGCGCACCACAAGCCCGCGGCAAGGCACTGATCAATTTGCTGCAACTGGAAAAGAACGAGCGCATCACCTCGATCATGCCACTGCCGGAAGATGAAGCGCAGTGGGAGCAGCTGGACGTGATGTTTGCCACCACGCGCGGCACCGTGCGGCGCAACAAGCTGTCGGATTTCGTCAAGGTCAACCGCAATGGCAAGATCGCCATGAAATTTGACGAAGAGGGCGATGAAATTCTTGCAGTCGGCACCTGCACCGAAAATGACGATGTGCTGCTGACAACGGCGCTTGGCCAGTGCATCCGGTTCCCTGTCACCGATGTGCGAGTGTTTACCGGGCGCGATTCCATCGGCGTTCGCGGCATTTCGCTTGGCGAAAATGACCGGATCATCTCGATGGCGATTGTCGGCCATGTCGATGCCGAACCTGCCGAACGGGCCGCCTATCTCAAGCGCTCGGTTGCCGAACGCAAGGCACTTGGCGGCAGCGATGTTGAAGACGTGGCACTGGTCGGCGAGGAAGTCAGCGATGAGGCCGATCTTTCAGAAGAACGCTATGGCGATCTGAAAGGCCGCGAGGAATTCGTGCTGACTGTCAGCGCCTTTGGCTATGGCAAACGCTCGTCAACTTATGATTTCCGCATTTCGGGTCGTGGCGGCAAGGGCATTCGCGCTACCGACATTTCGAAGGTTGAAGAAATAGGACCATTGGTGGCAGCATTTCCGGTTCGCGATGGTGACCAGATCATGTTGGTGACCGATGCCGGGCAACTGATCCGCACTCCGGTCAACCAGATCCGGTTGGCGAGCCGGGCAACCAAGGGTGTGACAATCTTCAATACCGGGGGCGAGCAGCGTGTGGTTTCCGTTGAATTGATCAGCGAGCCGGAGGAAGATGGCGGTGTGGTGGGGGAATTGGCGCCTGGCACCGAACCAGACGCCCTGCCGGAAAGCTGAAGAACATAAAAAAACGCGGCCGCCGGGTTTCCGGTCAGGCCGCGCAAAGTTGCGAAACTGAAGGTCAGGCGAATTCCCGTAGACGGGCCGGTTCAAAACCCGTGCGGGAGGGGGTTGGTCTTCAGTTCCGATCGAATTCAGATGCAAAGTGTCCACGCTTGGCTGCGCGGTGAGAACGGTGAATTTCCGTCCGCCGTTCCATGTACATCGAGTGGAATGCCGCAATCATCATTGCAGACGTCATTGCGATTGCCACGATCAAGATTGCCATTGCCATTCTCCCTGCTGCTTTTCGCACTATTGCGAATATTTTTTGCCGGAACGTTTCCGGTTTCCGAGGTAATTTAACGAATGCCGTTTCAACCTCACCTGAACACCATATTAATCCTGCGTTCATTGGCTGCTGTGCTGTAGATCACATTGCGCGTGCCAAATTTGCCGGGTTTTGCCCTGCTTTCCCTTGCAGGCAGCAATCCGGCATGCGAGAGGGGGCAAATGAAAAGAATTGCATATTACCCAGGTTCCTTTGACCCGCTGACGCACGGCCATCTCGACGTGCTGCGCCAGGCCATGGCTTTGTTCGACGAAGTGGTGATCGGCATTGGAGTTCACCCAGGCAAGGCGCCGATGTTCAGTTTCGAAGAACGGGCGCAATTGATTGACGCGGCACTTTTCGAACTAAAGTTGGATGCTGCGCACGTTAGGGTGGAAAGCTTCGACAATCTGGTCATCCATGCAGCCAGAAAATCCGGCGCCAGCGTTTTGGTGCGTGGCCTGCGCGATGGCACCGATCTTGACTATGAAATGCAGATGGCCGGGATGAACGGGGTGATGGACCCTGACGTTCATACCGTATTTTTTCCTGCCAGCCCGCAGACCCGCGCCATTACCGCCACATTGGTGCGGCAGGTGGCGAAGATGGGCGGCGATGTTGCGCCCTTCGTGCCGGCGGTCGTTTTGGCTGCCCTCAACCAGAAAACCGGCGCTTGACGCCCCAATCCCGGAGTTTTTGATGAAGTTTCCCGTGATGAAAATTTTTGCAAGGCTGGCCGCAGCAATCTTGCTGGCTGGCTTATTTGCGTTTGGTGCGCATGCACAAGGCGACAAGATCGTGATCGACACCACGCAGGGCAAAATCGTCATGCAATTGCGTGCTGACCTTGCGCCAAAGCATGCCGAGCGGATCAAAACACTGGCTGGCGAAGGCTTTTACAACGGCGTTGTGTTTCACCGTGTTATCGACGGATTCATGGCGCAGACTGGCGATCCGACAGGAACCGGCAGCGGTGGCTCGAAGCTGCCGGACCTGCCGGCCGAATTTACACCGACAGATTTCAAACGCGGCATGGTTGGCATGGCCCGCACGGCGGACCCCAATTCAGCCAATTCGCAGTTTTTCATCATGCTTGATGCCGCGCCGCACCTGAATGGCGAATACACCGTGGTTGGCGAAGTGATCGAAGGCATGGAAAATGTCGACAAGCTCAAGAAGGGCAGCAAGGCCAACAATGGCCTGGTTGATGGTCCCGACAAGATGATCACGATGAGCGTCGAGTGATTGTTGCATCAATAACCGTGACAAGTGCGGAAAGGAATTGAAATGAGCACCTACAAGGACCCTGAAAACACCCTCGTCATGGAAACGACAAAGGGCAAGGTTGTGATTGAATTGCGGCCTGACCTTGCGCCAAACCATGTTTCGCGAATCAAGGAACTGGCGCGGACCGGGTTTTACGACGGCATCGTGTTTCACCGGGTGATCGAAGGTTTCATGGCGCAGACCGGCGATCCGACAGGTACCGGCATGGGTGGCTCGGGCAAGAAGTTGAAGGCCGAGTTCAATGAAGCCCCGCACACACGCGGTGTTTGCTCGATGGCCCGCTCAAACAATCCTGACTCGGGCGACAGCCAGTTCTTCATCTGTTTTGACGATTCCCGTTTCCTTGACCGGCAGTACACTGTTTGGGGCAAGGTGAGCGAAGGCATGGAGAATATCGACAATATCAAGCGTGGTGAGCCGGTGCGCGACCCTGACTCGATTGTTTCGATGAAAGTTGCAGCAGACCTTTGAGGTGCGCTTGTGCGTGATTGAAGAGCGGCGCGGTTACGCCGCCCTTTTTCATTTGGAAATGACAAATGCGTGTTGACCAGTTTGATTTCGAGTTGCCGGAGGCGGCAATTGCGTTGCGCCCGGCGCAACCGCGCCATGCTGCGCGCTTGCTGGTTGTTGCGCCGCAAAGCGGGCTCACCGACCGGATTGTGGCAGATTTGCCGGACTTGCTGCAGCCCGGCGATGCGCTCGTCTTCAACGATACAAAAGTCATTCCTGCGCAATTGGAAGGGATACGCATTCGCGATGGCGGGGTGGCCACGGTTGGCGTGACGCTGCATATGCGGCTGGATGCCAGCCACTGGAAAGGGTTTGCCAGGGGTGCCAAGAAGTTGCGCGAAGGCGACCGGTTGCGCTTCGGACACACCAACACTTCCTGCCTGATGGGCGCGCTGGACGCCACTGTTGAAGAAAAGGGCGAGGCTGGCGAGATCACGCTGGCATTCGATCTGTCCGGCGCTGAACTCGACGCCGCCTTTCATGCCGTCGGCCATGTGCCATTGCCACCTTACATTGCGCTCAAGCGCAGCGAGGACGAGCGCGACGCCATCGACTACCAGACCATTTATGCCCGCGAGGAAGGGGCGGTGGCTGCGCCTACTGCCGGGCTGCACTTCACGCAGGAACTGATGGATCGGCTAGACAGCCGCGGGATTTCGCGCCATTTCGTCACGCTGCACGTGGGAGCAGGAACTTTCCTGCCAATGAAGGCAGACGACAGCGATGACCACAAGATGCATGCCGAACGCGGTAGCGTGACAAAGGCCACGGCACAGGCGCTCAATTCAGTGCGCAAGCGTGGCGGGCGGATCGTTTGTGTCGGCACCACTTCCTTGCGCCTTCTGGAAAGTGCTGCCGATGCTGACGGTGCCATCCAGCCTTTTGACGGCGAAACTGCCATTTTCATCACGCCAGGATACCGGTTCAAGGCATGTGACATCCTGATGACCAATTTCCATTTGCCGCGTTCAACGTTGTTCATGCTGGTTTGTGCCTTTGCAGGAACGAAAACCATGAAGGAAGCCTATGGGCATGCGATCAATGGCGGCTACCGGTTTTATTCCTATGGCGATGCCAGCCTGCTATACGGCGCACGATGACAACTGATTTCAGTTTCAAGCTGTTGGCCACTGACGGCCTTGCACGGCGCGGCGAGATATCGATGCCGCGCGGCACCATCCGCACGCCCGCATTCATGCCGGTCGGCACGGTCGGTACCGTCAAGGCCATGTACATGGACCAGGTCAAGAACACTGGCGCCGACATCATTCTTGGCAATACCTACCATTTGATGTTGCGACCGGGGGCTGAGCGCATGGCGCGTTTGGGCGGACTGCATTCATTTGTGGGTTGGGAAGGGCCGATGCTGACCGATTCAGGCGGCTTTCAGGTGATGTCTCTGTCGGGGCTGCGCAAGCTGACCGAAGATGGCGTAACCTTCAAATCGCATATCGACGGCTCTCTCCACATGATGAGCCCGGAGCGCTCGATCGAGATCCAGGGCTTGCTGGGTTCCGACATCCAGATGCAACTCGACGAATGCATTGCGCTGCCGGCCGAACCTTCGCAGATCGAGCGCGCAATGGAATTGTCGCTGCGCTGGGCGGAGCGTTCTGCCCGTGCATTTGGCGAGCAAAAGGGCAGGGCGATGTTCGGCATCGTTCAAGGCGGCGACAATGAGCCCCTGCGGCTGAAGTCTGCACGGGCGCTGGCTGCCATGAACCTCAAGGGTTATGCCATCGGTGGTCTTGCCGTCGGGGAGCCGCAGGAAGTGATGTTGCGCACCATCGACTTCACCGCGCCGGAATTGCCGACAGAAAAGCCGCGTTACTTGATGGGAGTGGGAACACCCGACGACATTCTGGAAAGCGTCGCCCGCGGCATCGACATGTTCGACTGCGTCATGCCGACCCGTTCCGGGCGTCATGGCCTTGCGTTCACACGGCGTGGCAGGGTGAATTTGCGCAATGCGCGCCATGCCGAAGATCTGCGACCGATGGACGAGGAGAGCGACTGCCCGGCAGCCCGTGATTATTCAAGAGCCTATATCCATCATTTGGTTCGGTGCGAAGAGGCACTGGGCGGCATGCTCTTGTCTTGGAACAATCTTTTCTACTACCAGGACCTGATGCGCGCAATTCGCGCATCCATTGCCGAAGGTCGGTTTGAAGCGTTCAAGGCCGAAACCAAAGAGGCGTGGGCCAAGGGTGACATCGCCGCCCTGTAAAGCGGACTTGATGCAAATCCGCGCCGTTACTTGATGACTGCTTTGCCACCAACGATTTCAACCGTCTCTCCACCTGTCAGCGTTTCGCGATCGCCGCTTGGCAACGTAATGAAACAACCCGAATTGCAAGCAGACACGGTTTCACCAGGCTGGATGCCGATGTCGGACTGAACGCCATTTTCAGTGATCTGCAGGGAATGGGCCTGCTGGTCCAGGTTCACGATGTTTGCAGCATGCGCTGTGCCGGTGATGGCAAGAATGGCAATGGTGGCTGCTACAAGCGATTTCATGGTTTTTGTCGGCGGTGACGCCGTTCCCTCAATTGCAACCGGAACATTCCGGCAATGGTGAAGTTATACGGGGCGGCAAATGAACGATCGCTGAATGGCCCGTTCAACTTGCCGCCGGTTTCTTTCGAACCCTCGGTTCATTGTTGTCCGGTTTGGGCGTTTCCTGCAAGCGGGTAGCCAAAAACGCCATGTCCTCGGCCTTGATGTTGAGATCGCGCTGGGGGAACGGAATCTGGATATTGCGCTCTTCGAACGCCTCAACGATGGCAAAACGGATGCGGGTTGCAACGACAAGGCTGTCCAGGATGTCCTTGACATGGAAACGCAATTCAAAGTCCAGGGCGGATTCACCAAAGCCCAAAAACACCACAAACGGAGCAGGGACCTTCAGCACGGATGCATCGGCAACTGCGATTTCCAGCAGAAGATCGTGCACCATGCGCGGATTTGTGCCGTAAGCCACGCTCGCGTTGATGTCTACCCGGCCCAGATGATTGCGGTGGGTCCAGTTGCCGACCGGCAGGTTGATCAATTCGGAATTGGGCAACAACACTGTTTGCTTCTGGAAGGTTTCTATCTCGGTTGCCCGAACGGATATTCGCTTGACGATACCCGTAGTCTGGCCCGCAACAATCCAGTCTCCTACCTTGAATGGCCTTTCAACCAGCAAAATGAGACCTGAGACAAAGTTGCTGACGATGTTTTGCAGCCCAAAACCAATACCCAGCGACAAAGCACCAGCCACGATGGCCAGATTGGACAAGTCGAAGCCGGCGGCGGAAACGCCTATCAAAACGGCGAGGCCCACGCCGATATAGCCCGTTACGGTGCGGATGGAATTGCGGACACCGGTATCAATCCGGCTTCGGGCCATCACTGTACGGTCGAGCCAGTTCTGGAACTGGCGCGTCAAAACATAGCCAAGAATGAACAGCACGATACCGAAAAGAATTGCGAACAACGAAATCGAGATTGAGCCAATCTTTATGCTGGTAAAAGTGTTGTAGAGGAAACTCGAGACATCCACCCAGTTGAAGCCCCATTGCAACGCCAGCAATGGAAGGCCGACCAGCAAAACCAGCAGATAAACCGCCAAGCTCAGGGCAAGACCGATCTGGTCGAGTGCAGCTTCCTTCAGTTCAAAGCGGCTTTGCAGGAACTTGCCAAAGGGTGAGACATCAAGGGCGCCGTCTGCGCCCAGTGCGCGCCCGCTCTGGATGCCAATCAGCATGGTGGCAATGACCGCGCTGGAAAATACGATCTGGGCCGCCGAAAACCGCGCAAGGCCGATATATCCCGTGACGGCAGCGGCAATGACAAACCCGGCCAGCAGGATCATTGGCAGGCGCACCCAGGCCGGCCACGCCGCCATCTTGCCGGTTTCTTCATCGCGAAATGGTTTGACCATGGCAATGAGGATCAGGAGCAAGCCGATCAGCAGGGCGGCAAACATGCTTTGCGCCACGGTGACCGGAAGCGGCGAGGAGAATATGTCGTTGAGCCAGCCCAGGAAAAAATCGACGATGTGAACAGTAGCTGTGGCAATGGTCAGCCACACCAGGAATCTCGCAGATCGACCGGTAAACGGCGCAAGGCGGCGCTCGGGATGGCGTGGAGCAAAAACGGCCTGCACCAGATTGTAGACAAATATCAGTGCTGCCAAAGAAACCAGCAGCGCCCGGAACAATTGCAGCGACTGGCCGGAAAAAACCCCGAAATTGAAGAAAAGTGCGTATGTCGTACCCAGAATGGCAGTTGCAGCCAGTGAAGGCAGGACGATCGACCAGAACGCCATGGAGAGTCGGCTGAAATAGGACAACTCGTCGTCGCGGCGACTGGCGCTGAAAAGAAGACGGCCAACGCTGCGGCGCAGTGCAAGCCAGATTGCAGCTGCCGCCAGCAATGAAAGGCCGACCGCAAGAAGGATCGAGTTTTGGCGGAACTGCCAGACAAATTTGGTTCGTGACTGGACAGAGCGCCAGGCTTTCTGTGTTTCGCCAACAAAGGCCATCCAGTTTTCGCTGCTGAAAACACCTTTTGCCTGGGTCCTGCGAAACAGCGTATTTGAGAAAATGTCGCGGCGAAAATCGGCAATCTGGTTGTGTGCCTGGCTGGCACGAATGGACAATTGTTCTGCTGCTGCCAGCTCATTGTTGATCACCACTTTTCGTGCGATCAGGTTCTGGCGTTCCTCCGCAACAATGGCGGCTTCGGCTGCGTCACCTTCCTTGGGAGGCTGTCCAAGCTCGCCCAGTCGCTTGTTGATTGAAGACAATTCCGGACGGAACGATACACCATACTCGATCAAGGATTTTGTCAGCTTGTCGAGTTCAAGCCTTTGCAGGACCAGTTTTTCATCGTCGCGGCTGTTTTCGGTGATCGCAGTTTCGATTTTCCCGAGCAGCCGCAGCATTTCAGCTGTGGCGGGCAGTTTTTCGTCAACATTCTGGGCAAGGGAACCCTGCGCACCCGAAATGAGTGCAAGGAAAACCAAAAATACTTTCAGGTACTGGTTTATCAAGGGTTGGCCGGTTTGTTTGCAGGTGAATCGGACGCAACCATCCTTATAGAAACAGCTGTCAAAGTGCCAATCCGGCCAAGGCTTGGTGTATCAGACCGATACGCCCTTGTAAGGGTTCATCTTGACACCGGTTATCTTCCAGCTGCCGTCTTCCTGGCGCTGCAATGTATAGACCGCCTGCCACTGCTTGCCATCGCCGTCGGTTACCAGAAGTTCCTGATACACTTGACCACTGATGAGGGCGTTGCGGCCGAAATTGTATTCCTGTGGATTGTAGAGCGAAGGGTAGCCGCTTTGAACCATGGAAAGGAAACGTTCGACCGAGCCGAAGACATTGCGGATGTTGGGAGCGGCATGACCAAATGCCCGCTCGCCATCACCAGACTGGAACGCCTTGATCTGGTCTTCGATTACGCCGCGCGTGGCCGATGTATCAGCGTCAGGCACTGCGTCTTGTGCGAATGCACCGCCAGAGAACGATTGGAGCAACAGGCCAAGTGCAAGGGATACTGCGATTGCAAGACTGCGCATGGTAATTCTCCCGGAGCGTTGTTGTGATCATACACTTCAACAACAATACGCTGGTTTGGCTTGACCGGTTTCACATTCCCGCGAGAATTTCAGACTTCCTGCCGTATCATCTGCATGGCCAATTCCCCCATTTGTGGAACCGCTGCGCCATAAGCGCGTGCTTTTTCCGGATTGGAGGCATTTCCGTCAACCGCGCGTTTGTAAACGCCCTGCAAAATTGCCGCGAGGCGGAAAAACGAGAATGCGAGGTAAAAATGCCAGTTTACTATGGGGCCGATACCCCGGCGGGAACAATAGCTGGCAACATATTCTGCCTCGGACGGGATGCCGAGGGTGGTCCTGTCGATGCCGCCAAGGCCGCGAAATCCGCCCAAATGCGGCAGGCGCCACTGCATGCACTGGTATGACAGATCGGCCAGCGGGTGGCCAAGCGTGGACAATTCCCAGTCCAGCACCCCCAAGATGGTAGCGCTGTCGCGGGCGAAAACCATGTTGTCGAGGCGAAAGTCGCCGTGCACCAGCGCCACCTGGCCATCATCCTTCGGCATCCGGGTCGCCAGCCAGTCAATCAGCAGGTGGATGTTCTCGTTTCGGTCAATTTCGCTTGCGGCATATTGCTTGGTCCAGCGGGTGAACTGACGCTCGAAATAATTCCCTGCCACACCAAAGTCGGAAAGTCCTACCTTTGGAAGGTCAACCGAATGCAGATCGGCGAGTGCTGCATTCATGGCTCCGTAAATGGCGCTGCGGGTAGCAATTGCATCTGCCCCAACCAGTTCATGCAATGCCGGGTCCCAGAAAATGCGCCCGTCCAGGTATTCCATGACAAAAAACATCCGCCCGATGGGTGAATGTTCCTCGCCACAAAGCGCAATCATTGCGGGAATTGGAACCTTTGTCCCGGAAAGTGCTTTCATCACGCGAAATTCACGGTCAACTTGGTGGGCAGATTTCAGCAATTCACCCGGCGGCTTTGCCCGCAGCACGTATTTGCCGCTTTGCGCAACAACAAGGTAGGTAGGGTTGGATTGGCCAGTGTCAAATTTGCGGATTTCATGCAGTTCACTGAAGCCGTCAATGTTTGCCTCAAGCCAGGGGGCAAGCGCCGCATCATCGAGAATGTTCGGGCTTTCGGTCATGGCGCTCTCCCTGCACTGCAACCTCAAACGTCGTATTGTAATGCCAATTCGTCAAGCCCGTGCAGAGCCGGCAACATCACGGCGTTCCCGATTTTGCTTGCCCTTGACGTGTGCGATTGCTAGCTGGCGTGTCAGCAAGCCGTCATGCGGCTATCAACTTTCGTCGCCTGCGGCAGATTGAGCCGATACATGTCCAACCGTTTCATTTCTGCCCTGCGTTTGATGGGTCCGCGACTGATTGTCCAGGCAGCGGTCATGTTTGCCATATTGATCGGTGCGGGCTACCTGCTGCAGCAATACCAGTTTCCGCAAATTGTTGAATGGTTCCGCTTTTCCAGCGATGAAAATGCCGGTCTGTTGCACGGCAGAATAGCCTATTTCATGCTTTGTGCATTGTTTACTGCAGCCGGTGGTCCCAGGCAGGCGGTTGCCTTTTTCGCCGCGTATTTCTTCGGAATAGCCGAGGGCTTTTTTCTGGCTTTGTTTGCCACCCTTGCCGGTTGCTTGATTACGGTCGCGGCTGCGACCGGATTTCGGGACGCAGCCCGGAATTTCGTTGTTGGCAAACTCGATGTGGCCCTGCAAATGTGGAGCAAGTCGACGTTTTCGATCACCTTGATGATCCGCTTGCTTCCGGTGGGATCAAACCTGGTGACAAATCTGGCAGCCGGAGCGACAGGAATACCTTTGCTGCGGTTCATTGCCGGAACAGCCACCGGGTATTTGCCACAAACACTGGTCTTCGCGTTGATGGGTTCAGGCGTCAACGTCGGGTCAAGGCTGCAGATCGGGTTGTCTGTAGTGTTGTTTGTTGCATCGCTGGCGATCGGCATCTGGATATATGCCCGCTACCGGCGCGAGATAAAAATGAGCCAGCGAACTGCCAAAGCGGCTACAACGGCCTGATCAATCTTCCGCCGTCATTGGAGCTTTGGTGCGGCGACGCAACCAGCTGACGCCAAACAGGTCGTACAGCCCGATCAGTGCACGGTTGAGATTGTTGTATTTCGAAACTCCGGCAAGGCGCGGCCGGTCATTCACCGGCACATATTCGGTCTTGTATCCATAAGTTTGGAACAATGCAGGCAGGTAGCGGTGCAACGAGGTGAAAAATGGCAGCAACAAAAACGCGTCGCGCCAAAAAACCTTGATGCCGCATCCAGTGTCGGGGCAATCGTCCTTCAAAACGGCATCCCGAATCCAGTTGGCCGCCCGGGATGCGAATTTCTTTGATCCGGTATCCTTGCGGGTTTTTCGCCACCCGCCAACCAGCGCTGGCTTGTCGCGGTTGCCGGGCTCTCCCAGCTTTGCCAGCAGAGCCGGAATGTCGGCCGGATCGTTCTGGCCGTCGCCATCCATGGTGGCAATCACCGGAAATTTAGCCGCCAGAATACCCGATCGCACGGAAGCTGACTGTCCCGCATTGGTCAAATGGCGCACCAGCCGCAGCTTTGGGTGCATGGCTTTCAGCGCCTGCACTTCATTGGCGGTTGCATCGGTCGACATGTCGTCGACCACAATGACTTCGCCAAGCCTGTCTGGTGGAACGGCAGCAAAAGTTTCGCCCACGAGGCGGCCAATGTTTCCTTCCTCGTTGTAAGCTGGGATGACGACAGAAACCTGCATGACAAACACCCGGGAACATAACCTCGGTGTTGACATCAATTCGCGCCACCACCATTTACAAGCAGTTCGTCGCATCCATTTGCGCAAACTTGACTTGGGGCTGGGTAAATCCCATACACGCGCCAAATTGGCAAGGGCTTGGCCAGATGCGCAATGGCCAGTCTTTTCCGGGGTGCGCAGGGCTGAAAACGGGGACTGTTTTCGTTTGACAAATGCACTCAATCGAGAGCGGGCGGCTGATCACAACGGCACATGGCTGCCAAGGATGCTTGGGGTCATCCTGATCATCCTGGGCCTGCGCATCGTATCGTTGTGGTTCAACACGACCGAGCTTTTTTTCGACGAGGCACAATACTGGGTCTGGGGCAATGAGCCGGCCTTCGGCTATTTTTCAAAGCCGCCACTGCTGGCTTGGATTATCGGGGGAACAACGTCGATCTGTGGTGACAGCGAGTTTTGCGTCCGGCTGGCATCACCCGTTTTGCATGCGGGAACTGCTGTCATGGTATTCCTGACAGCTCGCCTGCTTTTTGACAGCCGAACCGGCTTCTGGGCGGCGATCACATACTCGCTGATGCCGGCAGTTACCCTATCTTCAGAACTGGTTTCCACGGACGTTCCGCTGCTGTTCTGCTGGTCAATTGCGCTTTATGCGTTCCTGCGGTTCGAGGCATCGAACGCCTGGCAATGGGCCGTTGTGTTGGGTTTGGCGATTGGCGCCGGTTTGCTGGCCAAATACGCCATGCTCTATTTCCTGTTGTGCACATTGATTTATTCCATGGCGGTTGCGGAGCGTCCGCATGTCCTTGCGCGTCCCGGCTTCTGGCTGGCGATGGGCATCGCCGTTGCATGCATTGTGCCAAACCTTGCGTGGAACGCTGCCAATGATTTTGCCACTGTTGGTCACACCGGTGAAAACATCGGCTGGGGCAGATCGTTTCCCAATTTTTCAGGATTGGTGGAATTTGCCTCTTCGCAGCTGGCAGTGATGGGTCCGATCCTGTTTCTGATCTTCATTGCAACGGTTGTCCGTTTGCCCCGCGAGGGCATGAACCGGGCGCAGTGGTTCCTGATCGCTTTTTCAGTTCCGGTGCTGGCTCTGATCACATTTCAGGCCTTGATGTCCAAGGCATATGCCAACTGGGCAGCGCTCACTTACGTTGCCGGGGCAATTCTGGCCAGCGACATCATGGTCAACAAAATTCCCGATTGGTGGCTTCGCGCTTCCACGGGAATTCACGCTGCGGTCTTTGCAGTGATTTCCATTGCAGTTGCGTTTTCGCGGCCAGGAGAGCTACCCTTGCCGCAGGGTGCAGAGCCGTTTGCCCGCATGCATGGTGCCGTTGGCGTGGCGCAAGAAGCGAAGAAGTTTTTGGCTGGCGGGCAATACGCGGCAATACTGGTGGATGATCGCCGAATGGCCGCTCTGATGCACTATTATTTGCGCGATACCGGCCTCGCGATCAATTCCTGGCGGGTTGGCGAAACACCTCGCGACCATTTCCAGTTGACCCGGCCTTGGCAAGCGACACGCCCGTCACCGGTGCTGTACATTACCCGCAACGGCAACCCGGCTGACATTGTGTCTGCTTTTGGCGATGCTGAATTGATGGGTTCGGTGGAGCCTGGTTCGCGCGAATTGGGGCGGGTTTCGTTTTACAGCATGCGCAGCAAGCTGGATACGGCACAGTAGCCACGGCGATGGATACAAAAAACGTTCAAACCATCCCCTTTGACCATCACGCGGAAAAGCGTGAGACTTTCATTGTGTTTGCGGTTTCACTGGCGGCGGCAATCCTTGCAGGCTTGACCTTCACGCTTTTGCCCGGCCTGGACCTTGGTTTTTCGAGAAGTTTTTACCTTGAAGACAAGACATTTTCCCTGGCTGTTTCGCCGTTCTGGAATGGGTTGCGCGAGGTTTTTCTTCGCGGCTTTACGCTTTGGTATGTGACTGTCGTGATAGCCGGCGTGCTGGCATTCCGCCGCCAGTTTCCAGTATTGAACCTCGATTGGCAAAAATGGCTGTACATGGGCGCTTGCTCGCTTGCCGGGCCTTTGTTGCTGGTCAATGTTTTGCTCAAGGAACAATGGGGCCGCTGGCGTCCACGTGAGATATTTGAACTCGGCGGACGGGAGATTTTCACCCCGGTACTGGATGCGACCGGCACTTGCGCTGACAATTGTTCTTTTGTTTCCGGCGAGGTGGCGTCGATGGCCATGGTATTCTTCGCGTTGGCTTTCGCCACCCGGCACTGGCGGCCCGTTCATTATGGTCTGGCGGTTTTGATGGGCGGCCTGGAAGCATTCATCCGCATAGGGCAGGGCGGGCATTTTCTGTCGGACTCAATCCTGGCAATAGCGCTGATGGGCATGACTGCATCGGCAATATATTTCTGGTTTTTTCTGAGCCGGTACTCGCCGCTCATTCCAGCACAGGCGGGCTGGAAACGGCTTGTATATGCGGCAGAAAAACCCGTTCACCATGCAGGTGAACGGGTTTTGGACTGGCTCGACAAGGTAGCGCCTCGGCGCTAGCCTTTGTCAGGCGACCTCAAACAATCCGGCTGCGCCCATGCCGCCGCCAACGCACATGGTAACAACGACATATTTGACGCCGCGGCGCTTGCCTTCGATCAAGGCATGGCCGGTCATGCGGGCGCCGGACATTCCATAGGGATGGCCGATTGAAATGGCACCGCCATCGACATTGTATTTCTCGGGGTCGATCCCGAGACGATCCCGGCAATAAATTGCCTGACAGGCAAAGGCTTCGTTGAGCTCCCAAAGGCCAATGTCGTCAACTTTCAGACCGTTTGCCTTGAGCAATTTGGGTACCGCGAATACCGGGCCAATGCCCATTTCGTCAGGATTGCACCCGGCAACGGCCATGCCGCGATAGATGCCGAGCGGGGCGAGGCCGCGTTTTGAAGCCTCTTTTTCTTCCATCATCACACAGGCCGACGCACCGTCCGACAATTGGGAGGCATTGCCGGCAGTGATAAACCGGCCTTCCTTGACCTTTCGACCGCCCTTGAAAACCGGTTGCAGCGAATTGAGGCCCTCAATTGTGGTTGAGGGGCGGTTGCCTTCGTCTTTTTCCAGTTTCATGGCGACATCAAGGATTTCCTTGGTGTCCTTGTCCTGCACTTTCATGACCGACGCCAAGGGCACGATTTCTGCGTCGAACCTGCCCGCTTGCTGGGCTGCAGCAGTGCGGAACTGGCTTTGCAAAGAATATGCATCCTGCGCCTCACGGGAAATGCCATACCGGTCCGAGACGATTTCCGCAGTCTCCAGCATGCTCATGTAAAGCGAAGGCAAATGCTCGACGAGCCATGGATCTGCGGTGCGGAACAGGTTCATCTTGTCGTTTTGGGTAAGCGACACTGATTCAAGGCCGCCGCCAACCGTGACCGTCATGCCATCGGCAATGATTTGTTTGGCCGCGGTGGCAATGCCCATCAGGCCGGACGCGCATTGGCGGTCGATCGACATACCGGCAACGCTGGTCGGCAGACCCGCCCGCATGGCGCATTGGCGGGCAATGTTTGTAGCGGTCGACCCCTGCTGAATCGCGGCGCCCATGACAACATCGTCAACTTCACCCGGCTCGATGCCGGCGCGTTTGACTGCCTCGGCAATTGCATGTCCGCCAAGTGCCTGTGCCTGGGTGTCGTTGAAAGCGCCGCGATAGGCTTTGCCGATCGGGGTGCGGGCAGTGGAAACAATAACGGCGCTGCGCATGGTTTTGGTCCTTACGAATTTTTGGTTGGAGCTTTTTGGGCGTTCATTTCGGCTGACAGGATTTTGACCACGTGTTCGCGGCCATTGGTGAAACGGGCAGGGGTGGACATGTTGCTGATGGACGACCAGTGGGCGGCGATGCCATCGACCGTCCTGTCAGCCATTGGAAGATGAAGGCCCTGGCTCTCGACGATTTCGGCAATTGCATAGAACCCGGCTCCGGCAAGCATGACTGTGCGGTTTGGCGCGGCGTCACTGACGAGGTAGAGGGCTGCCGGCGTGACGAATTCCGGCTTCAACGCCTCCAGCATTTCTGGTGTCATGATGTCTTCCGTCATGCGGGTCGCTGCGGTTGGGGCCAGGCAGTTAATGAAAATGTTGTTCTTGGCACCTTCAATTACCAGCGTGTTCATCATGCCGACCACGCCCATCTTGGCTGCACCGTAATTGGTCTGTCCGAAATTGCCGTACAGACCGGAGGTGGAAGTGGTCATCAGGATGCGGCCATAATTGCCTTCCTTCATGGCATTCCAGACCGCCATCGTGCAATTGGCAGAGCCCGTCAGGTGAACATCAACGACGGCATTCCAGTCTTCCGGCGTCATCTTGCCAAAGCTCCTGTCGCGCAAAATGCCGGCATTGTTGATCAGGATGTCGATGCGGCCCCATTGCGCCAAAGCTTGTGCGGCCATGTCGGCGCACTGTTGCGGATCGACAACATTGGCGCCATTGGCTATTGCATCTGAGCCACTTGCACGAATTTCCTCAACCACTGCTTCAGCAGCAGCAGACGATCCTCCAGAGCCATCGCGTGAACCGCCGAAATCGTTGACGACCACTTTGGCTCCGCGCCGGGCAAGTTCGAGCGCGTGGCTGCGGCCAAGTCCATTTCCGGCTCCCGTGACAATGGCAACACGCCCGTCATATCGAATTTCCATGCTCATATTTCCTCTTTGCGCAATATGGTCACGCCCAGCCAGTCGGCTGCGAGCGCAAGCTTTTCATTGCCTTCGATTTCCACACTCACAGCGTATCGCGCCTGCATTTCCCCGGGTTTTCGGGCTGCATATTCCAACAGTTTGAACCTGCCGCGTATCCTTGAACCGGAGCGAACCGGATTGAGGAAACGCACCTTGTCGAACCCGTAATTGATCGACATGGCGGTTTCTGCTGCCACAGGCAGGCAATCAATGGCAAAGGCTGAAAGCATTGAAAGGGTGAGGAAGCCGTGGGCAATGGTGCCGCCATAAGGCGTTTGCGCCTTGGCGCGGACCGGGTCCACGTGGATGAACTGGTGATCGCGGGTGATCTGCGCAAAGGCGTCAATCATTTCCTGGGTGATATCCACCCAACCGGACACTGCCTCGAAACTACCGGCAACAGCTGCCAGTTCGGCAGCAGGCATTGTTTTTCGTGGTGACGAGGAGCTCATTCACCCTCCGAAAAGAGTTCATGGCCGGTTTCTACATGGATGCCGCCATCCAGCGGAAGAATCGCACCGGTGATATAGGCACCCCCGCGACCGCACAGGAACAGGCTGGCTCCGGCAATGTCGGACGGTGCACCGATGCGGCCAAGCGGAACACCTTTTCCCACCCGTTCGGCTTTTTCGTCGGTTCCGGTGGCAAAAGCGGTCATCCGGCTCTGGAAGGGTCCAGGAGCAAATGCGTTGAAGGTGATGTTCTTGTGTGCCTGTTCCTTGGCAAGGATTTTCGTCAGATGGTGCACGGCAGCCTTCGATGCCGAATACGAGTAGGCGCCGTCGCCGAGCGGCTGGCTGCCCATGACCGAACCAAGACTGATGACGCGGGACGGGTCACCAGGTTTTGCGGCGGCTTCCAGCAGCGGCAACAAATCACGCGTCAGCATAAACAATCCCGTGACATTCACATTCATCACCTTGGCCCAGCCCTCGTAAGGAAAGGTTTCCAACGGCTCTCCCCAGGTGACGCCTGCATTGTTGAACAAGATGTCGAGTTTGTCCGTGCGCGCTTTCACGGCTTCCACCAAGGCATTGACGCCCTCTTTTGTGGAAACATCACCGGCAAAACCTTCTGCTTTTCCAGGGGCGTCGGGCAGGGCATTGATTTGCGCGGCAACGGCCAGACAGGCATCTTCCTTTCGTGAAGCAATCATGACATGTGCTCCGGCGCGTACCAGTGCCGTGGCGATCATCCTGCCAATGCCGGTTGCGCCGCCGGTTACCAGCGCCGTCTTGCCGGCAAGCGAAAACAATTCCTCAAAAATACCCATGGTGCCTCCCGGAGCCTTTGACTGCAACTTACCGGCGCTTTTTTGCTTTCCCCCGCGCCGATCTTGCTCTCTAGTAGGGGCTGATTTTTACGGTTACGTAAAGAGCCGCGTACCCGATGTGCGGAATCTTTGAAGCCCTGGGAGGGGATATGTGCGCTAAATCAGTCAACCCGGAAATGGCGCTTGGCATGACCGAGCGTTTGAAACCCATCCATGCGGCAGTCGCGGCTATGGTTCGCGACGAAATCGCGCCCCTGGACGAGGAATTTCTGGCTGAAGTAGGCAAAGGCGACAGGTGGTCCTACACTAGGCGGCAGACCGAAATCCTTGAAGGTTTGAAAAAGACGGCCCGTGAGCGCGGGTTGTGGAATTTCTGGCTGACTGATTCAGAACGCGGCTACGGCTTGAGCATTGTCGAGTATGCCTATTTGGCTGAAGAGATGGGCAAGGCACATCTGGGCGCAGAAGTCTTCAATTGTTCGGCGCCTGACACCGGCAACATGGAAGTGCTGGAGCGCTATGGTACTGCCGATCACAAGCGCAAATGGCTCAAGCCGTTGCTGGAAGGTGAAATCCGCTCTGCCTATCTGATGACCGAGCCTGATGTCGCCTCTTCGGATGCCACCAACATTGCCATGCGCTGTGAGCGCGATGGCGATGAATACGTGCTCAACGGTGAGAAATGGTGGTCTTCAGGGGCGGGAGATCCACGCTGCAAAATCTACATTGTCATGGTGGCAACGCCCGACGCCAACCGACCCAAGCACCAGCAGCACTCGATGATACTTGTTCCTGCGGCGGCCAAAGGCGTGGAAGTTCTGCGTGCTATGGAAGTTTATGGCCTTGATGATGCGCCGCACGGCCACATGCACATCCGCTTCACCAATGTCCGGGTACCTGCGTCAAACCTGCTGGTCGGCGAAGGCAAGGGTTTTGAAATTTCGCAAGGCCGCCTTGGGCCGGGCCGCATCCACCATTGCATGCGGGCCATCGGACAGGCGGAAAAGGCGCTGGAGCAAATGTGCCAGCGCTCGGTGCGCCGCGAAGCGTTCGGCAAGAAACTGGCGGAACTTGGCGCAAACTTCGACATCATTGCCAATTGCCGCATGGAAATTGAAATGACCCGGCTGCTTTGCCTGAAAGCCGCCTGGATGATGGATCAGGGCGACGCCCGTGCCGCCGCACCGTGGATTTCACAGATCAAGGTGGCCGCCCCGTTGATGGCACTCAAGGTGATCGATGAAGCCGTGCAGATGCATGGTGCGGGCGGGATCAGCCAGGATTTCAGCCTTGGCCGCGCCTGGCAGCACATGCGCACGCTCCGGCTGGCTGACGGACCGGATGCTGTCCATCGGCGGCAAGTGGCGCGGTGGGAATTGAAACGGCATACCCAGGAAAAACTTTCATGAAGGCGATCCTATGTCGTGAGTACGGTCCAATTGCCAGTTTGCTTCTCGCCGAGGTTGATGATCCGGTGCCCGGTCCGAAAGAGGTCGTGATCCGCGCAGAGGCAATTGGCGTCAACTACCCGGACGGTTTGCTGGTGCAGGGCCTTTATCAGGCCAAACCGCCGGTTCCTTTCGTGCCGGGAATGGAAGTGGTCGGCATGGTTGCAGCCATCGGCAGCGAAGTCGCGCGCTGCAAGGTCGGCGACCGTGTTGCCTCCGTTTCCACCTTGGGCGCATATGCCGAACAGGTGAAAGTACACCAGAACACAGTGATGCCGGTCCCGTCAGGCGCCGATGCTGGAGAAGTGACTGCACTGATGTGCGGCTATGGCACGGCGCACCATGCCCTTAAACAACGCGCGCAGATCAAGCCGGGCGAAACTTTGGTTGTAACGGGCGCTGCGGGCCTCACTGGTCTTGCCGCCGTCCAGATCGGCAAGGCCATGGGCGCGCGGGTGATTGCCGTTGCATCATCGGAAAAGAAGCGCGCACTGGCGATTGCCAATGGTGCCGATCTTGCGCTGCCCTACGAAAACCTCAAGGACGCGCTCAAGGAAGCAACCGGGGGAATTGGCGCGGATGTCGCGTTCGATGTGGTGGGAGGTGATGCGTTCGATGCACTGACCCGCAGCATGGGATGGGGTGGCAGATTGTTGGTCATCGGCTTTGCCGGCGGTAAAATTCCGCAATTTCCGGTCAATCTGGCGCTGGTAAAGGGATATTCGGTGGTCGGGGTTTTCTGGGGCGCGTTCACCCAGCGCGAGCCAAAAGCCTTCGCCGAAAACATGGCCGAATTGATGGGCTGGTATCAGGCCGAAACGATCAAGCCGCATGTCGAAAAAACGTTTCCGCTGGCCGATGCGGCCAAGGCACTGGAATTCATCCACAACCGGCAGGCAGCCGGCAAAATCGTTCTCAAGCCGTGAGCAATATCATGAGCATCCCCACCACGATGAATGCGCTGATCCTCAAGGGACATGGTTACTCCGCGACTGCAGAAGGGCCGGCGATAAGTTCGCTTGAGCCGTGGTTGGAGCAGGCCAGCGTGCCGGTGCCGCAACCCGGCCCCGGACAGGTGCTGGTCAAGGTCGGGCTTGGCGGCATCAATCCCTCGGACCTGCACTTCATCAAGGGCGAATACGGCATCCCCCGGGTCAAAGGCGCACCAGCCGGATTTGAGGGCATGGGCGAGGTTGTGGCAGCTGGCGAGGGGGCTGAGAAACTTGTTGGCAAGCGCTGCGGATTTGTCGCCGGATCATCAGGGGCTTGGGCGCAATATGCCATTGCCGACGCGCAGTCGTGTGTTCCGGTGATTGCGCAGGTTCGCGATGAAGATGCGGCAGCGCTGTTCGTCAATCCGTTGACTGCAATTGCCATGTTTGAGGAGGTAAAAAAATCGGAGGCCAAGGCTTTCATCATGACGGCAGCAGCCAGCCAGCTGTGCAAGCTGATCACCGGCCTTGCCCGCGATGAAGGCTACCATCCGATTTGTGTCGTTCGCCGCGACGAGCATATCGATTTGCTCAAGTCCCTGGGCGCAGCGGAAGTGCTCAACAGCACCGCAAGCGATTTCAAGGCAAAAATGGCCGCCGTGCTGAAGGAGATGAAACCACGGGGGATGCTTGACGCGGTGGCGGACCAGGTTTCGTCAGATGTGTTTACCGCGATGGGTTCGCGGGCGCGCTGGATCATTTATGGCAAGCTTTCATCCGAATTGCCGGTGCTGGCGCAAGTGGGCCAGTTCATCTTCATGGACAAGAAGATCGAAGGCTTCTGGCTCTCCAAATGGCTCAAGCACGCACCACGCGAAGAGGTTTTTGCAGCTGGTGCCAAGGTGCAACAACGCTTTTCCAGCGGCGCATGGAAAACCGATGTGGCAGCAATCGTGCCATTGGCCGAAGCGTTTGAAAAATTGCCCAAGGCGTTGGCGGGCGCAAACCACGGCAAGGTTTTCATCAAGCCCTGAATCGCCTCACAGCTTCACATTGCGAAGGCGCAAGGCGTTGGCGATGACTGAAACCGATGAAAGGCTCATTGCAGCTGCCGCCACCATTGGCGACAGCAGTATTCCCCAGACCGGATAGAAAAGACCTGCGGCAACCGGAATACCGATGCCATTGTAGGCGAAGGCAAACCACAGGTTTTGCTTGATGTTGCGCACGGTCGCTGTGGCAAGTCGACGGGCGCGCAAGATCGCTGCAACATCAGGCTTGATCAGCGTGATACCAGCCGTTTCCATGGCAACTGCCGAGCCGCTGGCGAAGGCAAGACCGCAATCGGCGGCAGCAAGGGCAGGGGAATCATTGATCCCGTCACCTGCAAAGGCAACCGTTTTGCCTTCCTTTTTCAGATTGACAATAAGATCATGTTTTCCACCCGGCAGCATGGCGAAAAACACCTGCGAGATGCCGACTTCCTTTGCCACCGCACGTGCCGATCCTTCATTGTCGCCAGTGGCCATGACAACCGATAGCCCGCTTGCCTGCAATTGCCTGACGGTTTCCCGTGCCCCCGGTTTGATGGCGTCCGAAGCGAGAAAAAGCGCCACGGGCTTGCCGGCGACTGCCAGATACATTTGTGATGATGGAATTTGGGTTTCGGTCGCGAATTTGGCTGTTTCGACAGCGTTGTCCTGCATCAAGGCAGCGTTTCCAAGGATGGCAATTCCTTTGGTGGTGGTGCCCTGTACGCCCTTGCCATGTATGGTTTCCACTGACTGGGCCGGGGCGACTTCAATACCCTTCGCGGCTGCGGCCCCAAGAATTGCCTTTGCCAGCGGATGGGCCGAGTTCATTTGCAGGCTGGCGGCTACCGCCAAAGCGTCGTTCTCGCTCCATCCATCGAAAGTCGAGATCGAGGAAAGCGACGGGCGACCCTCTGTCAAGGTTCCGGTCTTGTCCACTATGAGCACATCACAAGCAGCCAATCGCTCCAGCGCAGAAGCCTCGCGAACCAGAACGCCGGCCCGCGCACCACGGGCTACAGCATTGGTGACCGACATTGGCGTGGCAAGACCAAGCGCACAGGGGCAGGCAATGATCAGGACGGAAACGGCTGCAATAACCGCATTGCCCAATCCGGCACCAAGGCCGGAGCCGGGATCAAAAACCAACCAACCAAAGAAGGCCGCCAGCGCCGAAAGGACCACCAAAGGGACGAACCAGGCTGACACCTTGTCGGCCAGCTTTTGCAGCGGCGCGCGGCTGCGCTGTGCCTGGATTACCATTTCGCCGATCGCGGCCAGCACAGTCTCATCGCCAACTTTTGTCGCCTTCATGACGAAGGCTTGTCCTGCGCTCAAGGTACCTGCGGTCACTTCACCGCCCATGCTGCGTTCAACCGGTAGCGGCTCACCGGTGATCATGCTCTCGTCCAGTGTCGCGTTTCCTTCAAGCACGGTCCCGTCTACGGGTACTGCGTCGCCAGCCCGAATGCGGATGCGGTCACCTGGCAGCAGGTTTTCCACCGGGGCTTCATATTCGCTGCCATCATCGTTGATGCGCATGGCGGTTTTGGGCGCCAGTGCCAAAATCTCCGCCAGTGCCGCGCTGGTTTTTTCGCGGGCTTTCAACTCGAGCACCTGCCCCAGAAACACCAGCGCCACGATGACGGCGGACGCTTCGAAATAGACCGGGACGGTCCCGTCGGGCGAACGCAGCTCTGCCGGGAAAACCCAGGGTGCAAGCACGGCGACACAACTGTAGACAAAGGCGGCGGAAACGCCCAGCGAGATCAAGGTCCACATGTTGGCATGGCGGTTGCGAATGGAAGCAATGCCGCGGCGGAAAAACGGCAATGCCGCCCAAAGCACCACCGGGGCGGCCAATGCCAGTTCGACAAATTGCGAGAGCCGTTCGCCCAGCATGTGGCGAAACGGCAATCCTGCCATGTGTCCCATGGCAAGTATCAGCAAGGGGGCTGCCAAAGTGAGGCTGATCCAGAACCGACGGGTAAAATCCACGAGTTCCGGATTTGCCGCCGGTACGCTGCCAACTGGCGCGTCCGCTTCCAATGCCATGCCGCAGATGGGGCAGTCGCCCGGCTTGTCTGAAAGCACTTCGGGGTCCATCGGGCAAATGTAGCGGGCGGCCTTTGGTGCAGATTTCTTTTTGAGTTTTGACCTGCCGGACAGAAAGAAAACCGGGTCAGCGCCAAACCGCGTGTGGCACCGCGGGTTGCAAAAATGATAATCGGTTCCATTGTAATTCAGCGTCGGTTTGCCGATGCCAAGTTTGACTGTCATGCCGCAGACGGGATCAATTGCGGTCGCTGTGGTTTCGGCGTCATTATCTGTCATTGCATGTTCCTTCAGGCAAATCGGCCAGACAGGTTGTGATTGTCATTGCGGCCAACAGCAAGCACATCATCGTCGCACATGGGTGCCTTTGCAGCCATGCTCCATGTTAGAGAAGAAAATGGCAAATCCGGATTTCAAAAACATCTATCCCTTGATTGCTGATTTGGCGGCAAAGGCGAAGCAGCGCATTCCACACTTTGCCTGGGAGTATCTCGACAGCGGAACCGGGCTCGAGACCGCCATCGAACGCAATCGGAATGCGCTCGACAACATCTTGATCACTCCGCGATTCATGCGTGGCGATCTGCAACCTGATTTGGGCACAACGCTCTTCGGCAAGTCCTGGAAAGCGCCCTTTGGCATTGCGCCGGTCGGGCTGACTGGCATGATGTGGCCACGTGGAGAATTGATGCTGGCGAGAGCTGCCCGCAATCACGGCATCGCTTATTGCCTGAGTTCTTTCGCCTGCGAAGAACCGGAAAAAGTCGGCAAAGTTGCGGGTGACAATGGCTGGTTTCAGCTTTACACCATGGGCGACAAGGCTGCCGAGGAAGATGTTCTCAGACGCGCCGATGCAGCAGGTTTTTCGGCGTTGTTTGTTACCGTGGACGTGCCTGTCAGCAGCACGCGCGAGCGCCAGAAGAAAGCCGGCCTTGGCCGCAGGCCAGCCCTTTCGCTCCGCCAGTTGGTGCAGGTTGCGTCGCGCCCGGCATGGGCGCTGGCCACTGCGCGCCACGGCAAACCATCGCTCAAAACGGTCGAAAAATATTATCCCGGTGCTTCGATGGCGGAAATAGCCCGTCTGCTGGATGCCAGCAAACTTGGCATGACCGGGGTCGATGACATCAAGCGCATTCGCTCGATCTGGAAAAAGCCGCTTGTCATAAAGGGGATACTGCACGCGGATGACGCGCGGCTGTGCCTTGATCTGGGCGCGGACGGAGTGGTCGTTTCCAATCACGGAGCACGCCAGCTGGACGCTGTGCCAGCGGCGATCGATGTGCTTCCCGATATCGCTGATGCCGTGGGTGGCAAGATGGCCGTACTTTTCGACAGCGGCATACGAACCGGGCTCGACATTGCCCGTGCGCTGGCTCTGGGCGCCGATTTTGTCATGGCAGGGCGTCCGTTCCTGTATGGTATTGCCGCCCTCGGCGCGGAGGGCGGCGCTCATGTCGCGCAATTGCTGGCGAATGACCTTGCCAACAACATGATCCAGATTGGTGTGGACAAAGTTGCCGGTCTACGCGAGGTCGAGGTCCGCCAAATGCCGTTCAACGGCGCTTGGCGTTGATGTTTCGTGCGCCAAGCCATGCGGCAGGCGCCGCAGCGAGAAACCCGGCCAATGCTGCTGCCAACAGCCAGCTGGTCTGGTAGTGCGGTGTTGCAAGTACCGCTGTCATCGCTATCCCGGCAAGTGTCGGTGCTGCGATGATGTAAAGGATCAATGCAAGGCGGGTTGTGTTCATGGCAATTGGCTCCAAACTGGCCGAGGTGCGCTTCGCGCGACCTGCTGCGGTGAGCGGACACTCTTCCTGTTCTGCGACATCAGCCTTGATCGGGATCAACTCCCGTGCGCTGGCACTGCGGTCTTTAATCCTTAACCGGTGTGTCCTATGTAGAAGGTTGTGCAGCGAATCTGCGCCGGATTTTTTCCGGCCCGCCATTTCAGGGATAGACGATGAAAGATCCGATCCAGACCGCTATGAACCTCGTGCCGATGGTTGTTGAACAAACAAATCGCGGCGAGCGCGCGTATGACATTTTCTCGCGACTGTTGAAGGAGCGCGTGATCTTCATCACCGGCCCGATCGAAGACGGCATGGCGATGCTGGTCACGGCACAGTTGCTTTTCCTGGAGGCGGAAAATCCGAAGAAGGAAATCAACCTCTACATCAATTCGCCAGGCGGCGTGGTCACTTCCGGCATGTCGATTTACGACACCATGCAGTTCATTCGTCCGCCGGTTTCAACGCTGTGCATGGGGCAGGCAGCTTCCATGGGTTCGTTGCTGCTTTGTGCCGGCGAGAAGGACATGCGCTTTGCGCTGCCCAATGCGCGCATCATGGTACACCAGCCATCGGGCGGTTTTTCCGGACAAGCCTCTGATATCGAACGGCATGCGCTGGACATCATCAAGATGAAGCGTCGCCTCAACGAAATCTATGTGAAGCATTGCGGCCAAGACCTCGAGAGCGTGGAACGCACCCTGGACCGCGACCATTTCATGACTTCGGAAGAAGCCAAGGCATGGGGCCTCATTGACCAGGTGATCGAAAAGCGGACGGTTTCTGCTGAGTAATGTGTTTGGCCAACGGCTTTCTCCACGGGCGAATCACCCATTCTACCCGTGGAAAAGCGCACTGGCATTTTGTGACATTGGTGTCACACAGGCCCGTCCGTGTTAAGCCTATGGTGAAGAATGCCGGGGTAGAATTGCGTCTTCGGGTGCTCAGGACTTGCGAAGCAGCGGTCGTGATGCTTGATTTGGAGCGGTTTCAGGTTGTGCGGAAGCTTTTGTGAAAAGCAGCTTCAACCGCAATACATGACCGGACGGGATGTCCGGTGAGGGTGTGAAATGAGCAAAATATCAAACAGCGGCGAATCGAAGAACACGCTTTACTGTTCTTTCTGCGGCAAAAGCCAGCATGAGGTACGCAAGCTGATTGCGGGACCGACCGTCTTCATCTGCGATGAATGCGTCGAGTTGTGCATGGACATCATCCGCGAGGAAAACAAGTCCTCCATGGTGAAGTCAGGCGAGGGCATTCCGACCCCGCTGGAAATTCTCGAAGTTCTCAACGACTACGTGATTGGCCAGAAACATGCAAAGCGCGTGTTGTCGGTCGCCGTGCACAACCACTACAAGCGGCTGGCGCATTCGGCCAAGAACAACGACGTGGAACTGGCAAAGTCCAACATCATGCTGATCGGCCCGACGGGCTGTGGCAAGACGCTTCTGGCGCAAACGCTTGCGCGCATTCTCGATGTTCCGTTCACGATGGCCGACGCGACCACGCTGACAGAGGCCGGTTATGTCGGCGAGGACGTTGAAAACATCATCCTCAAGCTGTTGCAGGCCGCCGACTACAATGTCGAGCGGGCGCAGCGCGGCATCGTCTACATCGATGAAGTCGACAAGATTTCGCGCAAGTCGGACAATCCCTCCATCACCCGCGATGTTTCGGGCGAGGGCGTGCAGCAGGCGCTGCTGAAAATCATGGAAGGCACGGTGGCCTCGGTGCCGCCGCAGGGCGGACGCAAGCATCCGCAGCAGGAATTCCTGCAGGTAGACACCACCAACATCCTGTTCATTTGCGGTGGCGCATTTGCCGGGCTCGACAAGATCATTTCCGACCGTGGCCGCAAGACTTCCATTGGCTTCTCCGCCAAGGTTGCAGCACCGGAAGACCGCCGCACCGGCGATCTTTTCCGCGAAGTGGAGCCTGAAGATCTGTTGCGTTTCGGCCTGATCCCGGAATTCATTGGTCGCGTGCCGGTTTTGGCAACGCTGGAAGACCTTGACGAAGTAGCGTTGGTGCAGATCCTGACCGAGCCGAAAAACGCTTTGGTCAAGCAGTACCAGCGGCTGTTCGAAATGGAAAACGTTGAGCTTGCGCTGCACGAAGATGCGCTGAAGGCCATTGCCCGGCGTGCCATCGAGCGCAA
>JBGSOG010000066.1:0-56802 GCA_041739225.1 Rhizobiaceae bacterium
AACCATCAGGGTAAACGCCGAAGGCCAGCAGATACGCCGGGGAATTTTCCGTGATATTCCGCTTCGCCGCCCGGCGCCCAGCGGACTTTGGGACAAGAACGGTTTCAACCTGAAGGCTGTGCGCCACAACGGTGCTGCTTCCGCCTACCGGACCGAGTGGCAGGGCAATTTCCTGCGCATCTATATTGGCGATTCAGAAGTGTTCATCCCGTCGGGCGAGCACACCTACGAGATTATCTACAATACCACCGGCCAAATGCGCTTCTTCCCCGACAAGGACGAACTCTACTGGAATGTGACCGGCAATTTCTGGACCTTCTGGATCATGGAGGCATCGGCCACCGTTAATTTGCCTGATGGCGCAGTTGTCACACAGGAAGCTGGATATACCGGCGAATTTGGTGCCACTGGTCCGGGCAAATATTCATCCACCGGCACGGGCCGACGCGACATACAGTTTGAAACCACGGCGCCGCTGGCACCCGAACAAGGCTTCACCATCGCAGCCGGGTTCACCAAGGGCTTGGTTACACAAAGCGGTTCGTCTGCCTTTTTCACCAATATTGTTGCCAATATCGGCGCAATCATTTTCGGTGTCGGCTGGCTGGTAGTGCCGCTGTACTACCTCATCACCTGGTGGCGTGTGGGCCGTGACCCGCCGGGCGAGACCGTGATCCCGCTGTTTCACCCGCCGGAAAACCTTTCGCCTGCGGCCATGTCTTACGTGCATTTCAAGACGTTCCGCAATGCAGGGCGAGGTGCCAGTCTGTCGTTCATCGCGGCCCTGTTGTCTTTGGGTGTTCGCAAACTGCTGGTGATCGACGAGGATCCATCCGGCACGGTGACTTTCCGCCGGGGCGAAGCGCAGGGTGTGGACACGGCCAGCCTGCCGTCCGGCGAGCGCGCGCTTTACACCGGGCTGTTGCAATCGCGCGAAGCCTTGAGCCTCACCAAGATCAACGGGCCGCTGCTGCAAAAAGCCCATGAAGGATTGCAATCGGCCATTCGCAACGAATACGCCGGAAAATTCTACAAGCACAATATCGGCTGGTTTGTGCCGGGCATTCTGGTTGGTGTCATCGCCTTCTTCGTGGGTCTGATCATTCAAAGTCCGCCGGAGATCGCCTTGGCGGGGCTGATGCCGGGCCTGTTCGGAACCCTTGCTGCCTGTGGATTGATGTTGTTTGGCTGGTGGTTCTGGAACTCGCCCTCTGCCCGGACATTCAGCAAAATCGTTGGTGGCATCTTGCTGTTGGTGGGGGCGGCAATCCTGCTGGGTACAGCCTATGGCATCTGGTCAACACCCATTCCAGCATTGTTCAAAATGGGGGGGTTCCTGGTCATGCTCGGAATTTCTACCATGGCAGCAATGGGCCATCTGATCGGCGCGCCGACGCTGGAAGGCGCCAAGGTGCTTTCGCGCATAGAGGGCTTCAAGCTTTATCTCACCACGGCAGAAACCAACCGCATGAACATGCGCGATGCCCCGCAAATGAGCGAGGAATTGTTCGAACGCTATCTGCCCTATGCAGCCGGGCTTGGCGTCGAGGAGCCCTGGTCCAATGCATTTTCCGCCCATCTTGCCCGCGTCGCCCCCTTGCAGGAACGCGACCGGCAATACCACCCCGGCTGGTACCGGGGGCGTGACTTTGATCTCGGCTCGCTCGCCCGCGCCACCGGCGCATCGGTTGCCGCAGTATCGGCGGCCATGGCGTCTTCCATGCCGGCACCCAAGTCCAGCTCCGGTTCCAGCGGAGGCGGATTTTCCGGCGGCGGCGGCGGTGGCGGCGGTGGTGGTGGTTGGTAGGAGACACAGCGTTCAACGCCCACGTCTTTCAGTTCAACCAAAGACTGGTAGTCTGCTCACCTTGGAATTGTTCCAAACAAGGGAAAAATCATGACAAAAGGCCACATTGCAGGAACGCAGCCGATCGCCGTCGATGTTGAAGCTGGCAAAGCCTATTTCTGGTGCTCTTGCGGCCACTCGAAGAACCAGCCTTTCTGCGATGGATCGCACAAGGGCAGCGAGTTCAACCCGGTAAAGTGGGAAGCAACAGAAAACGGCACAAAATGGTTCTGCGCCTGCAAGCAGACCGGCAAGCAGCCGTTTTGTGATGGCAGCCACAAATCGCTCTGAAAACACCAAACAGTCGATTTTCTCTGTTGCAGCCCTGCCACATGGTGACAGGGCTGTAATCGCTTGCTAAGCCCGCGCAGTCCTTTGGAGTGCGCAATGCCTGACCTGCTGATTGAATTGTTTTCGGAAGAAATACCCGCCCGCCCGTCTGACCGCAGCGCAGCGAGGACGGACAATTCCAACAAGTGCATGCGGGAAGTGAATTGAGATGCCTGACCTGCTGATTGAATTGTTTTCGGAAGAAATACCGGCTCGTATGCAGCGCAAGGCCGCTGGCGATCTGCGCAAGGCCGTGACTGACGCGCTGGTGGATGCCGGTCTCACCTATGAGGGTGCTCGCGAATACTGGACACCACGGCGTTTGGCGCTCGACATCCGTGGGCTGACCGCCCGTTCCGCTGACATGCGCGAAGAAAAGAAAGGCCCGCGCGTTGGCTCGCCGCAACAGGCGATTGACGGTTTCCTGCGCTCGGCCGGGCTGCAATCGATTGACGAGGCGCAAATCATTTCCGACCCCAAGAAGGGTGAGTTTTATGTCGCCTGGCTCAACAAGCCGGGGCGCGAGGCGAAGGAAATCATCGCGCAGGCAATGCCGCCGATCATCCGCAATTTTCCATGGCCAAAATCGATGCGCTGGGGCGAAGCCTCGCGCGAGCCCGGGTCGCTGCGCTGGGTGCGGCCGCTCAAATCCATGCTCTGCCTGTTTGGTCCTGAGACCGAAGAGCCGGAAATCATTCCGTTTGAAGTGGACGGCCTCATTGCCGGCAATGTCACGTTCGGCCACCGCTTCCTTGCGCCCGATGCAATTGTTGTCAAACGCTTCGACGATTACGTCGCCAAACTGGAAGCAGCCAAGGTCATTCTGGATGCCGAACGGCGCAAGGAGATCATCCTTGCTGACGCCAGGAACCTTGCGTTTGCCCAGGGTTTCGAACTTGTGGAAGACGAGGGCCTGCTGGAGGAAGCGGGCAATCTGGTTGAGTGGCCGACCGTCATCATGGGGTCGTTTGAGGAACAGTTCCTTGCCCTGCCGGACGAGGTGACGCGGCTGACGATCCGCGAAAACCAGAAGTGTTTCGTTCTGAAGACTTCCCTCTCCCCCGCAAGGGGGGAGAGGGGTTCACTCACCAACCGCTTTCTGCTGGTCTCCAACATCATTCCTGCCGATGGCGGCAAGGAAATTGCCCGTGGCAATGGCAAAGTGGTGCGCGCCCGTCTTTCGGACGCCAAGTTTTTCTGGGAAAGCGATCTGCAGATTGCCCGCGCGCCCGGCGGGTTCGACAAGTGGATCGGCAATCTCGACAATGTCACCTTCCATGCCAAGCTGGGCAGCCAGGGCGAGCGGGTAAAGCGTATCGTTGCCCTGGCGCGGGAGCTCGCACCCTTGGTCGGTGCAGACCCGGAGGCTGCGGCGCAGGCAGCATATCTGGCCAAGGCCGATCTGCAGTCGGCCATGGTGTTCGAGTTCCCTGAATTGCAGGGCCGCATGGGGCGGCTGTATTACGAGGCTTATGCAGCTTCGCCTTCGTCCTTCGAGGCTGGGCCAGATGGCCTCGCACCTCAGGATGAAGGCGAAGTTCCGGCGTATGCGCCCGGCATCGAAAGCGCAGCTACAGGCGATGACAACATCACAAATCAGCCTCATCCTGAGGTGCGAGCGCAGCGAGCCTCGAAGGACGAGGCTGATTGGCCAATGGCTACCAATGCCGCTATCGGCCTCGCCATCGAGGAGCATTATTCGCCGCTTGGACCGTCCGACAACGTGCCGTCAAACCCAGTCTCGGTTGCCGTGGCGCTGGCCGACAAGCTGGATACGCTGGTCGGCTTCTGGGCCATCGACGAAAAACCCACTGGCTCGAAGGACCCCTACGCGCTTCGCCGTGCTGCGCTGGGTGTAATCCGGCTGGTGCTGGAGAACGGGATTCGGGTGGGGCTTGGAAAAGCAGGGAGGCAGGCCGCAATTTTGGTGCAAGAGAACCCGGATGGAATTTCAGGTCCGGGCATAGATGCCATACCCGACCTCCTTTCCTTCTTCCATGACCGCCTGAAAGTGTTCCTGCGCGATGCCGGCTCACGGCACGATCTGATCGACGCCGTTTTGGGCACTGCTTCCCTCTCCCCCCTTGCGGGGGAGATGTCGCCGAAGGCGACAGAGGGGGGTAATCCGCTCACCCAGTCGCCCCCCTCTGTCCGCAATGCGGACATCTCCCCCGCAAGGGGGGAGAGGGCCACCCGGCTTCCAGCCGCCCGCGTGAGCGGAGAAAACGACGACCTTCTCCTCGTCGTCATGAAGGTGCGGGCGCTGCAAAAGCTGGTCGAGTCCGAGGACGGGAAGAACCTCATCGCCGGCTACAAGCGCGCTGCCAACATCCTTGCCGCCGAGGAGAAGAAGGGCACCGCGATTGCGCCAGCCGTCAACCCGGCGCTGTTTGTCGATGATGCCGAAAAGGCGTTGTTTGCAGCGCTGGAGACCGCTTCGGCAACAGTTTCAACAGCGATGGCCAGCGAGGATTTCGAGGCGGCGATGTCGGCCCTTGCCAACCTGCGCGCACCCATCGATGCGTTCTTTGAGGGTGTGATGGTCAATTCCGACGACGCTGGGGTGCGGGCAAACCGGCTGGCAATGCTGGCAGCCATTCGGTCGTCGGTTCATTTCGTCGCTGATTTCTCGAAAATTGCCGGGTAGGGCAACAAACGCACCAAATTTTTACGACTGACCGCTAGTCTGCCGCCAACTGACAATTGGGAAACGGTGGTCATGACCATGAAATTTGCAAAACCGGCTGAAAAACCAGTTGAAAACCGCGCCTTTGCTCGTGGTGCCTTGTTTGCATTGCTCACGCTCATTGTCGTCGGCTGCGCCTATGGCTCATGGCGCTCGCTGTTTGCCTTCGATCTGGTGATGTGCGTGATTTATACGCTCGCCGCGCTTGCCGGCGTTGCCGGAGCATGGGTGCTGCACCGCGAACAGCAATTGTTCAGCGGCGAGCGCAAATAGACTTACGCAAAAGCGTAAGCGGCAGCGATAACCGAGGCCGCAAGGCAAAGCGTTCCGGTTACATGCAGGGCCGGAACCCAGCTTGGCGGACCGCCGCGCCGCGACCATCCCGCTGCCATCAGGTTGAGGAACCCGATGATTGCCAGCAACACGGCGGCAAACACCAGCTTGAGCGTGAAGGCCGCGCTGTCGATCCAGCCATCGCCGGAAACCGCCATCAACAGACCTGTAACCCACAACACGAGTATGGCCGCCAGCGCGCTCAGCCGGTACCACTTGCGCAGCGCATTGGTCAGTTCCGGCGCCGGCAGATCGTGCGGACCGCGTGCCAGCATCAGGAATATGTTGCCAAGGCTGGCCCCTGCGCCCAACATCAGCGCCAACAAATGAACGGCCTTCAAGGTCGAAAAGATCATGGCCATTCCTTCGCCGGTTCAAAAAACGAGTATAGCGGCACAACACGCATCGTAAAGGCTAGCGCGAAGCAATTGCCCGCCAGCCGATATCACGGCGGTAGAACCCTTCGGCCCACTTGATCTTGCCGACCGCATCATAGGCACGCGACTGTGCATCTGAAATGGTTCTGCCAGTCGCAGTCACACCAAGAACACGCCCGCCATTGGCGATGAGTTCGCCATCCCTGAGCGCGGTTCCGGCATGGAAAACCATCGCCCCTTGCGCCTGTGCCGCATCAATGCCGCTGATCACCCCGCCGCGCGCCGGTTCACCGGGATAGCCTTTTGCCGCCATGACCACGGTCAGTGCCACATCGCTGGACCACTGCGCGTCAACTGAAAGCAGGTCACCGTCAATGGATGCCAATAGCAATTCAACAAGGTCGGATTTCAGCCGTGGCATCAAGACCTGGGTTTCCGGGTCACCAAAGCGTACATTGTATTCGATCAGCTTGGGACCTTCATCGGTCAGCATCAGCCCGGCATAAAGAATGCCGTGAAATGGCATGCCGCGATGGTGCATGGCGGCCAGAGTTGGCACAATGATGTTGCCCATCACATCGCTGATGGTTTCATCGTCCAACACGGCTGCGGGCGAAAACGCGCCCATGCCGCCTGTGTTGGGTCCGGTATCGCCTTCACCGACGCGTTTGTGGTCCTGGGCTGTTCCCAGCAACAATGCGGTCTGGCCGTCGCACAAGGCAAAAAGGCTTGCCTCTTCGCCTTCCAGAAATTCCTCAACGACAACCTCTGCGCCTGCGAGCCCGAATGAGCCCTCAAAGCAGTCATCGATGGCCGAGCAAGCCTCAGTCACGCTCATCGCAACCGTCACACCTTTTCCTGCAGCAAGGCCATCCGCCTTGATCACGATGGGTGCGCCCTGCGCCCGCACATATGCCTTGGCTTTCGGCGCATTGTTGAACCGCTGATAGGCCGCCGTCGGTATGTCGTATTGCGCGCACAAATCCTTGGTGAAACCCTTGGAGCCTTCCAGTTGCGCGGCCTTTGCCGACGGGCCGAATGCCTTGATCCCCGCTGCTTCCAGTGCATCCACGAGGCCATGGACCAGCGGCTGCTCCGGGCCAACGACAACCAACCCGATATCGGCTTCGGAACAAAATGCGATGATCGCCGAATGATTGGCGATATCCAGCGCGACAAGGCTCGCCTGTTTTGCGATACCCGGGTTTCCCGGGGCGCACCAAAGCATGTCGCACAGCGGCGACTGGCGTATTTTCCAGGCGAGTGCATGTTCGCGGCCGCCAGAGCCGATGATCAGAATATTCATGTTCGATCCACTGAAAACCCATGCCCTGCCATAGCGCCTTCACAGTGCAAGTCCAAGTGCATGGCATAAATGCCGGTTCAAACGCACTTGACCGACTGTTGAAAACCCGGAAACTGCCATCATGGAAGCAACGCAGCCACAAACGGTCGCCGATTCGGTGAAGGGAAGCTGGGTTTATCGCCTGCCTCCCGCACTTTGGCCTTACGCCCAGTTGGCCCGGTGGGAGCGTCCGATCGGTTGGCAATTGCTGATGTGGCCGTGCTGGTGGGCGGCGCTTTTGGCGGCCCATACCGTCCAGATCAGCGCTGGTCAGCTTCTCTGGTTTTTGTTGCTGTTCACTGTGGGTGCTTTCGTCATGCGCGGGGCCGGCTGCACCTTCAACGATCTGGTCGATCAGGACATTGACGAAAAAGTGGCCCGCACAAAATCGCGGCCGCTGCCTTCCGGACGCGTCAGCGTACAAAATGCCCGTTTGTTTTTGTTGGCGCAGTTGCTTGTCGGGCTGGTTGTTCTCTTGCAATTCAATTTTGCCAGCATTGTGCTGGGTGTGTTGTCGCTGGCACTTGTTTTCACCTATCCATTCATGAAACGCATCACCTGGTGGCCGCAGTTTTTTCTTGGCTTGGCGTTTTCATGGGGCGCTCTGGTTGGCTGGAGCGCTGTTACCGGCAGCATCGCAATGAGCGCACTGCTGCTGTATGCCGGTGCGATCTGCTGGGTCATTGCGTATGACACGATCTACGCCATGCAGGATATCGAGGATGATGCACTTGTGGGCGTCAAATCGACCGCACGCCTGTTTGGAGAGAACACTTCGCAGGCGCTGACTGCGCTGTATGCAGCAGCAATCATCCTGTTTGCCTTTGCCTTCTGGGCGGGCGGCGCACTTTGGCCCGCGCGGGTCGGATTGGTCGCCGGGGGTGTGCATTTGGCCTGGCAGGTGATGTCGCTGAACAGGAATGATCCCGAAAAGAGCCTGATGCTGTTCAAGTCAAACAGCCGGTTTGGCTTGATCCTGTTTTTGGGACTGCTGTTTTCGCTGATGTTCAGTCCCGCGCAATAAGTTCTTCTCCGCTGATGCGCACAACCGGACCAACGGTGCCGGGCTTGCGACGGCGCAAGAACCACGGACGATGCTTGAGCGAGCCAAACCGTTTGCGCCGGTCAAGCGCCGGATCGACCATGATCTCGCCCAGTCGCTTTTGCACTGGCGTTGCATTGCCTTCATTGCTGACGACAAGCATCGGCAAATGCATCAAGCGGCTCCACGAATGCCAGTCAGCTGCAATATCGTCGAGATCGTCTGCCACAAGCAGTGGAACGCTCAATTCCGGATCATGGTGCAGCAATTCAAGCGTGGCAGTGACACTGCCGTTCGCCGCTTCCACAGCACGAGCCGCAACTCCGATGAAGCACTTTACTGGCAGTGCGATCGACAATGGCAATCCGCAGGCCAAAACCCGCTTCATCACCACGCCTTGGCGGTCGATGGTGTAGGTTGCGTGCTGACGTCGCAGCGCCATCCTGTGCGGGAGCTTGTATGGGTCGAGCCGCAAGTGCTCATATGCCCACGCAGGCAATGCATTGCCCCGAAGGGGCAAGCGGTTTTCGGCTGTCGAACCGGTAGTCATGGTGGCCTTCCTGTTCTCTTCAGAGCCCGCATTCTGTGTGCGGTGACCTGATTTGCCCGGCGTTTTTCTTGTTGTTTTTGTTTTTGTTTTTATTGCCGTGACACGAAGGACAATAGCGTGAGGGAGTCCCGATTCCCCTAAGAAAAACAGTGAATCCTTTCTTGCACCAAGACTTGGTTATTGAATGGTATTTGCCTCAAACAACCTTGCCAGGGTTCATGATGCCCTTGGGATCGAGCGCCTGTTTGACTGCGCGCATCATGGCAAGTTCCACGGGGCCTTTTGTCGCGTGCATCAGCTCTCGCTTCAATCTGCCGATGCCATGTTCGGCAGAGATCGAGCCATCCATTTCCAGGACGAGCGTGTGGACAGCGTCGTGGATTGGCGACTTAAACTTCAGGAATTCTTCCCTTGAACCGCCAACTGGTTGCGTCACGTTGAAGTGGATGTTGCCATCGCCCATGTGCCCGAAGGCACACACGCGTGCCTGTGCAAGCACATCAGCCAACGCAGCAAAACCACGTTCCAGGAATGAAGGCACCAAATGCACTGGAACGGAAACATCATGCTTCAGCGAAATGCCTTCGGGTCCCTGCGCAGGTCCCATGTCGTCGCGCAGTTTCCACAAGGTCCGGCGTTGCGTCTCGCTTTGCGCAAGAGTTGCGTCGGAGACGAGACCACGTTCAAAACCAGTCTCGAGGATATTGCCAATCAACGAATTTGCATCGTCTGCCGAACGACCGGACGAGACTTCCATCAGCACCTGCCATTGATGCAGGTCTGCAAGGGGATCGCGCGCACCGGCGATGTTGCGCAACACATATTCGAGCGGCGTTCGATGCATCAGTTCGAAGGCGGTCACACCGGCTCCAGCAGCGTCCACCGCCAAATTGAGCCACTCCAGTGCAGCTTGAGGTGACGAAACGCCAGCCCAGGCAACTTCGCGACCCTTCGGCAAAGGCAACAACCGAAGAGCCGCCGCCGTTACAATACCGAGCGTTCCTTCCGCGCCGATGAAAAGATGCTTCATGGCGTAGCCGGTATTGTCTTTCTTGAGGCGTCGCAGGCCGTTCCAGACCTCGCCATTGGGCAGCACAACTTCAAGCCCCAGAACCTGCTCACGCAAGTTGCCGTAAGCAATAACCCCGGTTCCGCCCGCATTGGTGGAGATTGCGCCGCCGATCTGGCAAGACCCCTGGCTGCTGATGGCAACCGGGAATAGCCTGCCTTCTGCTTGCGCCCGTTCCTGCAGGGCTTGCAAAATGACACCCGCCTCAGCAACAACCGTATTCCCGTCAAGATCGATGTCGCGGATGGCGTTCATCCGCTCCAGCGACACCACAATCTGGTTGCCGCTTTCATCCGGCACGGCGCCACCGGCATGGCCGGTATGGCCGCCTTGCGGCACCAGTGCGGTCCCCGTGTCGTGTGCCAGTTTGACAATTTCGGAAACTTCCGCCGTTGAAGCGGGGCGGAGCACCAATGGCGTTTGCCCGACCACGATGTTGCGGTTTTCATGGGTGTAGCGCGTGAGGTCGTGGCTTTTCGGTCGCAGCGCATTTGCCGGGCCGGTGATGGCGGCAAACCGGTCGAGAAGCCCGTCGGAAATCATGTTTCCTCCCGTGGCGCTGCTGCCCGCGAAAGCCGGTCATTGATCGCAACGCCCAAACCTTCATGAGGTACCGGCTCGACTGCAATGAGCCGCGCGCGCATATGATCCAGTTCCTTGAGCATGGCATAGAGGTTGGCGGCCGCCTCGCGAAAATCACCGCTGGCACTAAGGTTGCGAACTGCCACCGCATGCGTCCTGTCCCGGTCTGTGCCACCCCCGAATGCCAGCAATGCTGCATGGTTGGGGCAACGGGTGACGTCTGTCACCAGCCGTGAATCCGGCGCGTAATGGCTGGCCATCATGCCGGGTGCAATGATCAGGTTTCCGCCAGGGCGTGAAACAGATTTGCCTGATGCATTGTGGATTTCTTCGATGGTGATTGTTCCGGGTCGAAGCAGTTCCAGCTTGTC
Organism: Rhizobiaceae bacterium; assembly: GCA_041739225.1. Taxonomy (GTDB): domain Bacteria; phylum Pseudomonadota; class Alphaproteobacteria; order Rhizobiales; family Rhizobiaceae; genus BOKV01. The sequence continues at coordinate 10,532 of JBGSOG010000066.1, forward strand.
AGCCGTCACCTTGACAATGGTGGATTCAATCCCCTCCCGGCATTCCCCACCATCGAGAACCAGCAAACCGGTGCCGGCAAATTCTTCCGCGACATGCGGTGCCCTGGTTGGCGATATGCGCCCTGAGCGGTTGGCGCTGGGTGCCGCCAGCGGCTTGCCGTATTGTGTGATCAACTCACGCGCCAAGCCGTCGGGGCATCGCAAGCCAATGGTTGGCAGTCCCGCCGTTGCCAATTCGCTGATGCCGTTTTGCGGCAAGGCATCCACTACCAGTGTCAGCGGGCCCGGCCAGAATGCCCCTGCCAGCGCAATGGCAGTTTCATTCATGACGCCAAACCGTTGCGCCATGGCGATGCCGTCCACATGGCAAATCAGCGGATTGAAACGCGGCCGGCCCTTCATTTCAAAGATGCTAGCAACAGCCAACCCATTGGTTGCGTCTGCGGCCAGCCCGTAAACCGTTTCAGTGGGGATGGCGACACACTCTCCGCGCGCCAGCGCCGCCAGCGCGATTGCACTTGCCTTGTCGCCCTGTTTGATCTTCAAGATATGTACCATGACAGGCCTATAGCCGGGCAGGGGCAGAACCTGCAAGCCTGGCATCAATTGACGTTTACGTAATAAGTCATTATGTCGACGGCATTGCCACGTCTGGGCGAGAACAATGCTGCTGGGAGGTTTGCCATGTACCGCGCACCGGTCAATGAAATTGCCTTTGCCCTCAAGAAAGTTGCGGGCCTCGACAACGCCCTTGCAGCCGGACAATTGGGTGATCTGACCGAGGAACTGGTGGATGCGGTGCTGGAGGAAGCCGGGCGCTTTGCCAGTGAGGAAATCGCCCCGCTCAACAAGATCGGTGACCGCCACGGCACCCCGTTGAAAGATGCCAAGGTAACCACGCCGCCTGGCTGGAAAGAAACTTACAAGGCTTGGGCGGAAGGTGGTTGGAATGCAATTGCCGCGCCGGTTGAGCATGGCGGCCAGGGTCTGCCGGTGATGATGGCTGTGGCCGCTGCCGAAATGTGGAATTCCGCTTCCATGGCATTCGGTCTTGGCCCGCTGCTGACCATTGGTGCAGTCGAGGCACTGCACAAGCATGGCTCGGACGCGCTCAAGCAAACCTATCTGCCAAAACTGGTGTCCGGCGAATGGACCGGCACCATGAACCTGACCGAACCGCAGGCTGGCTCCGATCTGGCTGCGCTGCGGGCAAGGGCCGACCGCGCTGAAGATGGTAGCTATCGCATCTTTGGCACCAAGATTTTCATCACTTACGGCGAACACGACATGACGGATAACATCTGTCACCTCGTGCTGGCCCGCTTGCCGGATGCACCTGCAGGCACCCGCGGAATTTCATTGTTTCTGGTACCCAAATTCCTGGTCAATGCCGACGGTTCGCTGGGCGAGCGCAACGATGTGTTCTGCCAGTCGGTGGAGCACAAACTGGGCATTCATGGCTCGCCGACCTGTGTGATGATCTACGGCGACGGCTTTGGCGGGCGCGCGGAAAAAGGTGCCATCGGCTGGCTGATCGGCGAGGAAAACAAGGGCCTCGCCTGCATGTTCACCATGATGAACAATGCCCGTCTCAATGTCGGCATTCAGGGCGTCGCAGTCGCGGAAGCTGCTTACCAGCATGCCTTGGCCTATGCCCGTGACCGGCGGCAGGGCAAGGCTCCCGGTGCCGTTGGCGATGCCATGAGCCCGATCATTGACCACCCAGACGTGCAGCGCAATTTGCTGGGCATGAAAAGCCACGTGCAGGCTGCAAGAGCCATCTGCTATGCATGTGCCCATGCAATTGACATGAGCCATCAGGGTGGCAGCGAAGCCAAAATGTGGGCCGAGCGCGCCAGCCTTTTGACACCGGTTGCCAAGGCATTTTCGACCGATGTCGGCGTTGATGTCGCATCACTTGGTGTACAGATCCATGGCGGCATGGGGTTCATCGAAGAAACCGGTGCAGCCCAATATCTGCGCGATGCCCGCATCAATCCGATCTATGAGGGAACCAACGGCATTCAGTCTATTGATCTGGTGGTCCGCAAGTTGCCGCTTTCCGGCGGCGGCGCATTCCGTGCGTATGTCGGCGAATTGCGAGCCATCGCACGCGAAGTAGCAGGCACAAATCACCCGACCTTTGGTGACACGGCCAAGCTGCTTGAGAGCGCACTCGACGACATGCTGGAAACTGGCGAATGGCTGCTGGACGCATTGGCCAATGGCCGGATGGAAGAGGCGCTTGCCGGAGCCACGCCCTACCTGCGGCTTTGCGGCCTGGCCGCCGGCGGCACATATCTGGCAAAGGCCGGCTTGGCCGACAACATCCGTGCCCCGCTCGCCCGGTTCTTTGCCGAAAACCATCTTGCCGAGTGCGCAGCGTTGAAATCCCGGGTCATCTCCGGAGCGGCAAGCCTGGCCGCCGCCCGCTCCCTGCTGTCAGCCTGAAGGACAAATGCCATGAACGTTTTGGTAGACGTATCCCGCGAAGGCGGCGTGCTGGTCATCCGCTTGAACCGGCCGGAAAAGAAGAATGCCCTTACAGCTGACATGTATCAGTCCCTTGCCGATAGCCTCGACCTTGCAGCGTCATCCCCAGACGTGCGGGTCAGCCTGATTTTGGGGGTTCCGGGCGCTTTCACATCTGGAAACGACATCGGCGACTTCATGCGCGTAGCCATGTCCGGCCACCGCGACAGCATGGCCGTGTTTGAATTTCTCGAACGCATCATAATGGCGAAAAAGCCTGTGGTGGCAGGAGTTGACGGCCTTGCCATCGGTGTGGGCGTAACCATGTTGATGCATTGCGATTATGTGATTGCCTCAAGCGCCGCCAGTTTCAGGACGCCGTTTGTTGATCTTGGCCTGTTGCCCGAAGCGGGTTCCTCGTTGATCGCCCCGCGCATCATGGGCCATCACAGAGCCTTCGCGCTGTTGGCAATGGGAGAGAAGTTTTCGGCCGCTGAGGCGCGCGAGGCCGGGCTGGTCAACAAGCTGGTGGAGCCACAAGAACTTGAAACTTCTGCCGTGGAAGCTGCAAAGGCAATTGCCAAAAAGCCTGCCGAGGCACTTGCCATCAGCCGCGATCTCATCCGCGGCGACCGCTCCGACATTCTTGCCCGCATGCGCGAAGAAGCTAAATTGTGGGAAGCGCGGCTTAAATCCGACGAGGCCCGCCAGGCGTTCATGGCATTCATGAACAAAGGCCGCTAGGCGTCCCGACCGGCTGGCGGTACACGGTCAACGCGACAGCAAGGCTACAGCTTCCACGTGCGGCGTGAACACAAACTGGTCCAAAGGTGTCACGCTTTGCAGCTTGTATCCGCCATCGATCAAAACCCGCAAATCGCGCGCCAAACTGACCGGGTTGCAGGAAACCGCAGCAATCAGTGGCACTTTGCTCTTGGCAAGTTCCTGCACCTGTTCCAAAGCCCCGGCGCGCGGTGGATCGAAAACCACGCCGCCGGTTTTTTTCAGTTCATCGGCAACCAGCGGATTGCGGTACAGGTCGCGCTTCAGCGTGGTTGTTGCCTTCAGCCCACCACCGGTATCGCGCCACGCTTTTTCGAGGGCGGCCAATGCCGCACCGTTTGACTCCACAGCCAGCACAGTCGAGTTTTCCGCAAGCCGCAAGGCAAACGCGCCAAAGCCGCTGAACAGGTCTGCCACTGATTTTGCCGGCTCCAGATGCCCCGTGACCAATGCAGCCATTGCGTCCTCTGCACCAGCCACAGCCTGCACGAAAGTCTCTGGCGGTGGCGTTACTTTCGCCCTGCCGCAATTGATGATTGGGCGCGATAGCTCGATCATGGTTTCGCCATTAAGCGAAAGCCGGGCAAATCCGTGCTGAACTGCAATGCTGATGGCTTGTTGGCGCGAGGGTTCCGGCGTGATCGTGCCATTGCCAGCTGCGACATCCAGACCGTTTTCGCAGGCCACGACAGAGAGCTTCATCGTGCCTTTTTTGGGCGAAAGCAGTGCTCCCAGCTGGCGAAAAGCGTCCAGCGCTGCCTCGATCTGCGGCAGCATCACCGGGCACTGCGACAGATCGGTGATCTTGTTGCTGCCGCGCTGCGAAAAACCCAACAGGCTGCCTTTGGGTCCGCGAATGGCAGTGAACACCACCCGGCGGCGCAAATGCGCGCCAAAGGCAATAATTGGCTGCAGCGGTATGTCAATTCCCTCGCGCGCAAGCGCATCGGCAACCAGCCCCTGCTTCCATTGCAGGTAGGGTGCCTTGGCAAAATGTTGCAGCTGGCAGCCGCCGCAAATGCCGAAATGACGGCAAATCGGGTCTTGGCGATCCGATGACGGCTGTTCGACATGCTCAAGGAGCAGCTTCTCTGCGATCCCCGATACGGTCACGGTTTCGCCGGGCAAGGTAAATGGCACGAAAACCGGCCCTTGCGGTGTTTCGGCAATGCCGTCGCCCTGCCGGCCGATGTAATTGATTGCCAGCGTCTGGTTCACCGGTCCTTGACCCCGCAAAGCAGGAATTCGCGGTTCCCGTCTCCGCCCTCGATGGGTGAGGGGTAGACACCCGTTGCACGCCATCCAGGTTGGGTATCGAGCCAGGCCGACAATTCCGTGCCTACAGCAGCGGCCTTTTCATCGTTGCGCACCACCCCGCCCTTGCCGACATTGTCACGGCCCACTTCAAACTGCGGTTTGAGCAAGATGACCGCATGTGCGCCGTCCTGTGCCAAAGCCAGCGCCGGGGGCAGGGCCAGCGTCACCGAGATGAACGAAACGTCGCAAACCAGAAACTGCGGACGCTCATGGTCGAGGTGTTCTGCATTGAGTTCACGCGCATTCAAGCCTTCGATACAGACCACCCTTGGGTCGTTTCGCAGACTGTCGTGCAATTGTCCGTGCCCGACATCGATGGCGAATATTTTTGCCGCACCGCGTTGCAACAGCAATTGGCTGAAGCCGCCAGTGGATGCACCAATATCGACAGCCACTTTGCCGCGCGGATCAAAGCCGCTGGCTTCCAGGCCGGCAATCAGCTTGAGTGCAGCGCGTGAGACGTAGCCCCCCGCCGCATCATCAACCCGGATATCGGCGGATGGATGCAAAACCATGGCAGGTTTGTTTGCCGGAACGCCGCCGATCGTTACGGCACCACGCAAAACGGCATCGCGCGCCCGTGAGCGGGACGGATAGAAGCCGCGTTCCACAAGCGCCTGGTCCAGTCTGATTTTGTCAGTCATGCCGCGTCATGCGACGGCAAATGTCAAAACGCAAGCCTTTGACGCTATTTCACCGGCTTGTTGGAGCCCGTGATCATGGTATCGACGCCTTGCGGCAGATCGTTCATCACCATGGGAGGCAGCGCTGCGGAATTGCCGGTCTGCATGGGTCTTGGCAACTTCTTGCGCTTCATCTCGATAAGGGTTGCCAGATCCGCATCATGGGATGCTCCCCCGCGCATGTCGCCAATCTTGCCGGCGATGCGTTCTGCAGCAGCGCGCTCCACCTTGCGGTCGTGTTTGATGATGTCGTCCGCATGCGCTGTTCCGGCCAGGAAGCTGACCAGAATTGCCAAAATTGCTGATTTTCCAATGCTCATGACAATCCCCCGCCACATTCGACTGTCCCGAATTGATGCAATTCTGACATGGCAGGATTAGCAAAGCGGCAACAAGATTGGTCAAGGATTGGTTAATCTGGAGGCCGGAGCCTCATCAGAAACAGGTCATTGCAAAGTTTGCGGCCTGCATCAGGAAAACATCAAGACCATGGTTTGACCAAAGCCAAGCCACGCCCCCCAAGGCGAACCCGCCGAAGGCGAAAAAAAACAATGGCCAATAGCCCTGCGCCGGGTGCCGCAACAATTGCATGTCAGCCTTTCTTCAGCAGGTTCTTGATTTTCTCCAGCGCGATGTCAGGATTTTCTCCCCAGGCAATGGTTCCAGCAAAACTGCCGTCACCGCGCATCAAAAATACCGAAGCCGTGTGGTCCATTGTGTAATCGCCGCCATCAAGTTCGACGCGTTTGGCGAAGACCCGGTAGTCAGCAAGCATTTTTGCAATCTTTTCCGGGTCACCGGTGATGCCGACGATGCGCGGATCGAAAGAGGCGATGTAGTCCTTGATCACTTCCGGGGTGTCGCGCTGCGGATCGACCGTCACGAAATAGATTTTGAGCTTGTCGCCGTCCGGCCCAAGTTGTTGCAGCCAGCCAGCCGCCTCGGATAGGGTTGTAGGGCAAATTTCAGGGCAATGTGTGAAGCCGAAAAACATCGCATGTGGTGCTCCGGCGATATCCTTGTCGGTGATGGGCTGGCCGTCGGCCCGGACCAGATCAAACGGTCCGCCAACGCTTACCTTTGCCATCTCCAGCACGCTGCGGCCCTGCTGCTGCGAGAACCAGGCAAAGCCGATGCCTGCTGCGACAATTGCAACAAGCACCCACGCCGTGTACCGGATGATCTTCATTCGACAACAACTCCTGCGACAGCGCTGACAAACAATCTATGCTTTTGGCAGGCTGGCGCAAATGCGGCATAACGAAACGGGATCACTCCCGATCAAGCGGCTCCACACCTGTCGGCTTGCCATCCTGTGACAGCCGGATTTTTTCAACCTTGGCTTCTGCAGCGCCCAGCAATTTCTGGCAATGATCGCGAAGTTTCTCGCCGCGTTCATACTGCATGATGGATTCTTCAAGCGCGACATTGCCCTGCTCAAGCCGCTCAACGATCTTTTCGAGCTCGGCGAGGGCAGTCTCGAAGCTCATTGCTCCGACATCCTGGTTTTTTGCAGTCTCGGCCATTCTTTGCGTTCCGTTTATCCAGCCATCAGCCGGTTTACATGGGCACCCGCCGATTCCGCAAGGCCTTGCAGATCGTAGCCGCCTTCCAGCAAGCTGACGAGCCGGTTGTTGCAATGCTTGCCGGCGAGTTCCATCAATTTGCCGGTAATCCAGTCAAAATCGCTGGCGGTGAGTTCCAGCCCTGCCAAAGGGTCGCGCCAATGAGCGTCAAATCCGGCAGAGACGAGTATGATATCCGGTCGGAAGGCCGCGACTGCGGGCAGGATGCGGCTCGACATTGCTTCGCGAAACGCCGCCGAGCCGTCACCTTCGCGCAGAGGCGCGTTGAAGACATTGCCAACGCCGGTCTCCGAAAGTGCGCCGGTTCCTGGGTAAAGCGGCATCTGATGCGTCGAGGCAAACAATACCGACGCATCAGCCTGGAAAATATCCTGTGTGCCATTTCCATGGTGGACGTCGAAATCGACAATGGCGATACGCTCGGCTCCATGCTTCTTTTGCGCATGGCGGGCGGCAACCGCAATCGAGTTGACGAGGCAAAAGCCCATCGCCACGGCTCGTTCCGCATGGTGGCCTGGCGGTCGCATCGCACAAAACACATTGTTGGCTTCACCGGAAAAAACCGCATCGACACCGGCCATCGCCCCACCGACCGCCCGCTTCACCGCTTCCCATGTTTTCGCACTGGCAGTGGTGTCGGCATCAATGCGCACCAGCCGCACTTCGTTGGAACCCTCCTCGGGTTCCGGTGGAACAAGGCTTTGCATCCGCAAAACATGCGCTTCGGGGTGCACCAGCATGAAGGATGAGATATCGGCCAATGGCGCCTGTTCACGCTCCAAAAGGTGGAAGCGCTCGTCGCACAAGGTTTCCTCAACCGCGCGCAGCCGGTCCGGGCGCTCCGGGTGACCAGGCGGCGTGATGTGTTCAAGGCAGACGGGATGTGTGTAGTAGCGGGTGGTCAATGGAGCAGCTCCTTGCACGGTGTATTGGACTGCAAGGGCAGGGGCCGTCAAGGCAGGGCGGATTTGAACCCGAGGATACTGCAATTCCAACCGCGATCACGATATCGCGAATGGGCCTCTATCGTGACATTGCACATGAACCATCAGGAGTTTCCGCACGTAAAGGTGCCAATCGGAGATTTGGATCATGCGCCAGTTGTTGATTGCCTGCCTGTTGACCATTTCTTGGTTGGAAACGCCTGCATTTGCCCGGAAGATGGCAGAGCAAATGACCTGCGACGAGCTTGTCGCCACTTTTGAAAAAACCGGAGCCATCACAAAACTGGTTCATGGCAGACCAACCATCTTGCGCGGCGGCATACCGGTTCGCAAAACCCAAGGCCTTCAATGTGGCCCGAACAACTACACGATTGACCGCAATTCAGCCGCCACCATAGACAAGAGAGCCTGTGTTTACGCAGTTGTCTGCCACGGGAAGAATGACACCAGCAAGCTCGGCTACAATTAAGGCTGCAATTGGTTGGCTGTCAGTGGTGTGCCGGAATCTACTTCTTGACCCGCCAGACACTGCCGTTTTCCAAGCCGACAATGAAATCCTTGCCATCGACTGCAATTGCCTTGTCGATGGGTGAAGGCAGTTCGGCAGCACCGATTTGCTTGAGGCCGTTCTTGGTAAATCCCATGACGCGCAGTGTTTTTCGGTCCTGCGACGGCAAGGCGAGTTCCTTTGCCCCATCACCATCGGTGTCGGCGCTGGCCGAAAGCCTCAGCTCGGTCGAGCCGATGATGTGGTTGGAAAAGCCGGTTTCGGCACCTATGCCGAACAATCCGCCCTGAACGTACCGCAGGAACCCAAGTTTGCCACCAATATGCGGCGTCGCGACAAACGCTATGGTTTGCAGCTTGTCGCCATTGTAGCGCTCGATCCCGGCAATGTTGATCCAGCGGTTCGGTTTGCCAAGGTGCGGCGTTGATGCCTTCTTGGCGAGCCCGTCTCCGGACATGCCGAATACCGCAACCGCCGCGCCTTTGGTGATAGAAGAAAGAATGGTCACGATCTCGCTGCGGCCGTCGCCATCCAGATCAACGACGCGTGGTGCAAGGTCTTCAAACACTTCGGTTTCCGGCAGACGAAAAACCACCGTCCGCCCACCCTTCAAAGTGGCGGTCAATGCGCCGCCCTCGATGGCATCACCCAAAACCCCGTGCCGGTAACGCCCCGTTGGCTGCGAATACCAGGCGGCGATGATGTCGCCCGAAGGTGATGCGGGCGCTGTCAGCATGAAAGGAATGCCCGACGGTGCCGGTGCGCGATCTTCCCTGACGATTTCCTTGGGCAGCTTTGGCTTTTCGATTTTTTCCGCTGTCCAGCCATCGGCGCCGTGCGCGGCAAACGGCAGTCCCAGAAGAAACAACATCGCAGCGCATGAAACTGGCAATGCCTTGCGCGCGGTTTTTCCGGTCATGTGTTCATTCCAGGATAATGGTGCGGGAAATTTCAATGCCGAAGCCGTCAAGCCCGACATAATGTCGTTCTCGCGACGCCAGCAATTCAATGGATTGAATTCCAAGGTCGCGCAGGATTTGCGCACCAAGTCCGATTTCAAGCCACTCATTTTCCCGTGAGCGAACCGACGAATGCTGTTCGCGCTCGTCATTGCTCATGGTTGGCTGCGCAATGGCGTGCTTGTCGACCTGACCCACGCCCACCGAGCCTTCACGCAGATAGACCACCACTCCACGACCGGCCTTTGCAAGTTTCGACAAGGCGCGTTGCAACCCGTCCCCGGCACCAAAGACATCATCGAGCACTGATTCGATCTGCAACCGCACCGGAATGTCATGCCCGTCGCGGATATCACCAAAAACCACAGCAAGATGGTGCATGGGGTCCCAAGGCGTCTTGTAGGTTATGGCGGTTGCCGGGCCGGCGGAAGTCTCCACCTCGGCAACGCTGACGCGGGCAACGAGGCTTTCGCGCCGCTGGCGCCATGAAATCAGTTCGGCAACTGAAATGCTCTTGAGATCATGCTTTTCGGCAAATGCAGCAACTTGCGGCCCGCGCATGACCGAGCCGTCATCGTTCATCAGTTCGGAAATCACGCCGACCGGCGGCAGGCTGGCAAGGCGGCAAAGATCGACCGCAGCTTCGGTATGGCCAGAACGCATCAGCACACCGCCTTCGCGCGCCACCAGTGGAAACACATGGCCTGGCCGTACAAAATCCACCGCTCCGGCATTGGGGTTGGCCATACCGCGCACGGTAGCGGTGCGGTCTTCAGCTGAAATGCCTGTTGTGGTTCCATGCCGGTAGTCAATCGATACGGTGAACGCTGTTGAATGCGGGGCGTCATTTTCCGAAACCATCGGACCCAGGTTGAGCCGCTTGGCTTCCGATGCTGTCATCGGTGCGCACACGATGCCGCTGGTATGGCGGATGATGAAGGCCATTTTCTCGCCGGTGCAATGCACGGCTGCCACGATCAGATCGCCTTCGTTCTCGCGGTCGTCATCATCGGTGACAACGATGATCTCGCCTGCCTCGAACGCCCGGATTGCCTCAGCAACCCTTTCCTGCCTGCCGGTCATGGTTCAGCCCTTGCCTGTCTGGCCGCGATGCAACAGATAATGGTCAGCGATGGCGCAGGCCACCATCGCTTCCCCGATGGGTACCGCACGGATACCCACGCACGGATCGTGCCGCCCTTTGGTGGAAACATCGACTTCCTCGCCCCTTGAATTGATTGACTGGCGCGGTGTCAGGATCGACGAAGTGGGCTTGACCGCGAATCTTGAAATGATTGCCTGTCCGCTGGAAATTCCACCCAGAATGCCGCCTGCGTGATTGGAAAGGAAATGCGGCTTTCCGTCACTGCCCATGCGGATTTCATCGGCATTTTGCTCGCCGCTCAGTTCTGCCACACCAAACCCGTCGCCGATTTCCACGCCTTTTACGGCATTGATGCTCATCAAATGCCCGGCAATGTCCTGGTCCAGCTTGGCATAGATCGGCGCACCAAGTCCGGCCGGCACACCTTCTGCCACGATTTCGATCACTGCTCCGATTGAGGAACCTGCCTTGCGGACTTTCGCCAATTCTTCGGCCCAGATGTCCGCGGTGACAGCGTCGGGGCAATTGAAATCATTGTTTCGCACCTGCGCCCAGTCCCAGCGACTGCGGTCAACCTTGATCGCGCCCATCTGCACCATCGCACCGCGCACCGTAACCGAGGGCACGATCTTTCGGGCGAGCGCGCCTGCCGCCACCCGTGCCAGCGTCTCGCGCGCGGAAGAGCGTCCGCCGCCGCGATAGTCGCGAATGCCGTATTTGGCATCGTAGGTAAAGTCTGCATGGCCGGGCCGGTAACGTTCGGCTATTTCGGAATAGTCTTTTGAACGCTGGTCTGTGTTGCGCACCAGCATGGCAATAGGCGTGCCTGTGGTGATGAACGCGCCGTCGCTTCCATCCACCGGCATGACGCCAGAGAGAATTTCGACAGCATCATCTTCGCGCCGCTGGGTGGTGAATTTTGATTGCCCCGGCTTGCGCCGGTCAAGGTCGGCCTGGATGTCGTTGGTTGAGAAGGCGATACCCGGCGGGCAACCATCCACGACACAGCCCAGTGCCACGCCATGGCTTTCACCAAAGGTGGTCACACGCAACAGATGACCGAAGGTATTGTGGGACATGGATTGACCGGGTGAAACGCCGCACGATTGCGGTGCGAAGGTATAGGAAAGCCGCTCGTCGCGGTCAAACCAGTTTTTCGGAAGCCCCGTCCCAGATGAAGACCTTGTCCTGGGGAAAGGTGTAGTCGGCAGCCACATCCGGGTCCAGTTTGAGCATGTGATAGCGCAGCACCCGGCCAACCACACCGTGACCGACCACCACGCAATCACGCGTCACGCTGGCATACCAGGCTGAAATTCGCTCATGCACCATGGCATGGCTCTCGCCATTGGGTGGTTGAAACGTCCAGCGCGTGTCTTTTCGCAAACGGTGCGCAACGGGATCAGCGGCTTTGAACTCGGCCAGTGTCGTGCCTTCAAGATCGCCGTAGGATGCTTCAATCAACCGCTCGTCTATCCGGTAGTCGGCCGGGCGCAAACCCATTTGCGTCCGGATGATTTCCATGGTCTCGCGTGCCCGGCCAAGCGGGCTGGCAACAAACTCAAACCGGTTTGGATCGTCAATGAGCTGGGCCAGCTTGCGGCCATTGGCCTTTGCCTGCTCGCGGCCAAGCTCGTTGAGCGCAATGTCTTGCCGCCCCTGAAAACGCATTTCTGCGTTCCAGTCGGTTTGCCCGTGGCGAACATAATAAAGGGTCGGATTGCGCATGGCCGGCCCGGGCGCTTGAGTGAAGGGTTGGCTTTCAGTCTTCCTTGACCACGGAAATGTCCGGGGCATCAACAGCTTTCATGCCGACGACATGATAGCCGGAGTCAACATGAAGCACTTCACCAGTTATGCCGCGTCCCATGTCGGAAAGCAGAAACGCAGCCGTGTCCCCGACTTCGTCAATGGTGGTCGTGCGTTTCAGCGGCGAATTGTACTCGTTCCATTTGAGAATGTAGCGGAAGTCGCCGATGCCGGAGGCAGCCAATGTCTTGATCGGGCCTGCGGAAATGGCATTGACGCGAATCTGGCCCTTGCCAAGGTCGACTGCCAGATACTGCACAGATGCCTCAAGGGCAGCCTTGGCAACACCCATCACATTGTAATGCGGCATGACTTTTTCTGCGCCGTAATAGGTCAGGGTCAACATCGAGCCCCCGTTTGGCATCAGTCTTTCGGCACGCTGCGCAAGGGCTGTGAACGAATAGACCGAGATGTCCATCGTGCGCTGGAAATTACCGGCGCTGGTGTCGACATAGCGGCCGGTCAGTTCATCCTTGTCCGAAAATGCAATCGCATGGACCATGAAATCGATGGTGCCCCACCGCTTTTCCAGATCTGCGAACACGGCGTCCATGGTGGCGGGATCGGTAACATCGCAATGGCCCACTACGATGGCACCCAATTCGGCAGCCAGCGGGTCTACACGCTTCTTTAGGGCATCGCCTTGATATGTCAGTGCAATCTCGGCACCCTGGTTTGCACAGGCTTTTGCGATCCCCCAGGCAATCGACCGATTGTTGGCAAGGCCCATGATAAGCCCGCGTTTGCCACTCAGAATTCCAGCCATGCCAAACGCTCCGGTTGTAGTCTTTTCCACCTCGCGCAATAGCGCGATCCCCACTTTGGCATATGGCACAGGCCAAGCGCAGCCGCAAGGTGATCAGTTCGGGTCCTGGCCGTGGTCAGCATGCCGGATCAGGGTTTGCCGTATATTGTCTCGAGGGCTTCACGTCCTTTGTCTGGCAACCGGATCAAGACTGTCACCAGCAGATCGCCATGACCGCCGGACTTCAACGGCAGGCCCTTGCCTTTGAGTCGGAAAACTTTCCCTGAATCCGTCCATGCCGGAACGCTGAGTGCGATCTTTCCATCCAGCGTTTCCACCGGAATTTTGCCACCGCTGACCGCGGTTTCCAGTGGCAAGTCCGCGTTCAGGCGCAAATCCCCGCCATCGGCACTGTAGAGCGGGTGCCGGACGAACTTCAGAGTGACAAGCGCGTCACCGGCATTTGCGCCGGGCTGTTTTTTGCCTTGGCCTGACAGTTTGATGGTTTGTCCGTCTTTCGCACCCGCTGGTATGGCGAACGACAATTGCCTGCCGCCGGGCAGTTGCACGTTTGCCTTGCCCCTTGCCAGATCCTCAATGCTCACGTCCGCGTTGGCCCGGATATCCAGTGCTGCCAAGTTGTCGCTGGACCCGCCGCCGCCCGCTCTTGACGCTTTGGCGCTGCCGCCAAATGCACCACCAAACATTTCGCTCAAGATGTCTTCAGCACCGGAAAAGCCGCGCTGGCCATAGGGCGAACCACCTCTTGAAGTGCGGAACTCGAAGCCGTCAAACGGACTGCCGCCTGGATGCTGGGTGCCTTGAAAGCCCTGGAATTTGGGTTTTCCTTCGGCATCGATCTCACCCCGGTCGAACTGCGCGCGCTTCTCCTTGTCGCCCAGAATTTCATAGGCAAGTGAAGCTTCGGCAAATTTCTCCTTTGAGCCCGAACCGCCTTTGCTGCTGTCAGGATGGTGGATTTTGGCTATTGACCGAAATGCGGTCTTGATTTCCTTTTCGCTCGCCGTCCGGGCGACGCCGAGCACCGTGTACGGATCACGCATGGATGCCCCTCGAGTTGGTTTGTGCAGCCCGGTTCAACGCCTTGCTGGCGCAAAAAGTCTGCTGCAATGGTTATTGTACATATGGGGAGGAATTTTGCGTTTTTCCAAGCCTTTTGCGCGGAAGGCAGGCCTTGGCGCCATCAGGCGTCGTTTCGCAAAAACCATGAAAGAACCCAAAAACCGGCGCGCAACTCGCAGGTCTCACCGTTATAAAGTGAGATACCCATGAAATTGTCCACGGTGGTCTGGAATTTTTTGCATTTCTGGCCGTGACTTCCGACAAATTTGTCGATTGCCATGATGGTTCCGCGGTTGCCGGTATCGGGGTTTGACCAGGCAAGCTCGGGCGAGCCGGCAGGTTCCTGGTCCGCCTGCGCCACAAGGCTCTTGATAACCTCGGCATCGGTGCTGTCGATGCCCTCGGCAGCAATCGGCTTGGTTATCGAACTGGTGATCAGCGCCGGTTCGCTTTCCAGCGCAGCGGTGCGCGACAATGAGCAACCGGAAATCTGGGTTGAAAGGAAGCAGGCAACCGCTATGTTCAAAGCGATTGACGGGTGTGAGGTGATCCTCGATGGCCCCGCCTTTTCAAAAGGCAACGCACATGGCAAGGAACGCCTCGCGTCCTGCTTTACTGCCGCTTTCCGGCAATTGGTATCGATTTGATGCAACTTTGCATCACGCATTTTGAGCCCCAAACAATACACGGGATGGCTTGTGAGATGAATAATCCTTTTTCGGCGTTAACATTCGGTGACCAAACGGCAACAGAACCGATGAAAATTTTCGCGGACTGGCTGCAACTCGCTGAAAAGGCAGAACCCAATGATCCGACCGCCATGTCGCTTGCGACGGTCGATTCCCAGGGCATGCCAAACTGCCGCATGGTCCTGATGCGTCGGCACGACGAAAATGGCGTCGTGTTTTTCACCAATTTTGAAAGCCAGAAAGGCCAGGAAATCCTGTCGGCCGGAAAGGCCGCTGCCTGCTTCCATTGGAAGACATTGCGAAAATCAGTACGCTTTCGGGGCCTCGTCGAGACGGTTTCCGAGGAAGAGGCGGACGAATATTTCTATTCCCGCCCGCGTGGCAGCCGGATAGGAGCATGGGCTTCCAAACAATCGCGACCACTGGAGGGCAGGTTTGCCCTTGAAAAGGAAGTAGCCATCCATGCGGCAAAGTTTGGCACAGGGGCAGTTCCCCGGCCGCCCCATTGGTCAGGTTTTCGCATCAAGCCGCTTTCAATCGAGTTCTGGAGCGACGGCATGTTTCGCCTGCACGACCGGCTGCGGTTTGACCGCGCTGGACTGGCGGATGGCTGGACGACTTCGCATCTTTACCCTTAGTTTTTCCCCCCCGAAGGCTGCGCGCTACGGCCGCCGCCGCCTTCTCCTCCGGTCTGGCCGGAATTGTCATCGCCCTTTTCGCCAGCCCCGTTGTCCTGAAGCTGCTGGGCAGCGCGCGCATTGCAGACCGCAGTGGGTGCACGGAAGCGTCGGTCAAAACGGTTCTGGTCCAACAAAAGGCTGAAATGCTGGCGCTCCTCTTGTGCCGAACGGCCTCGCCCCTTGAGGAAAGGTTGTTCGGATATTTCGTCGGCCGAGCGCACTTCGATGATGTCGCAGGACCTGTCGGCTGTCAGGCATTTGTTGTTGGTGCTGCAAACGCGCACTGCCCCTTGCAACAACACCACATTGGTAACGCCGCCCTCACCGACATAAACGTCGAAGACGGTTCCGCGAACACCAATTGTGGAAAGTGGTGTCTTGATTTTGAATGTGCCTTTGGGAGAATTGCCGCTGATGAAACGGAATGCGCCTTTGGCAACATTCAGCGTTGCGCTGTCAAACCCGTTGGCTCCGATCACGAAATCATCCAGAGATATTTCGGAGTTCTCGCCGACAATGACCTTGGAATCGTCATTGAGCAGAATTTCCCCGTGTGAACGTTCGGATGCGCTGATGATCTCCGAACCATACACCGGGTCCGAAACTGCCAGTTTGCGCGCATCAAGCGAGGCTGTGACGGTGTTGCGAACCTGGTTGGCTTTGCCGACAGTCTCGGGAGGCGTGGCAGCCTTGGTAGCCGTAACCTTTGTTGTCTGCTGCGCCTGCAGCGGGTTTGGCAACACGGGGACGCATGCCAGCGCAATGGAGAACAGCATTATCGGGAAGCGCGCTTTTGAAAGCGCTGCAGCGACAGGGTAACAGCCCAAAACATGCTCCAAATCAGCCATGAAAACGCCCCGAATGCATAAGCAATCGGAAAAATGGCGTTGTAAAGGCAAATTGCCTCTACTTGAAGCAGTTACGTTTAAGTGGCCGTGCCGCCGACAGTAACGGCATTCATCCGCAGGGTGGGCTGGCCGACGCCGACAGGCACGGATTGGCCGCTTTTGCCGCAATTGCCCACGCCCTTGTCGAGCTCAAGATCGTTGCCGATCATGGTCACGCGCTGCATGGCTTGTGGTCCCGAACCAATCAGATTGGCTCCTTTCAGCGGCTCCGCCTTCTTGCCGTTTCGAATGCGGTACGCCTCTGTGCAGTTGAACACGAACTTGCCCGATGTAATGTCAACTTGTCCGCCGCCGAAGGAAACTGCGTAAATTCCGTCCTTTACCGAAGCGAGGATTTCGGCCGGATCGTGGTTTCCGGCCAGCATGTAGGTGTTGGTCATGCGTGGCATCGGCTCATGTGCGTAGGACTGACGACGACCATTGCCGGTAGGATTCATGCCCATCAGCCGGGCGTTTTGCCGGTCCTGCATGTAGCCGACCAGTTTGCCGTCCTCAATCAGCACAGTCTTGTTGCTGGGGGTTCCTTCATCATCAATGGTCAGCGAACCGCGCCGCTCGAACATGGTGCCGTCGTCAACCACGGTAACGCCTTTTGAAGCCACCTGTTCGCCGAGCAAGCCGGCAAAAGCCGAGGTTTTCTTGCGGTTGAAGTCGCCTTCAAGCCCGTGACCGACTGCCTCGTGCAGCATTACGCCTGGCCATCCCGGCCCAAGCACGATGTCGAAGGTGCCAGCCGGTGCCGGAACAGCTTCAAGATTGACGAGTGCCTGCCGGAAAGCCTCATCCGTCGCGTGGCGCCAGTTTTCAGTGGCGATGAATTCGCCAAAACCCTTGCGTCCGCCCATCCCGTAAGAGCCGCTTTCCTGACGGTCGCCATCGCCGACGATGATCGAAACATTGACCCGAACCATTGGACGGATATCGCGCACCAGTGACCCGTCCGGACGCAGGATTTCGACTATCTGCCAGTTTGCGCCAATGCTGGCGGAAACCTGGCGAACACGGGGATCGAGCCCCCGGGCATAGGCATCGATTTCGCCCAGCAGTTTCACTTTTTCTTCAAAAGCGGGCGTTCCAATGGGGTTTTCATCACCATACAGCCGTTTGTTGGTGCCCCCCGGTGCCGCTGCATAAGTGCCGCCATGGCCGCCGCGCACCGCCGAAACTGCATCGTCCGCCCGCTTGAGCGCCGACAGGGACAATTCGCCGGAATGGGCATAGGCCGAGGTCTCGCCCGAGACTGCCCGCAGTCCAAAGCCCTGATCGGTTGAGAAATTTCCAGCCTTCAGCCGTCCATTGTCGAAAACAAGCCCTTCTGACTGGACATACTCCATGAACAATTCGCCATCCTCGACCCCGGACAACGCCTCCTTCAGCACCTTTTCCAAGGTGTCCCGGCTTGCGTCGAAGCGGTCAGCTAGCGAAATTTGTGGGTTCATGGCTGTTGTCCTTGGTTGAACCGGGTATTTAGGGCGGCTTTTGAGTTTCGGCAATCAGGCCTGGGTGGTGTCATTGCGTCGTACCAGGCGTCCGGATGCCTCCGCGCCAGCATCGTGGTCAATTCGCAACATCGGCAATGTGCCCAGCGTCATGATGGCTGCAACAAGAATGAAAGCGATGTTGAATGAGGCAATTGTCAGCTCGCCGCTGCCAAAATACAGCGTTGCCTCCAAAATGGCTCCGGCCACTGCAACGCCGATTGCGATGCTGGTTTGTTGGGCCACTGCCGACATGGCTGTTGCCTGCGCAGTTTGCGATTCGGGCACATCAACATATGCCAGTGCGTTGATGCCGGTAAAATACAGGGATCGGACAAAGCCACTGATGAGCAAAACCAGATAGAGTCCGATGGCCATCGTGCCGTTTGGCGGGAAAGCTGCAATCGCCGCAACCGAAATGGACGAAAGAATGCCCGTCGCGATCAGCACCGGACGGAAACCGAATCGGCGAAAAATGCTGACTGCGGCAAATTTCATCGACATCGCCCCTACCGCTCCGATGAAAGTGATCATGCCGCTTTCAAAAGCGGTCAGTCCGTATCCCAATTGCAGCATCAGCGGCAACAAGAACGGAACGGCGCCGATGCCGATGCGAAAAAACGACCCTCCGGCAACACTTGCCCGAAGGGTTGGTATGGACAGCAGTGACAGGGGAAGTATCGGCTTCTCTGCGCGGTGGGCATGGCGCCAATAGGCAAACAGGCAAATCGCCCCGGCGACGATTGCCACGAGCCCGAACTGGACCAGCAGCGCCGGCAGGCTGATGACAGACATGCCGAACACAATGCCGGATGCGGCGCCTGCGACCAGAAAAAAACCCGTCCAGTCGAGTGGCGGCGGATTCAAGACAGGCATTTGCGGCAGGAAGCGCCATATGGCGGCCATGCCGACCAGCCCGATCGGAATGTCGATCAGAAATATCCACTCCCAGCTGGCGTAGGTGGTGATGAAGCCGCCCACCGGCGGGCCCACCAACGGGCCGGCAAGCGCCGGGATTGTCAGCCAGGCCATCGCTTCGACCAACTGGTTGCGCGGGGTTCCGCGAACCAGAACCAGCCGCGCAACTGGCGTCATCATGGCACCGCCCATGCCTTGAACAAATCGCGCCACGACGAAAAATCCAAGTGAATCAGCTGCGCTGCAAAGCACGGAACTGCCCATGAATACCGCAATTGCCGTAAGGAAAACCTTCTTGGGTCCGAAGCGGTCTGCTATCCAGCCGCTTGCCGGTATGAAAATGGCCAATGCCACCAGATAGGCGGTCATGGCCAGTTTGAGGGCGATCGGGCTGGTTTCAAGGTCCCGGGCTATTTCCGGCAGTGCAGTGGCAATGACGGTTGAATCCATCTGCTCCATGAACAGCGCAATTGCCATGATGAAGGGAAGCATGCGCGACACGGGCAACCACTTTTTGCGGGTTCGCGTCCAAGGGCTCCAGGGCAATGACCCGGCTCAGTCCTTCAACGCGGATTGTCAGGAAATTTTGTCGTACGCCTGGGTGAAACCGGTGAGATCCACCGGAATGGCGACGCCTTCCTCTGGTGTCGGGAAAACCTTGAAAATGGCCTGTTTGCCCTTTTTCAGGGCACCAAGCAGCTTTTCATCCACATTTGCATCGGCCCAGCAGCCATCGGCAAAGCACTTGATAAACCAGACGTTGCCGAAATTCTGGCCGTCGATTTCAAGCCCGACACCCGTCGGCAACAAAATGCCGAGCGGCGCCTGGATGCGCATAAGGTCGCCTTTCCGGTCTGCGGGGCGCAAGACCGTAATGGAAAGTCCAAGCTCCGTGCGTTTGTCGTCCTGCACCGCCTGGTGCATGCCGCACTGCTCGGATTTTGCACCGGGAGGTGTTTCGCAGATGACTTTCCAGTCACCATGTTCGGAATCAACCCGCATCTGGGCAGACGCGCTGCCTGCAAATGCGAAAGCGGCGACCATGACCAGGCCGACTATGGCTGGTGCGAGCACCGGAAGCTGGGGTGATGAGGCATTTTTGAGCGGCATTTCCGGGCTTTCCCGTCTTTTGGCGAATCACTGTTCAATAGCACATGCAGCGCGGGCGAGGGCGTGCCCGGTTAGCCTTGAGTTTTACAATGACGTCTATTTTCATAACTTCGAAATGGATTGCAATTGCGGTGGACTTGCGGCGACATGCCGGGTACCGGCAAAAATGCCGCACGATTGGGGTGCGATGACAAGTTGCAGGCTGCAATCCATTGTGGTTTGACGTAAATCAATGCAATTTGCTTGTTCGAAGATCGGCATTTTGCTTGCCGCTTTTGAAAGAGCGCTCTAATTCACGGTTGACCGGCGAGGCCAGCACCATGGTGCGGGAAAACCGGTAGCAAAGCAATTTCGGGGCGTCGCCCCTCGCATGGGAGAAAAAATCGTGACGAAATGGTTCACGGCATCGGCCACCTTGCTGACGGCTGCAATGTGCAGCGTTGCAACAGCTGCAGCTGAGCAAAGCCAGCCTTGGGATTTCTGGCATCAGGATTCCGCCAGCGAATTTGCTTCCCGCATTGCTGCGTTTGATCTCTACACGCTTTATTTCATCGTGCCGATCACATTGTTCGTGCTGGGCTTGTTGATTTATGTGGCCGTTCGTTTCAACGCGAAAGCCAATCCGGTAGCATCCAAGACAAGCCACAACAGCCTTGTCGAGGCAGTCTGGACGATTGTTCCGATCATCATTCTCGTCATGATTGCGTTCCCCTCATTTGGCCTTTTGAAATATCAGATGGTGCCAACCGAAGAGCCTGCGCTGACCGTCAAGGCCACCGGGTTCCAGTGGTATTGGGGTTATGAGTATCAGGATGAAAGCGCACTTTCCTTCGATTCCGTGATGATGCAGGAAGACGAGCGCGAAGCATCCGGCAAGCAGGACAAATCGGTGTATCCACGCCTGCTCGCTGTAGACAACGAACTAGTGGTGCCAGTCGGCAAGATGGTTCGGGTGCTGATCACGGCATCCGACGTCCTGCACGCATTCACGGTTCCTGCATTTGGCTTCAAGATGGATGCCGTGCCGGGCCGCCTGAACGAAACCTGGTTCAAGGCAGAGCGCGAAGGCATTTTCTACGGACAGTGCTCGGAAATTTGCGGCACCAATCATGCTTTCATGCCGATTGCGGTTCGCGTGGTATCAGAAGCGCAGTTTGCTTCCTGGAAGGCTGCTGCGGCAGCTGATCTGAAGGAAGCGAACAAGGCGTTGATGGCAGCCATTTCCGGCAAAGTGAACGTGGCGGGCAACTGAATTTTTAGGGGAGTATGACAAATGGCAGCAGGTGTGTATGCGCATGATGCGCACGACCACAAGCCGGGTTTCTTTCGTCGCTGGTTCTTCTCCACGAACCACAAGGACATCGGAACCCTTTACCTGATTTTCGCGATCACCATGGGTTTCCTTGGCGGCGGGCTTTCCGTGGCGATGCGTGCAGAATTGCACGAGCCCGGCTTGCAGATTTTCGGCGACCCGCAGGTCTACAATGTGTTCGTCACAGGCCACGGCCTGATCATGATTTTCTTCATGGTCATGCCTGCGTTGATTGGCGGCTTTGCCAACTGGATGGTGCCGATCATGATCGGCGCGCCTGACATGGCGTTCCCGCGCATGAACAACATTTCTTTCTGGCTGCTGCCACCGGCAATCATTCTTCTGGTCCTTTCGATGTTTGTCGAAGGGCCGGCAGGTGCCAACGGCGTCGGTGGCGGTTGGACCATTTATCCGCCGCTTTCAACTTCGGGCCAGCCCGGTCCGGCAATGGATCTGGCCATCCTGTCGCTGCATCTTGCCGGTGCATCATCCATTTTGGGCGCGATCAATTTCATCACCACAATCTTCAACATGCGCGCTCCGGGCATGACCCTGTTCCGCATGCCGTTGTTTGCCTGGTCCGTGCTGATCACCGCGTTCCTGCTGTTGTTGTCGCTCCCGGTTTTGGCCGGTGGCATCACCATGTTGCTGACCGACCGCAATTTTGGCACGACCTTCTTTGCGCCGGAAGGCGGCGGTGATCCGATCCTGTTCCAGCACCTGTTCTGGTTCTTCGGCCATCCGGAAGTCTACATCCTGATCCTGCCGGCATTCGGCATCATCAGCCACATTGTCTCGACATTCTCCAACAAGCCGATCTTCGGCTACATGGGAATGGCGCTGGCGATGATTGCAATCGGTGCTGTCGGCTTCATCGTGTGGGCCCACCACATGTACACGGTCGGTCTTTCACTCGATACGCAACGCTATTTCGTGTTCGCGACCATGGTCATCGCGGTGCCAACCGGCGTCAAGATATTCTCCTGGATTGCCACAATGTGGGGTGGTTCGATCCAGTTCCGCACCCCGATGGTTTGGGCAATCGGTTTCATCTTCCTGTTCACCGTTGGCGGCGTAACCGGCGTCCAGCTTGCCAATGCGGGCCTGGACCGCAGCATGCACGACACATATTACGTCGTGGCTCACTTCCACTACGTCCTTTCGCTCGGCGCAGTGTTCGGCATCTTCGCGGCCTGGTATTACTGGTTCCCGAAGATGACCGGCTACATGTACAGCGAGTTTCTGGGCAAGCTGCATTTCTGGATGACCTTCATCGGCGTCAACCTTGTGTTCTTCCCGCAGCACTTCCTTGGTCTTGCAGGCATGCCTCGCCGGTACGTCGATTATCCGGATGCCTATGCCGGTTGGAATGCCATTTCCTCATGGGGTTCCTACTTGTCGGCACTTGCAACGTTCGTGTTTCTCTGGGCCGTCATCGACGCGTTCCTGAAAAAGCGGGTGGCTGCCGACAATCCATGGGGTGCAGGTGCGACAACACTGGAATGGCAATTGCCTTCTCCACCGCCATACCACCAGTGGGAAACCCTGCCGGTAATCAAGGGCGACCATCACTGACAAATCCTGCCGCCGGGACATGTTCCCGGCGGCAAAATTCCGCTGCACAGTCAGCGGGCAAAAAAAGGCATGAAGCCAAATGGCAATCTCTGAAAATACCGCAGGCAGCTTGGTTTCAACCGCCATGCCACGCGACTATTTCGACCTTCTGAAGCCGCGGGTCATGGCGCTTGTGGTTTTCACGGCGTTCGTCGGTCTGTACGTTGCGCCGGGCAATCTGTCGCCAGCCCTGGCTTTCATAGCAGTACTGGCCATCGCCATCGGTGCCGGTGCATCCGGTGCGTTGAACATGTGGTACGATGCAGACATTGATGCCGTCATGGGCCGGACTGCCGAGCGTCCCATTCCCTCCGGCCGCGTGACTGCCCAGGAGGCTTTTACGTTTGCGATGGTTCTGTCGGTGTTCTCAGTTGCCACGCTTGGCGTGATGATCAACTGGTTGTCGGCGGGCCTGCTGGGCTTCACCATCTTCTTTTATGCCGTTGTCTACACCATGTGGCTGAAGCGCTGGACGCCGCAAAACATCGTCATCGGTGGAGCGGCTGGTGCCATTCCTCCGGTCATTGGCTGGACATCTGTAACAGGCTCGTTTGCTTTGGAGCCTTTCATTCTGTTCCTGATCATTTTCCTTTGGACGCCGCCACATTTTTGGGCTTTGGCCCTGTTCAAGTCCGCTGACTATGGACGAGCCGGTGTGCCGATGATGCCGAATGTCGCAGGCAATGCGTCGACACAACGCCAGATTTTTGTTTATTCGGTTTTGCTTGCGTTGAGCGGCCTGTTGCCATTCTTTCTGGGATACAACGGACCTGTTTACGCGGCTGCGGCTGCCATCCTGGGCGGCGTGTTTGTTTGGCGAGCCTGGGCAGTCAACAAGATGGATCCCCAGGACACCAAAATGATCGCGGCCAAGCAGCTTTTCGGCTATTCGATCATCTATCTGTTTGCGCTGTTTGCCGTGCTTCTGGCTGAGCGTGTCGTCATGGATCTTTTGTGAAACGGGACACGGACATGACCAAGCCGGAATTGATCGAAATGACCGCGCAGCAGAAGAAGGCCCAGCGCGCCCGAAACGTTGCCATTGCCTTGGCACTCGTTGCCTTCGTGGTGATTGTCTATGTCGGCACCTGGGCAAAGTTGGGTGCAAACATTCTCGCGCGGCCGTTGTGAGCGCATGATGGAAAATCGGCAGGCAAAAGTTCAAGGCGGATTGAAACAGCACTACAAGGTGCTGACACTTTGCATCGCCATGGTCGGCGGCATGGGTGGTCTCGCCTACGCTTCGGTGCCGCTTTACAAGCTTTTCTGCCAGGTGACGGGGTATGGTGGAACAACACAGCGCGCCGACGGTGCCAATGGCGAAGTCTCGGCGCGGGAAGTAACGATCCGCTTTGATGCAAACATCCAACGCGGGCTTGACTGGAAGTTCGAGCCGGCACAGCGCTCGGTCAAAGTTCGTTTGGGCGAAACAGTCAAGGTTGCTTACTTTGCCGAGAATCTTGGCAATACCACGAGAACCGGGACCGCCACGTTCAATGTGACGCCTGCACAGGCCGGACCGTACTTCAACAAGATCGAGTGTTTCTGTTTCACCGATACGGTGGTCAAGCCGGGCGAAAAACTGGAAATGCCGGTGGTTTTCTTTGTTGATCCGCAAATGGTGGAAACCGAAGAAGGCCGCGACGTAAACACCATCACGCTGTCCTACACGTTCTTTGCGACCGAAAAACAGGTTGCACCCGTTGTTGGACAGATCGAGCAAAAAGCCTCCGGCAAGTCGGGTGGCTGATCAGGATTGACGATTGGCGGACAGTACGGGAACCGCTGAAAACATGGGAGTATGAGCATGGCCGACGGGCACAAGGTAAACCACGACTATCACATCATTGATCCAAGCCCGTGGCCGTTCATCGGTTCAATCGGCGCGCTGGTCATGGCCATCGGCGGTGTTGGCTACATGCGCTGGCTTGCTGACGGCGAGTTCCTTTTGGGTGGCATCAACATTGCCAATCCCTTCCTGTTTTTCATCGGGCTGGTAATCGTGCTTTACACGATGTTTGCGTGGTGGAGCGACACCGTGAAGGAAGCCCACCAGGGCCACCACACACGTGTTGTTTCTCTGCATTTGCGCTACGGCATGATTCTTTTCATAGCATCAGAGGTCATGTTCTTCGTCGCGTGGTTCTGGGCGTTTTTTGATGCCAGCCTGTTCGCCGGTGAAGCCCAGCAAGTCATGCGGGTTGAACACACTGGCGGCCACTGGCCACCTAAAGGGATCGAAGTTCTTGACCCTTGGCACCTGCCGTTGTTCAACACGATTATTTTGCTGCTTTCGGGAACCACCGTCACCTGGGCGCATCATGCATTATTGCACAATGACCGCGCCACGCTGAAGGGCATGTTGGCCATCACAGTTGCGCTTGGGGTCTTGTTCTCCGGTGTGCAGGCCTATGAGTACATGCATGCCCCGTTCACGTTTGACGGCTCGATTTATGGCGCAACATTCTACATGGCCACCGGTTTTCATGGCTTCCACGTGCTGGTCGGTACCATTTTCCTGCTGGTCTGCCTGTTTCGTGCCATGGCAGGTCATTTCACTCCGGAACAACACTTCGGATTTGAAGCCGCCGCTTGGTACTGGCATTTCGTTGACGTGGTCTGGCTCTTCCTGTTCTGCGCCGTATATGTCTGGGCGTCATGGGGTGCAACCGTACACGGCTGAGATTGGCCACAAGGGATTGTTGACGGGCGGTTCTTGAAAGAAGGGGCCGCCCGTTTTCGTTGTAAAACAATGGGGCAATATGCGAACGGGCTGGTTGATTGCTGTTTTGGTGTTGATGTTGTCCGGCTCGCCAGCCAATGCCGGCGGCGGGTGGCCCACCCCGGAGGCGCCTGTGGATTTTTTGCGGGTGATCAAATCAAAACGCATCCTTGAAGCATGGCGCAACGACATCAAGATCCGGACATACCGGGTTTCCCTTGGTGGCAATCCGTTCGGCCACAAAC
This sequence comes from Rhizobiaceae bacterium, assembly GCA_041739225.1. Classification (GTDB taxonomy): domain Bacteria; phylum Pseudomonadota; class Alphaproteobacteria; order Rhizobiales; family Rhizobiaceae; genus BOKV01. Next base: position 36,202 of record JBGSOG010000066.1, read on the forward strand.
AGAAAGAAGGCGACGGCAGAACGCCCGAAGGGACCTACACGCTGGACTACCGCAAGACAGACAGCGTTGCCTACAAGGCCATGCATGTCTCTTATCCGAATGAAGAAGATCGCAAACGGGCACGCGAGTTGGGCGTCAAACCGGGTGGTTCCATCATGATCCACGGACAATGGGACGGATTTGGCCCGTTCGCCTGGCTGCTCCAGAACTATGACTGGACCAATGGCTGCATCGGCCTTTCCAACGAAGATCTGGACGATTTGTGGGATATCGTCGCATGGAACACCAGAATTGAAATTCTGCCGTAAACAGGGCTCAACATCGCAAAATGACCGACAAGAAAAACGATATGCCTTCGCTCTCTCCGATGACCATTGGTCTGCGCTGCGCCTGTCCGCGGTGCGGTGAGGGGCGCCTGTATGAGGGCATGCTGTCCCCGGCAAAGGGCTGCAAAGCCTGCGGGCTGGACTACGCCTTTATCGATTCAGGTGACGGCCCGGCAGTTTTCGTCATCTTGATCCTTGGCTTCATTGTTGTCGGATTGGCATTGTTTGTTGAAACAACTTTCGAGCCTCCCTATTGGGTGCATGCCGTGCTTTGGATACCGCTGATCACTGGCCTGTCGCTGTGGGCGTTGCGCATCACCAAGGCCATGATGATCGCTTTGCAATACCGTACCAAGGCTGAACAGGGACGCCTGTCGTGAGCCGGTTTTCAAGCATTGTGTTGATCCTGTGCATGCTTGCTGCCACCGCTGTTCTTTGCGGCCTCGGTTTTTGGCAGGTGCAGCGGCTGGCGCAGAAGGAAGCCCTGATTGCAAAAGTATCCCAGCGGCTGAAATCACCCGAAGTTCCTCTCGCCGACGTGGAAGCCATGCTGTCACGCGGTGAAGATATTGAATATTTTCCGGTGGTTGTTTCCGGCAGGTTTGACCATTCCAGGGAGCAGTACTTCTTCGCAACACTGGACGGCAGGTCAGGCTGGAATGTTTACGCTCCGCTTGTTCTCGCCGACGGGCGCACATTGCTCGTCAATCGGGGCTTTGTGCCGATGGACCGCCGCGATCCGGCAACACGGACAGACGGCCAGGTTGAAGGCGAACAGCGATTTTCAGGTCTCGCCCGGCTTGCACCGGGAGCCAAGCCCAATTCATTCATCCCGGAAAATGCGCCGCAAAAGCGCGAATTTTTCTGGAAAAGCCTGGGTGAAATGGCGCTCGCCGCCGGTCTGGAGCCCGATGCACTGGTACCGTTTTTTGTTGATGCAGGTCCCTCACCCGCGAAAGGCCTGTTGCCGATTGGCGGAACCACCATCGTCGAATTTCCCAACAGCCATCTGCAATATGCATTCACCTGGTTCGGCCTTGCTGCCGCCTGTTTGGGCGTTGGCGGTTTCTTTCTGTATTCCCGGCGTGTCCCGGCTTGACTTGGACGCCATCGCCGCGTCATTTCGGACAGACAGGAGTGATCGGATTTGAACGCGACGGCCACAACCAGTTCCAAACCTGCCTTGACCCTGCGCCTTTGCGGGCCGCGTGGGTTTTGCGCCGGAGTTGACCGGGCAATCCAGATTGTAGTGCTGGCGCTCAAGAAGCACGGTGCGCCGGTCTATGTTCGCCACGAGATCGTGCACAACCGGTATGTAGTGGAAGGTCTGGAGGCACGTGGCGCAGTCTTCGTGCGTGAACTCGATGAAATTCCGGCAACTTCCCAACCGGTGATTTTCTCGGCTCACGGGGTGCCCAAGTCGGTTCCGGCCAATGCCGAAAAACTGAATTTGCTGTATCTCGACGCAACCTGCCCGCTGGTCTCGAAAGTGCACAAGCAGGCGCTTCGCCACATGCGTCTGGGTCGCCACGTATTGCTGGTTGGTCATGCGGGGCATCCCGAAGTCATCGGCACCATGGGCCAGCTTCCTGCCGGTGCCGTGACATTGGTGGAAACCGAAGAAGACGTGGATGCGCTGGCACCACCCGATGCCGCAGCGCTCGGTTATGTAACGCAGACCACCTTGTCCGTGGATGACACAGCCGGCATTCTGGCAAGGCTGCGCGAGCGGTTTCCGCAGATGTCTGATCCTGCGGCTGAATCGATCTGTTATGCGACAACCAACCGGCAGGATGCCGTCAAGCTGGCAGCAGAAGGCGCCGACCATTTCCTGATTGTCGGCGCGCCAAATTCCTCCAACTCGAAAAGGCTGGTGGAAGTCGCGCTCAAGGCCGGGTCAAAAAATGCCTTGTTGGTTCGTTCCGTTGAAGACATTCCCTGGGACGAATTTGCCGATGCACGCGTTGTCGGACTTTCAGCGGGCGCTTCTGCTCCGGAAATTTTGGTCAATGAAATCATCGAAACGTTCCGCTCCCGCTTCGACATGCAGATCGAACTGGCGGAGACGGCACAGGAGACCGAAATGTTCCCGGTCATGCGCGCGTTGCGTGACGTTCCCCTGACGATTGCCGACATGGCTTTTGTGAACGGGGGCTGAACTTTGGCTGTCTATACCGACATTCGCGACGATTTGTTGCGTGATCATTTGCGCCTTTACGCCCTTGGTGAATTGCACGGGCTCAAGGGCATCGCCGAGGGTGTTGAAAACTCCAATTTCATGCTGGCAACCGATGTCGGACAATTCATTTTGACGCTTTATGAAAAGCGCGTGAACCCGGCAGACCTGCCGTTTTTCCTTGGCCTGATGCAATATCTTGCCAGTCGCGGGATTACCTGCCCGCGCCCGGTCCCCATGCGCGATGGTATGTTGTTGGGAATGCTGGAAGGCAAACCCTCGGCAATTGTCACCTGGCTTGACGGGGTTTCGGTGCGCATGCCCTCATCAGCCCAATGTGGACAAGTCGGCACGATCCTCGCCAAAATGCACTTGGCGGCACAGGGCTTTGATCTGTACCGGGCAAATGCCCTTACCCTGGCCAATTGGCGGCCATTGGCAGAAAAATCTGCTGACCGCGCCGACGAAGTTGAAACCGGCCTTGCGCAATTCATTGGTGACGAACTGGATTTTCTGGAAGCCAACTGGCCGACGTCGCTGCCGACTGGCGTCATTCATGCCGATCTTTTCCGCGACAATGTTTTTTTCCTCGGCGAGAAACTATCCGGCGTGATCGACTTCTACTTCGCCTGCAACGACATCACTGCCTATGATTTGTCGATTTGCCTCAATGCTTGGTGCTTTGACGAGAAGTGGCAATTCGACCCGCGCAAGGCACAGGCCATGCTTTCGGGCTACTGTGCAGTTCGGCCGCTTAGTCCGGCCGAATTTGCAGCTTTGCCGGTGCTGACGCGTGGCTCTGCAATGCGCTTCTTGCTGACAAGGCTGTACGATTGGCTCAACGTGCCGCCCGGCGCGCTGGTCATTCCGCACGACCCGCGTGAATACCTGGCCAAGTTGAGATTCCACCAGACAGTAACAGACCCAAGCCGGTACGGGCTCGTGCCGCATCTTGACGAGGCTAGTTGAGTGAGCGACCGGGTTTCGATCTGGACAGACGGGGCATGTTCGGGAAACCCGGGGCCAGGCGGCTGGGGCGCAGTTCTGCGCTATGGTGAAACAGAACGCGAATTGTGCGGTGGCGAGGCTGAAACAACCAACAACCGGATGGAACTGCGTGCCGCCATCGAGGCACTTTCGGCGTTGAAACGGCGTTGCGACATTGATCTGTACACCGACTCGCAATACGTGCGCGGCGGTGTAACCGGCTGGCTGGCCAACTGGAAACGCAACGGCTGGAGAACTGCCGACAAGAAGCCGGTTAAAAACGAAGACCTGTGGCATGAGCTTGATGCCGCAACCCAGCGCCACTCAATTGCATGGCACTGGGTCAAGGGCCACGCCGGGCACCCGGAAAACGAGCGGGCTGACGAGCTGGCGCGTGACGGCATGGCTCCGTTCAAGCCGAAAAAGAGACAATCCGACGACGCTGTTTAGCCGCGAAGTTGCTCGAGAATATGCGAAGCGCCAGAAACATCGACGCCCCTGCCTTGTTCGACATTGACGGTTTTCACCACGCCATCCTCAACAATCATCGAATAGCGCCGCGAGCGATGGCCAAATCCGGGAATGCTCATATCGGCTTCCATGCCTACAGCCCGGGTGAAGACGCCGTTGCCATCAGCGAGGAACACGATCTTTTCCTCGGCCTTGGTTGCCTTGGCCCATTGTGACATGACCCACGCGTCGTTCACCGAGACAACGGCAATGGCATCGACGCCACTCGAAAGAATGGTTTCGTGATGCTCCAGATAACCCGGCAAATGGTTCATCGTGCAAGTCGGCGTAAACGCGCCCGGAACTGCAAACAGAACGATTTTTTTCCCGCCGAACACTTCCTCAACCGAACGATCCGCCGGGCCGTCCGGGGTCATTACCTTGAAAACCGCGTTCGGTAGTTTCTGGCCTGCTTCAATTGTCATGAAATTCCCCGGTTTGACTGGTTGCCGAATGGCAAGGCTAAAAAGTCCTTATAGCGCCGGGATTGGACATTTCGAGATCGAAATCACTTCACCGTCAAGGTTTGTTCCACGGCCTTTGAGCCGGACACCAGCGTAAACCGGAAGTCCTGCCCTTGCGCAGTCACGCCCTTGGGCTGACCTGCAATTTCCACGGTGAAAACTGCCCTGCTCGCTGCCCGGTCAGCCATTTCAGGAACCGTGAGGTACCAACCCGTCGCACCTTCGACAAACAGCGATATATCCTGGCTGTCCGGAGCGACCACGGAAACACTCAGCGCTGTTCCCGATACAACAGCACTCTCGACATTCAATTGTGCCGTTGGCTCGGTGGGCAGTCCAAGGCGCGCCATGGCGATGAGGGTTTGGACCTTCGGGTCGGACCTGTTGAGATCAATTGCCGGAATTTCCAGGGAGGCTTGCGCCGGTATGCAGATTTCGTCGCAAACACCCGCCAGTAATTCAAGTCGCAACGCACCACCGGAAGGCAGGTCAGCCCGTTTGCCTGAAAACGGAAATGCCGCCATGCCCTTGTAGCCTGCAAAGATGCTGGTGCCGGACTTCAATACCGCAGGCGCGGGAAACAACACCTCGCCAATGTCAAAATTTTCAGAGCTGGTGAAATCAAAAACCGGGGGAATGCCCGATCCGCCGGGCTCGCGCCAATAGGTCTTCCAACCCGGTTTCAACCGAATTTCGACAAGTCCTGAAACAATGCCTGTGGCCGGATCCATGTCTGCTGACATCCGTACCTCGCCACCGCCAAGGTCATGCCAATATGTCGAGGCAGCGTTGGCAGGTATAGCCGCCATAGCCATCAGGACTGCAAAAAGAACGAAAGATTTTTTCATGGTGCTGAAATAAACAGGTTTGGCGGCCAATTCTAAACAAATCCCGGCGCAAACGCTCATTTTTCAGTGAGCCTCCGCGTGAAGTTCCCTGCAAAGCGTCTTTTCCGCAACGTCCAGTCACGATACGATGTGTCAAGGAAAGCATGGAAGCAGCATGTTGATTCGCAGTCTTGATTCATTGCAGGGCCAGTTTTTGGTGGCGATGCCGAACATGGGTGATGCCAGGTTCGAGCGAAGCGTGGTCTATGTTTGTGCGCATTCCACGGAAGGTTCGATGGGGTTTGTCATCAATCGAACCCTTGAAAAGCCGACGATCCCCGACTTCCTCACCCAGCTCAATGTGATCAGCGAAGAGGAAAAGAAACTTTTCTCGCCAGTGTTGTCGCGTTCACCGCTTTACAATGGCGGGCCGGTGGAACCGGGCAGGGGCTTTGTGCTGCATTCACCCGAATATGTTGCAGAATCCACCATGGTGATCGATGACAGCATTTCGATGACTGCAACACTTGAGATCCTGCGTGCCATCTCGCTGGGGCGTGGTCCGAGGAAGGCTTTTGTAGCGCTTGGTTATTCCGGATGGGCGTCCAATCAGCTCGAAGAGGAAATTGCGGCAAATGGCTGGCTCACCTGCAATGCCGATCCGGATCTGATTTTTGACCGTGACGAGGACACAAAATACCAGCGTGCCTTGCGCAACATGGGCGTCGATCCATCCCTGCTGTCTGCGCAAGCCGGGCACGCCTGATCCCGCCTTTTCATGCAAATGCATGGGTTTTGAACCTTTGCAGACTACTGTCCGGCGAGCCTGTATTCCTCAGCTACCGATGCCTCTGCATCCAGGATGCCCATTGCTTCGCCAAAGAGATAGCCTTGGCCGTACTCACAACCAAGTTGCAGCAGTTCGGCGACGTCGGATTCGGTTTCAATGCCCTCGGCAATCAGTTTCTGGTCAAGGCCGTGCGCCATCGCAATGATTGAGCGCAAGACTACAAGTCGCTCCTTGCGGTCACGGGCGTGGATGAAGCTGCGATCAATCTTGATGGTGTCAAACGGGAAACGCATCAGATAAGTCAGGCTCGAATAACCGGTTCCAAAGTCATCCATCGACAAACCGACACCCAGTGCCTTGATGCGCCGCAAAACCTCGCTTGAGTTTTCCGGGTTTTCCATCACCAACCCTTCGGTCAACTCGATGCGCATCATCGACGCCGGCAAACCGGTTTTCTCCAGGATATCGGCAATATCTGCAACAATGTCATGGCGCAGCAATTCGCGGCTGGAAAGGTTGATGCTGACAAACACGGAATTGTCGCCGGTGCGTTCCGAAAGTGCCGCAAAGTCGCGGGCAGCAGTTTCCATGACGAAAGTGCCAAGTTTGTTGATCAGCCCGGAACGCTCCGCAACCGGGATGAACTCGGCCGGCGAAACATTGCCGAGCCGCGGATGGGTCCAGCGGATCAGCGCCTCAAAACCGGCGATCATGCGGTCTGACAGGCTGACAATGGGCTGGTACAAAACAGTAATCTGTTGTCTTTCGATAGCCTGTTTCAGGTCTTCCGACAGCAGCGTGGTCTCGTCGCGTGCGGTCCGAAACGCCGGGCGGAACGGTTCGATCCGGTTGCCGCCAAAGCGCTTGGCCTGGATCATCGCCAATTCGGCATCGCGCAAAATGTCGGCCGGAAGCGTGTGTTCCCCGGTCATGGTGGCAATGCCTATGGATGCAGTAAGGTTGAGCTCCTCACCGGCAAACAGCAGTGGCGCATTGAGCGTCTTGCGGATTGAGTCAGCAAACGCAGCGATCTTGTCAGGGGCTGTCTCGGAAAGCAGCAGCAACGCAAACTGGTCACCATCCAGCCTTGCCAGGCTGTCGCCTTGGCGCAGCAGGCGGCTCAGGCGGCGTGCAGCGGTCAGCAGGATGGTGTCGCCGACACCAAAGCCAAGCCGGTTGTTGAGTTCCCGGAATCGGTCGATGTTGATGTGGAAGACAGATGGCCTCGCGCCGTTTTCGCGCTTTGACAGCGACATCACCGTTTCAAGGCGGCTGACCAGCAACAGCCGGTTGTCGAGACCGGTCAGATGGTCGTGTATGGTGTCGTGCAGCAGCCGCTCTTCGGCATTCTTCGCGTCAGTGACATCGCTGATCGTGCCGACACACCGAATGAGTTCTCCGTCATTGCCCAACAGGGGGCGCGCTTTCATGCGGAACCAATGGTATTGACCGGCATCGGATCTCAATCTGAATGTCTGACCGATGCGTCCGCGTTTGTGGTCAACCATCGCATCAAGGGTCGAGCGGATGCGTTCGCGGTCATTGGGGTGAACCAGGTTCATCCATGTTTTTGCCGGGGCATTCAGCATTCGGTCGGGAAGACCGAGTATGTGGGCAGCTTCCTCGCCGGTATGGATGAAATCACGCATTGCATCCCAGTCAAACAGGATGTCGCCGGAGCCGGTCAGCGCGAGCGCCTGGCGCTCCACATCGCTGACAATGCCTTCTGAAAGCACACCACCGGCAAAAGCATGCTGCATGACCGTGAAACCGAGCAGCATGACAATCAGTACCAACCCGCCGGCAAGCGCAGGCTGGATGATATCATTTGATATCAATCCGGTGGCAGTGAACCAGGCGCCAAGCAGCCAGGCAAGCGTCAAAATCCATGTCGGGATCAGCATGACCGCGCGGTCAAAACCACGAAGTGCCATGAAGACGATCAATCCTGCGCCGGCAAGGCAGGTCATGGCAAAAGAAAGTCGGGCGATTCCTGCGGCAATTTCGGGCACCACAATTGCCACACCAAGCAGCAGGACCAAGCCCAGCAGCCAACCGATGGCCACAGTGGAAAAATGCGAATGCCACCTGTTGAGGTTGAGGTAAGCGTACAGGAAAATCAGCAATGCGGCTGCCAGAAACACTTCCACTCCGGCCCGCCAGACAGGCGCGCCGGCCGGGGAAATGGTGATTACACGGTCCCAAAAGCCGAAATCGACGCACACATATGCCAACACCCCCCATGCAAGCGCCGCCGACGCCGGAAACATGGCCGAGCCCTTGACTACAAACAGGATGGTGAGCAACACGGCAAGCAGGCCGGAAATGCCAAGAACGATGCCGCGATACAGTGTGTAGCTGTTGACGGTGTCTTTGTAGGCGTCCGGCTCCCAAAGGTAAATTTTTGGCAGCGAAGGTGTGTGAAGTTCGGCAATCAGCGTGACCACGGCACCAGGATCGAGCGTGACCATGAACACATCTGCTTCGCGGTCTTCGCGTGTTTCCAGGGAAAAGCCTTCGCTTGGCGTGATTGAACCAATGCGGGCCTTGTCAAGGTCAGGCCAAAACACACCGGAGCCAACCAGTCGGTAGTGCGGCGCCACGATCAGTCGGTCAATTTGCTCATTGCTGTTGTTGGCAATTGAAAAAGCCGCCCAATGGCTGGCGTCCTCATTGAGTTTCGGTCTCACTTCAATGCGGCGGACAATTCCGTCAATGTCGGGCGCAGTTGAAATTTTCAGACTGCCTGCATGGCGCAGGGTGAACTCAACAGACGCTGTCAGATCAATGGCAGCAACATCCTTGTTGACCACCACCGGCTCCAGGGCAAGCGATGATCTTGTGGTCCAAGATGCGCCAAAGGCTGCAATCAGCAGCGCCAGCAACAGGTGCCGAAGTGATTTGAGCGGGAGTTTCAATGCCACCTGTTCCAAGCTGTATCACAAACGGGAAACTGCCCGCGACCAAATGCCAATTGCAATATCCTGCCTGACTGTCCGCGTAAACGCTGCAACGTCAGACAGACCTTTCTATCGAACAGTTTCCGGCTTTTTCCCGGTATTTGCTGCCAACAATCCCGATTGCCAGGCATTATCGCCGCGCAAGGTGGCAAAAAGCAGATGGTCGCGCCGCCGACCATTGATTTCCAGATATGCCCGGGCCTTGCCTTCAGCTGCAAATCCGCATTTTTCCAGGAGGCGGATCGACCGGTTGTTTTCAGGCAAACAGGCTGCTTCAACGCGCTCCAGGCCCAGGCGGTTGAAAGCTTCGGCAAGCACCAGCAGTACAGCCTTGGTCATGATGCCCCTGCCGGCATATGGTTCGCCCATCCAGTAGCCGATCTGGCCCGAGTGTGAAGCGCCAAGCCGGACCTGCGAAAGCGTCAGTCCGCCCTGCAATTCCATCCGGCCATTGCCAGCGCCATTGCCAAAAACAAACCAGGTATGCCCCGTCATTGCCTGTGCTTCGCGGGCATGGCGCTCAAGACGACGGCGAAAGCCGGCGATGGTCAAATCGTCAACCGGCCATTTGGGCTCCCATGGAACAAGAAACCCGGCACTTTGTTCGCGCAGTGCCCGCCAGTGATGAAAGTCCTCCATTCTTGGCTCGCGCAAAAAAACATTGTCCAGTTCCAGTCCGCGACGGCTTTTTAGTCTTTGCGGAAAGAAGCGCATCGCAGGATGTCCAAGTTATTCTGCCGCTGCGGCTGCGCGGAATCCCAGCCTGGCTGCGATTTCTTCCTGGCGCATCACGCTGCCAACCGGTCCGACAGCAGCCAGGGTTGGATTGGACTGGGTAAACAGTCGAACGGCCAAATCCTGCAACCTCTCGGGCGAAATTGCGGCAAGACGGTCGTTGAGTTCCTCGTTGGTCACGAGGCGGCCGTACAACAGGATTTGCCTGGCAATTTGCCCTGAACGGGACGAGGGGCTCTCCATGCTCATCAGCAGGCTCGAGCGGATTTGTGCGCGGGCCCGCTTGACTTCCTGCTCGTTGATATCCTGCGCAGCGCGCAACAATTCATCAATGATCACCGGAACCAGTTCTGCTGCATCCTCTTCCCCGGTTGCAGCATGAATGCCGAAAATGCCGGAATCGGAAAACGCCCAGTGGAAGGCATAAATCGAGTAACAAAGGCCGCGTTTTTCGCGCACTTCCTGAAAAAGGCGCGATGACATGCCGCCACCAAGCACAGTTGCAAGAAGCTGCGACGCATAGAAATCGCGGACCTGATATGGCTTGCCTTCAAATCCGATGACGATCTGTACTTCCTGGAACTCACGCTCCAAAAGGCACTCTCCGCCCCTGTAAAACGCAGGCTGGGGAGGTGTTCCCGTTTCATTTCCAAAAAGGCCGAATGTCGTTCTCGCTTGTTCAACCAAAGCGTCATGGTCAACCTTGCCGGCTGCCGAAAGCACCATGTTCGGGCCACGATAATGGTCGTTGAGATAAGTCCGGAGACTTTCAGCACCAAAGGATTGAACCGTTTCCGGGGTGCCCAGGATTGGACGGCCGATCGGTTGCCCGGCAAATGCCGTGTTCTGGAACAGGTCGAACACCAAATCATCCGGCGTGTCTTTTGCAGATCCGATTTCCTGCAAAATGACATGTTGCTCGCGTTCGAGTTCGGCTTCGTCAAAGGTTGAATTGGCAAGGATGTCGTGAAGGATGTCGATACCCAGTTCCACATCATCCTGCAGCACCCGCGCATAATAGGATGTGGTTTCAACACTGGTTGCGGCGTTCACGTCGCCGCCGACATTCTCGATTTCTTCGGCAATCTGGATGGCAGTCCGGCTTTTTGTGCCCTTGAATGCCATATGTTCCAGCAAATGGGCCACGCCGTGCTGATCGCGCCGTTCATTGCGCGCACCCGCCTTCACCCATATCCCCAACGCCGCACTTTCAAGGTGGGGCATGTTTTCGCTCACCACGGTCAAGCCGTTTTCGAGCTTTGTCACATCTACGCTCATGATGTCATCTTAGCGTCACACCGACTGGATGTCATTCCGTTTCCATCAGAAGATTTTGGTTAGGTTAAAGTGCACCGGTCATTTCACAAACGGGCTTCAATGAAGGCCTGCATGGCAGTGAGGTCATTGGAAACTGTTTCAAAACGCTCGGTCCGGTCCATCAAATCGCCACACCAGACCGGCAATTGCGGGCGAATTCCACTGGCAGCAAAGACTGCATCGGGAAATTTTGCCGGATGCGCGGTTGCAAGGGTCACCATCGGTGCATTTCCCTGCAACTGTTGTGCAACATGCAATCCGACAGCAGTGTGTGGGTCGGCAAGATACCCGCTTTTTTGCAAGACATGAGCGATTGTGGCCGCTGTTTGCAGCTCATCCGCCGCACCCGCATCAAATTCCGCACGAATGCGCGCAAGAACACCTTCCGGCAAGGCAAATGCTCCGGACTGCGTCAGTGATCCCATCATTGACAGGACGCTCTCAGCATTTTTGTCAGCAGCTTCGAAAAGCAAACGCTCGAAGTTGGACGAGACTTCGATATCCATGGAGGGCGATGTCGTGGCCGAAACGCCCGTCACTTCATAGCGGCCACTGGCAATGGTTCGTGCCAGAATGTCGTTCCTGTTTGTGGCGATGACCAGCCGCTCGACCGCAAGACCCATCCGTTTGGCAGCATAGCCGGCAAAAATGTCACCGAAATTGCCGGTTGGCACGGTGAATGATACTGCCTTGTGCGGCGCACCGAGCCTGGATGCCGCAAAAAAATAGTAGACGATCTGGGCCATGATGCGGCCCCAGTTGATCGAGTTGACCCCTGAAAGCCGCGTGCGGTCGCGGAAGCGAAAGTCATTGAACATCGCTTTGACGAGAGCCTGGCAGTCGTCAAAATTGCCCTCCACTGCCACCGCATGAACGTTGGCATCTTTGGTGGTTGTCATTTGCCGTTGTTGGACGGGCGAAACCTTGCCTTTTGGAAACAGGATGAAAATATCGGTGTTTGCCCTGCCGCGAAATGCCTCGATGGCGGCCCCACCGGTATCGCCGGACGTTGCGCCCACAATGGTTGCCCGCTCGCCGCGCGCCGAAAGCACATGGTCCATGAGGCGCGCAAGCAATTGCATCGCCACATCCTTGAAGGCGAGCGTGGGCCCGTGAAAAAGCTCGAGGATGTAGTGCGAAGGCCCGGCCTGGACGAGCGGCGTGACGGCATCATGGCGAAACGTCGCATAGGATTGATCGATCATCGTGTCAAAATCGGCGCGGTCGATTTCGCCGCCAACATAAGGCCACAGCACGGCCTTCGCGACCTCGCTGTAGGGCATTGTGGCAAATGCGCTGACATCATTGGCAGAAATTTGCGGCCATGATTGTGGCAGATACAGGCCGCCATCGCGCGCCAGCCCGGCCAGGAGCGCGTCGGAAAAGCCGAGAACCGGCGCAGAGCCGCGGGTGCTTTCGTATTGCAAGTAACAATCCCCAGTAAGGCAGCAGCGCCGCTTTTTAGCCTTGTTCAAAAGCCAAGTGCAAGCAGGGCACGTTTGCCATGTTGCAATTGCACCCGTTCGCAATCCAAACCAGTGCTGCTATAGAGATGGCTGGACATTCATTTTGCGGAAAGCATGCAATGGTTGGAAGTATTCATTCTTTTTGTCGCAGGTCGCCAATGCGAGCGGCAGCCTTGGTGGCAATAGCGGCAGCATTGGCTGCATGCAATGCAGGATCGGGCAAGGTTGATTCAACCCTCGGCAGCGCCCAAACGCAGCCCGCTGCTCCCGGACAGGCCACACTGGCGCAACCGGCCGTCAATCAGGTGCAGGATCTGCGTGCCTATTGCCCCAAAACCGTCCAGCGCGCCGGTACTGAGACATTCAATTTGTTTCCCGAAAAAATGAAGCGGGATGACCCGGAGTCTTCCAAGCTGCTTCGATTTCGCTCAACGATCACCGAGATTGTCCGCGAGTGCAACTATTACAACGATTTGCTGCAAATCAAGGTTGGCGTTGCCGGTCGGATCATTTCCGGGCCTTCCGGCGAAACCGGGCAGTTCGTGATGCCGATCCGCATTGCCGTCACACGCGGCGATGAGGTGCTTTACACCCAGATGCACGAAGTACCTGCCGAAGTACCTGCCGGGCGAACCAACAACACATTCAGTTTTGTCGATTCTGCCATCTCGATTCCCAAGCCGGACAAGGAAAACATCATCATTTATGTCGGCTATGACGAGCAGCGCAACGATACCGCCGGCTCAGGCGTCAAACCAAAAGAAAAGCCGCTGTCGAAGGTGAATTGACCCTAGTCCTGACCCAAGCCGTCCCATTGGCTGAATGCCTCAATGGTTGCCGGCAGCAGCAAATGGCTGGCAATTACAGTCTCGGCACCGGCATCACTCAACTTTTCTGCATGCTGCGGGTAGGTGTGCTTGCCACCCGTGAACCCGATCACCCGCGCTCCGGCGCGCTTTGCAGCCACCACCCCGTGTGTTGAATCCTCGATCACTACCGTCTGGCGACCCGAAACGCCAAATTCACGCATGCCATGCAGAAAAATATCGGGGGCAGGCTTTGGGGCGGGCGGGTTGAGGTCCTTGGCCGAGAACACATAAGGCCGGAACGCATCGTGAAGGCCTGTCTTTTTCAGCATAAGTTCCAGCCGCTTTGGCCCTGAGTTCGAGCAGATGCAGCGGGGCAGGCCGATCCGGTCAAGTGCATGGGCGATCCCGGCAATTGCCTCGATTTCCCGTTCCAGAATTTCATCAAGTTCGCGTTCGACTTGTTTGTAAAAGCCTTCGGGCAGCCTTCGACCAAGTTCTTCCTCGATTTCGTGCGATATTTTTTCTCCGGTCATTCCGGCAAAACGGCCCGAAAACTCGGTCACCGACAATTCAAATCCTTGTTCGCCATAGCGGCGCGATTCATGGCGTGCAGCCAGATACTCTGAATCCACCAGCACGCCATCGCAATCGAATATCACCAGCTTGATTTCGGACATCATGTTGTTCCGGTTTGTCAGGAAAGGCCGCTGACTAACAGATGCATCGCCCGCCGAAAAGGCATGGGCCGCGCTGCCAGGCAATTAACCCGTCTTGCAATTGCTTCCGCACAAATTGCTGCAATTCATCCAAACGCCTTAACCCTTAATTCACCTCGCTGGGTAACCATCGCAGCAGGTTTTTTGTCCTGCGTAACCTGGTGAAACATGAGCGTTCTGAGTTTGGCGGATGTCGGTTCCGCCCAAAACCGCGGCAATGCCGCACCGGCCTCTCTCGTCGATACGATTATCAAGGGCGATTGCGTCTCGGCAATGTCGCGCATGCCGGAAGGCTCGGTCGATGCTATTTTTGCCGACCCTCCATACAATCTGCAACTTGAAGGCACGCTGCATCGCCCGGACCAATCCAAGGTGGATGCAGTGGATGACGACTGGGACAAGTTCCAGGATTTTGCCGCCTATGACGCCTTTACCAGGGCCTGGTTGCTGGCGGCAAAGCGGGTGCTCAAGCCCAATGGAACGATCTGGGTGATCGGTTCCTACCACAACATATTCCGTGTCGGCTCCATCCTGCAGGATCTTGGCTACTGGGTTCTCAATGATGTGGTCTGGCGCAAGGCCAATCCCATGCCCAATTTCCGTGGCCGCAGGTTTACCAATGCCCACGAAACCTTGATCTGGGCCTCGCGCGACCAGAATGCCAAAAATTACACCTTCAATTATGAAGCCATGAAAATGGCCAATGACGAAGTACAGATGCGCTCGGACTGGCTTTTCCCGATCTGCACCGGATCAGAGCGCCTGAAAGACACCAATGGCGTCAAGGCCCATCCGACACAAAAGCCGGAAGCGCTTTTGCACCGTGTGTTGATGAGCTCGACCAAAGCTGGCGATGTCATCCTCGACCCGTTCTTTGGCACCGGCACCACCGGCGCGGTCGCCAAGCGTCTGGGGCGGCATTTCATCGGCATAGAACGGCAGGATTCCTACATCGAGGCAGCAACCGCCCGCATTGCTGCAATAGATGTTGTTTCCGGGCCTGTCCTTGCGGTGACCACCAGCAAGCGCGCTGAACCGCGTGTTGCCTTTGGCGCCTTGGTCGAAAACGGCATGATCCCGGCTGGAACCATCCTGACCGACACAAAACAGCGTTATCGTGCGGTTGTGCGACTGGACGGGTCGCTGCAAATGGATGGCAACGCAGCTTCCATCCACCGCATGGGCGCGATGGCGCAGGGCCTTGATGCCTGCAATGGCTGGACATTCTGGCACACGCTTGACGGCAACGCGCTTGTGCCGATCGACGAGGTCCGCACCCGTTATAGGGCAGATACTGCCGCTGCCGGTGCGTAAAAACCAAAGCTTGCCAAATCCGCGCGCAATTGCGCTGGTTCGGTGAACAATACGGCCTGCCATCCGGCTGCGATTGCGCCGTCAACGTTCTTTGAGCTATCGTCGATAAACAAAGTGGCCGAGGGTTCAAGCCCGAACGCCTTTGCATGGGTTTCATAGATTTCCCGTTGCGGCTTCAACAGGCCGATTTCGCCAGAAACCGTGACGCCACGGCTCTCATTGAGGAAATCGAACCTCGCTTGCGCCTCGACAAAAGTGTCGGCCGCAAAGTTGGTCAACAATGTCACATCGTGACCTTCGGCGATAAGCCAGCGAAGCAGCAAAACGCTGTCGTCAATTGCGTGCGGCACCATCATGTGCCAGTTGCGGCGCCAGGCCCGGATCAAGGTTTCCTTTTGCGGATGATTGGAAATCAGCAACGCTTCCGCTTCTTCCCAGCTTCGCCCACGGTCCTGCTCAATGTTCCACTCCGGTGTGCAGACATTTGCCAGGAAATGCCTGCGTTCCTCCGCATCAGGAATGTGTTCAAGGTATGCAAGCTCCGGATCGTAGTGAAGCAAGACTTTTCCGATGTCGAACACTATGTGGCGGATGGTCATGATTTGCGGCCCTTTGCCGGGTTGATTCGGGTAAATGACGTTCCAATAGCGCAATCAATGACTTTTTTCATGACTGTCGGGAGCGCTTCGCCAGACAGTGTTTCGTCACCCGCCCACCAGCCGGGGAGGGGAATGGCTTCAATGCCTTCCAGCGCCCATACTTCAAGTTCCAGATCGAAATGCGTGAAACTGTGACTGATTTTGCCTCTCGCCAGCCAATTTCCCTTTACAGGCGCGCTTGCTGCGCCCGTTGCGCCGTCGGCGCGAACCGACCAATTCGTGGTTGGCACTGCTGTCATCCCGCCAAGCAGGCCTCTGGCGTCGCGTCGTTGCAGAAAAACCTCGGCTTTGCTGTTCATGATCACGAAAGCTGCGCCAACTCGGGCAGGTTTTTTGGATTTTGCAAGTTTCCGCGGGAATTCCTGGGCGATTCCCTCCTGCGCCGCCAGACAGGACTGTGCCAGCGGGCAAAGCGGACATGCCGGTTTTCGCGGCGAACAAAGCGTCGCACCCAGATCCATGGTGGCCTGCGCAAAATCGCCAGGTCTGTCGCGGGACAGCATTTGCGAGACTAACCGGCGAACGGTCTCCTTGCCTTGCGGCATCGGCTCTTCGATCAGGAAAAGCCGCGAGAAAACCCGCTCAACATTCCCGTCAACTACCGCCACCGGTTCGTCAAAGGCGATCGAGGCCATGGCTGCTGCCGTATAGGGACCAATGCCCGGCAGGGCAGCAAGCCCATTTGCCGTCTGAGGGAAGTGCCCGCCGAATTCGTGCCAAACAGTTTCAGCGCATTTCTTCAGGTTTCTGGCCCGCGAATAATAGCCCAGCCCGGCCCATGCTTTCATCACATCGTCGTCAGGAGCCAGCGCCAGATCCTTTATTGTTGGCCATTTCTGCAGAAAATCGAGAAAATATGCGACCACGGTGCTTACTTGTGTTTGCTGCAACATGACTTCCGACAGCCAGACGTGGTAAGGATCAGGCTTGACACCGGTTTTCCGCAAAGCGGGCGCCACCCGCCACGGCATGTTCCGTGCGTGACGGTCGTACCATCCTAGCAGGGTGCTTGCAGTCGGAATGGGTTCAGGGTTTTTCATGGCGACCAACGACAGGATTGTCAGCTTGAAATCAAGCGCAGCCGATACGGATTGCAAGCGATGAGCGCCAAACCGGACGATTGGCGCAAGGAACGCATGCGCGTTGCACGGCCGGTGTCGGAACTTGCGGCGAAGGTACTTGAACCTGTGATTGCCCGCCGCGCCGGGATGCGGATTGACCTTCTGGCAGCGTGGGCTGATTTGGTCGGGCCATTGCACGCCCAATACACAAGACCTGAAAAAATCATATGGCCAAGGCGGGCCACTGACGAAGACCCGTTTCAACCAGGGCAGTTGGTGGTAGCTTGTGAAGGCGCACGGGCGGTGCTTTTCCAGCACGAAGTTGATGAAATTCTCTCCCGGCTGAACGTCTATTTCGGCTTTCAGGCGATTGCGCGCATCAAGATCGTGCAAAAGCCGGTGCTGAGGCTGCGGGAGCGGCCAGCAATGCTTGAACAGCGGCTTGAGCCGGTGCAGGCGAACCGGCTGGCGGGAATTTTGGACAAGGTGGGCGATGATAAACTGCGCCAAAGCCTTGCACGCCTTGGCAAGGGAGTTATGTCCAAGGCAGCCCGCGCCAGGGCTGCCCCCAAGTGAATCTCAATTTGAACACTCTGTTCAGGCGCGGTTCGGCTGCACCATTGTAACGATGATTTTATTACCGATGGTGGCCATGCCACAATTTCTGTGGCATTTGCAGGGCATGAAAATTGACGTTCTTGCTTCCCACCTTGAAAGGTAGTGTTTTTATGAAACTTGACCGCCGCTTTGCCATCAAACTGGCTGCAGGCCTTGCTGTTCTGGCTTCAGCCGTGACGTTTTCCGGGCTGGTTGCCTCGCCGGCGAAGGCGCAGTCTGCGCTGAAACTGATGGAGCCACAGGCACTGCCCGACATGGTGATGGGGGACCCGGCAGCAAAAGTCACAATCGTCGAGTACTCGTCGATGACTTGCCCGCATTGCGCAAATTTCCACGCAAATACGCTTCCCGGCCTCAAGGAAAAATACATCGACACCGGCAAGGTAAAGCTGGTTTTCCGCGAATTTCCGTTTGATCCGCGCGCTGCCGCAGCGTTCATGCTCGCCCGTTGCGCCCCGGAAGGTCAATATTTTCCGATGGTCGATGTGCTCTACAAGCAGCAGCAAGTGTGGGCAACAGCCAAGGATGCGCGCGAACCAATGCTCCAAATTGCCAAACTGGCAGGTTTTACACAGGAGTCATTCGAGGCATGCTTGAAAAATCAGGAACTGCTGGACAAGGTCAGGGCAGTTTTTGACAAAGCGGCAAAGGAATACGGCGTTGAGTCGACGCCGACGTTCTTCATCAATGGCGAAAAGCACACAGGAGCCCTGTCGCTCGAGGAAATGTCGAAAATCATCGACAAAAACCTCTGAGCGCCGATTTGGCGTCGCATCAGGCATTCCGGCCTGCTGCGTGACGCTTTTGCACGCTGTATATTTGGCTGAAGGGGCGCGGCTGTGAAGTTCAACAAGCTGCGCCTTTTGGGTTTCAAATCTTTCGTTGAGCCAACAGAGTTCCTCATCGAGCAGGGCCTTACTGGCGTGGTCGGGCCAAATGGATGCGGCAAGTCCAACCTCGTTGAAGCGTTGCGCTGGGTGATGGGCGAAAGCTCGTACAAGAACATGCGCGCTTCGGGCATGGATGATGTGATCTTTTCCGGTTCCGGCAACCGACCCGCCCGCAACACTGCGGAAGTCGGCCTTTTTCTCGACAATTCGGCGCGTACAGCCCCCGCCGCTTTCAACGATGCAGATGAATTGCAGGTCACTCGCCGCATCGAGCGTGAATCAGGTTCAGCATACCGGATCAATGGCAGGGAAGTGCGCGCCAAGGATGTACACCTGCTTTTTGCCGATGCATCGACCGGAGCACGCTCGCCTTCCATGGTCGGACAGGGTCGGATCGGGGAGCTGATCTCGGCGAAGCCGCAGGCGCGCCGTGCGCTTCTGGAAGAGGCTGCCGGTATTTCCGGACTGCATACCCGCCGCCATGAAGCAGAATTGCGGCTTCGCGCTGCCGAGCAGAATTTGGAGCGGGTGGAAGACGTGCTGGCGCAAATGGACCAGCAGATCGAGAACCTGAAACGCCAGGCACGGCAGGCCAACCGCTATCGCACACTTTCAGCAGATATCCGGCGCTCTGAGGCGCTGCTGTTCCATTTGCGCTGGTCGGCGGCAAAATCGGCCGAATCCGAAGCGCAAAGCGCGCTTTCAGCTGCTGCCCTTGAAGCCGGAAAGAAAGCCGAAGCGCAGGCGCAAGCGGCCAGGGAACAAGCCATCCTCGCATCGAAATTGCCGGACCAGCGCGATGCCGAGGCAAAAGCTGCCGCTGCCTTGCAGCGCCTGTCGATTGCCCGCGACCAGCTCGACGCGGAGGTTGCGCGGCTCAAGTCGCGCCATCAGGAACTGGAACAACGCATTGTTCAGTTGGACGCGGATTTGGCCCGCGAACAAGCGATGATGGCCGACAACGCCGCGATCATTGAACGGCTGGCCGACGAAGCGGAACTGTTGCGCGGCGAAACCGCCAATTCCGGCGTCCGCGTCGAGGCAAGCAAGGCTTTGCTTGCCGCCGCCCAGCAAGTGGTTACCGACAGCGAAAACGGCTTTGCCGAACTTACCGCAACAGCGGCGCAGGAACGTACCCGCAAGGCGCAGTTTGAAAAAACCCTGCGCGAGGCCAATGAGCGCGGGCGGCGCACTGCCGAGCAATTGCAGCGCATAGAGGCTGATCTTGCCGATGTGACGCGGCAGATCGCGGCGCTGGATGGAACATCGGAACGCCGCGAACGGGTGGAGATGCTGGAAAAGCGTGCTGAGGATGTCGAGGCCGATACACTTGCAGCCGAGCAGGAACTGGAAAACGCCCGCCTTTCCGAGCAGGAATTGCGAAAACCGCTGGCTGTCGCAGAATCCGTCGTCAACCAGATCGAAACCGAAGCACGCACGCTCAACCGCATCCTCAATCAGGGCGGACAAGATCTGTTTCCGGCCATTGTCGAGCGCATCCGCGTCGACCGTGGTTACGAAATGGCCCTTGGCGCAGCCCTTGGCGAAGACCTTGATGTGCCGCTGGACCCGTCTGCACCCGCATATTGGAGCAGGATTGAAGCTTCCAATGACGCGCCATTGCCGCTGGGCGTCGTGTCTTTGGCCAGCCATGTCAATGCGCCGCCGGAACTGGCGCGGCGCCTTGCGCAAACCGGCATCGTGACGCGCGAAGAAGGATCGCAATTCGCCGCCGCACTGCAGCCTGGGCAGGTTTTGGTGACCAAAGACGGCGATGTCTGGCGGTGGGACGGATATGTCGCAGGCGCCGAAGCGCCCACTGCGGCTGCGCAGAAACTGGCACAAAAAAACCGGCTCCTGGAACTGGAACGCGAGGCTCAAGAAGCCGCCGAGGCTCTTGGCGAGGCCCGCGAGGCCCATGAAACCGTCAAAACCCGCGCCCGCGCCGCAGCAGACGCCGAGCGCGCCGCCCGTGA
>JBGSOG010000072.1:0-6788 GCA_041739225.1 Rhizobiaceae bacterium
TTCGTCGGATAATGTTCAAAAGTCCCATGTGGATCACTCCGTTGCCCCCGCCGCTCGCCGCTTTGGGGGAAGGTTCACATGGCTCAATTCTCAGTGGAAATTATGCGCCCAACTGGCTCAGTTCTGGGTGGAAATCAACACTTTAAAACTTTAATCGTGAGTAAAGCCTGCATTTCTTTGTGTTAATTAATAGGCGGAATTTCTAAATCAGATTTATTTACCATACAATTATCGGGATACTGGCAGAATCGGACGAAGAATTTACGGAAAGCATTGACGCTTCAAATACCAACATCCCGCCTCGTATCTCGACGACAACCGGCAAGCGTTGAGTGATGGGCTCATAGACCAAGTCACCGAATTTCATATGTAAAGCTTATCATGGCGCAGCCCGTGCGTACCATTGACGCCCGCCAAAAAGAATGACCGGGTTGGACCCCGGTCATTCTGCTCCAGTCAGGAGCTTCGCGCAGGATTGTCTCTGCGGCCGATGCGTTCTTGAAGCCAGTCCAGAATTTCCGCCTCAATCCATCCCACCCTGTTGGGGCCGAGCCGTACCCGCCTGGGGAATTGGCCTGCCGCCTCGAGGCGCGCAACGTGTTGTGGCGAGTAAAGCACCAGTTCCTTGATCTGCCGTTTCGAAAGTATCCTCATCTCGATTTCTCCCGGATTGGGAGCGTCTCGAGACGCCCAGGTTGCAACAAGCCCCTTGGGACCCTGAAATATTGCTGCGTTACAGCTGGCCAATCAATTGAAAACTTTGTCGGGAGAAATGCCTACCTGATTGATCAAAGAGACTAGATAGAGACTAGCGATCAAAAAAAGGCAAGCTAACTATTTGAAATATATGGTACCCAGGGACGGAATTGAACCGCCGACACGCGGATTTTCAATCTGAACAAATATTTTTCCAAAATCTAAGCCGGCCTTCTGGAACGAAATTCATCACACAAATCAGCCCACTCCTGCATCAACTTCACTCGCTGATCCCAGTAGGTTGTCCGGTTGTAGGTGCGGCGGATAGCGTCTTTGTCTTGGTGGGCGAGAACAGCTTCGATGATGTCGGGGTTGAATTCGCGTGAATTGAGAATCGTGCTCGCAGTTACGCGGAACCCATGAGCCGAAACTTCATCGCCGGAATAGCCAAGACGTCGCAATACGGTGTTAAACGCATTCTCTGACAACCACTTTCTGGTTGATATCAATGACGGAAAAATGAGCTCCACTGCGTCAATTGCCGACCAATTCTGTACAATGATCTCATGCGCTTGCCGCGACAGTGGCACCTTATGTTCGCGCCGCATTTTCATGCGCTCCGCCGGTATGGTCCAAATCCGGTTTTTCAGATCGAACTCAGGTTTCTTGGCGCCGCGCACTTCACCTGGTCTCGTACACGTGAGAATCTGAAACTTCATAGCTGCCGGAATAACTGGCCACCCGGTGTAGTTTTCAAGCCGACGCAACAGTGCGCCAAATTCAAATTCATCGGTGATGGCAGCCCGTCCAATTACCTTCGGTGGTAACAACGCATCTTTCAAGGCCGCAGATGGATCAGCAGGTGCACGCATGGTCACGATCGCCAACCGGAAAACAGCCGATATGGTTGCCCGCAGTTTCTTGGCTGTTTCCCGTCTGCCGCTTTGTTCAATTGGTTTCAGAAGATGCAACAATTCTGCGGCGCTGATCTGATCGATGGGGCGGCTGTGAAGGGGCTTGGACAAATCATCAATGTGCCATCGCTTCTTACGCAAGGTAGCGGCGGCCAGATTTCGATCTTCCAACCCAAGGTAATATTCGTCTGCAACTGCTTTGAAGGTGATCCGGGCCTTGGTCTTTGCCTCGATCCGATCCAGCTGTTTTTGAACCGATGGGTCAGTACCGGCGGCGATCTGTTCGCGGGCTTGATCTCTTTTCTTTCGAGCGTCTGCCAAGGAAATGAGGGGATAGGCTCCAATCGCCAGAAGTTTCTCCTTGTCGAGAAAATGATACTTAAATCGCCAAAGCTTCGAACCATTTGGATTGATCAGCAAAAACAGACCCAAACCGTCAGCCATCTTGAATGGCTTATCCCTTTGTTTTACCTTCCTGATTTGCAGATCGGAAAGTGGCATTTGGGGTATCAAATCTCCTCATTTCCGCTGGTTTATCTGAGGTACCCCCAGATATACCCCCAAAACGATGTGATTTGGGGGGTATCGGCGAGCAACTATGAGAAGGATAGTAGCGAAAAACCGTTTTATTTCAAGGGCTTTAGGCAACTATGAGAAGGATGGCTGGTGCCCAGGAGAGGACTCGAACCTCCACACCCTTGCGGGTACCAGCACCTGAAGCTGGCGCGTCTACCAATTCCGCCACCTGGGCAAGCGGGGCAGAGCAATAAGGTGCGCCCCCCGCCGTGTCAACCTGCCCTGTCCATGTGATTGTTGCTTTTCCCCGTGCGCATTGACCGCCATGAAGGCGGGTTCCAAATTGCCGCGCAATTGGCTATGCACAACGCGCTACAGACCTGCCGGGGCAGGCTGGTTTTTTTGCAAGGGTGTCACATGCGCATTGACGGTACGGCAAAGCAGATTGTGGTTTTTGGCGGGTCGGGGTTTGTTGGCCGTCACGTGGTACGGGCGCTGGTCGAGCGCGGCCACCGTGTGGTGGTG
Source organism: Rhizobiaceae bacterium (assembly GCA_041739225.1). GTDB lineage: Bacteria > Pseudomonadota > Alphaproteobacteria > Rhizobiales > Rhizobiaceae > BOKV01. The sequence goes on from JBGSOG010000072.1 coordinate 2,652, forward strand.
GCGGTGCGCAGGCCAGATTTGGCAACCCATTTGCAGCCGATAGGCAATGTCGGACAGGTGCGGGCGGTTCAGGCAAATTTGCGCTACCGCACCAGCATCGATGAAGCCGCCAAAGGCGCCGATGTCGTGGTAAATCTGGTCGCTATCCTGCAGGAAAGCGGGCGACAGACCTTTGCTGCGGTCCAGTCTGCAGGTGCACGCCACGTTGCAGAGGCTTCGAAGGCAGCGGGGGCCAGACTGGTGCATGTCAGCGCCATTGGTGCAAATCTTGAAAGCGCTTCGCAATATGCCCGCACAAAGGCCGAGGCTGAAGCTGCGGTGCTTGCGACTTTGAAGGACGCGGTCATTTTGCGCCCTTCGATCATCTTTGGCCCGGAAGATGCATTCTTCAACCGCTTTGCCGGGATGGCGGTGATGTCTCCCTTTCTGCCGCTCATTGGCGGTGGCGGCACGAAATTCCAGCCGGTCTATGTCGGCGATGTGGCGCAAGCCGTGGCGAAGGCGGTGGATGGCGAACTAGCCGGCGGACGGGTCTACGAGCTTGGCGGACCGGAAGTGGTCACATTTCGCCAATGCATGGAAATGGTTTGCGATCAGACGGACCGCAAGCGTGTGCTGATGCCCGTTCCCTGGTTTGCCGCCAAGGCAATGGCGAAGTTGACCGGATGGCTCCCAGGTGCTCCGATCACCAGCGACCAGATCATCCTGCTGCAAAGCGACAATGTCGTTTCTGCAGATGCGGTCAGGGCAAAGTTGACATTGCCGGGCATGGGCATTGCGCCAAAGAGCCTGGCGTCGGTGTTGCCGTCATACCTTTCGCGTTTCCGCCCGCAAGGCCAGTTTCAGCGGCGCGGCGCTGCGTGAACGGGTTGCCCTGGATGCTGCCGGAGGGTGTTTCGCCACAAATTGCGGTGGTTCTGGCGCTCGCCAGTTTTTGCACCTCCGGCATGACAGCCGCCTTCGGCATTGGCGGCGGTGTCGCGCTGCTGGTGCTGATGGGTTATCTTCTCCCCGTCGCCGTGCTCGTGCCGGTGCATGGCGTGGTGCAATGGGGCTCAAATGCCGGTCGCGCCTTCGTTCAACGGCAGTTCATCCGCTGGGACGCGGTTTTGCCATTTGTTGCCGGGGCCTTTGCAGGTGCTGCCATTGGCGCCCGGTTTGTCACCAGCGTTGATGATCCACTGCTGAAAATCGCCCTTGGCCTGTTCATCATTGTGGTCACCTGGGTGAATATTCCGGCGCTATCCTCCGGCAGCCCGGCGCTGATGGCGGCCGGTGGGGTGGGAACAACGTTTCTCTCGATGTTTTTCGGGGCATCGGGACCTTTGACGGCAGCCTTCTTCGCCAAGACTTTCGATGACAGGCGTCTCTATGTCAGCTCGCACGCCATGGCGATGACCTTTCAGCATGGTCTGAAAGTGGTCGCGTTCGCATTTGCCGGATTTGCCTTTTCGCAATGGTTGCCACTGCTGGCAGTGCTGATCGCGACCGGTTATCTTGGCACGCTTGTTGGCACCAACCTGTTGCATGCAACGCCGGAAAAGCGGTTTCGCCGCGTTTTTTCGCTGATACTGACGGCACTGGCGCTCGACATCATTCGGCGTGGCGTTGCCGAATGGCTGGCCTGACAGCTCAGCCGAAAATCAGCAGCCCGGCAAGGCCGATGATGCCGACCACGATGCGCCACCAGGCAAACGGTGCAAAGCCGTGTTTGGAAACAAACTCCAGCAGATGCCGCACCACAAAAATGGCAGTTATGAATGCCATGATGAAACCGGTGCCGATGATGGCTGCGTCATCCATGCTCAACAGTTCACGGTTCTTGTAAAGATCATAGGCGAATGCCCCGGCCATGGTCGGCATCGCCAGGAAAAACGAAAACTCGGCCGCCGAGCGCTTGTCGGTTCCCATCAACAGCGAGCCGGCAATGGTTGCGCCCGAGCGCGAAGTGCCCGGTATCAGCGCGAGGCATTGGAACAAGCCGATCTTCAGGCACAGCGACAGCGGGTAATCCATCACGTCGGTATAGACGGGTTTCAGCGTCATCCGGTCGATGAACAGCAGCACGATGCCGCCAAGGATCAGCATGATGCAGATCAGCATTGGCGTTTCAAACAGCACCGTCTTGATGAAGCCGTGCAGCAGCACGCCGGCAAATGCTGCAGGCAGGAAGGCGATCAGGATGCCTGCAACAAACCGTCGTGCCCGCGCATCATGGCCCAGCGAAAGCGCCAGATTGAGCAGCTTGGCAAAATAAACCGACAGGATGGCCAGGATTGCACCCAGCTGGATCAGCACCTCAAAGGTCTTGCCGGTTGATTCAAACCCCATGAAATGGCCCAATAGCAGAACATGCCCGGTAGATGATACCGGCAGGAATTCGGTAAGCCCTTCGACAAAACCGAGGATGAGGGCTTCCACAATGGTTTGATCAGCCATGCTGGATTGTTCCGCAAATGAAGATTTCAGACGACCAAAGTGTTGATTTTGGCGGTGGGGATGGGTGCGATGGCTTGGACAGTTGATTCGCGCAAATGTATAAGCCTTTGACGCGCCGATTGCACCATGGCAGGGGATCGGCCTTGCAATGCCGCAGCGCCAGGAATGCAGATGCTCAAACTTTACCACCATCCGGTTTCCGCAGGCTCGCGCTACATTCGTCTTGTGCTGGCGGAGTACGGCCAGTCGGCTGAGTTTGTGGAAGTGCGGCCATGGGAGCGACGCCCGGAATTTCTAAAGCTCAATCCCGCTGCCACCCTTCCCGTTCTTGTGGATGACGAGGGTGATCCGGTCTGCGGCGGGGCAATCGTCGGCGAATATCTTGACGAGACGCTTGGCGCGATGATGCGCGACAAACGGCTGATGCCGGAAAATCCGCACGCCCGCGCCGAGGTGCGCCGCCTGGTTGACTGGTTCCTGCAAAAGTTCGAACTGGAAGTTGGCCGCTATCTGGTGGGTGAACGCATCCACAAGCTGCTGATGCGCAATGAGGAGGGTGGCGGTGCTCCCGATGCCGCGCTTATCCGGGCAGGACGCAACAATTTGAAAAACCACCTTAAATATGTCGGCTGGCTGGCGTCTTCGCGCAACTGGCTCGGCGGCAACCGTGTATCGCAGGCAGATCTTGCTGCTGCGGCCTCTTTGTCGGTGATGGACTATCTGGGTGAAATCGACTGGGCATTGGAGCCGGCAGCCCGTGACTGGTACGTTCGGCTCAAATCCCGTCCGTCATTCCGCCCGTTGTTGGCTGACAAGGTTACGGGCCTGCCGCCAGCCTCCCACTATATCGATCTGGATTTCTGATTGCCGGCCGCAGCAGCCAGCAATTCGGACCTGCGGGAAACATTCCGCAGCAAGGCGCTTGACCTCGGCTTTGATGTTTGCCGGTTCACCAGCGCTTCCCTTGCGCCGTTGCATGGCGACCGGCTGGAGGCCTTTGTTGCCGAAGGCTTCCACGGCAGCATGCATTGGATGGAGCAGACCCTGCCGCGGCGGCGTACCCCGCAAGCCATGTGGGAGGGTGTCAAAAGCGCAATCATGCTGGGCATGAATTACGGGCCGTCGGTCAATCCGTTGGCTGGACTTGAGGAAACCCGATGCGGGTCGATTTCCGTTTATGCCCGCAACCGCGACTACCATGACCTGTTGAAAGGCCGGCTGAAAATGCTGGCACAGCAGATTGCCGTGAAAACCGGGGCCGAAGTCAAAGTGTTCGTTGACACAGCGCCGTTGATGGAAAAACCGCTGGCCCAGCAGGCCGGGATCGGCTGGCAGGGCAAGCACACAAACCTCGTCTCACGCGAGTTTGGCTCCTGGCTGTTTTTGGGGGCCATTTTGACAAGCGCCGGGTTCGAGCCGGATGCGCCGGACGGTGACCATTGCGGCTCATGCCGGGCCTGCCTCGACATCTGCCCGACAAATGCGATGCCGCAGCCTTACCGGCTGGATGCGCGGCGCTGCATTTCCTACCTGACCATCGAGCATGCAGGTCCGATACCGCGCGAGTTTCGGGTCGCCATGGGCAACCGGATCTATGGCTGCGACGATTGCCTCGCGGTTTGCCCGTGGAACAAATACGCCTCGCGGGCGCAGGAAGCTAAACTGATGGCCCGCAGCGAATTGAATGCGCCACCCTTG
>JBGSOG010000078.1:0-119174 GCA_041739225.1 Rhizobiaceae bacterium
TGCACGAGGCCGTCACGCGCACCGAAGAAATTGACGAACGCGCCGAACTCGACGCATTTGACCACGGTTCCTTCGTAGATCTCGCCGACTTCCGGCTCGGCCACGATGGAGTGGATCCACTTCTTCGCCGCTTCGATTTCCTTGCCGGAAGCAGAGGCGATGCGCACGGTGCCGTCGTCTTCGATGTTGATCTTGGCGCCGGTCTTTTCAACGATCTCGCGGATGACCTTGCCGCCCGAGCCGATGACTTCACGGATCTTGTCGACCGGGATCTGCATCTGTTCGATGCGCGGGGCAAATTCACCCAGTTCACCACGGCTTTGCGCCAGTGCCTTCGACATTTCCTCGAGAATGTGCAGGCGACCGTCCTTGGCCTGGTCGAGCGCCACGCGCATGATTTCTTCGGTGATGCCGGTGATCTTGATGTCCATCTGCAGCGAGGTCACGCCAAGCGAGGTTCCCGCCACCTTGAAGTCCATGTCGCCGAGGTGATCTTCATCGCCCAGGATGTCGGAAAGAACCGCAAAATCCTTGCCTTCCTTGATCAGGCCCATGGCGATGCCCGCCACAGGTGCCTTCAGCGGCACGCCGGCATCCATCAGCGCCAGCGAGGTGCCGCAAACGGTTGCCATCGACGAGGAACCGTTGGATTCGGTGATCTCCGAAACGATGCGCATGGTGTAGGGGAATTCTTCCTTGGTCGGCAGCATCGGGTGGATGGCGCGCCAGGCGAGCTTTCCATGGCCGATTTCGCGGCGGCCGGGCGAACCCATTCGGCCGGTTTCACCCACCGAGAATGGCGGGAAATTGTAGTGCAGCAGGAAGGTTTCCTTGTAGGTGCCGGTCAGCGAGTCGATGAACTGCTCGTCGTCCGAGGTGCCGAGCGTGGCAACGACCAGCGCCTGCGTTTCGCCGCGGGTAAACAGCGCCGAGCCGTGGGTGCGTGGCAACACGCCGACTTCCGAAACAATCGCGCGCACGGTGGTGGTGTTGCGCCCGTCAATGCGGTTGCCGGTCTTGAGGATCGAGCCGCGAACCACTTTCGCCTGCAGGTGCTTGAACACCTCTGAAATGATTTGCGCTTCATTGGCCTTGGTTTCGGCGGTGATGAAGGTTTCCTTCATCTTGGCCTTGGCCGCGTCCAGTGCCTTGTAGCGGTCCTGCTTGTCGGAAATGGTGTAGGCGGCGGCAATGTCCTTGCCGACCAGCTTTTCCATCTTCTTTTCAAGATCGGAATGGTTTGGCACGACGTGGTCGCGTGGCTCCTTGGCCGCTTTTTCGGCCAGCTGGATGATCGCGTCGATCACCGGCTGGAAGCCGCGATGGCCAAACATCACTGCGTCCAGCATGGTCTTTTCGTCAAGCTGCTGTGCTTCCGACTCGACCATCAGCACGGCGTCATTGGTGCCGGCAACAACGAGTTCCAGGGTTGATTCCGGCATTTCGTCGATATTCGGGTTCAGCACGTATTCGCCATTGATCAAGCCAACGCGGGCCGCGCCGATCGGGCCGAGAAACGGCACGCCGGAAATGGTCAGCGCCGCAGAGGCGGCAACCATGGCAACGACGTCCGGGTCGTTTTCAAGATCATGCTGCAACACGGTGCAGATGACCTGCGTTTCGCACTTGAAGCCTTCGGCAAACAGCGGGCGGATAGGGCGATCAATCAGGCGGGAAACCAGCGTTTCCTTTTCCGAAGGGCGGCCTTCGCGCTTGAAAAATCCGCCGGGGATCTTGCCGGCTGCATAGGTCTTTTCCTGATAGTTGACGGTGAGCGGGAAAAAGTCCTGCCCCGGTTTGGCTTCCTTGGCTGCCACGACCGTGGCGTGAACGACGGTTTCGCCATAGGTGGCAATGACCGAGCCGTCAGCCTGACGGGCAACTTTGCCGGTTTCAAGCGTGAGCGGGCGTCCGCCCCATTCGATCTCGACTGTGTGTACGTTGAACATGTGTGTTCCTTGGTGTGCGCCAACGCCGCCCCGTTCAGCGAACGGGGTCTGGGGCGTTGCCGGATTTTCCAGGCGTTTTCCTCAGGCGCACCAAGGGCAAGACAACGGGAGGTCTGGTTGAGCCGGGCTCAGGTCAGGCATCCGGTAATCTCGCCCCTTCATTTCCATAAAGGTTGGGGCGCCGGTTCTGCCCGGTGCGGTCGGGACGCTTGGATAACCCGTCCGCCAGGGCAAAACAGCGGGGCGGCATGTGCGCCCCGCCGTGTCTTTTGGGCGTTAGCGGCGCAGGCCGAGACGCTCGATAAGGGTCGTGTAACGCGCGTTGTCCTTGTTCTTGACATAGTCAAGCAGGCGACGGCGCTGGGAAACGAGCTTCAACAGGCCACGACGCGAGTGGTTGTCTTTCTTGTGGTCCTTGAAGTGCTCGGTAAGATTGGCGATGCGCTCGGAGAGGATGGCAACCTGCACTTCCGGCGAACCTGTGTCGCCTTCATTGGTCGCGTATTCCTGAATGAGTGCGGTCTTGCGTTCTGCTGTGATCGACATCGTTTTTTCCTGTTCTTGTACGGAAAAACTGACTGGCAGGTTCCGGATGGTTGTTCTGTCGCCCTCAGCCGGGATGTCGTCCAGCCGGGGCCAATGAAAAACGGGCAGGCATTTCTGCCCGCCTGTGCGCCGCGTATAGGCGATATTGCCAGCAAATGCCAGTGCTTTGTGGTTGCGATCCTGACAGGCTCTGTTCAGACCGCTTCGCCCCGGTCATGCCGGGCGGCCATCAGCAACACCAACGCGCCACCAATCGCCGAAGCGAGCGAACCGACCAGTACGCCGATCTTGACCGTGTCGCCCAAGGGGCCGTTGTCGGGAAAAGCAAGCAGGCCGATGAACAGGCTCATGGTGAAGCCGACACCGCAAATCAGGCTGACGCCATAAATCTGCAAATTGCTGGCACCTTGTGGCCGTTCGGCAATTCCGCTTTTCAAAGCCAGCAGGGTTGCCCCGAATACACCAATCTGTTTGCCGAGGAAAAGCCCCAGCGCCACACCCAGCGTAACCGGGCTGGTCAGGCCCGCAGCGCCGGCAAGCGAAACCCCGGCATTGGCAAATCCAAACACCGGCACGATGGCAAATGCCACCGGCTTGTGCAGATGATGTTCCAGCGTTTCAAGCGGTGAATGCCCGCTTCTGTCGTGCGGAATGGTCAGCGCCAGCACCACCCCGGCAATGGTGGCGTGAACCCCGGACTCGTGCATGAAATACCACAACGCCACCCCGGCAATCAGGTACGGGATGAGGTTGCGCACCCCAAGGCCGTTGAATGCCACCAGCAGCAGGGTCACCAGCGCAGAGGCGCCCAATGCCCAGTTTTGCAAATCGCTGGTGTAAAACAGCGCGATAATGACGACCGCACCCAGATCATCGAGAATGGCCAGCGCTGCCAGAAAAATCTTCAGGCTGGCGGGCACCCGCTTGCCCAGCAGGGCGAGGATGCCCAGTGCAAAAGCGATATCGGTTGCCGCCGGGATGGCCCACCCGCCGAGAAATTCGGGATTGTTGCGGTTGATGAACACATAGACCGCCGCCGGAACCACCATGCCGCCCAGCGCCGCGACTGCGGGAAGGATCCGCCTTGGCCAGGTGGACAGTTCGCCGGTCATCAGTTCGCGCTTCATTTCCAGCCCGACCAGCAGGAAAAACACCGCCATCAGCCCGTCATTTACCCAGTGGGATATGCTCAGTCCGGCAAACTTGAATTCCAGCGTGTCGAAGTACGTTGCCGCAAGCGGTGAGTTGGCCACCAGCAGGGCAACAGCTGCCGCCACCATCAGCAGCATGCCGCCAGCCGCTTCGCTTTGCAGGAATTCCTGGATGGGGTTTGTGAGGCGCTTGATCATGCGACCCTGTTTAGCCTAGCAGCGTGAAGCTGTGAACACCCGCTTGGGATAAAACTCGCCGCGCTCCACCATGCCGATGGCCACAAGGTCTGCGCCCAGCGTGGCAAAGGCTTCTTCGGCATGGGTGATGGCGTCACGCCCGCGCAGCAGCACCGGGTTTCCGGCCCGGATGCGCTGCGCCTGGTCAGGTGACAGCCGCACCTCTGGCAATTCGTCGAGCGCCGCCCCTGTTGGCAGGATTTCCCCGTCCAGCGCTGCAAGGTCGCCTTCCATTTGTGTCAGATCTTCCAGTGGAATGAGATCGTCGGCATTGAACGGGCCGACCGCCGTGCGCCGCAATTGTGTGATGTGGCCAAAGCAGCCAAGCTGGCGACCAATGTCACGCGCCAATGCCCGCACATAGGTTCCCTTGCCGCATTCGCATTCAAATGTCGCCCGGTCTTCGTTGAAGTCGATCATGTCGAGCCGGTGGATCGTGACAGTTCGTGGTTCGATCACCACTTCTTCGCCCTCGCGCGCCAGATTGTAGGCACGTTCGCCATTGATCTTGATTGCCGAGAAAGCCGGCGGTGTCTGCTGGATTTCACCGAGATAAGCGGGCAGGGCTGACAAAACGGCCTCGCGCGTCGGGCGGTTGTCGCTCGACTGGGTCACTTGCCCTTCCAGATCATCGGTGTTGGTTTCGGCACCAAAATCCACGGTGAAAACATAGGTCTTCTCGCCATCCATCACATACGGCACGGTCTTCGTGGCTTCGCCAAGTGCAATCGGCAGCATGCCTGACGCCAGCGGGTCCAGCGTCCCGGCGTGGCCGCATTTGGCCGCCTGGTACAGCCATTTCAGCTTGGACACGCATTCGGTCGAGCCGATGCCGACAGGCTTGTCGAGAATGATCCAACCGGAAATGTCGCGGCCTTTTTTCTTGCGCTGGCGGCTCATTCCTTTTCGCCTTCTTCAAGGTCACGCGCCACTTCCGGCGAGTGCAGCAACCGGTCGATTTTGGCAAAATTGTCAAAGCTGGTGTCGGCACGGAAGCGGTATTCCGGCTGGTACTTCATTTGCCGCAGCGACTGCGAAACCCGGCCGCGAATGAGTTTCTGGTGGCTCGCAAGCGCCTTGATCACCGGTTGCGGGTCAGGGTTGCCAAGCGGAGACAGGAACACGGTCGCGATTTTCAAATCCGGCGACATCTGCACTTCGGTGATCGAGATCACGGTTTTCTCGATCACCGGATCGGGAATTTCTCCGCGCTGCAACACCGCTGTCAACGCGTGGCGAACCATTTCGCCGACGCGAAGCTGTCGCTGAGTAGGGCCCTTGTTTGGCATGGCATACCTCGCTGCGCCGGGCGGGATCGGACCGCCACCGGCTGCATGGTTGGATTTGGATCAAACAATCAGAGTTTGCGCGTGATGTGTTCGACGCGGAAGCACTCGATCTGGTCTTTTTCGCGGATATCCTGGTAGTTCTCGAAAGCCATGCCGCATTCCTGGCCGGACTGGACTTCGGAAACTTCATCCTTGAAGCGTTTGAGCGTTGACAGCTTGCCCTGGTGGATGACGACATTGTCGCGCAGCAGGCGCACGCCAGCCCCGCGTTCAACCTTGCCATCGGTAACCAGACAGCCCGCAACCTTGCCGATCTTGGACACGTTGAATACCTGCAGGATGGATGCATAGCCAAGGAATGTCTCGCGACGTTCCGGAGCCAACATGCCCGAAAGCACGGCGCGCATGTCATCCACCAGATCATAGATGATCGAATAATAGCGAATTTCGATGCCTTCACGCTCGGCCGCATCCTTGGCCTGCTTGCTCGCACGCACGTTGAACGCAAGGATTGGCGCGTTCGAGGCAGCGGCCAGCGCCACATCGGACTCGGTTATGCCGCCAACGCCGGAGTGAACGATACGGGCTCGCACTTCGGTTGTGGCGAGCTTGTCGAGCGCCTGCGAAATCGCTTCCGCGGAACCGCCGACATCTGCCTTGATGACAACGGCTGCATCGCGCGTTTCCGACGACTGCAACTGGGTCATCATCTGTTCCAGCGAACCGCGAGAACCGGCATTGCGGGCGATTTGCTTGTCGCGGGCCAACCGTTGGCGATAGTCGGAAATCTCGCGGGCCTGCGCTTCGCTGTCGACAACCGCGATGCGGTCGCCGGCCATTGGGGTTCCGGAAATGCCCAAAACTTCAACTGGCATGGAAGGAGGTGCCGATGACAGTGATTCGCCACGGTCGTTGAAAATGGCGCGAACCTTGCCCCACTCACTGCCGGCAAGGATGATGTCGCCGGTCTTCAATGTACCGCGTTTGACCAGAACGGTCGCGACCGGACCACGGCCCTTGTCGAGCTGGGCTTCAATCACGACGCCTTCTGCCGGGCGGTCCGGATTGGCTTTGAGTTCCATCACTTCCGACTGAAGCAGGATGGTTTCGAGCAGTTTTTCGAGGCCGAAGCCGGTCTTCGCCGAAACTTCGACGTCGAGCACTTCACCGCCCATGGATTCAACGAAAATCTCATGTTGCAACAGTGCGGTACGCACTTTTTGTGCATCAGCAGAAGGTTTGTCGATCTTGTTGACCGCAACGATGATCGGCACCCCTGCTGCCTTTGCATGGCTGATCGATTCGATGGTTTGCGGCATCACGCCGTCATCTGCGGCAACCACCAGAATTGCGATATCGGTCGCCTGCGCACCACGCGCACGCATCGAAGTAAATGCCTCGTGGCCCGGGGTGTCGATGAACGTGATCAGATGGCCGTTTCTCTCGATCTGATACGCGCCGATGTGCTGGGTAATACCGCCCGCTTCACCTGAAACCACATTGGCGTTGCGAATTGCATCCAGCAACGATGTCTTGCCGTGGTCAACGTGACCCATGATGGTGACGACCGGCGGACGCGGCAGCAATTGCTCGTCATTGTCCTTTTTGTCGTAAAGGCTTTCTTCCACATCGCCTTCGGCAACGCGTTTCACCTGGTGGCCAAATTCAGCGGCAATGAGTTCGGCCATGTCGGCTTCGATCACATCACCCGGTTTCAGCATCTGGCCCTGTTTCATCAGGAACTTGATGACATCGACCGACCGTTCGGACATGCGCTGGGCAAGTTCCTGAATGGTAATGGTCTCGGGCAGAATGACTTCGCGCACGATTTTCTCGCGCACACCGCCCTGCATCGCGGCGCGACGGGCTTTTTCCTGACGGCGGCGCATTGCAGCCATCGATGGACCACGCGCATTGCCGTCTTCGTCAAGTGCATTGACGAGGGTCAGCTTGGTGCGGCGGCGGTCATCGCCAACCTTGGGCTTGGCCGGCTTTTCCGGTTCTTCCACACGCTTGCGTTCAAACGGCTTGGCCGCTCCGCCCGGTTTGGCGTCCTCGCGTGCTGCCGGTCGTGCATCGGCTCCTGCCGCAGGTTTTCTCGCAGCTGGCTCTTCCTTGCGGACCGGCTTGATCGCAGCTGCAGCGACCTTCGCCTCACGGGCTTCAAGTTCCTCGCGAACCTGCTTCTCCGCAGCTTCTTTTTCGGCAACCGCTTTTGCGGTCTCCTCTGCGCGCCTGCGGCTTTCCTCGTCGCGCTTTGCCCGGTCTTCCATTTCGCGCGCATTGGATTCTTCAAGCGCCCTGCGACGTGCTTCCAGTTCATGGGGCGAAAGATTGGGATGCTGCGACGCGTCGAACACCGGGCGCGGTGGCGGTGGCGGCGGCGCAACAGGCGCTTCGCGTACCACTGGCGCCACGACCGGGGCCAGGACCACAGGCTCTTCGACAGGTTTTTCACCGGGCTTGGTGATGCGGCGTTTGCGCGTTTCGACGACAACCGCCTTGCTGCGGCCATGGCTGAAGTTTTGCCGCACAGTTCCCTGTGAGAGCCCGCCTCCGCGCAATGTCAGCGTCGACTTTGGGGCAACGCCGATTTTCTTGTCGTCGGTTTCGTTATCACTCATGCTTGCGTCAGGCCTCGTCTATCGGTTCCAGCCTCACCGGCCGGTCTTGTTTGGGCGCTTTGTGAACCCTTGGGACTGGAAAATCCAGTCCCCGGTTACAAGAATTGCGTCATTGGAATGCTTTGCTTGCCCGGTTCAGGAATACCACCCGCTGCTATTTTCAGCTTCGGAAGTACTCCAACCGGTCTATCAACTTCAGCAGGGCCCTGCTTGCCCCGCCATGAAGAGCTCCTGCATGTATCACATTTTGTCCGCCCAAAGCCAAATCCATTTGGTCGGAAGTAAATACGCTGCGAACCACCGGGCGCTTTGCCTCATCGGCACTGTGCACGGCCTGCCCCAGCTTGCGAATTCCGTCTGCCGCCGCATCGGTGCCATGCATCAGCAGAAATACATTTCCCTGCCGGACATTGCCGTCAACCTTGGCAAAGCCGGTGATTACCAGGCCAGCCTTCTTGGCTAGCCCGAGTGCCGAAAGCGCGGAAGCCTCAAGCAGTTTCTCAACTTCGTCAGCCAGCGTTTCTGACGCCTTGGCTTCACTTTTCAATCCCCGGGCGAACAGACCGCGCTTGATGGCTGTTTCCACCAGTGCCTTGCGAGCACCAACCCATACGCCGCGGCCCGGAAGCTTGCGTTTGAGGTCCGGCGTCACCGTTCCATCCGGCGCAGCAACAAACCGGATCAACGCGTCCGCCTCTGCTTCCTCGCGGGTAACAATGCAGGTGCGCGGATTCATCGCGTCATCCTCCATCGTTTCCCGGCGAGCCATGCGCGCGCCTCAGGCAGTCTCTTCCGGCTCGGCGATTTCAGCTTCCGCCTCTTCCTGTGTGATCCAGCCTGCCTTGAGGCGGGCCGCAAGCACCATTTGCTCGGCATCTGTTTTTGCCACGTCGAAGCCGTCGAGATAGCCCGGGAACTTCTTGCTTTCACCAGCCTTGCGCTCGGTCCAGCCAATGAGGTCGTCGGAGGCGCAGCCTGCAAAATCTTCCAGCGTTTTGATTTCGGCCTTGCCCAATGCAACCAGCATGGCCGAAGTCAGACCGGTGATGGCACGCAGATCGTCCGAAACGCCCAGTGCCTTGCGCTCGGCATCAAGCTCGTTTTCCTGTCGGTCAAGAAATTCACGGGCGCGCGCCTGCAGCTCTTCAGCCGTGCCTTCGTCGAAACCTTCGATGGTCGCCAATTCATCCGAATCGACATAGGCAACTTCCTCAACAGAGGTGAAGCCTTCCGAAGCCAGCAATTGCGCCACCATCTCGTCGACATTGAGTGCGTCGGTAAACTTGGCGGTGTTTTCGGCAAACTCGGTTTGACGCCGTTCGCTTTCTTCCTGCTCGGTCATGATGTCGATGTCCCAGCCGGTCAATTGCGAAGCAAGCCGCACGTTCTGGCCGCGACGGCCGATGGCCAGCGACAGCTGATCATCGGGTACCACCACTTCAATGCGCTCCGCGTCCTCGTCCAGAACCACTTTGGCGACTTCCGCCGGCTGCAGGGCATTGACGATGAACGTGGCCGCATCCGGCGACCAGGGAATGATGTCGATCTTTTCGCCCTGCAATTCCCCGACGACCGCCTGTACGCGGCTGCCGCGCATGCCGACGCAGGCACCCACAGGATCAATTGAGGAATCGCGCGAGACCACGGCAATCTTGGCGCGGGAACCCGGATCGCGGGCAACCGACTTGATGGTGATGATGCCGTCATAGATTTCCGGCACTTCCATCGTGAACAGCTTGCTCATGAATTCAGGGTGTGTGCGCGAGAGGAAAATCTGCGGACCGCGCTGTTCGCGGCGCACGTCGTGGACATAGGCACGCACGCGGTCGCCATAGCGAAAGTTTTCCCGCGGAATTGTCTCGTCGCGGCGGATGATGGCTTCTGCCCGGCTGAGATCGACAATCACGTTGCCATACTCAACCCGTTTGACCGTGCCGTTGACGATCTCGCCGATCTTGTCCTTGAATTCGTCAAACTGGCGGTCACGCTCGGCTTCACGCACTTTCTGGACAATTACCTGCTTGGCCGACTGCGCTGCGATGCGGCCAAAATCCATCGGTGGCAAAGGTTCGGCTACGCTGTCGCCGATCTTGGCTTCAGGGTTCTTGTCACGGGCGGTTTCCAGTGCGATCTGGACCGAGTAGTCTTCGACCTTGTCGACAACTTCCAAAATCCGCTGAAGCGTGATCTCGCCGGTCTTCGGGTCGATCCTGGCAAGCACGTTGGTTTCCTGTCCGTAGCGCGAGCGCGCTGCTTTCTGGATCGCATCAGCCATTGCCGCAATCACGATCTCGCGGTCGATAACCTTTTCGCGGGCCACCGCGTCAGCGATCTGCAGAAGTTCAAGCCTGTTGGCACTTACGGCCATGGTCGTATCTCCCTGGTATATTTTGATGCCATCCAGCGTACCGGCGGCACCGGGTTTTCAATCGTCGTTTTCCGGATCGTCATCGTCGGCAATGCCGTTGGCATGGCGCAAGGCCTTGTCACGTCGCAGTGCCTCGCGGATCAATTCATCACTCAGTGTCAGCTTCGCTTCGCCAATTTCAATCAACGGCAATGTGAAATTTTCTTCCTCGCCCTTGGCAATTTCCTCGCGCTTGAACGTCACGCTGTCGTCGCCGACCGAAAGGATGCGGCCCTTGAAGCGCTTGCGACCATTGACCAGGCTGCGCGTCTCCATCTTCGCCACATGACCTGTCCACACAACAAAGTCTGATTTGCGAACCAGTGGACGGTCAATCCCCGGCGAAGACATTTCAAGATGGTACGCCTTTTCGATGGGGTCGTCGATGTCGAGCAGCGGCGAGATCGCGCGCGACACTGCCTCGCAATCATTGACGCCCATCATGCCATCGGGGCGCTCGGCCATGATCTGCAAAGTCAGGCCGTTCATCGAGGACAGCTTGACGCGAACCAGCCGGTAGCCAAGTTCGTTGATCGTTGGCTCGATGATCCGCGCAACGCGGGCCTCCTGGCCAGTCTCAACGATGATTCTTGGTTCATTCAAATCGCTCACGCAACAGTCCCTGGGCAGCGCCTTTTTCGGAAGAACAGCTCCGGGCAACAAAAAAGAGCGGGTCCTTTCGGGCCCACTCTCTCGAAACCTTCGGAGAATTTACAAACTACATAGTTTCTTGTTGGGAAAATTGCAAGCGCAACCGGTTCAGTCCTTCTGCCGCCAAAACGAGAAATAGCGCGACTGCCGCCCCTCGCGAACCGCCTTGGCTTCATAGCGGGTGCGCAACCAGCCGTCCCACGGCTGGCTGGCATCCCGCTCGCCATTCTCGGGAGCACCGAAAGCCGGATAGTTTGCGCAAATGTCGAGAGTCCATTCGACATAGTTGTCAATGTCAGAGGCAAACCGGAATTCCCCGCCGGGCTTGAGGACGCGGGCAAAACGGTCAAGGTTGTCCACGCTCACAAACCGCCGCTTCCAGTGTCGCTTCTTGTGCCACGGGTCCGGGTAAAGCAGATCGATGCGGTCAAGCGAACCGGAAGGCAGCCAGTCAAGCAAGGGCAACGCGTCTTCATCGTGCAGGCGCAGGTTCTGCAATTGCCGCTCTTCGACATGCTGCAGCATCCGCCCGACGCCATTGAGGAAAACTTCCGCGCCAATAAACCCGGTATCCGGAAACCTTGCTGCCTCATGCGCCAGATGCTCGCCACCGCCGAAACCGATCTCAAGCCGGACGGTTTGCGACAAATGGCCAAAGAGCCCGGACAAATTACCGGGGGCGGGCTCTGTCAGGTCGAGCCTGATTTCTGGCAACAGCTTGCCTATCAGTTCTTGCTGCTTTTCGCTCAGTGGCTTGGACTTGCGCCGTCCGAAAAAAGCCGAGGCCACCCGTTCGGGGCGGCCTTCGCTCAATCCATCGGCTGCATGTTCTTTGTTCAAGCCGGATTTTGCCGTCAGGCTGAAGCCTTGACGGCCTCCTTGAGGGCTTTCACCAGATCCGTCTTTTCCCAGGAGAATGCACCGTCTTTTCCTGCCTTGCGACCAAAATGACCATAGGCGGAAGTGCGTGCATAAATCGGCTTGTTGAGATCGAGGTGGCGGCGGATCCCGGTCGGCGACAGGTCCATGTTCTTGCGGATGGCGGCTTCCAGAACGTCCTCGTGCACGGCGCCGGTGCCGTGGGTGTCGACATAAATCGAAAGCGGCTGCGCCACGCCGATGGCGTAAGCGATCTGGATGGTGCAGCGTTGGGCCAGGCCAGCCGCCACCACGTTCTTGGCAAGGTAACGCGCCGCATAAGCTGCCGACCGGTCAACCTTGGTGGTATCCTTGCCGGAAAACGCGCCGCCGCCATGCGGTGCCGCACCGCCATAGGTGTCGACGATGATCTTGCGCCCGGTCAGGCCGGCGTCCCCATCGGGACCACCGATCACAAAAGCGCCGGTCGGATTGATGTACCAGTCGCAATCCTTGGCAATCGGCAACACGCCCATCGCTTCACGGATGTAGGGCTCGACCACCTTGCGAACCTTCTTGCTGTCCCAGCTTTCATCCAGATGCTGGGTCGAGAGCACGATCGACACCACTTCCTTGGCTCGGCCGTTTTCGTAGCGAACGGTAATCTGGCTCTTTGCGTCCGGGCCGAGTTTGCCGACATCGCCCTCACCCTTTTTGCGGGCTGCCGCCAGCAGTTCGAGAATTTTATGGGAATAGTAAATTGGTGCGGGCATCAGGTCGGGTGTTTCGTCGCAGGCATAGCCGAACATTATGCCCTGGTCGCCTGCCCCTTCAGATCCTTGCTGGTCGGAGGCCCGATCAACTCCCTGCGCAATGTGCGCCGATTGACCGTGCAGAAGCACCTCGATTTTCGCTGTTTTCCAATGAAAACCGTCCTGCTCATAGCCGATCTCGCGAATGGCCTTGCGTGCAACGGACTTGAACTTTGCCGGGTTTATGACCGGTTCGCCGCGGGCATTTTTCAGGACATTGCCTGACTTGTCGAGCTTGCACAGCGAGTCGGGGATGCGTACTTCGCCGGCAATGACGACCCTATTGGTTGTCGCAAGCGTTTCACAGGCTACCCGGACCTTCCAGGGGTCCATGCCGGTTTTTTTGGCCTCTTTGTAGACCAGATCAACAATTTCGTCGGATATCCGATCACAAACCTTGTCAGGATGACCTTCGGAAACAGATTCGCTGGTGAAAAGGTAGTTTTGCCGCGCCATGTGAGCCCCTTGATGCCGGGCTGTTGACATGCTGCCCTGCTGATATACCGCGGCTGTATTATTGACAGGGCCTTGAGGTCAAGGGGAAACCGGATTGAATTTCCGGCTCCCTGTGACATTGTTCAAGTCTACTCGGTCTCGCCAGACAGGGCCTTGACCATTTCAACGATCTTTCGGCGGACCTTAGGATCGCGGATTTTCACAAATGCCCGGTTGAGTTGAAGTCCCTCCGAACTGGAAAGAAAATCAACGACGTAGTTCGTGCTTTCAGCCTCGGCAAACCCGGCTTGTGTCGGCGATGTCATGCCCGGCGCATCCTCAAAGAAAAACGCAACCGGCGTATTGAGAACCGTCGAGATTTGCTGCAAGCGGCTTGCGCCGATGCGGTTTGCGCCTTTTTCGTACTTCTGGATCTGCTGGAATGTGATTCCCAAATTTTCGCCAAGTTTCTCCTGACTCATGCCCAGCATCGTGCGCCGCAAGCGAACCCTGCTGCCGACATGAATGTCGATCGGATTTGGCTTTTTCTTTTCTTCAGCCATGATTTTTCTCTTTTATTGCGCCGTTTTCGGCGTGTGGGGTTTTCTCCCAAAGGTAGGCAATGGTTGTTTGAACCGTTGATGGGTCCTGCCTCTGGCAGCATGCGGGTCGGCACTTTTTTCCTTTACGTAAGGTGCCGATCGCGAGGTTCATGATGCCTTGCATCAACCTAGGGTGTCAATGCTGGCTGCGTTGCACAATGTTTTTAGGCAGCGCACAAACCAAAGCCAGCAACGCCAGCAGCATGAAAAAAACGGCATTTCCGTTTCGGGAATAGAGTGTCGGGCCAAATGACACGGGCAGTGCCAGGTCAATCACTCCGCGCACTCCGAGCGGAATTTTCCCCATAATCCGCCCGGCCGGATCGCTTACCGAACTGATACCGCTGTTGGCTGCCCGCACCACCGGCAGGCCTTCCTCAACGCCGCGAAGTACGGCTTGGCGCCAATGCTGGTAAGGACCCGGTGTGAAACCGAACCATGCATCATTGGTAAAATTTGCAATGAATTGCGGGCGCTCGGTACCCGGGCCCAGCGCACCGGGAAAAATGATCTCGTAGCAAATCAGCGGCAGAAACCTGCCAGCCTTGCCGCCATCAAGCAGTGTCCGGCCGGCGCCGGATTCAAAGCCGCCCCGCAATTGGGTCAATTGCTGCAGACCAAGGCTCTCGGCGAATTCCTGCATTGGCAGGTATTCACCAAATGGCACGAGGTGCACCTTGTCGGCAGCTCCCGTGATTTCGCCCTCGGCATCAAGCGTGTAAACCGAGTTGAATGCGCGCTCGAATTTCTGGCCGGGGGCAGGCGGCTCCAGACGCACTGCGCCAGCTGCCAGCACGGTCCCCTCGGGCAGCATTGCACCAAGCGAAGCCAGTGCATCACGGCGCTGCGTCAAAAGAAACGGAACGGCCGTCTCCGGCCACAGCAGGAGTGTCGTTCCGGACAGGCCCTGTTTTTCGTCGGAAGTCGCCGCAACCGACAAATCCATCAACGTCTGGAAATGGGTGCTTTCCATCTGGGGCGACCATTTCTCGGATTGGTCAATGGCGGGCTGCACGATGCGAAGGCTGACACCGTCAACCATTTTCGGCGGGAAAGAAGCCAGACGGGTTGCTCCGAAGACCAGATCTCCGATGGCCAGCGCCAGCGCCAGCACGATGAAACGGCTGCTGCGCCGGGCGATGCGCGGCGCCACCAGCGCAGGGGCGGCAAAAACCAGCACGGCGACAACAGTTACACCGTAAAGTCCCAGCACAGACGCTTTTTGCATCAGCACCGGCGTGGTCATGGCGGCCATTCCGATGCTGTTCCACGGGAAACCGGTAAGAACGGTTCCCCGCAGATACTCTGCAAGGCCCAGGCCAAGTGCCAGAGCAGGAATGCGTTGAAATCCTTCTTTCCAGAACAGCCGCGCAAGCGCGGTTCCAGCACCGAAAAACAACGCCAGAAAAGCTGGCAGGCCCAAAACGGCTACCGGAAGCAGGAATGCAAACTCTTCGGCTTCCACCAGAAACGCGTTCCCGATCCACCAAAGTCCAGCCACGAAGTAACCGAGCCCAAACCACCAGCCGATGGAAAAAGCAGAAAACAACCGTGAAATCATACCTTTTGCCGGGTCTGTGGCAGATGCATCCATCAGCCACACCAAAACCGGGAAGGTCACAAAAAGCACCGGAAAGGCGTCTATCGGTGGCATCGACAGCGCTGAAAAAGCGCCGGCCCCCAGAGCAAGCAATGCCCTTTTCCATCCATATGACAGGATGAAAAAACCGGCAAACCGTTCGATTGCGTCAATCATGCCCAAGCCGAATCACCCATTTTTGCCAGAACCCCAACGGGATAGTCGGCGCTTGTTTCCGGTCAAGCCTCAGATTTGACCGGAACACACCCGCTCAAGACGGTTTTCGTGCCCGTCGCCGCTTGGATGGCGACATTTCGATCCGTTTCAGCCTGCGCGGGTCGGCATCGATGATACGAAATTCAAAGCCGAGTGCCTCGATGACTTCACCGCGCACGGGAACCCGTCCCGTAACGGCGAACAGCAGACCGCCGATGGTATCCACGTCATCGCCCAGCTCGCCTGCCTGGAATTCACTGCCAACCGCCTCGGCGACATCATCAATTTCCGCCTTCGCGTCCACGATGAAAACACCTTCGCTTTTCTCTTCGATCAACGGGGTGTCAGCTTCATCGTCATGTTCATCCTCGATATCGCCGACAATCACCTCGACAATGTCTTCAAGTGAAATAAGACCTTCAGTGCCACCATATTCATCAATGACCAGCGCCATCTGTATGTGGCTCGCCTGCATGCGTGCCATCAGAACCGCAGCCTGCATCGATGGCGGGACAAACAACACCTTGCGGACCAGTTTGAGTGCGCTAAGCGGCTTTTCAAGGCCAACTTTCTTCAGATCGAGATTGGCCGAAACAGGATTTTTGCGTGCTGCAATTTCTGCCTTGGTCATTGCAGCAGTTCGGGTGATGTATGCCACCACATCGCGGATGTGGACCATGCCTTTTGGGTCGTCCAGCGTCTCGCTGTAGACCGGCATGCGTGAATGGCCGGATTCTTCAAACAGTTTCAGCAGATCGCCCAGCGTGATTTCGTAGTCAACCGCCTCGATGGCGCTGCGTGGAACCATCAAATCCTCGACGCGAACATCCTGCAATCGAAGGATGTTGTGCAGCATCGCCTTTTCCCCCGCGGAAAAAGCATGCAGCGTTGTGTCGTCAGACAAGGCGTCGGCCAAATCCTCGCGAAAACTCGGAATCGTACGTTTTCGCCCCCTGAAAAAACGCGACAGCCAGTTTCCGCCCGCTTCTGCCTCTTGCGACGGCTCCAGACCGTTCCGGGTACTTTGCGGTTCCGTTTCAGTGCCGTCGGCGCTTTTGTCTGCGTTGGCCGTTGTCGCGACGGGACCGGCCCCGTGCGCTGTTTCGTTGTCATTCATCACGGTGTCTTGACTGTCCTAGTTTCGGGGAGCGCCGCCTGTTCAACGATCCTGGTAAGGGTCGGTGATGCCAAGCGACTTGAGCGCATTGCGCTCCATTGTTTCCATGATTTCCGCGTCATGATCGTTGAGGTGATCATACCCGAAAAGGTGCAGCATTCCATGCACCAACAAATGCGTGAGGTGGTCATTGAAATGCTTTCCGTCAAGCACCGCTTCATCACGCACGGTTTCATACGCAAAAATGATGTCACCCAACACCTGGCTTGCTGTCTCGCCGACCTTTATGTCGGAACCGGGGAAAGACAGAACATTGGTGGGTTTGTTGGCGCCGCGCCATTGCTCGTTGACCACCTGCATCCGGGCATTGTCGGTAAACAGCAAACTGAGCTCGGCATCCGGCGCCATCCTGAGCCCGGCTGTATCAATGGCCGCACCAACCGCACGAGCGGCAATCAACCCCAGTTCGTTTTCCGGCGGCCAGTTTCCCGCTTCCACGGCCATTTCAAGGTTGGGCAACAATGAACTCTCAGCCTCGCGGCCGCCTCGCAGGATCAAGCGCAGGCCGGGGCGCCGCATCATAGGCATTGACGATTTCTGCCACCAACCTGTGACGAACCACATCGGCTGATGTGAAGTGGATCTTGGCGATGCCGTCAATGTTGTTGAGAATCTCAAGTGCCTGCACCAGGCCCGATGTCTGGCCAGGCGGAAGGTCGATCTGCGACGGGTCGCCGGTAATGATCATCCGGCCATTGTCGCCAAGCCGGGTCAGAAACATTTTCATCTGCATGGAAGTGGTGTTTTGCGCTTCATCAAGAATGATCGCGGCATTGCCCAGCGTGCGCCCGCGCATGAAGGCCAGCGGCGCAATTTCGATGATGTTGGAGGCCAGCGCCCGCTCAACCTTGTCACCGGGGATCATGTCATACAGTGCATCGTAGAGAGGCCGCAGGTAGGGATCGACCTTTTCCTTCATGTCACCGGGCAGGAACCCGAGCCGTTCACCCGCTTCAACTGCCGGGCGCGACAAAATGATACGGTCAACTGCACCGCGCTCCAGAAGGGATGCCGCGTAGGCGACGGCAAGATAGGTTTTGCCTGTGCCAGCTGGTCCCACACCAAATACCAGTTCGCAGCGGTCCATTGCCCGGATGTAGGCGTCCTGCGTCGGGCTGCGCGCCTGTATGACCTTTTTGCGGGT
This sequence comes from Rhizobiaceae bacterium, assembly GCA_041739225.1. Taxonomy (GTDB): domain Bacteria; phylum Pseudomonadota; class Alphaproteobacteria; order Rhizobiales; family Rhizobiaceae; genus BOKV01. The sequence continues at coordinate 17,678 of JBGSOG010000078.1, forward strand.
TCCGATTTGCGCCATTGCCAGCCTGCCCGATTTTTCAAGCGTCGGAAGACTGAGCTGATCTTCGGCGGCAGCCATGCGGATGGCACCATCCACGTCGCCTTTTTCTATGGTTTCGCCCGCCTCAAGCCGCGAATACAAATGTTCCAGCGCCAGTTTGGCCCGGCGCGCCTGTCCGGCAGTTCCCCTTATGTCGACGAAATTGCCGCGCGTGGCGGCGGTGACGCCAAGCTGCTGTTCGATCAACGACAGGTGCTCTTCATATTGGCCAAAAAGCAGCGTAGCCAGTTTGTTGTTGTCAAAGGAGAGCACCAGGTGCTCGAGATCGGCGGCGGGCTTTCTTGCCTTGGGGGCCTTCTCGTAAGCGTTCAAGCGATGGTTCTCCGGTGAGCCCTGGGACTGTGGACGCAACATGCTGTCAGGATAATGACACGGAACGCAGACCTTGTCTGCAAATCGCTTTTCTCAGACCTGCCCGGTTTTTACGGCTTTGAGCGACAGCGGGCCTGATTCGGTGATTCGCACTTCAACAATGTCGCCGATTTCCCCGGCACTTGCATCAACAATAACGGGCTGCAAATAGGGTGACCGGCCAATGAGCTGGGAAGCCTGCCGACCGGGTCGCTCAAGCAGGATCGTCATTTGCCTGTCGATCATGGTTTCATTGAATGCAGCATGCTGGGCGGACAACAGGGTTTGCAATGTTTCCAGCCGTCGAACCTTCTCGCCATCCGGCAGTTGGTCGGGCAAATCTGCCCCGGGCGTGCCGGGACGCTGGCTGTACTTGAAAGAAAAACTTTGCGCATATCCGACTTTTCGGATGAGATCGGCCGTCGCTTCCAGATCTTCTTCGGTTTCACCCGGAAAGCCGACGATGAAATCACCCGACAGGGCGATCGACGGACAAGTCTGGCGCACCTTGTCCACCAATTCGAAATAATACTGGCGGCCATGCCGCCGGTTCATCGCCTTGAGGATGCGGTCCGAACCCGACTGCACCGGCAGATGCAGGTATGGCATCAGCTTGGGCAGGTCACCATGCGCGCTGATCAACCCGTCATCCATGTCAATCGGGTGGCTGGTGGTGTAGCGCAGCCGGTCAATGCCGTTGATCTGCGAAATCTCCCCAAGCAATTCACCGAGCCGCATGGGGCTGCCATGATTTCCCTTGCCATGCCACGCATTGACGTTTTGGCCGAGCAAGGTGATTTCGCGCACGCCTGCATCTGCCAGGCGCTGCGCCTCAGCCAGGATTTGTGCGGAGCTGCGCGAAACTTCTGCGCCGCGCGTGTAAGGAACAACACAGAAGCTGCAAAATTTGTCGCAGCCTTCCTGAACGGTCAAAAACGCCGCTACGCCGCGCGCACGGGTCTGGCGCGGTGAGGGTGCCGGCAGGCTTGCATATTTTTCCTCAATTTCGAATTCGGTGGCAATAACCCGGTCGCCATCCCGCGCCCGTGCCAGATATTCGCCCAGCCGATGGTAGGATTGCGGCCCCGCCACCACATCCACGACCGGCGCTCGCGCCAAGATCTGCTTGCCTTCGGCCTGTGCCACGCAACCGGTGACAGCTACCTGTGTGGTCAGGCCGGCTTTTGCACGCTCATTGCTGGCCACGCGGATGCGGCCCAGCGCAGAATAGACTTTTTCAACCGCCTTCTCGCGAATGTGGCAGGTGTTGAGCACGACGAGGTCGGCATCTGCCATGGTTTGCGTTTGCACATAACCGTCGGCGGCAAGCACATCGCCCATCCGTTCGGAATCATATTCGTTCATCTGGCAACCATAGGTCTTGATAAAGACCTTTTTGCCAGTGACGGGGGTTTGCAGCGGGACCGGCTTGAGAATTTCGTTCATGCACATTGCTGTACCGCCCACCTGATTGTTGATCAAGTCCGACGAAATCAGCGCATGCGCATGGTGTTGCTAAAGGCTTGGCGCACTGCCTGGCGGGTAACTTCCGCCATTTCCTTTCGTGGTGTGTCCCGGCTGAACGTCATGGGCGTGCAAAACACGATTTCGGCATCATAAGCGCCGTCGGCCACGAACGAGAACAGATGCGGCCACAGGGCGATGACACCGGGCCAGGCAGCCCTTGCCTGATGAAACCTTCCCAGCGGCATCCCATGCAGGCGAGTATAGGCAAGCGCCACCGGTTGCACAACAATTTCATCCAGCCCGGCCTTGTCCAGCGCTGCATGCACAGCACCAAACAGGGCAGACTTGAATGGCAGCAATTGAACACCGTCACCGGTTGTCCCCTCGGCAAAAAGCACCATCGCATCGCCCTTCACCAGCCGCTCGGCAATCGCGTCGGCTTGCGCGCGCGATTGGCCCTTGCGACCTCGATTGACAAATACGGTCTCTTGCAGCTTTGCCAATTGGCCCAGAACCGGCCAGGTCTCCATGTCGGAGCGGGCGATGAAACAGGCCTCAAGCCGGCTTCCAAGCACGAGGATGTCCGACCAGGAAACATGGTTGCTGACGATCAGCACCGGCCGGCCGGCATATGGGGCACCGCTGGTTTTTACCCGCACACCAATCAGCGCCAGGGCTGTTTTGTGCCATGTCCGGGCGATGCGCCGTGCCAAAGGTTTGCGATATCTCAACGCAGCCAGCTGCACCGGAATGAGCACCAGCGAAAAACCCGTCATCAAAACAAAGACAAAAATCAGCCGAACCCATGCCGCAACGCTGTTGCGGGTCATTTGTCCGACTTTGGCGATTTTTCGCCCAGCGGTACTCCGTAAAGCTCCAGCCGGTGGTCAACCAGGCGAAATCCAAGCCGTGCCGCGATCTCCTCCTGCAGGCGCTCGATTTCGGCGCTGCTGAACTCGATCACTTCGCCGGTTTTCAGATCAATCAGATGGTCGTGGTGGTCTTCAGATGCCGCCTCATACCGCGACCGGCCATCGAGGCGAAAATCATGGCGGGCGATGATGTTGAAATCTTCCAGCAGTTTTACGGTGCGATAGACTGTGGCAATCGAGATGTTTTCGTCGATCGCCGATGCGCGCCGGTACAGCTCCTCCACATCGGGGTGGTCATGCGACTGCTCGATGACGCGCGCAATGGTCTTTCGCTGCTCGGTCATGCGGAGGCCTTTTTCAGCGCAAAGTGCGACTAGCGACATGAAGCCTCCGATAAGATCCGTACTGCGCGGCTCTAGCGAAGATCAAGTTCCATGACAAGCGCGCTCGAAGCATCCTTGCCGGAGCCGTAATAGCCTTTTCGCTGGCCAACCTGGCGAAAACCCAGTTTGCGGTACAGTCCGAGCGCAGGGGTGTTTTTCTCGTCGACCTCCAGAAAGAGCCGGGCAATCCGGTCACGTTGCAATTCGCGGATTGCTGCGTGCAGCAATTCACGGCCAATGCCGTTGCGCCGCCGTGCAGGATTGGTGGCTATGCTGATGATCTCGGCCTCGTCGGCAGCAATGCGAGTGATGATGAAACCCACCGCCCCGGCAGAAGCTTCGCCCTCGATGCGGGCCACAAATGATTTTACGCCCTTGCCAGCCAGCAGCCGGTCGATATCGGCCTCGTTCCACGGCCGGGCAAAGGAAAGCGCATGAATGTCAGCCATCTGCGCAAGATCGCTGCCATCCGCAGCCATCGCGATCGGCATTGCCTTGCGCCTGAAGAACCAGCCCATTTTCAAAAAATCTCCATTCCCCTGCGGAATCGATAATCCGAACCGGGCGCAATGCGCAAGCGGCGGTAGCAGGACTGTCACGCGCGGCGCAGCGCAAAACCCTCCTGCGGACGGGCATCGGGTGCGCGCAGATACAGTGGTTCCGGTTTGCTGCGTCCTTTTGGCAGTGCCGCGCCCAACCGGGCTATTGAGGCAATGGGAACTGCACCCAGTTCGTGCAACAAAGTGTAGCCGGTACCGGCAGCGGTGTTGAGATTGTGCGCTCCCGAGCCGCAAAATTCCCAGTCACGATGGGCTCCCAGACGCTGCGCGATGGCGTGATAAGGCAACACGAAAGGCTGGTCAGCCACGCCGTCGCCGCCAAAAACCTGGCAAAAAGCTTCGCCCCGGCGCGCATCCAGAATTGCCAGCAAAGGCCTGTCCCCGGATTTCTGCTGTCTGCCTCGAGCTTCAAATGCACACGCCTCCAGCGTGCTCACACCGCAAATTTCGACACCCAATGCAAGTGCAATGCCCCTAGCCGTGGCAAGACCGATCCGTACGCCGGTGAAGCTGCCTGGCCCCGTCGTGGCTACGATACGGTTGAGCCTGGAGTAGTCGGTCTGCGCTTCGCCCAGAACCTTGGCGATGATGTCCATCAATCTTTCGGCATGTCCGCGACCGATGTCTTCTGAACATTGCGCAAGCACCGTGTCCGCAGCCGCGTCATATGCGGCAACGGCGCACAAATGCGCGGAGGTGTCGATGCAAAGTGAGATCATTGCAGGCAAACTCGCCTTGCCCAACGCCAAAGTCGACTAGGCAATTGGTCTAACGGCTCCGTTTTTGAACCTAGACGGCTTCAACTTCGCGTACCTGCGGAATGAAGTGTTTCAGCAGGTTCTGGATGCCGTATTTCAGCGTTGCGGTCGAAGATGGGCACCCGGCGCACGAGCCGCGCATGTGAAGATACACAACGCCTTCCTTGAAGCCTCTGAACGTGATGTCACCGCCGTCTTGCGCCACTGCCGGGCGAACGCGTGTTTCCAGCAATTCCTTGATGGTTTCGACGATTTGTTCGTCGCCTTCGGCAAAGAACTCTTCCGAATTTGCCTGAACCGGTCGTTCACCATCAATAACCGGCGCGCCGGAAGTGTAGTGTTCCATGATCGCGCCCAGAATGGCGGGGCGCAGGTGATGCCACTCAAATCCCGGTTCGTTGCGCTCTTCCTTGGTGACCGTGACAAAATCACTGCCGAAAAACACACTGGCGACGCCGGGAACTTCAAACAGGCGAGCCGCCAACGGCGAGCGCACGGCAGCTCCCGCACTGAGGAATTCGGCAGTTCCCGTGCCAAGCACATCCTGGCCGGGAATGAATTTCAAGGTTGCCGGGTTTGGTGTGGCTTCGGTCTGAATGAACATTTCCATCTCCGTGCGCTGCAATTGTAGCAGCCACTTGTGTTGTACACCAACATTGGCTGTGAAGGCAGTGTTTTCAAGGCCAAAGCCGGTCAGGTAGCCGCTTCAACATCCGCATCACTCATGGCAGCTGGCAATACCACCACCGGAATGGGGAAGGCCGCGCCCCGGCCTGCCACCGATGAAACAAGCGGACCGGGTCCGTCTTTCGAGTCACTGGCTGCAAGCACAAGCTGCGCAATATCCTTGTCGTCCTCGATCAGTGCCAGAATTTCATCGCGGGTGACACCTTCCCGTATGTGCGTTTCGGGATCAACATTTGCTGTTTCGCGGGCATATCGCGAGAATTTGTCCAGCGCCGCCTGCGCTTCTTCACGCGCCTCGGCCCGCATGATTTCCTCGACGCCGATCCAGTGCTGAAAATCGCCGGGAGCACAAACATATACCAGTACAAGTCCGCCATGCGTCTTCTTGGCCCGGCGACCGGCATAAAGAACTGCCTTGCCGCATTCGGGCGAACTGTCGATCACCGCAAGAAACTTGCGTTTGTGACCTTCTTCATTGATTTGCCGCCGACTGACCATCCGTTTTGCCCCGTAAGTTGCAGATAGGAAAACCCGCCATCAAGCGTTCACTATGACAGGAAACCGATGATCTTGCGAACTTCACGCATGGTGACTTCGCCAATTGCCCTTGCCCTTGCCGCACCGTCGGCAAGGATTGCATCCACATGGCCCGGATCACCCATCAAGCGGCGCATTTCGGCATTGATCGGGGCCAGTTTTTCAACTGCCAGATCAGCCAGTGCCGGCTTGAACTCGGAAAACGGCTTGCCGGCAAACTGGCTCATGACCGCAACCTTGGTCGTGTCGGCCAACGCAGCATAGAGCCCCGCCAGATTGTCGGCTTCCGGTCTTGCCTTCAGTCCGTCGATTGTGTCTGGCATCGGCTCGGCGTCGGTTTTAGCCTTTCGGATCTTCTTGACGATATCGTCGGCACTGTCGGTCAGATTGATGCGCGAAAGGTCCGAAGGGTCCGATTTCGACATTTTCTTTGAGCCATCGCGCAAGCTCATCACCCGTGTTGCCGGACCTTCGATCACGGGTTCGGTCAGCGGGAAGTACGCCGCACCGTGGCCGTTTGCCACAATCTGGGCGGCAAAATCATTGTTGAACTTGGCTGCAATGTCGCGGGTCAGCTCAAGATGCTGCTTCTGGTCGTCGCCGACCGGTACGTGCGTGGCGCGGTAAAGCAGAATGTCCGCTGCCATCAGTGTGGGATAGGAAAACAGCCCGACAGACGCATTTTCGCGGTCTTTGCCAGCTTTTTCCTTGAACTGCGTCATGCGGTTGAGCCAGCCCATGCGGGCGACGCAATTGAAAATCCAGGCAAGCTCGGCATGGCCGGCGACCTGGCTCTGGTTGAATACAATATGCTTTGCCGGGTCGATGCCTGAAGCAATGAAGGCTGCCGTCACTTCACGGGTATTGCGCTGCAATTCGGCCGGGTCCTGCCAGACCGTGATCGCATGCATGTCCACGACGCAATAAATGCACTCATGCGTTTGCTGCAGGGCCACAAATTTGCGGATTGCCCCCAGATAATTTCCCAGGTGCAGGTTTCCGGTTGGCTGAACGCCTGAAAAGGCACGGTTGATTGGCTGGCTCATGGTTTCTGCCCGTCATTGGCGTCAGGTTTTTGCGCGCGGGTTATGGAGGAGCCTGCCTGCAAGCGCAAGGGCTCAGCCCTTCCGTCTTCGCCGGATCAGTGCGGTCAGTTGTGAACGGTCAATACCGCCAATGGCCAACGCCAGGCCGAAGTAAACCACCATCGAACCGGCAATCGTTCCTGACAGCAACAACAGCCGGACCACAAGGGCACCATCCAGCATGGTTTGCCCGAAGGCATGCCTGCACAGCCAAAGGAAAATTGCGGTCGCCGTTGTCGCAACGATGATCAGGACAATTCGCCGGGCGGTTTCGCCGGACGGTTTGAAAAGTTCCCGCTGCCAGAGCACAAAGGCCAGAACGGCAACGTTTACCCAACCGGCAATGCTGGTTGCCATGGCAATTCCGGCGGGGCCGTATTTTGGAAACAGGATGAGGCTGGCGATGATGTTGGTCAGGGCATTGGCCGCTGCCCCCCACATCGGGGTTTTCATGTCCTCGCGGGCATAAAACCCCGGCCGGAACACTGCAATCAGGGTGAAGGCAGGCAAACCGAATGCAAAGCCTGCCAGCACGCCGGACGACAACAAGGTTGTTTCGCGGGTAAACGCCCCGCGCTCGTAAATGATCGCCAGCAGCGCTTCCGGCAGGATGGCAAACCCGATCATGGCCGGCAAAACCAGCGCCAGGCCGAATTCAAGGCTGCGGTTCTGCAATTTTGCCGCCTCTCCCAGATTACCTGATTTCAGCGAGAGGGAAAGTTCTGCCAGCAGGACAACCGAGATGGCGTTTGTGATGATGCCAAGTGGCAACTGGAACAGCCGGTCGGCATAGTTGATCACTGCAATCGCACCCTCTTGCGAGGAAGCGATGTTCTGGCCGACCAGCAGATTGATCTGGGTAATTCCACCGGTAATTGCAGCCGGCAAAGCCAGCCACAGCAGTTTTTTGACCGCCGGCGTCATTTTCGGCCAGCCCGGCCTCAACGAGAAGCCGACCCTTCGCACACCCGCGAAAAGGAAGAGCAATTGCGCAAGGCCGGAAATCACCACCGACCATGACAGCAACATCCCGGTGGTTTCCTGCGAGGCGCCATTGAAGCTGCCAAAGAGCAGTGCAGCAATCATGGCCACATTGAGCAGCACCGGCGCAAACGCTGCCAGAAAATAGTGCCTGTAGGAGTTGAGAATGCCCGACAGCATTGCAACCAGCGACATGGCGGCAAGGTAGGGGAACATGATCCGGGTCATTTGCGTGGTCAGGGCAAATTTGCCCGATTGCGGGTCAAATCTTGATGCGATGACCGTTTCAACCAAAAACGGCGTGAAAATCATCGCAAGGGCTGACACCGCAATGAGGATGCACAGCAAAACCGACAGAACTTCCCCGGCAAACTTCCTGGCCGCGGCTTCCCCCCCGCCCTCCAGTTCGCGTGCAAAAAGCGGAACAAAGGCGGAATTGAACGCACCTTCTGCAAACAGGCGGCGAAACAGGTTGGGAAAGCGGAAAGCGGCATAAAAGGCGTCGGCGACCGGTCCTGCACCCAGAACCGCTGCAATCATTGCCTCCCTGAAAAATCCCAGGAAACGGCTCGCGGCTGTCGCGCCCCCAACCGCCGAGAATTTTGCTATCAATCCGCCAGCCATCGAATTTCCTTCAAGCGTTCTTGCGCATTTCGGACTTTGCAGTTTCGCCTGCCTCAAAAAGTGCAGGGGCGAGAATGGGGATCAACGCGTCTTCGATCCGCTTTTGCCGGGTTGGGGCAGTAATTTTGTGCCCGACAAGATCGCGCACGTAAAACACGTCAATGACCTTTTCGCCAAACGTGGCGATATGGGCGGAAGCGATGTTCAAATTGAGATCCCCCAGTGCACGTGTCAGTTCCGACAACAGGCCGGGGCGGTCCAGCCCTTCCACTTCAATGACGGTAAATTCATCCGACAATTCATTGTCGATGCTGACAGCGGGCTTGATCGAGAAGGCACGGCTGACTTTTTTCTGCTTAGCCCGGTTGGCAATCATCTCCGGCAGCCGGACCTGCCCGGCAAGCACCTCCTCAATGGTCTGGCCAATTCGGGCTGCGCGCCGAACTTCGTCCTCTTCCTTGTCGAACTCGCGATTGATGTAGATCGTGTCCAGCGCCCGTCCATCGGTGGTGGTATGGATCTTGGCATCGGCAATGTTGGCGCCTGCAGCCGCGCAGGCACCGGTGATGATCGACAACAATCTTGGATGGTCCGGTGCCAGCACGGTGATCTCGGTGATTGCTTCAAAGCTGAGCGTGCGCACCTGCGTGGCGAAGGTTTGGTTCTTGCGGTCTGCTTCGCGCACAAAACCCATGTTGCGCACTTGCGTGTCGAAATCGGTCGCCATGAAATAGGCCGGGTAGGGCAGGGAGCTGTAAATCTCCTGGTCTTCCGGCGTCCATTCGGGAAAAGCGGCTGCAAGGTCTTTTCGCGCCTGTTCGATGCGGTGCTTGCGCTCAACTGACGTAAAGCCGCCTGTCAGCATCGGTTCGGTCTCGTAGTAGAGCGTGCGCAGCAACTGGCCCTTCCAGCCGTTCCAAACGCCCGGTCCCACTGCCCGGATGTCGCAGATCGTCAGGATCAGCAAATAGCGCATCCGCTCCAGCGTCTGCACCGTCTCGGCGAAGTCCTTGATGGTGCGGCGGTCGGCGATGTCGCGGGACTGCGCAACCATGCTCATCGTCAAATGCTCCTGCACGAGCCAGGCAACGAACGTGGTCTGTGCCTCATCCATGCCAAGACGCGGACACAGATGTTTTGCAATGCGCGCGCCGGCAATCGAGTGGTCTTCCCTGCCGCCCTTGGCGATGTCATGGATGAGCAGTGCCACGTACAGCACTTGCCGGTCACGGATTGCCGGCAGTATCGACAGCGCCAGCGGATGGTCGCCGGCAAAATGCCCGCTTTCGATGGCATGGAACATGCCCACGGCCCGTATCAGATGCTCGTCAACCGTGTAGTGGTGGTACATGTTGAACTGCATCATCGCCACGACCTTGCCGAAAGCCGGAATGAACCGGCCAAGCAGGCCGGATTCATTCATGCGTCGCAGCAGGTTTTCCGGACCATTGCGGGTGGTGAGAATGTCAAGGAAGAGTCGGTTTGCTTCATCATTGCCGCGCAGGTCCCGGTCTACCAGCCGCAACGACTTTGACACCAGATGCAATGCATCCGGGTGAAAGTCGAGATCATTGTCGTCGGCAAGTTTGAACAGCCGGATCATGTTGACCGGGTTGCGCTCGAATGCCTTTGCGTCCGCCACGTTGATGCGGCCATTGTCATTGATGAAATCGAGCGTGCCGGGGATTTTGCGAACCCGGTGCCGGATCGAGCGAATCAATCCGGTAATGCCCTGCACTGATTTTGCGTCTTGTTCTTCCAGGGCCGCACAAACAATCAGCGTCAGGTCGCCCGTCTCCTTGGCCATCAGGAAGTAGTGCTTCATGAAGCGCTCGACATCCAGCAGGCCGCCATGACTGGTATAGCGCAATCTTGCTGCAAGCTGGCGCTGCAAATCGAACGAGAGCCGTTCCTCCGCCTTGCCGGTGAAAAAGTGTATGTGGCAGCGGACGGTCCACAGGAACTCCTCGGCCCGCTGGAACCGCCGGTACTCATCGCGGGTAAAAAGACCGGCATCGACCAGCTTTGTCGGCTCGTCCACCTGGTAGAAATATTTCCCGATCCAGTAGAGCGTGTGCAGGTCTCGAAGGCCGCCTTTGCCGTCCTTGACGTTGGGCTCGACCAGATAGCGCGAATTGCCGGTGCGCTTGTGTCTTTCATGGCGTTCGGCAAGTTTGGCGGCAATGAACTCTGTCGCGGTTCCGCTCTTCACTTCCCGCCGGAACCGCTTGACCATGTCGTCAAACAAGTCGCGTGCGCCCAGCAGGAACCGGGCCTCCAGAATTGAGGTGCGGATGGTCATGTCGGCCTTCGACTGCCGGATGGATTCATCCACCGTTCGCGTCGCATGTCCAACCTTGAAACCCATGTCCCACAGCATGTAGAGCACGAATTCGACAACCGCCTCGCCCCAGGCAGTTTGCTTGTAGGGCAGCAGAAACAGCAGATCGATATCGCTGCCAGGTGCCAGCATGCCGCGGCCATAGCCACCAACAGCCACCACAGCCATCCGCTCGCCCTTCGATGGATTGGTCAACTGGTAGACATGTGCGATTGCAAACTCGTGGATCAGCCTGATGATGTCATCTTGCAGCTTTGAAATGCGTTCCGCGCAGCGCCCGCCTTTGCCATCGCGCTCAAGCAGTTCACGCGCGCGTTCCCGCCCTGTGGCTGATGCAGTCTTGAGGACCGCCAAGGCCGATGCGCGCAGCTGCGTTTGCGACCGGCTTTTGTCGCCATCGGCAAGGGCGAACAATTCGCGTTGCAAGGCTTCGATATCGATGAGTTCGGTTGAATCAGGCGTGTGTTGCGCCATGTACGGCACTTTTCCCGGCTTCGGCGCAGCGCCGTTCAATAAATCTTGACCCTAGCCTCTACTCTTGCCGGGGCGGCTCTTGCAAGGGCTTGCCGGTTTCGCTTTCGCCACGGCGGCCTTTGGCGGCTTCATCGATTGGCCTGCCGAAGCGGTGCCTGTAGCCCGGCATCTGAAGGTCAAACGCCAGTGCCGCTCCCCGGATGCCAAATGCAATCGCCGCAGAAAGTGCAATGGCTGCAAGTGTGGGAACGGCCAGAAGCGCCAGCCCGACGAATGCCGACGAACCGACAAGGGCTGCTGTGACGTAGATTTCCCGCCGCAGGACGACCGAGGGCTCGCCGCTCACCACATCGCGCAGGATGCCGCCAAAAGTTGCCGTCATCATGCCGGTGACAATGGCCGCCAGTGGCGGCGCGCCAGCGGCAAGGCCCATCGCTGCGCCCATCACGCAATAGGCCGCAAGACCGACCGCATCGAGCCACAAAAGCAGGCGGTAGCGGTATTCAACATAAGGCGCGGCAAGGTAGACCAAGGCTGCGGTGGCAGCGCAAACTGCCAGATAATGGTTGTTCTTGACCCAGAATACCGGCGTTTGGCCCAAGATAAGATCGCGAAGCGTGCCTCCACCAATGCCGGTAAGGCTGGCAAGGAACAGAAAGCCGATGATGTCGAGCTGCTTGCGCGATGCCGCAAGCGCGCCGGTGGCGGCAAATACCGCGACACCGGCATAGTCCAGAATTTGCAGGATCTGGAGTGTCTCCCCAGCACCTGCAAGGTTCATGACTGCTGATCGCCGGCGAAATCGCTGCCGGTTTCCACTGGCGCGACCCGTGCCAGCTTCGGCCCGCCGCGCGAAACACCGACAATGGCCGGGCGCAGCATCCGCTCGCCAATCACATAACCTTCCTGGATGACTTCCAGAACGGTGTTGTTGGGAACGTCAGGGTTCTGGATTTCGAACATTGCCTGATGGAAATGCGCATCAAAGCGCTCGCCTTTCGGCGAAACGCGCTTCACGCCGGATTTTTCCAGTGCCTGCAGCATTCCGCGTTCGGTGAGCTCCACCCCGTCGATCAGCGCCTTGAACCCGGCATCACCAGCATCGCGCGCCTCGTGCGGGATGGCTTCGAGTGCCCGGCGCAAATTGTCCGAGACTGCCAGCATTTCCACTGCAAACTTTGAAATCGAATACTCCCGTGCGTCAGCAACGTCGCGCGCGGTGCGTTTGCGAAGGTTTTCCATCTCGGCTGCCATGCGGACAAGGCGATCCTTGAGTTCGGCCTTCTCGCCCTCGGCTTTTTCCAGCTCGGCATGGAGAAACTCCAGCGGATTGGAAAACCCTGCCTTCACCGCTGCTTCTGCCGCCGCCAAGTCAGCTGCCTCGCTCGTCAATGGCGCTTCGCCTTCGGCAAAAATGCTTTCTTCGTCGTGATGTCCGGCTTTTCCCGCCATCATCGTCACCCATTTGTCAATTTCGTTTGGTTGTCAGCGATATCAGTGCTTCAACCGAAAAAATCAAGCCATAAACGCCAAGCGACTTCCAGGCATTTGACTGCAACCCTCCAAAAGCGACAACCGGAGCATCCGATGACCACGCAAATCCTTGCCAACGACATCTTGTCCGAGGAATACCATGTGCTGCGGCAAATCCGCTATTCCCGAACAGATTTGAAGGGTTCAGAGCAGACCGTCAGCCGTGAGGTTTTTGAACGCGGTGAGGCATCGGCGATATTGTTGTGGCACCGCGAACGCGACAGTCTCGTATTGGTGCGGCAATTCCGTTTGCCGGTATTTCTGCTGGGCGATCCGGCTATGATGCTGGAAGTGGCGGCAGGTGGCATCGACAGCCATGAGACGCCGCTGGAAGCTGCCCTTCGCGAATGCCGCGAGGAAACCGGCTACGAGCCGCAAAATGCCTTGTCTGTTTGCACCATTCATCCCAGTCCGGCTGCGGTGAAGGAAAGATTGTTCCTGTTTTTCGCCGAAGTTGACGACAGCCATCGCACCGGTGACGGCGGCGGCCTTGAAGAAGAAGCCGAAGATGTTGAAGTTGTTGAGCAGCCGGTCAAAAAGATGCGCCAGATGCTGGATGCAGGCGAGATCACCGATGCCAAGACGCTGGTGCTTCTGCACTGGTTTTTTGCGAGACGCTGAATTCAGCCAAGCAGGCGGGTAACCACCTGCGCGGTAAAATCCACCATCGGAACGATGCGGGCATAATTCATCCGCGTCGGTCCGATGATGCCGAGCGCACCAATCACCCGCTGGTCCTTGTCGCGGTAAGGTGCCACCACCACGGAGGAGCCGGAAAGCGAAAACAGCCGGTTTTCCGAGCCGATGAATATGCGCACTCCGTCGCCGTCTTCGGTCAGTTCCAGCAGCTTCATCAGATGTTCCTTGGATTCAAGGTCGTCAAACAACTGCCTGATGCGGTCGATGTTTTCGGCGGCATGCGGATCGCCCAGCAGATTGGCGTGGCCCGAAACGATCAGCCGGGCTGGTTCTTTTTCCGCGCTGCCAGCCCATACGGCTATTCCTGCCTCGACCAACTGGTTGGCAATTGTATCGATTTCGCGCTTTGCGGCATGGTGCAGCCGGTCAAGCTCGATCCTTGCTTCGGCAATGGTGCGCCCGGCGATTTTCGCATTGATGTAGTTTGAAGCCTCGATCAGTGCCGAGGGGGTCACTCCGGGTGGCAGTGCAATGACACGGTTTTCCACCATGCCGTTTTCACCAACAATCACCACCAGCGCCTTTTGCGGCTCCAACCTGATGAATTCGATATGCCGCAGGCGAAGATCGGCCTTCGCCGCAAGAACCAGGCCCGCACTGCGCGACAGGCCCGAAAGCAGATGGCTGGCCTCGGTAAGGACATTGTCAAGCGTGCGCCCTTCCGAGGCTTCCTGCACCTTCGCCTCGATCGAGCTTCGGTCCGAGGAGCCAAGGTCCCCGATTTCCATGAAACTATCGACAAAAAACCGCAGTCCGGCTTCTGTCGGCAACCGCCCGGCGCTGGTGTGCGGCGCATAGATCAGCCCCAGATGCTCAAGATCCTGCATGACGTTGCGGATGGTTGCCGGTGAAACACCAAGCGCCAGCTGACGTGCCAAATTGCGCGAACCCAGCGGGTCACCAGTTTCCAGATAGCTTTCGACGATGCTGCGAAAAACCTCGCGCGAACGCTGGTCAAGATCCTCAAACGCGTTGCCTGCGATAAGCGGCCTTCGCCCTTGCGTGTTCATACGGTGTTGATCCTTGTCGTTTTGCAGTCCGTTACTGTCAATCATATGGGATTGCCATGCTGTCGCACAATGACCGGACCGTTCGCCATCCGTGCAGCATTTAGCCTTTGCGCCATCGGTACCGGCAAGATAGAAGACCGCCAACAACACAGGAATGGAGACAATGATGCGTCCTTCGAGGCGAGCCCCGGATGAATTGCGCGCGGTTTCACTGGAGCGCGGTTTTGCCCGTCATGCGGAAGGCTCGTGCCTTGTGCGCTTTGGCGATACCCACGTACTTTGCACTGCATCGCTGGAAGAGCGGGTTCCGCCATGGTTGCGCGGCGGTGGCAAGGGCTGGGTAACCGCAGAATACGGCATGCTGCCCCGCTCGACGCATGAGCGGATGCGCCGCGAAGCCAGTTCCGGCAAGCAATCTGGCCGCACCCAGGAAATCCAGCGTCTGGTTGGCCGTTCGTTGCGCGCGGTGGTCGATCTGGTGGCGCTGGGCGAAAAGCAGATCACCATCGACTGCGACGTGCTGCAGGCCGATGGCGGCACCCGCACAGCAGCAATTACCGGCGGCTTTGTCGCACTGCATGATTGCATCGAGTGGATGCGTGCGCGCGGCATGGTAACCGGCAAGGTGCTGAAGGATCATGTTGCAGCGATATCCTGCGGTATTGTCGAAGGCGTGCCGGTGCTTGACCTCGACTACACCGAGGATTCCTCCGCAGGCACCGACGCCAATTTCGTCATGACCGGTACTGGCGGCATTGTTGAAATCCAGGGCACTGCCGAAGGCGCGCCCTTTAGCGAGGCCGAGTTGCAGGCATTGATGGACCTTGCACGAAAAGGCATCGGGCAACTTGTCAGCATGCAGAAACTGGCAATCTGACATCCGGACAAGAGGCGTCAACATGCGCAAGCTCGAAGGCAGGCAGCTGGTTGTTGCCACGCACAACAAGGGCAAGGTGGCCGAGATCAACGATCTCGTTGCGCCCTTTGGCCTTGTTGCGCGCTCGGCTGGCGAACTGGGCCTGCCCGAGCCGGAAGAAACCGGAACCACCTTCGAGGAAAATGCACTGACCAAGGCGATGTCTGCCGCCAAGGCTACCGGGCTGCCAGCCCTTTCCGACGATTCAGGACTTTGTGTGGACGCGCTGGGCGGCGATCCCGGCGTTTACACTGCCGACTGGGCGCAATCGCCGGAAGGTGGCCGCGATTTCGCCATGGCCATGCAAAAGGTCGAAAACGCGCTCATTGCCGCAGGCGCCCACGATCCCGCCCGGCGCAAGGGGCGGTTTGTTGCCGTGTTGTGCTTGGCCTGGCCCGACGGCCATGCGGAGTATTTTCGCGGCGAGGTCGAAGGAACGCTGGTCTGGCCGCCGCGCGGTGAGCGCGGTTTTGGGTATGATCCGGTGTTTCTGCCGGACGGCTTTCAGCAAACATTTGGTGAAATGGAAGCCAGCCAGAAGCATGGTTGGGAAGCCGGGCGCGGCGATCTGGGGCTTTCGCACCGCGCCAGAGCCTTTGCCAAATTTGCAACTGCCTGCCTTGGCGCTCCGGCATGACCGCTGATCCGTCCAGCCAAGCGGAAGGTTTCGGGGTTTACATCCACTGGCCGTTTTGCGCTGCCAAATGCCCCTACTGCGATTTCAACAGCCATGTCCGCCACCGCCCTGTCGAGCAGGACGTTTTTGTCGAGGCGCATTTGCGCGAGATTGCCCACATGGCGCAACTGGCGCCTGGCCGAGCGGTAACCTCGGTTTTTTTCGGTGGCGGCACGCCATCCCTGATGGAGCCGCAAACCGTTTCCCGCATTCTCGATGCCATTGCCGGCAAATGGACCCTCGCGGAAAATGCTGAAATCACGCTTGAAGCCAATCCTTCAAGCGTTGAGGCCGAACGGTTTCGCGGCTACCGCGCTGCCGGGGTCAACCGCGTGTCGCTGGGCGTGCAATCGCTCGACGACCAACAACTGAAATTCCTTGGCCGTTTGCACAGTGTTGATGAGGCAATGAAGGCCATCGGGCTGGCACGCGAGATTTTCCCGCGACTGTCGTTCGACATGATTTACGCCCGGCCCGGCCAGACGCAGGCCGAATGGGAAAGCGAACTTCGCCGCGCCATGGCGCTCGCTGCCGATCATCTGTCCCTTTATCAGTTGACCATTGAGCCGGGGACGCCGTTTTTCGACCTTCAGGCGCGCGGGCGGTTGGCAATTCCCGACGAAGAGAGTGCTGCGCAGATGTATGAGCTCACGGCTGCTGTCACGGCAGACGCCGGCATTCCCGCCTATGAAATCTCCAACCACTCGGCACCTGGCGCCGAATGCGCCCACAATCTGGTTTACTGGCGCTATCAGGATTATGCCGGGATTGGACCCGGCGCGCATGGCAGGCTGACCGTTGACGGTATCAAGCACGCCACAGCAACCCTCAGGAACCCGGAGGCCTGGTGGCAGGCAGCCATGTCAGGCAATCATGGCATGGAAGTTTTCGAACCGCTGGCTGGAAACGAAGCCGCCGATGAGATGCTGCTGATGGGTCTGCGCCTGCGCGAGGGCATCACTTTGGCACGGTATGCGCAGTTGAGCGGGCGCGAACTTGACCCCGGACGGTTCGCGTTTCTTGAGGCTCGCGGTTTTGTCGAGCGCCTGGCTGGCGGGCGCGTGCGCGCCACACAGGCTGGCTTCCTGGTTCTGGATGCCGTGGTCGCCGATATTGCAGCATGACGGCAAACTCCGGTTTCAGGAAGCTGTGCGCCCGAAACTGGTTGGTGCTGGCGCTACCACTTTCCCGACATTTTTCTCGACTTGGTAGATCGCCAGTCCGCGTTCGGCTGTTCCTGCAGGTGTAAGCCGGAAAATCCCGTTGATCCCGACATAGCCGTTGGCTGTTTCCAATGCTTCAGGCTGGAACGGGTTGCCTGCACCGCCACTGCGGATGAGGTTGGTCGAAAGTGTGATCGAATCATAACCCAGCGCGGCCCAGACATTGGGCTTTGCGCCATAAGCTGCTTCGTAACGCTTGGCAAAATCACCGAACCGCGAAAGATCGCGACCGGGATAAAGTGCACCCTCAAGCTGCGGCTCCTTGAACACCACACTCTCCCATTGGCCCGAGCCCAGGATGAGTTTTCCCACGATGTCGATCGAGCTTTTGCGCATGGACAACATCATGGCATTTGGAATTTCGCCGCCTTCAGGAATATAGATCGCGTCTGACGATGCAACCAGCGGCGCAGCCGAAGTTATGGCTTGCTCAATCGATGTCACTGAACGCTCATAACGAACGATTTGCACATTGGCCCCGGCCGCTCCTGCTTCTTGCCGCAAAGTGGCTTCGCGAACAGAGCCTTCCGAGTTTGTTGGCAGAAATGCCAGGAACGACCGCGCGCCGCGCGATAGGGCATAACGAACCATGCGCGAAGTGTCTGCTTGCGGCGTGTAAGACAACAAATAAACGCCGCGCTTGGCGTTGGAAGTATCGGTGGAAAAGGCAATCATGGTTCGTCCGGCAGGGAGCGTGATGCCGGAAGCGGCCGATACATTGGCTGCGAACACCGGCCCCAGTATTGCCGAGGAGCCTTCGCGGATGGCCTCGCTGGCGGCGGCCTGCGCGCTGGCTGGCTGCCCTGCGTCATCCTTGATGACGAGTTCAAGATCGGCCTCACCGAAATCCTTGATCGCCATCAGGGCGCCATTGCGGATCTCGTTGGCAACGATCGCGCCATTTCCGGGAGCTGATTTGGGAATGAGCAGCGAAATCCGCACCGACCCGCGCCCGAAAACCTCGCCGTTCGGGTTCGGTGTTTTGGTGATTTGCGAAGTGCTGGCGGACAATTGCGATTGTGGCCGCACACCCAGATCAGAAGACTGGCAGCCTGCAAGCAAAAGACTTGTGGCCATTGCAATCAGTCCAAGCCGCAATTGCGGATTAAATACAGACAATGCCCCACGCATGATTCTTCGCCTTTCCCGCCGCAACCGTTAAAGCCGGTAAACAGCACACCAAATTTTTTGCACTGATTGCTGCGACACATTCTTTTCAGATGCGCGCCCCGCAGCAATTTGCAAAGCAAACCCGCCGGTAAAAGTGCCTTGGCCTGAAGGCATTTTCGCGGCAATGAATTTGCGTTGATGTAAAATGCGAAAAACTGCAAGGGTTTTACGCGACAATTTACCTGAGGAGTCGGATTGATGGCTGGTTTCGTGCTCAACGGAACGCTTTTTCCGCCCCGCGCGCAGCAGCCGGGCCTTTATGTTGTGGCAACTCCCATCGGCAATTTGCGCGACATCACACTGCGAGCGCTGGAGACGCTGGGCTCTGCGACGCTGGTCGCCTGCGAAGATACCCGCGTTTCCGGCAAACTGCTGAAGCATTTCGGCATTTCTGCCAAGCTGGTATCCTATCACGAGCACAATGCCGACAAGGCGGGCGGAAAACTTCTCGATGCGATCCGCTCAGGTGCCAGCGTTGCATTGATCAGCGATGCAGGTACGCCTCTGGTTTCCGATCCGGGCCAACGGCTGGTGGCCGATGCACGCGCGCAAGGATTGCCGGTCTGGCCCATTCCCGGGGCTTGTGCCCCGGTTGCCGCGCTGAGTGCCAGCGGACTCTCGTCTGCCGCCTTCATGTTTTGCGGTTTTTTGCCAACCAGGGAAAATGCCCGTCGTACCCGGTTGCGGGAATTGCGTTCGGTGCCGGCGACACTGGTCTTTTTTGAAAGTCCCAACCGCCTCGACCGTGCGCTTGCCGACATGGCGCTCGAACTGGGTGCAGACCGGGAGATCGCCATTTGCCGTGAGATCACCAAGTTGCACGAGGAAATGGTGCGCGGGCCCGCAAGCGAACTTGCCGCCGCATGGGCAGGCAAGCCGGTGAAAGGGGAAATCGTCTTGTTGGCAGGTCCGCCCGAAGAAGAAGGCGCAACCGATCCGGACAGCCTGCTGGGCGAATTGATGGTGCACATGAGTTTGAGTGACGCCGTTGCCGAGGCGGCCAAACAAAGCGGGCAACCAAGGAAGCTGGTTTATGCCAGGGCGCTGGAGATTGCCGGGCGAAACGAAAAAGGGCGATGACGGTCGATGGCGAAGGAAACCAGATCCGGTCGTCTGAAGACCAAACTTCGTGCACTGGATCGCGGGCGCAGTGGTGAACGCCTCGCGGTGCTGCATTTGCGCTTGCGCGGTTGGAAAATTGCCGCGCGAAATTTTCGCTGCGGACGCGGCGAGATCGACATCATTGCGCGCAAGGGCAACCTTGTGGCTTTTGTTGAAGTCAAAGCCCGTCAAACGGTCGATGAGTCGGTGGCAGCCGTGAGCTCATTGTCCCGCCAGCGGATTGCTGCGGCAGCCAGCGAATGGATTTCGCGCCAGCACGACGGTGCGTTGCTTTCGTGGCGTCACGACATCATGGCAGTATGCCCGTGGCGCTGGCCGGTGCATTTGCCCGATGCATTTTGATCCCATTGCCAAGACGGGCATGCTGCCTCTATTTAAATCCCGAACCTGAAGCGGAGGAAATTCAGCATGGCCCTGAAAATTGCCATCCAGATGGACCATGTGTCGACGATTAACATCCGGGGTGATTCCACTTTTGCCATGGCGCTAGAAGCGCAGGCCCGCGGTCACCAATTGTATCATTACACGCCCGACAGGCTGCAAATGCGCGGCGGCACCGTGGAGGCGGGCCTCGAAACGCTCCAGGTTCGCGACGAGGCGGGAAATCATTTCACACTGGGTGAAAAGACTGTAACCGATCTTTCGACGATGGATGTGGTGCTGTTGCGGCAAGACCCGCCTTTTGACATGGCCTACATCACCTACACCCATATCCTCGAGCGCATTCACCCGCGCACACTGGTTGTCAACGACCCGGCTGCGGTCCGCAATTCACCGGAAAAAATTCTGGTAACCGAATTTCCCGAACTGATGCCCGATACGTTGATCACCCGGGATTTCGAAGCTGTTCGGGCGTTTCGCCATGAATTTGGCGACATCATCGTCAAACCGCTTTACGGCAATGGCGGCGCTGGCGTTTTCCGGATTGCCGATGGCGACCAGAACCTGTCATCGCTGCTGGAGATATTCGGTTCAATGTTCCGCGAACCGCTGATCGCCCAGCGTTATCTTGCCGACGTGCGCAAGGGCGACAAGCGCATCATCCTGGTGGATGGCGAGCCGGTTGGCGCGATCAACCGGGTGCCCTCGGACGGTGAAGCCCGCTCCAACATGCATGCCGGCGGGCGTCCCGAGCATGCTGACCTGACTGCACGCGAGCGGGAAATCTGTGCAAAAATAGGCCCCCGCCTCAAGCAGTTGGGATTCATTTTCGTCGGGATCGACGTCATCGGTGATTGTCTGACGGAGATCAACGTCACCTCGCCGACCGGCATCCGCGAGGTGAAGCGGTTCTCCGGCACCGATATTGCCGCGCTTGTCCTTGATGCGATCGAACGCCGCCGCTGAAGGCAGACAATTGTACACAAGCAGAACATTCTTGCCATCGCGGCTTGCCGAAGCTGGCTTTTTCAACTGGTTGTCAACAGGAAACACGATTTGTTCCAGGCATAAAATATTGATATAAAACAGATTAACCAGAAATGTCGCCAAGTTTACATATTCACGAAAGTATTGGGTTCCGTTTTTGTTCTTTACAGTGGATTTCCGGCATGCCATGGTTGTGTCCTGTATAAAGTAGCGTCAGGGTTAGGGCTGCGGCAGCCCCAACTCCGCCACGGGGGGCGAACATGGTTGCGCGGGTCAAGACGGTGGCGTTTCACGGCATTGATGCGGTTCCGGTTGACGTGCAGGTGATGATCCAGCCTGGATCGGTCGTGATGAACATCGTCGGCCTTGCCGACAAGGCGGTTGCCGAAAGCCGGGAGCGGGTGCGCGCGGCGCTGCATGCCTCGGGGCTGGCAATGCCTGCCAAGCGCATCACGGTAAATCTTGCTCCAGCCGACCTGCCCAAGGAAGGCAGCCATTACGACCTGCCCATTGCGCTTGGCCTGATGGCGGCGATGGGCGCAATTCCTGCCGACATTCTGGAGGAATACGTGGTGCTGGGGGAACTTTCGCTCGATGGCACCCTGACGGCAATAGCCGGGGCTCTTCCAGCAGCCATTGGTGCCAACGCATTGGGAAAAGGCTTGATTTGCCCCGCTGATTGCGGTCCCGAGGCCGCATGGGCAGGTGAAGGAATGGACATTGTTGCCCCGCGCAGCCTCATTGCACTGGCCAATCATTTTCGTGGCACACAAGTGCTCGCCCGGCCACAGCCAGCCATTCGCCAGGCCACCGGCGCACTTCCGGATCTGGGTGACATCAAAGGGCAGGAGACAGCCCGCCGGGCGCTGGAAATAGCTGCCGCAGGCGGCCACAACATGTTGATGGTCGGGCCGCCCGGCTCTGGCAAATCCATGCTGGCGGCGCGCCTGCCCGGCATTTTGCCACCGCTGGGGCCGCGCGAATTGCTGGAAGTCTCAATGATCTCCTCCATCGCTGGCGAACTTTCCGGCGGACGGTTGAGCGACCGCCGTCCGTTCCGCCAGCCACACCATTCCGCTTCCATGGCCGCCATGGTCGGCGGCGGTTTGCGGGCCCGGCCAGGCGAAGCATCGCTTGCCCACAATGGTGTGTTGTTTCTGGATGAACTGCCAGAGTTTTCGGCGCAGGTGCTGGATTCGCTGCGCCAGCCGCTCGAATCTGGCGAAACGATGATTGCACGGGCCAACCACCGCATCACCTATCCCTCGCGGTTTCAGCTGATTGCCGCAATGAACCCTTGCCGCTGCGGCATGGCCGGAGAGCCGGGATATACCTGCAAACGCGGTGCGCGCTGTGCGCAAGATTATCAGGCCCGCTTGTCGGGGCCGTTCCTTGACCGCATTGACTTGCGGGTCGAGGTGCCTGCGGTCAGTGCCTCTGATCTGCTCGCGCCCTCCCGGTCTGAAACCAGCGCTGCAGTGTTGCAGCGGGTTTTGCGTGCCAGAATGTTGCAGTCCGAGCGCTATGGCGAAATGGGTGTGACGGCCACCACAAATTCTGCCGTTTCCAATACGGTGATCGAGGCCGTGGCTGCCCCCGAAAGATCCGGTGCGCAATTGTTGAAGGACGCGGCGGACTCCATGCGTTTTTCGGCCCGCGCCTACCATCGCATCCTCAAAGTTGCCCGCACCATCGCAGATCTGGATGGCGCGACTGATGTTGGCCGCATCCACATTGCCGAAGCTATTGCTTACCGGATGTCGGCAGAAAGGCTGGCTGCAGCGGCTTGAAGTGCGGGCCTGGCAAGAAAGGGTTTCTAAACCGCGCTGTGCTAGACCGGTCTTTCATTGCATTGCCGGAAGACGGCAGCAACCGGATCGCTTTGAAGGACGCGCCTGAAATGATTGGTACGCGCAAAACACAGGACGGGCGCGGCGAAGGCAAGGCAGCCGAACTGAATTTCCAAAGTGCCCAAACGGGCAAAATTCCATTGTTGAATGCGCCCCTCTTGCAAACCCCTTTGCAGCCTGAGGCATTTGCCGCAGCGTTGGTCCCGCAATGGCAGGCAAACGTCGCGTTCGGCGCGACAGCCGGGCTTTGCCTGGTTCCGGCATTGACTGGCCACTTTGTCGTTTCGCTGGTTTTGCTGCTCGCGCTTCTCGCATTGGCGCTGTGGTGGGCGGGGCGTCAGGCGCGGCTGCAGCACGAACAGGCGAGGCTTCAGCACCTCAAACTGACAGAAGCGATTGAAATTCTTGAGGACAAGGCCTGGGAGCTTCGCGAGAGCGAAGAGAGGTACCGCAGCCTGGGCGAGGCTTTTGGTGATCTGGTCTTGCACCGCGATTCGTCCGGAAACATCATTTTTGCCAATCGTTCGCTTCGTGAAATGTTTGATGTACCGCCGGACAAACTTGCTGAAACCGTGTTCAAACCCGAAATTGCCGTAAGTTCCAATGCCCGCCTGGCCCATATGAACCAGGGTGGTGTCGTCGCCCGCGAACTCCAGATTGCAACTTCCTCCGGCCCGCGTTGGTTTCACTGGATAGACCTGCCAATCCGTGATGAAACAACCGGGAAAAATGCCACGCGCTCGGTTGCCCGCGACATTACCGATCACAAACTTGCGCAAGCGGCATTGGAAAGTGCCCGTCAAAAAGCTGAACAGGCAAACCATGCCAAATCGCGTTTTCTGGCCATGGTCAGCCATGAGATGCGTACGCCGCTCAATGGAATTCTCGGCATGTCGAGCCTGTTGCGCGACACCGACCCGACGCCGGAACAAGCGGCCTATCTGGACGCAGTTTCCACATCCGGCCAGGCGCTGCTGGCGCTCATTGAGGACATGCTTGACCTGACCCTGATCGAGGCCGGGCGGTTTGAACCTCGCCCGGTAGAAGTCAATCCGCACAATCTGCTGGAGGAAGTTTGCGAGCTGTTGGCAAGTCGCGCCCATGCCAAGGGCATCGGGCTGGCCGCATTTGTGGAAATGGACGTCCCCCAAATGGTTCTCGCCGACGAAGGCCGGGTTCGACAGGTACTGGTGAACCTGGTGGGCAACGCCATCAAGTTCACCCAAAAAGGCGGCGTTGGCGTGAAGCTGGAAATCAGTCAATCCGGCACAGGCCGGACCCCAGACATCGGGCAATTGCAATTCACAGTTACCGACACCGGCCCCGGTCTCTCCGCCGATGATTGCATCAAGGTCTTTGACGAGTTTTATCAAACCGATTCAGCTGCAACCCGGCGGCATGGCGGCGCCGGCCTCGGCCTTTCGATTTCACAGCGCATCGTTCAGTCGCTGGGCGGCCGGATTTCCGTGCAGTCGGAGCTGGGCAAGGGATCTGCTTTCTGTTTCAGCCTTGATCTGCCTGTTGTCAGGAACGCGGAATCTGCGAACCAGACCCGGCTGGCAGGCCAGAAAGTTTTGATTGTTTCAGCAGATGCCGTGGAGCCCCAGGCGATCGCCAATTATGTAAAAAGCAGCGGCGGTAGTGCTTCCGTTGCTGCAACCCTGGCTGATGCCCAGCGACTTTTGGCAAACAACCCGGCCTGCTTTGACGTGCTTGTTTTCGACCCGGCAATAACGCGAAACCCGTCGCGGTCCCTGCACAGGCTTTTGCGCGACATCGCACCGCCGCCATTCACCGTGGTGATGGTGCAACCTGGCGACCGGTCGCGAATTGAGGGCCAGTCTGCTGGCGATTTCGATGCATGGCTGGTTCGCCCGGTGCGGCGCAGCTCGCTTTTGCGGGTTCTGGGCGATCGACGCGCCGAACAAGCCGAAATCCGCCATACCGCTCCTGCGGTCCGGCCCATGCTGGGTCCCGGCGAAGTGTTGAATCGCCTCGAAGTACTTGTTGCCGAAGACAATGACGTCAATGCACTTCTGGTGCGCAGCGTCCTGGAGAAAACCGGGCAAAAAGCGACCATGGCCACCAACGGACGTGAAGCCTTGGCGCGGGTTCGGGAAATGGCAGTCGCCGGGCAGCAGTTTGACCTGGTGCTGATGGACCTGCACATGCCGGAAATGGACGGGCTTGCAGCAATCAGGGCCATCCGCAAACTGGAAAAGCGCTTGGGCCTTGAACAGGCGCCAATTTACACGCTTTCGGCTGATGAACAAAATTCGGCCCAGCTGGAAAGTCGCCGAGCCGGTGCAAATGGCTATATAACCAAACCGGTTTCACCGCATGTTTTGGTCGACTTGCTCCGCAGCCTTGGCAATTCCGGCGGCAATGTTGTCAAGAAAGCGTCATGAGGCCATGCAATCGCAATGTTGATCCCGCCGCTTTGGTGTGGAATGCATTCATCTGCAGCTCGGAAAAACAATGACGTTCCTCCGGACCAGGCCGGCTTTGGCCAAACTTTCGCAATCCGCAGCAATGTCCTCGCGCCGCTTGTTGAACAGCAACGCGCCTGTATTGGGGCGCATGGGTACACTGGAAACCCGGCTTGCCCGCAACAATGCTGAAATACGTGCCGCACAGGCACTGCGCTACCAGGTGTTTGTCGGTGAAATGGCAGCCTCACCCGGCACGATGGATCGGCTGCTTGGCCGCGACCGGGACCCTTGGGATACCGTATGCGACCATCTGCTGGTGATCGAAACGCAGGGCGGCGGCGAGCGGATTGTTGGCACCTACCGCTTTTTGCGTACCAGTCAGGTGCAAGTGTCCGGCCCGGGATTTTACACCGCAGGTGAGTTTGACATTGCCCCCATGTTGGCGCGCCATGACGGGCTGGAATTCATGGAACTCGGACGGTCCTGCGTTTTGCCGCAATGGCGCACCAAACGAACCATCGAATTGCTCTGGCACGGCATCTGGGCCTATGTAGTCTCCCACAAGGTTGATGTGATGTTTGGCTGCGCCTCATTTCCCGGCACCGACATTGCCATGTTGGCTGAACAATTGTCGCTTCTGCATCACCTTGCGCCCGTCACGCCACAATGGACCGCGCAAGCGGCAGGCGCATCCGGCATTCCATTGAACCAGGTTGAAAAAGACAGGATCAATGCCAAACGGGCGCTTCATGCGCTGCCGCCCCTGATCAAAGGCTATTTGCGGCTCGGTGCGATGTTCGGTCCGCAAGCCGTCATCGACCTGCGTTTCAAGGCTGTTGATGTTCTTGTTGTTTTGCCGGTTGCCTCGATCAACCGGCGCTATGTTGGCCATTTTGGCAAGGACGCCAGCCGTTTCTCGCCAGCCGGTTGAAAGTTTATGCGCTGAATGCAGCTATCGCCGCCATGTTGACGATATCAGAATCGCGAACGCCCATGCGCACGATTTGCACCGGCTTTGCCAGACCGGTCAGGATCGGCCCGATGATCGTTGATCCGCCAAGTTCCTGCAGCATCAGCGTCGAGATGGATGCCGAGTGAAATGCGGGCATCACCAGCACATTGGCCGGTCCGGTCAGACGGCAAAATGGATAAAGCGCCATTTTTTCAGGATTGAGCGCAACATCGGCGCCCATTTCGCCATCATATTCAAAATCCACGCCACGCTGATCGAGCAGTTTGACAGCGTCGCGCACCTTCTGCGAGCGCTCACCCGCCGGATGACCGAAGGTTGAGTAAGCAAGCATGGCAACGCGTGGCTCATAGCCCATGGTTCGGGCAAAACCTGCCGCCTCGCATGCAATGTTGGCCAATTCCTCGGCAGAGGGCATGTCACTGATTGCAGTGTCGGCAACAATCACGTTGCGGCCCCGGCAAATGGCAATTGTCGCGCCGATCACCTGATGCTGCGGCATCGGATCAATAACCTTGCGCACATCTGCCAGCACGGTCGAATAATTGCGGGTGACGCCGGAAACCATGCCGTCCGCTTCACCCAGTGCCACCATGCAGGCCGAGAAAATGTTGCGGTCGGTGTTCACCAACCGCAGGCAATCGCGATACAGAAAGCCCTCGCGTTGCAGTCTTGCATAAATGAAGTCGGCATAGTCGCCGGTGCGGTCCGAGTGGCGCGCATTGATCAGTTCCAGGTTTGGCCGGTCAAGGTCAATGCCCGCTTTTGCAGCCATGTCCGCCATCGGCTCGTCGCGACCAACCAGAATGGCTGTTCCAAGGCCTTGGTTCACATAAGAGATGGCGGCGCGCATCACCTGTTCTTCCTCGCCTTCGGCAAAGACCATGCGCTTGGGGTTGCGACGCACGCGCTCATAGATGCGTTGCAACGTCGAGGCAATCGGGTCACGCCGTGCCGACAATTGCCGGGCATAGGCCTCAAGGTTGATGATCGGCCGCTTTGCCACGCCCGATTCGGCGGCGGCGCGCGCCACGGCGACGGGGATTTCACTGATCAGGCGCGGATCGAAAGGTACCGGGATGATGTAGCCGGGGCCAAATTTTGGCCGGTTGCCCTGGTAGGCACTGGCAACTTCATCGGGCACGTCCTCGCGGGCCAACCGCGCCAGCGCATGGGCTGCGGCTATCTTCATCGGCTCGTTGATGGTGGTCGCACGAACATCCAGCGCACCGCGGAAAATGTACGGAAAACCAAGCACGTTGTTGACCTGGTTGGGGTAGTCCGACCGCCCCGTTGCCATGATGGCGTCGGAGCGGATTTCCTCCACTTCGTCCGGAGTGATTTCCGGATCAGGGTTTGCCATGGCGAAAATGATCGGGTTCTTCGCCATGGAGGACACCATCTTCGGTGTCAGTGCGCCTTTCACCGACAGGCCCAGAAAGACATCTGCCCCGTCAAGCGCGGCTTCGAGGCTGCGCGCATCCGTTTCGACCGCATGCGCCGATTTCCATTGGTTCATACCGTCTTCGCGACCCTTGTAGACCGGCCCCTTGGTGTCGCACAGAATGATGTTTTCCGGGGCAAAGCCCATGGCCTTGATAAGTTCGATGCAGGCAATGCCCGCCGCGCCTGCGCCATTGCAAACCATTTTGGTGGTTTTCAGATCGCGCCCTGTCAGGTGCATGGCGTTGATGAGACCGGCCGCCGCAATGATTGCCGTGCCATGCTGGTCATCATGGAAAACCGGAATGTCCATCATCTCGCGCAAAGTCTGCTCGATGATGAAACAGTCGGGTGCCTTGATGTCCTCCAGGTTGATGCCGCCAAATGAAGGGCCAAGATAGCGCACGGCAGCGATGAAGGCGTCTATGTCTTGCGTGTCGATTTCCAGATCTATTGAATCCACATCGGCAAAGCGCTTGAACAATACGGCCTTGCCCTCCATGACCGGCTTGGAAGCCAGTGCACCCAGATTGCCAAGACCAAGGATGGCGGTGCCATTGGAGATGACAGCAACCGTATTGCCGCGCGTGGTGTAGTCGTAGGCCGCATCCGGGTTTTCGGCGATCGCCTTCACGGGTGCGGCAACACCCGGCGAATAGGCGAGCGACAGGTCGCGCTGCGTTGCCATTGGCTTGGTCGGGGTGATTTCGAGCTTGCCGGGCCGTCCCCTGGAGTGAAACTCCAGCGCTTCAGCATCAGAAACGGACGGTCGGCGTCCCTTCTCCGAATTGTCTGATGCCATGCCCTTGCTCCTCCCTTTGGCCGGCATTTCCGGCAAATCGACAGCCTGTGGCTGGTTTGCGCCCTTTTGGCACGTTCGCCCCTGTTTTCCAACAAGTGTAAATGCCCCATTGCCTTGCCTTGACCGGTCGCATCGGGAATGGTCTGAAAATGTGGATACAAAAGGCTGGCATGACACAGGAACGGGAAAACGGCGGAACAGGTGAGGGCAGTGTCGGTGTTGGCGCCCGGCCAACACCGATGATGGAACAATATGTCGAGATCAAATCGGCCAATCCCGACATGCTGCTTTTTTATCGCATGGGCGATTTCTACGAGCTGTTCTTTGACGATGCCGAGATCGCTTCAAGGGCGCTGGGCATAACCCTAACCAAACGTGGCAAGCATTTGGGCGAGGACATCCCGATGTGCGGTGTGCCGGTGCATGCTGCCGAGGACTATTTGCACAAGCTCATTTCTCTGGGCCACCGTGTCGCCGTCTGTGAACAGGTGGAAGATCCGGCGGAAGCGCGGAAGCGCGGCTCCAAGTCTGTGGTCCGCCGGGATGTTGTCCGTTTGGTAACACCGGGCACGATCACCGAGGAACGGTTGCTCGATCCATCGCGCGACAACTTTCTGGCAGCACTTGCCCGCGTGAAGGTCGGCGAAGGCCGCGATGAACTGGCGCTGTCATGGATTGATCTGTCCACCGGCGCATTTACGGTTTGCGAAACGGCGACAGACCGTCTTGGTGCCGATCTTGCCCGAATAGACCCCAGCGAGCTGGTGGTGCCGGACGTGCTGCTTGCTGACCCGGCCTACCGCACCACATTGGAGTTTTCGCGCGCCGCTCTCACGCCGCAGCCTGCCAGCATGTTTGACAGCACCGCCGCCACTGGTCGCCTGGAGCAATATTTCGGCGTGAAAACGCTGGAAGGTTTTGGCAGTTTTTCCCGGGCGGAACTTGCCGCCGCTGGTGCCGTTCTCGCCTACGTTGAAAAAACGCAGATTGCGCAACGGCCCTCGCTGGCCCGCCTCGTGCGTGAATCCGGTACAGCGTCGATGTATATCGATCAGGCGACACGGGCCAATCTGGAACTTGTGCGAACGCTTTCGGGAGAGCGCGATGGCAGCCTCATCAAGGCGATTGACCGAACCCTGACAGGCGGCGGGTCGCGGTTGCTTTCGCGGCGTTTGATGAACCCGTTGACCGATCCTGCCACCATTGCCGAGCGTTTGGAGTTGGTGCGCTATTTCATCAGCAATGCCGACACAGCCCGGAATCTGCGGGCCTTTTTGCGCAACTGCCCCGATATGCAAAGGGCGTTGTCGCGTCTTTCGCTCAACCGGGGCGGACCCCGCGATCTTGGTGCGCTGGCAGCGGGGATCGTTGCCACCCGCGAAATTTCCAGCTTGTTTGGTCGCAGCGACCTGCCAACAGAACTTGCAGGGGCGCTGACGCAATTGCGCGCAGCGCCGGTGGAACTGGGCGACGAACTGGCGGCAACCTTGTGCGAAGAATTGCCGCTGCTGCGGCGCGATGGCGGTTTTATCCGGCAAGGGCGCGACGGCGAACTTGATGAGCTTCGGCAATTGCGCGACGAAAGCCGTCAGGTCATCGCACGCATGCAGAACGACTACTGCGAGGAAAGCGGGGTTCGCTCGCTGAAGATCCGCTACAACAATGTTTTGGGATATTTCATTGAGGTGACGGCCAACAATGCCGGGCCGCTGGTTTCCGAGGCGGGCAAGGCAAAATTCATCCACCGGCAAACCCTTGCCAATGCCATGCGTTTTACCACGCCGGAACTTGCTGAAATCGAAACAAAAATTGCCAATGCTGCTGGAAGGGCGCTGGAGATCGAACTGGCATTGTTTGACCAGATGCAGGGGCATGTGGTGCGCAAGGCCGATGCATTGGCAAACGCGGCACAGGCACTGGCAGTCCTTGATGTATCCAGCGCCCTTGCCGTGCTGGCACAAGATGAAGACTGGTGCATGCCGCAGGTTGATGACAGCCTCGCCTTTCAGATCGAATGTGGCCGCCATCCTGTTGTCGAGCAATCATTGCGCCGGACCGGCGGTGGTTTTGTCGCCAATGACAGCCAAATCGGTCCTGGGGAGAATGACAATCATGGGCGCATCTGGCTGATTACCGGACCCAATATGGGCGGCAAATCAACATTTTTGCGGCAAAACGCACTGATTGCGATACTGGCCCAGATAGGCTCGTTTGTTCCGGCAAAATCCGCCCGCATTGGTGTTGTCGACCGGCTGTTCAGCCGGGTAGGTGCAGCCGATGATCTGGCGCGCGGGCGCTCGACCTTCATGGTCGAAATGGTGGAAACGGCGGCCATCCTCAACCAGGCAACGCCCAGGTCCCTGGTAATTCTGGACGAGATTGGTCGTGGAACCGCAACGTTTGACGGGCTTTCCATCGCCTGGGCGGCGATTGAACACCTGCATGCGGTCAATTGTTCGCGATCTTTGTTTGCGACGCATTACCACGAACTGACTGCGCTTTCGCAGGCCCTGCCGCGGCTTTCCAATGTGACGATGAAAGTGCGGGAATGGCAGGGAGATGTCGTTTTCCTGCATGAAGTGGCACCCGGCGCGGCTGACCGCTCTTATGGAATACAGGTGGCAAGGCTTGCCGGGCTGCCGCCGGCGGTCATTTCGCGGGCAAAGGCAGTCTTGGAACAACTCGAAAATTCCGAGCGCTCCAAACCGGTTTCGACGATGGTTGACGATTTGCCGCTGTTTTCAGTGGAACCGCGCCACAAGCCCCAGGTGGCACCACCCGACAGCGCCTTGGTTGCCGCAGTCAGGAATTTGTCACCTGATGATCTCAGCCCGCGTGAGGCGCTGGAAAAGCTTTACGAACTGCGCGCGCTGGCAATCGGGCAAGGGTGATCGTCCTCAATCACAAACCCTCTTCGGCCAAAAGGGCCCGCAGGTCCTGCCGTGGGCGTGGACCAATCTGCTGGATGACACAAGCCGCCGCAAGTGAACCAATGCGGGCACAATTTTCAAGACCGCGGCCATTGGTCAGCCCGAAAAGGAAACCCGCCGCATAAAGATCGCCGGCGCCGGTGGTGTCCACCACCTTGTCAACGGGATGCGCAGGCACAAAATGAGTTTCGCTACCGTTCACCACCACACAGCCTTTCTCGCTGCGGGTTACTGCGGCCAGCGCACAGTCCTTGCGGATTGCCTCAATGGCGGTTTCAAAAGACGATGTCTCGTAGAGTGACTTGATCTCCGATTCATTGGCGAAAACAATATCCACTGTACCTGTGCGCATCAGCTCAAGGAATTCACCGCGATAGCGGTCCACGCAGAATGGATCGGAAAGCGTCATCGAAAACCGGCGTTTGTGCTGGTGGGCGATCTTTGCAGCCAGCCGGATTGCTTCCTTGGCTTGTGGCGGATCCCAAAGATAGCCTTCGAAATACGTGATCTGGGCCGAGGCCACGACATCCGCATCGATGTCGTCCGGACCCAATTCCACACATGCACCCAGATAGGTATTCATCGAACGCTCGCCATCGGGCGAAACAAAGATCATCGACCGCGCAGTTGGCGGTGGCCCTTTGAGTGGCTCGGTCTCGAAATGCACATCGATGGCGTGGATGTCATGGCGGAAAAAACGCCCGAGCCCGTCATTGGCCACCTTGCCGAAATAGGCGGCCTTTCCGCCCAGACCGGCAACCCCGGCTGCGGTGTTGCCCGCACTGCCGCCTGATGCCTGGATTGCCGGACCCATTACTGAATAAAGATGCTCGGCGCGTTCGGCATCAATTAGGTTCATGGCGCCCCGAATGATGTTTTCGCGCACGAGGAAATCGTCCTCGCAATGGGCGATGATGTCGACAATGGCATTGCCAATGGTGAGAACGTCGTATTTCGCAACAGTCATGGTTTTTTCCGGTAAAGATCGGTAACGGGCCGTGCTTAGCGCCAATGCCCCGCAATTGAAACCCTGCTTGAACGCGGGAGGGAATGATCCCATTTCGTTGAAGAAGTCAGCGCGAGCAGGGAAGAAGCAACAAATGATCATCCAGTCGGCACGCCTTGCCATCAGCCAATTGCCTGAGCCGGACTTTCGTTCTGTTTTGTTGAAATCACTCGGCCTCACGGTATTGCTGTTGGCGGTAACCTGGATCGGGCTGGAAGCGCTGGTTTCTGGTTTTCTGGCACCGTTTTTCGGCAACTGGCCATGGATAGGCACGGCAGTGCTTTGGTTGCTGGGTGCCGGGCTGTTCGTCGGACTTGGCTTCCTGATCGGTCCGGCAACGGCGGCTTTCGCCGGCATATTTCTTGACGACGTTGCGGCCAAGGTGGAAGGCCGACATTACCCGCAGGATCGACCCGGTGTGCCGATGCCGATAGGTGCATCCGTGCTGCTGGCGGCAAGGTTTACGTTGGTGGTCATTGCAGCAAACCTGTTGGCGCTGCTGCTGGTCCTGCTGCCATTCGTCAATTTTGCGATCTTCTTTTTCGTCAATGCCTGGCTGATCGGGCGGGAATATTTCCAGTTCGCCGCTATGCGCTTTCGCAGCGAAGAAGAAGCCAATGGCATGCGGCAGCGCCATTCGTTCGAGATATTTCTTTGCGGACTTGTGATTGCCGGTTTCATGACCGTCCCGCTGCTCAACCTGCTGACGCCGCTGTTCGCCACTGCCATGATGGTGCACGTTCACAAGGCTCTGGCGGCAAGGCATGCAAGTTATTCCGGGGCTTCAGCCACATTCGCGGCCTGAACACCGACAGCTGCTGTCGCCGAGGTCTTCTCAGGTGCCTTGCAAAGATCGGCAATGATGCAGGCCGCACATTTTGGCTTTCGTGCCACGCAAACATAGCGTCCGTGCAGGATCAGCCAATGGTGGGCATGGCGCAGGAATGGCGCCGGGATGATCTTTTCCAGCGCCGTTTCTACAGCATCCGGTGTCTTTCCCGGAGCCAGCTTCAGCCGGTTTGCCAGGCGGAACAGATGCGTGTCGACAGCAATTGTCGGTTGCCCGAAGGCCATGTTCAGCACCACATTGGCTGTTTTCCGGCCAACTCCGGGCAAGCGGATGAGATCTTCGCGATTGTCCGGCACTTCACCGTGAAATTCATCGACGAGCATCTGCGACAGGGCGATGGTGTTTTTCGCCTTGTTTCGGAACAGTCCGATCGATTTGATCAGGTCACGCACTTTGTCTTCGCCAAGTGCCAGCATTTTCTGCGGCGTGTCTGCAAGTTTGAACAGCGCCCGTGTCGCCTTGTTGACGCCAATGTCCGTGGCTTGGGCTGAAAGCACCACAGCCACCAGCAGGGTGAATGCGTTGAGGTGTTCCAACTCGCCCTTCGGTTCGGGCTGCTGCGTGCGAAACCTGACAAAAATCTCTGAAACTTCCGCTGTTGAATAGGATGATCGCTTTGCCGGGCTGCGTCGTTTGGCAGCCGGTGAAGTTTTCGAAGGTTTCTTTTCTTTCGTCATGGCTTGCCTATAATTGGTCTCGATGACAGACGCCACAAATTCACAGTCAGGTCAAAAAACCCTGAGTGATCCGCATTTTGCGGCGCGATTGTTTGCGCACCGATCACTTTCCATGCGCGGGTTCGCAATTCTCATGGCCTTGCTGGGCCTGGTTTCCCTGATTTGCAGCATCGCCTTTCTTATGATGGGTGCTTGGCCGGTGGTCGGATTTTTTGGCCTGGATATCCTCTTGTTGTGGCTGGCGTTCAAGCTGAACTACCGCTCAGGCCAGGCCTTCGAAGAAGTGGCGATCTGGCCGCATGATGTGCTGGTTCGCCAGGTTTCTCCTGGCGGCAAGGTCCGTGAACACCGGTTCAACCCGTTCTGGACCCGTTTTCAGGTTGATCGCCATGAGGAATTCGGCATTACCCGAATGGCGCTGAGCGCTGGCGAGCGCGAATTGGCCATTGGCTCGTTCCTCAATCCGCTGGACCGCGAATCTTTTGCCCGGGAGTTTGGTCAGGCCCTCGCCACCGTGAAGCAGCGCTGAAAGCAATACGGGTTCGTATCCTTGGGTGATGCATGAAATCGGGTGGCGGTGCCTCAAAGCGCAGCATATTGTGCGCTTGTTCGAGCTTCAGCACAGGAAAACCACCTTGTCTTTCATGGAAAACCGCACCGGCAGCGACTATGAAACCGTTCGACGGGTTATCGAGCTGATTTCCGAAAACTGGCGTGACCAGCCACAGATGGAAGAACTTGCCAGCCAGGTGGCCATGTCCACTTTGGGTTTGCAGAAGGTCTTCACCCGGTGGGCAGGTCTTTCGCCCAAGGCATTCCTGCAGGCTGTCACCCTCGACCATGCCAAGAAATTGCTGGCCCAAGATGCTTCCATTCTGGATGCAAGCCTTGAACTAGGGCTTTCCGGGCCGGGTCGTCTGCACGATCTGTTTGTGACGCACGAGGCGATGTCGCCCGGCGTCTACAAGGCGAAAGGCGCTGGTATCGAGATGCCCTTTGGTTTCCACGACTGCCCTTTTGGCAGGTCGCTCGTTCTTGTGACAGATCGTGGCATGGCCGGAATGGCATTTTGCGACCCCGGTTCTGAAGCTGTTGCGTTGGCGGACATGCAGTCGCGTTGGCCCAATGCAAGCTATGTCCGCGATGAGGGCGCAACTGCATCCTATGCCAGCCGCGCCTTCGACACACAGCGCTGGCGGCCCGACGAACCGCTGAAGGTGGTGCTGATCGGTACCGATTTTGAAATCCGTGTTTGGGAAGGCCTGCTGGAAATCCCGGTTGGCCGGGCGACCACTTACTCCGGACTGGCGCACAAGCTGGGTCACCCCAAGGCGCCACGCGCAGTTGGCCGGGCAGTGGGGCGAAACCCCATCTCGTTTGTGGTTCCATGCCATCGGGTGGTCGGTAAATCCGGCGATCTGACTGGCTACCATTGGGGGATCACCCGCAAACGTGCCATGCTCGGCTGGGAAGCCGGGACCATACGCCAGTCCTGATCTTCAACAGTCAGATATCAAACATCCGCAAGGTGCAGCTGCCGCGAGCAACGGGCGTGTCTTCGTTTTCCTGCCAGCACCAGACATCGAAAAACGCAAGGCGCCGGGCGATCCGCACTTCGTCGACCCGGGCGTACATGTCAGTGTCCCTGGTGACCCGCATGTAGTCGATGGCACTGGAGACCAGTTCGACCCGCATGCCCGGCGACCTGCGCGATAGTTCCAGCTCGGCACTCATCTCGATGAGCGACCCCACTACCCCGCCATGAAGGGCCCGGATGAACGGATTGCCAATGTGTACTTCGCGAAAACGCATGGCATAGACATTGTTGCGATCCGTCGGCTCAATCTGCAGCCAAGCTGCCATCGGTGAGGCCAGAAGTTGTCCGCGTTTGCTCCCGGTCATCATGGTGCTACAGCCTCTCGCCGAGCGGCTTGGCACGGGTACCCATCATGAAGCTGGCGGTCGCTATTGCCAGGATCTCGCCACTGTGGGTGGTCAACTGACCGGTCATGTGGGCAATGTCCGAGTGAAAACCGATTGTAACGGCTTTGCACAGCAGCCGTTCGCCACTCACAGGCCTGCGAAGATGTTGAACCGTCAGCCCTGCAGTGGCAATCGGACGCAGGGTTTCCATCGAACCCATCACTGCACCGCCCATCACGGTGTCAAGGACAAGGGTTGCAAGTCCGCTGTGGACTGCGCCGCTGGCAGGGTCGCAAACGAACTCTTTCGGCGCTTCGAGTTCCACCGTCAGCGTATCGGCTTCCACACCGACAAACCGGATTTTCAAGCTGGTATTGACAGGATGCGGGGCAGAAAAGTACCGCGCAGCAGGATGCATGTCGTTCATGGCAAAAAAACCGCGTTTTCCGGTTCAGGCTATCTTACGTTTACGCAAACGTCAAAGGCTGCGCCTTACGCCGTGAGCACTTCCTTGGAGGCAACGGTTGTGTCGGCCTTGAGCCGGTAGATCATCGGAACGCCGGTGCCAAGGTTGACTTCGATGATCTCATCGCGTGAAAGCCTGTCGAGAACCATCACCAGCGAGCGCAGCGAATTGCCGTGGGCGGCAACCAGTACGGTTTCCCCCCGCATCGCCCTTGGCAGGATTTCCTGCAGGTAATACGGCCAGACGCGGGCGCCGGTGTCCTTCAGGCTCTCGCCGCCGGGCGGTGGCACGTCATAAGAGCGCCGCCAGATGTGAACCTGCTCCTCGCCCCAGCGCGCCCTTGCGTCGTCTTTGTTGAGACCGGAAAGATCGCCGTAGTCGCGTTCGTTGATCGCTTCATCGCGGATGGTTTCCAGGTTCGGCTGGTCCACCCCGTCAAGAATCATCTGGCAGGTTCGTTGCGCCCGCGAAAGCGACGACGTGAAGGCAATGTCAAATTTCAGCCCGCGGGCCTTGAGAAGTTCACCAGCCTGCCTTGCCTCGCTCACACCTTGCTGCGTGAGGTCAGGGTCCTTCCAGCCGGTGAACAGGTTCTTGAGATTCCATTCGCTTTGACCGTGTCGAACGAGGACGAGGGTTCCAGACATTTTTGGTTCCTTGTGGTTTGGCGAAACTGGATCGCGCTGAATGTCAAAATCCGAGGACATCGCGCATGGAATACAGGCCCGGCTTCTTGCCTCGCCCCCAAAGTGCAGCCCTGACTGCGCCTTTGGCAAAAATCGAGCGGTCCTGGGCAACATGGCTGATCTCGATGCGCTCGCCTTCACCTGCCAGGATAACGCTGTGATCACCCACAACCGAGCCGCCACGCAGCGCCGCAAACCCGATGCTGCCGATGTCTCGCGGGCCGGTATGACCGTCACGCGAGCGCACGGAATTGTCTTTCAGCACGATTGCCCGGCCAATTGCCGCCGCCTCACCCAGCAGCAATGCAGTGCCGGAAGGCGCATCCACCTTGTGACGGTGGTGCATTTCAACAATCTCGATGTCAAAATCCGCCGCGCCAAGCGCTCTTGCCGCCTGCTCGACCAAAATGGCGGCAAGGTTCACGCCAAGGCTCATGTTGCCCGATTTTACAATGATGGCGTGGCGCGCCGCCGCCTTGACCTTTTCATGGTCACTTTCGCTCATGCCTGTCGTTCCAATGACATGGACGATCCGGGCTTGTGCTGCCAGCATCGCAAATTCGGTACTGGACGCGGGTGAAGTGAAATCCACAATGCCGTCGGCCTTGGCCAATACCGGCAGAGGATCATCGCTGACGGCAACGCCAAGTTCGCCTGTTCCGGCAAGCATTCCGGCATCCTTGCCGATCATCGGCGATCCTGGCCGTTCAATTGCCCCGAAAAGCACCGCGCCGGGCGTGGCGTGAATGGTTCGGATCAGCTCCTGTCCCATGCGTCCTGCTGCGCCGGCAACGACCAGTTTCATGTCAGCCATGACGCAGCGTTTCCTCTTCACCGACAATATCCGCATTTTCGCCGATCTGGTGGAGCCTTGAATACAGCCCGCTGCGCTTGCGCATGAGGGTAGCGTGGCTTCCCTCTTCAACCACGCGTCCCCGGTCAATGACGATGATCTTTGCCGCATTGCGAATGGTTGACAACCGGTGCGCGACCACCAGCGTTGTCCGACCCTGCATCAACCTGTCCAGCGCCATCTGAACCAGTTTTTCAGATTCATTGTCCAAGGCGGATGTAGCCTCGTCCAGCAGCAGGATCGGCGCATCGCGCAGGATTGCCCGCGCTATCGACAGGCGCTGGCGCTGGCCGCCTGAAAAATTGTTGCCGGCCTCCCCGACTTCGGTGGCATAGCCCAGTGGCAGCTCCATGATGAAGTCATGCGCTTGCGCCCGTTTTGCCGCTTCTTCGATCTCGGCCTGTGTTGCTTCCGGTCGTGCGTAGCGGATGTTTTCGCCCACCGTTCCTTCAAACAGGATCGGTTGCTGCGAGACGTAGGATATTGCACGGCGCAGGTCCCTGGCCCGTATGTCGGCAATGTCCTGGCCATCAATCCGGATCGCACCGCTGCTCAGGTCGTAAAACCGCTGCAGCAAATTGACGATGGTCGATTTGCCACCACCTGATGGCCCGACCAGCGCCGTCGTCTTGCCTGCCTCGGCCCGGAACGAAATGGCGTCCAGCACCTTTTCACCATTGCCGTAGGCGAAACTTGCGTCTTCAAAATCGATCTGCGCTTCGCCGATCACAAAATCTTTCGCGTCGGGTTTGTCGGCCTGGCGGGCAGGCGTGTCCAGCAACTCAAACAGCATCCGGGCATTCACCAGCGAACGCTCGAACTGTACGCGGAACGCGGCCAGCCGCTTGGCTGGGTCATAGGCAAGCATCGCCGCTGCCAGAAATGACAGGAGTGCACCCTGGTTGGCCCCAAGATTGATCACACGCCAGCCGCCAAATGCCACCGCCCCGGCGATGGCAAGGCCGCCAAGTGTCTCGGTGAGCGGGCGTGTGCGGGCGGAAACCAGCGAAATGCGATTGTTCTGCTTTTCGGCCTGCTCCACCAATCCGGCAAGCTTGGCCTGCATCTGCTCTTCCATGGTAAAGGATTTGAGGATTGTGATGCCTTGCGCACTCTCCACCATTGTGGAATTGACACGCGCATTCAGGTTCACTTCCTTGCGCGACAGCGACTTCATCTGCTTGACGTAGCGCGAAAGCACGTAGCCGGCGATTGGCAGCACAACCAGCGAGCCCAGAGTCATCATCGGGTCCTGGATGATCATCACGGTGATCAATCCGACCAAAGTCAGGAAATCGCGCGCCACCACGGTAATGACGAGGTTGAGCATGTTGCGCACACCGCCAATGTTCTGGCTGATTGCGCCGACCAGATGTGCGGACCTTGTATCGTTGTAAAACCCCACACCCAGATGCAGCATGTGCTCATAGACCCGTTTTTGGTAACGAGCGATGATGTTGTTGCCGATCTTGTTGAGGATGATGTCCTGGCCAAATCCGGCGATGCCTTTGACAAAGAAAATCAGCAGGATGACCGATGCCACATACCAGGCCATGTCGAGGTTCTTTTTGTCGAAGACCTCGTTGACCACGTCCTTGATGATGTACGCGCTGTAACCCGTCGTTGCGGCCACAAGCAGCATGCAAAAGATCGCCAAAGCATACTGCCGCTTGTAGAGCGGCAGGTTTTCGCGAATGATCCGGCGCAGCACATCCTTGTTTTCGGGGTCGGCTGCTGCTTCCTTGTTGACGCTTTGAACAGACACTTTTGCATCCTGCATGGCTGCGGGCACTTGCCGCACAAAAACGCCTAATACAGCCGCCGGACGCCTTTGCAAAGTGTTGCAGCGCAACACAGTCAGCTACATGCATGTTACCGGGCGCTGAAATGCCTTGCCGCATCGCCCAGGCTGAAGTGTCCAGGATCACGGACCAGCGCTGCAAGCCCCTCAAGTGCCGCCATCGGATGCACCACAATATTGACGGCGATTGACGCGAGAATTGCCTGATGCGGCGCCTTGTTTTCGAATTCATGGCGGAAATGGGCAGTATCAATCGCCGTGACGAGTTTCTGCGCAATTCCGCCGCCGATGTAGATTCCGCCGCGAGCCAACGTCAAAAGCGCCAGATCGCCGGCAATTCGCGCGGCAAGTGCCACAAAAAGCTGGATCGCCTCGACCGCCTGCGCGTCCTCGCCACTGACTGCCCTGGCAGAAATTTCCGCAGCATCATGCAGCCGCCGACCCACGCCATCGAGGGAACAAATGGCTTGGTACAAATTTTCAATTCCCCGGCCCGAAAGCGCTTCTTCCGCGCTCATGCGGCCCTCTTGCTTGATCAAATGCGGCCAAATGGCAAATTCCCGGTCGGTTCGCGGGCCGATGTCGATGTGGCCTCCTTCGCCGGGGATTATCACCCACTTGCCGTCAACCTTGACGATCTGTGCAATTCCCAGACCGGTTCCGGCCCCCAGCACCGCCTTTGGGTGGCCGTCAAGAACCGTGCCTTTGCCGACGGGATGCAAATGGGTTCCGCCCAGCGAAAGAGCCGCCAAACCCTGGGCGGCAAAATCATTCATCAACACCACTTGCTCAAGGTTGAAGCGGCGGATCATTTCTGCCGGATCAATGACCCAGTCCGCATTTGTCAGCCGGAAACGCTCGCCAACCAACGGCGTGGCAATTGCAAGGACCATGGAAGCGGGTGCCACCGCTCCAATGCCGGGAACGGCAGTCAGGATTGCATCTTCAATGCTTTGATGGTCGCGCAGCTTCACCGGCGGGAAAGGTTCAATTGGCACATCGGCGGATCGAACCAGGGCAAAACGCGCATTGGTTCCACCGATGTCTCCAACCAGGACTGGAAAACGGAATTCCACGGGATGATCCTGTTGACGGGTTGGCTGCCGGATGTTCAGATCGACGGGGGACTGGCGAACGCACTAGGTCGCCTTGGCACTACGCCGTTGGTGATAGTGTGGTTCAGTCGATTTCGCAATCGTCTGGCAACAGCCGGGTAATGGCGCTTTTTGTGTTTGCAAGGGCAAAGCGGACATTGATTGCCGCAGTCGGCTTGCGATTGCATGCGAAATGGCGCTAAAATGATGCCCTGAATACCAGATGCCAAAATAAATTGGTGTCCAATACCAGACAAGCACAAACCTTCAGAACAGGGAACCAACCATGAATCGCGTAATGATCGCACTTCTGGCCGCAGTGGCTGCAATTGCCGGCGTGTATTTTTACATGCAGCAAAGCGGCACGACAAAGACCGCCAGCGAACCGGCGGCGCCAGCACCAGCAACGACAACTGCCGCACCGGCAGAGGCACCAGCAGCTCCGGCACCAGTAGCGGCAGGCCCTGCCGTAATTTACGACATGGGCGGCAAGTTCGACAAATCCTTCAACGAAAGCGCGTTCAATGGCGCTGAATTGTGGAAGAAGGACACCAACGGCACGTACCGCGAATTCGAAATCACCGATGCAGCGCAGCGTGAACAGGCGCTTCGTCGTTTTGCCGAAGAAGGCAATTCGCCAATCGTCGCAATGGGCTTCTCGCAGGCAGCGGCCATGGAGAAGGTTGCCAAGGAATTCCCGAACCTGAAGTTTGCCATTGTTGACATGGTTGTCGACTTGCCAAACGTGCGCTCGGTCGTGTTCAACGAACATGAAGGCTCATATCTGGTTGGCGTCATGGCAGCCATGGCTTCCAAGACCGGCAAGGTCGGCTTCATCGGCGGCATGGACATCCCCCTGATCCGCAAGTTCGGTTGCGGCTACAAGGGCGGCGTCAAGGCAACAAACGCCTCGGCTGAAGTTTTTGAAAACATGACCGGCACCACGCCGGAAGCATGGAATGACCCGGTCAAGGGCGGCGAGCTTGCCAAGTCGCAGTTCGATCGCGGAGCGGATGTTGTTTACGCAGCAGCAGGTGGCACCGGCATCGGCGTCCTCCAGGCAGCAAAAGACTCCGGCAAGCTGAGCATTGGCGTTGATTCAAACCAGAACGGCATCCAGCCAGGATCGGTTCTCACCTCCATGCTGAAGCGTGTTGACGTTGCCGTATACAACGCCTTCAAGGATAGCGGTTCCGACCAGTGGGGCGGCATCAAGGTTCTCGGCCTCAAGGAAGGTGGCATTGATTATGCGGTGGACGACAACAACAAGCCGCTGATTACTCCGGAAATGACCGCAGCGGTCGAAAAGGCCAAGGCGGACATCATTGCCGGCACCACCAAGGTGCACGACTTCATGTCTGACTCGGCATGCCCGTATTGATCTTCTGATGCCCGCCACTTAGGTCGGGATCCGATCAGTTGTTTGCGCAAGGGGCCTTCGGGCCCCTTGTTCGTTTCAGGGTCAAATCAATGTGACTTGTCCATTGGGCAGGGCTCAAACCACCGCGACGCTGTCGCCAATTCTCACTTCGCCCGCCTTGACGACGTTTGCGATGATGCCGCCATGGCCGCGCATGGCGTTGTACCCGCCCGGCCCCAGTGACTCTTCCATGCGTGAGCACGGCGCACAGACATCGGTTGCTTCCAGAACTGCCGTGCCAATGCTGAATTTTCGACCGCGCAAGGCTGTCAGATTGATGCCTTGAACGGCGAAATTTCGCCGAAGCAATGCCGGATCCACGCAGGCAATCCCGCAAAGTGAGGCAATCGCTGCCAGGTGTTCCTGCTGGATCAACGTGACAGCGCGCAAGCCCGGCTTGTTTCTGTGATCCCCTGCAAGGCCGCCTTCACCAACGATGATTCGGTCGGGCGAAACCATTTCCACCCGACGTGCAGGGCGGATGCCGATAAATGTGACACAGCCCTGGCGGGGAAAGCGCGCCGTCAAGTCAGCGATGGTCTGCATGAAATTGCTCTTTCGTGTGGTTTTCGGGTGTCTTTGAGGCAGTTTGGCGCAATACTTCGTTTATGATCGATTCCACGGTGCGCTACACACACATGCCAAGCCCCATCGGCTCGCTGCTGTTGGCTGGTTCCGATGAAGGTCTCATCTGGGTCAGCTTTCCCGGCGGCAGGGGTGCGCGTCAACCCAAGCCACAATGGCGGGAAGATGCTTCGGCATTTCGGCAAACCACCAACCAGTTGAATGAATATTTCGCTGGGGGTCGTACCGTTTTCGATTTGCCGCTGTTGCCCGTTGGTGATGATTTCCAGATGCGTGTGTGGCGAGCCCTGCGCGATATCCCTTATGGAGCCACGGTCAGCTATGGCGACATTGCCAAGGCCATGGGTGAACCTGTATCCGCCAGCCGGGCGGTGGGCTCAGCCAATGGCGCAAACCCGCTGCCCATTGTCATTCCCTGCCACCGGGTAGTTGGTGCCAAAGGTACATTGGTCGGTTTTGGTGGCGGCCTTGAAACCAAGAAGTTCCTGCTGGATCTCGAATTTCGCACGAAACCGCCGTCAGACACGCTTTTTGCCCATATGTAGAAATCACCAATGCGGTGGGCGGACATTTTCAGCGACCGGTGAAACTGTTTCTTCCAGCGCCATGAACCGTTCCGCCATGGCATCGAGCTTTTTTTGCACCCGCCGCAATTGTTCGCCCTGCGCCGCCATTTCGGCAGACATCTCGTCGATGGTCTTTGCCTGGTGTGCGACGAGTTCTTCCAGCGATTGCAGCCTGTTTTCGCTCACTTGATGTAGTCCTCCAAACGGCCCCGCATGGCAGTTCCCAGTGCCTGCGGCTTGCGGGTCTGCCGGTTGACATAGACATGCACAAAATATCCCTGCGCCGCCGCCCGCTCTTCCTCGCCGCGAAACAGCGCGATTTCATAACGCACCGAAGAGGTCCCCAGATGCGCAACGCGGATGCCTGCAACAATCTTGTCGGGAAACATCAGTTCGCTGAAATAACTGCAGCCGGTTTCAACCACCAGGCCGATAATCTCGCCATTGTGCGGGTCAATCAGTTCCTGCTCGGCGAGCCAGCCATTCACGGCGGTGTCGAAAAGGGAATAATGGACGACATTGTTCATGTGCCCATACATGTCATTGTCGGCCCAACGCGTCTGCATGCGCCGGAACAGGCCGAAATCTTCGCGGGACCATGGGTTCTGGCGTGCCATGCAATCGGTTCTCCGGGGTGGCGTGAAGGAAATTGAGATAGCGCCGTGTTCACGCCAAAGGCAAGGCAAGATCAGGCAGGGGCGAATGCGCGGGCCAATAAACCGGAAATTTTTACCGGATGATAAAAATTAGGCATCTGTTACCGGTTTGGTGGGTTGCCCGGCCTTGTGCGCGGCGCAACTTTGGGCAAACTAGCATCAGGAGAAG
This sequence comes from Rhizobiaceae bacterium, assembly GCA_041739225.1. GTDB lineage: Bacteria > Pseudomonadota > Alphaproteobacteria > Rhizobiales > Rhizobiaceae > BOKV01. The sequence continues at coordinate 61,751 of JBGSOG010000078.1, forward strand.
CCGGGCGTTGGCAAGATGCACCGGCGGGGACGCAATTGCATGGCAGATACCGCATCAACGGCTCAATCGGCAGCAAATCCTTTGGCGATCGAACTGATCGGCATTTCCAAACGGTTTGGCGCGGTTGAAGCCAACAAGAACATTTCGATGCAGGTGGCCAAAGGCTCCATCCACGGCATCATCGGCGAGAATGGCGCTGGAAAATCGACATTGATGTCGATCCTCTACGGCTTTTATCACGCCGACAGCGGCGAGATTCGCGTCAAGGGCCAGCCGGTCAGGATTACCGACAGCCAGGCGGCCATTCGCGCCGGCATCGGCATGGTGCACCAGCATTTCATGCTCGTTCACAATTTCACGGTGCTGGAAAATGTCATGCTTGGCGCAGAAGATGGCGCCATTCTTTCCAATGGCGGCAACAGTGCGCGTCAAGCGCTCAAGAAACTCGAGAAAGAATATGCGCTGGAAGTTGATCCCGACGGGATCATCGAGGAATTGCCGGTCGGCGTTCAGCAGCGCGTGGAAATATTGAAGGCGCTTTATCGCGGTGCGGAAATCCTCATCCTTGATGAACCCACCGGCGTTTTGACCCCGGCCGAGGCGGACCACCTCTTCCGCATCCTCGAACAACTGAAATCGCAGGGCAAAACCGTCATTCTCATCACCCACAAGCTGCGCGAGATCATGGCCATCACCGACACGGTTTCCGTCATGCGGCGTGGCGAGATCGTTGCGACCCGCAAGACATCCGAAACCAGCGTCGAAGAACTTGCCGAACTGATGGTTGGGCGTCGGGTCTTGTTGCGCGTCGAAAAGGGCAAAGCCAATCCCGGAGCAGTCCAGCTTTCCGTGAAGGGTTTGACCGTTCGCGACGGGCGCGGTGTCAGGATGGTGGACAATGTCTCGTTTGATGTGCGCGCCGGCGAAATTGTCGGCATTGCCGGGGTCGCCGGCAATGGCCAGTCGCAATTGCTGGAGGCGCTGTCGGGTATTCGCCGGGCCGAATCGGGCGAAGTGCTGATGGAAGGCGAAACCATCGACGTGACTGGCATTGCCGATCCGGCAATGCTGCGCCGTCGCGGTCTGGCGCACGTGCCGGAGGATCGCCACCACATGGGGCTGGTATTGCCGTTCGAGGAAAACGAGAATGCAATCCTCGGCTACCACGACCGCAAAGCCTATGTGAACGGGCCTTTTCTCGACATCGAGGCGATCCGGGCTGATGCGAAGAAAAAGATTGAAAGCTACGACATTCGTCCGCCGGACTGCCGGTTGAAGACTGCCAATTTTTCCGGCGGCAACCAGCAAAAGATTGTTCTTGCCCGCGAAATGGAAACCAACCCCGATGTGCTGATCATCGGCCAGCCGACGCGTGGTGTCGATGTTGGCGCAATAGAGTTCATTCACCGCCGCATCATCGAAATGCGCGACGCCGGCAAAGCGATCCTGCTGGTGTCTGTGGAACTGGATGAAATCCGTTCCTTGTCTGATCGAATTCTCGTCATGTTTGCCGGCCGGATTGTCGGCGAACGCAGCCCCGAAACCAGTGAAGGCGAAATAGGCCTGCTGATGGCCGGGGTTGAAAGCGACAGCACTTCGGAAGCGGCCCAATGAACAGCGGACCAACAGGCATGCCGGCCGGTATTTCCATCGTGACCCTGGGTGTCGCGGACATCGCCCGTTCAACCAGATTTTACGTTGAATTGGGTTGGACAAACACCCCGGCCAGCCAGGAGAGCATCTCTTTCTTGCAGGGCCACAATATTGTTCTGGCACTGTATTCCCGCGCTGCCCTTGCCGAAGACGCCATGCAGGAAGACCGACCGACCGGCTTTTCAGCCATGACCCTGGCTGTCAATGTTGAGAGCCCGCAAGCCGCCGACACCTGGTTCAGCGCCGCCATCGCTTCCGGGGGAAAAGCCTTGAAGTCTCCACACAAAGTGTTCTGGGGTGGCTATTCCGGTTATTTTGCCGACCCGGACGGACATCTTTGGGAAATTGCCCACAATCCGTTTGCACCCATGGATTCCAATGGCAGAATTGATCTTTTGACGGGAGCGCCATCGTGAAAAACGACCTGCCACGCTGGGTGGACTTCGGTTTGCTGCCGCTGATCAATCTGGTGGTGGCGTTTCTCATCGCCGGTCTGGTGGTGGTATTTGTCGGCGAAAACCCGATCCGGGCTGCATACCTTTTGGTGTCCGGTGCCTTTGGCTCCGGCTACAACATCGGCTTCACGCTTTTTTACGCGACCAATTTCATCTTCACCGGGCTGTCGGTGGCGGTTGCCATCCATTGCGGCCTGTTCAACATCGGCTCTGAAGGGCAGGCCTACATCGGCGGCCTTGGCGTGGCGCTGGTCTGTCTGTCGCTGGACGGCACCTTGCCCTGGTATGCCAACCTGCCGCTGGGCATCATGGCAGGGGCGCTGTTCGGGGCGCTCTGGGCACTCATTCCGGCCTGGCTGCAGGCAAAACGCGGCAGCCACATCGTCATCACCACAATCATGTTCAATTTCATCGCGGCTGCGCTGATGACATGGCTGTTGACCGGTTGGCTCAAGCCATTGGGTCAGATGGCCCCAGAAACCCGGACATTTTTGGAAGGCGCCCACATTCCCAAGCTTGGCTGGCTGCTGAACATTTTCGGTCTCAATATTTCCAGCGCGCCGCTCAACATATCCTTCCTGGTCGCGCTGCTGGCCTGCTTCCTGGTCTGGGTGCTGATCTGGCGCACCCGCTTCGGCTATGAATTGCGCACCACCGGCATGAACCCGACAGCAGCGATTTATGCCGGCATTCCGCAGGCCAGGACCATCGTCATCGCCATGCTGATTTCAGGCGGTCTTGCCGGCATGATGGCGCTCAATTCACTGATGGGTGAGCAGCACCGGCTGAACCTTGATTTTGTTGCCGGGGCAGGTTTCGTCGGCATTGCCGTGGCGCTGATGGGACGAAATCACCCGGTCGGCATCATCTTTGCCGCCATGCTGTTCGGCATGATGTACCAGGGTGGCGCCGAACTGGCGTTCGAAATGCCGAAGATTTCCCGTGACATGATCGTGGTAATCCAGGGACTGGTCATCCTGTTTGCCGGGGCGCTGGAGAACCTGTTCAGACCGGCGCTGACCGAGTTCTTCCGCAAAAGACGCATGGCGCGCGATGCCCAACTCCAGACCGGCGGAGCATGACCATGGAATTTTCCACCATCATCCAGATCCTTGACGGGACCGTGCGAACCTCCACGCCGCTGCTGCTGGCGGCATTGGCCGGCCTATATTCTGAACGCTCAGGCGTGTTCGACATTGGCCTTGAAGGCAAGATGCTGGGCGCAGCCTTTGCCGCCGGAGCCGCAGCCTCGCTGTTCCAGTCGGCATGGATCGGCCTTGGCATGGGCATGTTCATCGCGGTTTGTCTGGCACTCGTGCATGGCTTTGCCTCGATCACCGCTCGCGGCAACCAGATCGTTTCCGGCGTTGCCATCAACTTCTTTGCTGCCGGAACCACCGTGCTTTTGGGCGCCAGCTGGTTCGCTCAGGGCGGGCGCACTCCGCAGCTCAAGCCTGCTGAGCGCTTTGGCGAGATCACGCTTCCCGGTGCTGACGCGCTTCGCGACATTCCGGTAATTGGCCCCATATGGTCGGATCTCATTTCAGGCCACAATCTGCTGGTTTATTTCGCCTTCGCCATGGTGCCGCTGACCTGGTGGGTGCTTTACCGCACCCGTTTCGGGCTTCGGCTGCGCGCGGTCGGCGAAAATCCTGCGGCTGTCGATACGGCGGGCATATCCGTGACCTTGCTGCGCTACGAGGCTGTGATCATTTGCGGCATGTTGTGCGGCGTTGCCGGCAGTTATCTGGCCATTGCCCAGTCGGCAGGCTTCGTCAAAGGCATGACTGCCGGGCGCGGTTTCATTGCGCTGGCGGCTCTGATTTTCGCCAAATGGAAACCGGTGCCGGTTTTGTTTGCCTGCCTGCTTTTCGGTTTCCTCGACGCAGTGGCCATTCGCTTGCAGGGCGTGAAACTTCCAGGCATCGGTGAAATCCCGGTACCGCTGATGCAGGCGACACCTTACGTGCTGACGGTCATTCTTTTGGCCGGCTTCATTGGCAAGGCTATTCCACCGCGCGCTGGCGGCGTGCCCTATGTGAAGGAACGTTGATTGATGGCTGCAAACCTGCACCGCCTTGCCGCACTGGCGATGTCACGGGCCCATGCGCCCTACTCGAAATACAATGTCGGCGCGGCTATCCTGACGACCGATGGCCGAACCTTTGCCGGATGCAATGTCGAAAACGCCTCCTATCCGGAGGGATGGTGTGCCGAGACCAGCGCGATAGCCCACATGGTGATGGATGGCGGTGGCAAGATTGCTGAAGTCGCGGTGATTTGCGACGTGCTCGACAAGATTACCCCCTGTGGTGGATGCCGCCAACGCCTGAGCGAGTTCGGCATGCCTTCGACCAAGGTGCATTTGTGCGACCAGTCCGGAGTGCTGGAGACGGTAACGCTTGGCGAATTGCTGCCGAAATCCTTCGCCATGGAAATCATCAAATGAGCAAAGCGGCCAAACGGATCGCCAAGGCCCTCGGCAACCGCAAGCCGAAGCTCGCGATTGTGCTTGGCTCAGGCCTTGGCAGTCTGGTCAAATCCGTCAACAATCCGGTGAATATTCCTTATGACGACCTGCCCGGCTTTCCCGCGTCAGGTGTCAGTGGCCATGCCGGTGAACTGGTGGCGGGTGAACTGTCGGGCGTGCCGGTCATCTTGTTGTCGGGCCGTGTGCATTATTATGAAAAGGGCGATCCGGCGGCCATGCGCAAGCCGCTGGAGGTCTTGAAGGAAACCGGGATCGAACGGGTGATTTTCACAAACTCGGCCGGCTCGTTGCGTCCGGAAATGGCACCGGGATCGGTCATGATGATCACCGACCACATCAACTGGTCAGGTCTCAATCCGCTGATCGGCGAGGAAAGCGATGCGCGCTTTGTCGGGATGACCAATGCGTACCATGCAGGCATGATGGAAGCCCTGCGCAATGCAGCCAATGCCACCGGAGCAAAGCTGCACGAGGGCGTCTACATGTGGTTCTCCGGCCCCAGCTTCGAGACACCGGCGGAAATCCGCATGGCCCGCCTGCTGGGTGCGGATGCGGTGGGCATGTCCACCGTCCCCGAAGTAATCCTTGCCCGGTTCCTCGGGTTGGACTGTGCCGCCTTCTCCGTCGTCACCAATCTGGGAGCGGGCATGACCGGCGGGGAACTTTCACACGGCGAAACCAAGGAAATGGCCCCACTTGGCGGCAAGGTGCTGGGTGCCCTGCTGTCCGCTGCCATGCAGGAATTGTCACGATGAAACGACCTGTTGCCACGAAGGAAGAGAGCAGAACCGGCTCCGGACAATTGATCGCATTGCGCGAACCCCATCGCCGCAATGAAATCACGGCCTTGCGCCCGGAGTGGTTCGAGCGTGTGGAGGTCAATCTTTCTGCCGCGCAGCGGCGCGCGGCAACTTTGTCAACCCGCCGAACCGTGAAGAAGCAATGGCAGGCTGCATGGCTCTTGCGCGCCATCGAAGTGATCGATCTGACGACGCTTGCCGGCGATGATTCTCCGGGGCGGGTACGGCGGCTGTGCGCAAAGGCAAAGAACCCCTTGCGCCACGACATGGTCGAAGCACTGGAATTGAACCCCGGCGAGATCAAGACAGGTGCCGTTTGTGTCTATCCCTCGATGGTCGGTGTCGCGGTCGAGGCGCTGGCCGGGTCGGGCATTCCAGTGGCTTCGGTGGCGACAGGTTTTCCCGCAGGATTGACACCATTGCCGCAACGCCTTGCCGAAATTCGCTATGCGGTGGCACAAGGCGCGCAGGAGATCGACATCGTCATCCACCGCGCCCATGTGTTTTCCGCCAACTGGCAGGCGTTGTATGATGAACTGGTGCAAATGCGCGAAGCCTGTGGCCAGGCTCACATGAAGGCAATCCTTGCTACCGGCGACATCAAGACGCTCACCAATGTCTATCGCGCCTCCATGGTGGCGATGATGGCTGGCTCCGATTTCATCAAGACCTCTACCGGCATGGAAGCGGTAAACGCCACGCTGCCGGTCAGCTTGATCATGGCAAGGGCCATTCGCGATTTCCACGACCTCACCGGGTACAAAATCGGTTTCAAACCGGCGGGCGGCATCCGCAAAGCCAAGGACGCACTCGATTGGCTGATTTTGATGAAAGAGGAATTGCCGCACGAATGGCTTCAACCGGACCTGTTCCGGCTGGGTGCGAGTGCCTTGTTAACCGACATCGAGCGGCAGCTCGAACATTATCTGACTGGCCGCTATTCGGCGGCGAACCGCCACGCAATGGCATGAGGTGATTGATGAACGACATTCGCTCCCTCATGAAGTCCATGGAATACGGCCCCGCACCGGAAGACGCGGCTCCTGTGAAAGCCTGGCTTCAGCGGCACGAGGCCCGCTTTGGCCATTTCATTGGCGGCAAATTCATCGTGCCGCAGATGGGCAAGACTTTCGCCTGCAGCAATCCGGCAACCGGTGAAAAACTTGCAGAAATCATGCAAGGGACGCCGGATGATGTTGATGCGGCGGTGGCAGCTGCAACCAAGGCATTTACAAGCTGGTCGAAACTTTCCGGCAATGCGCGCGCGCGCCATTTGTATGCGCTTGCGCGCCAGGTTCAAAAGCACTCGCGTCTGCTTGCGGTGCTTGAGACCATGGACAATGGCAAGCCGATCCGTGAATCGCGTGACATCGACATTCCGCTGGTTGCCCGGCATTTTTACCACCATGCTGGTTGGGCCGAACTGATGGACAGCGAACTGCCGGGGCAGGTCCCGGTAGGCGTTTGCGGGCAGATCATCCCGTGGAATTTCCCGTTGCTGATGCTGGCGTGGAAGGTGGCTCCGGCCTTGGCTGCCGGTTGCACTGTGGTGCTGAAGCCGGCGGAATACACACCGCTTACCGCGATGGCCTTTGCCGAAATCTGCAACGAGGCCGGATTGCCGGCGGGGGTGTTCAACATCGTCAATGGCGACGGTTCCACCGGGGCGGCGATGGTTGCGCATGACGGCTTTGCCAAGATCGCCTTTACCGGCTCGACCGAAGTTGGTCGCATCATCCGCAAGGCAACCGCCGGAACCGGCAAGAAGCTGTCGCTCGAATTGGGCGGCAAGTCGCCGTTCATCGTCCACGAAGAGGCCGATATCGACGCAGCGGTCGAGGGCGTCGTCGATGCCATCTGGTTCAACCAGGGGGAAGTTTGCTGTGCCGGATCGCGTGCGCTCGTGCAGGAAAGCATCGCCGACCGCTTTCATGACCGCTTGAAGGCACGCATGGAAAAGCTGCGAATGGGTGACCCGCTCGACAAGGCAATCGACATCGGCGCGGTGGTGGATCCGGTCCAGATTGAAAACATCGAGGAACGCGTGCGCGAGGGCGTCGCCTCCGGGGCTCAGCTTTGGCAGCCATCCTGGGCGCAGGCCTCGCCAGCCAAAGGCTGCTTTTATCCGCCGACGCTGTTTACCGGGGTCGAACCCGCCTCCCGGTTGGCGCAGGAAGAAGTGTTTGGCCCGGTCATTGCATCGATGACCTTCCGCACACCGGGCGAAGCGGTGGAACTTGCCAACAATACGCGATACGGCCTTGCTGCCTCGGTCTGGAGCCAGAGTCTTGACATCGCGTTTGATACAGCCCGCAGGTTGAAGGCTGGCGTGGTCTGGATCAATTCGACCAATTTGTTTGACGCGTCTGCCGGGTTTGGCGGCTACCGTGAATCCGGTTTCGGCCGTGAGGGTGGCCGCGAAGGCATGATGGAATATCTGGTCCCGGCCTGGTCGAAAAAAGCCAAAGCGCTGGCATCGCCGACATCCTTGGCCGAGCCACTGCCGCAAGGCACCGCAATGGGCGGCGGCCTCGACCGGACGATGAAGAACTATGTCGGCGGGGCGCAGGCCCGACCGGATTCGGGATATTCTTATCCAGTACTGGATGCCAGGGGAAAACTGGTTTCTGAAGCTGGCCATGGAAACCGCAAGGACATTCGCAATGCGGTTGAGGCAGCGCATGCCGAAACGCACTGGGCCTGCATGACCGGGCATGGCCGGGCGCAGGTACTCTATTTTCTCGCCGAAAACCTTGAAGCGCGTGCCGATGATTTTGCTGCAGGGCTGAAGCGGCTGTGTGGCGTTTCCGATGTTGTTGCCCGCCGCGAGGTGGACGCATCCATTGCCCGCACAATCCATTATGCGGCGTGGGCTGACAAATATGACGGCGCGGTTCGCGCGCCCGCCGCCAACATGTTGAGCCTTGCCTTGAACGAACCGTTCGAGGTGTTGGCAATTTCCGCTCCCGACGAGGCGCCGTTGTTGTCACTCCTTTCGCTGGTACTTCCGGCGATTGCAGTGGGCAACCGCGTCGTGGTTACGCCGTCGCAGCGCTGGCCCTTGCTGGCTGGCGATTTGTATCAGGTGCTCGACACTTCCGACGTGCCGGGCGGCGTGGTCAATATTGTCACCGGCCCGCGCGATGCGCTCGCCAAGGACATGGCAAGGCACGACGACATTGGTTGCCACTGGTATTTCGGAAGCGCGCCGGGAAGCGCTTCTGTTGAACTGGAATCGGCGGGCAATTTGAAAGCCACTTGGGTCAACCACGGCAAGGCCCGTGACTGGTACAGCCCGGTTGAGGGGCAGGGCCGTGAATTTCTGTTCCATGCTGTCCGGATCAAGACGATCTGGACCCCGTTCGGCGTGTAGACCCATGCTGCCGCAGGAAACCATCCGCAAGAAGCGTGACCGCCTGAAACTTTCCAGCGGGGAAATCGCAGATTTCATCGCGGGCGTTACCGATGGCCGGGTAAGCGAGGGTCAAGTGGCGGCGCTCGCCATGGCAGTGTTTCTCAACGGCATGGACCGCGACGAGGCGGTTGCCCTGACGCTGGCGATGCGCGATTCCGGCGACGTGCTCGACTGGTCCGATTTGGGCTCGGCAGTTGTTGACAAGCACTCGACCGGCGGCGTTGGCGACAATGTCTCGCTGATGCTGGCCCCTGCTGTTGCCGCCTGCGGTGCCTTTGTGCCGATGATTTCCGGGCGGGGCCTTGGCCACACCGGCGGCACGCTCGACAAGTTTGATTCGATCCCTGGTTACACCACCGCGCCGGACAATGCGTTGTTTCGCCAGGTTGTAAAGGAAATCGGCTGCGCCATCATCGGCCAGACATCCAACCTCGCCCCGGCAGACAAGCGCATTTATGGCATCCGCGATGTCACGGCGACCGTCGAAAGCGTGCCGCTGATTACTGCTTCCATCTTGTCCAAGAAACTCGCAGCAGGGCTGAAGGGTCTGGTGCTTGACGTCAAAGTCGGCTCCGGGGCCTTCATGGACTCTCTCGACAAGGCCCGCGAACTGGCTACCAGCCTTGTGGAAGTAGCCAATGGCGCCGGATTGAAGACCACGGCCTTGCTGACCGACATGGACCACCCGCTGGCCTCAGCCGCTGGAAACGCCGTGGAGATGCAAAATGCTGTCGATTTCCTGACCGGCAAGCACATTGACCCGACCTTGTGGGCAGTCACCATTGCCCTCGGCGCGGAAATGCTGGTTTCGGCGGGCATTGTTTCCAGCCCGCAAGACGGCGCAGGTCTGATGGAACAAGCCTTCCAGTCGGGTAAAGCGGCGGAGCGCTTTGGCAAGATGGTTGTTGCCCTGGGTGGCCCGGCGGATTTCGTTGAACGTCCACAAGCCTATCTGGAAAAGCCACCGGTGGAAATTGCTGTCATGGCGGATGCTGCGACGGCTGAAAATTGCCGGGGCAGTCTTGCTTTTGATACACGCCAGATCGGGCTTGCGGTAATTGAGCTGGGTGGCGGGCGCACCCGTCCGCAGGATGCGATCGACCATTCCGTCGGGTTGGTCGAGATCGCCGGTCGCGACTGGGATGGCAGGGCACCGCTTTGCCGCATTCTGGCGCGCGATCAGGACAGCGCAAAGCGTGCAACGCTGCGTGTGCTTAAGGCAGTGCGCAAGGGCGGTGGAAAGCCGCCTGCGATCATCGGGAAAATCGGCTGATTACTGCGTCAGCACCAGTGAACCGCTGCGCACCTCAGCACTCTTCAGCTGCCGCAGGAAACTCATGCCGAGCAAAATGCCGCCGAGTGCCTCGTCTTTCAGCACGCTCGCCTGCACGTTCTCGACCCGCACCCGACCGATCTCTATCACCTCAATCGTCGTCGATGCAGCTTTGGTCTCGCCATTGGCCGTATTGACCCGGTATTTGAAGTCAGACTTTTGCAGTTTCAGGCCGATGCGCTTGGCGGTGGTTTCATTTATGGCGACTTGCGTCGCGCCGGTATCGACCAGCACGTCCACTGCCCGACCGTTCATCTTGGCCTTGGCAATGAAATGCCCGCGGGCATCGGCCATGATCTTGACGGAACGACCTGCCAGCGGATTGTCGTCGGCCTCCTTCGCTTCGGCTTTGGCAGCCACCACCGGTGCATTCTGCTGACGGTTTTCATCCAGCTGTTGCTGTATCAGCCCCGGCCCGTAAGTGGCAAAGCTGACAAACGAAAAGGCCATGAAGATGTAACGCCACATGGCGAAGCTCCCGGTTCAATTTCTGAAGATTATGCCCAAGGGTCGTTTCGGTGAAGTTTCTACAGGCTGGAATGTTTTGCGGCAGTTAACACCAGGTGAATCACTTGGTCCCGTACATCCGGTCGCCCGCATCCCCCAGCCCTGGAACGATATAGCCTTTCTCGTTCAGGTGGCTGTCCACTGCTGCAGTGACAACCGGGACATCGGGGTGCGCGGAGGTGAACCGCTTCAAGCCCTCTGGCGCTGCCAGCAGGCACAGGAAGCGGATATTGCTGGCGCCGCGCCTTTTGAGCCGGTCAACGGCAGCAATTGCCGAATTGGCGGTGGCCAGCATCGGGTCAACCACAATCACCAGCCGGTCGCCGATGTCTTGCGGTGCCTTGAAATAATACTCGACGGCTTCGAGCGTTTCATGGTCGCGATACAGGCCGATATGGGCCACCCGGGCAGCAGGGACCAGGTCCAGCATGCCTTCCAGCAGGCCGTTCCCGGCGCGCAGGACAGAGGCAAACACCAGTTTCTTGCCCTCCAGCGTTGGCGCTTCCATGGGTTGCAACGGCGTTTCGATCAGCGTCGTTGTCAGCTCCAGATCCCGCGTCACCTCGTAGCAAAGCAGCAGTGAAATTTCGCGCAGCAGCCGACGGAAACTTGCCGTTGAAGTTTCCTTGTTGCGCATGATGGTGAGCTTGTGCTGCACCAGCGGATGATCAACAACGGTGACTTGCTGGCGTGGTTGTGACTTTTGTGAATCAGGCATCGCTACTCCAAACTGGCGGCGTTCTGGACGCCTGCGCTGTTTTCAGCCTAAGCCCGCCAGCACACACTTCTCAAGCAGTGCCGCCCTTGTTTCCCCATCTATGAATGCCGCTTCGACTGCATTTCGTGTGAAACGCAGCAGATCGCTCTGGTCATAACCCCAGTGATGCGCCGCTTCACGGTATTCGCGGCCAAGCGAAGTGTGGAAATGCGGCGGGTCATCCGAACTCAGGGTGACAATGCACCCTGCCTTTTCGAGCCTTGGAAAAGGATGCGAGGCAAAATCGGCAAACACCTTGAGAACCACATTCGAAACCGGGCAAACCTCAAGCACGATTGCCTCGTCAGCAATGCGGCGCACCAGGTCCGGTTTCTCGATAGCCCGCACCCCGTGGCCAATTCTTGCCGGACGCAAATGGTCCATCGCCGCTTCGACACTCTCCCATCCGGCCAGTTCGCCTGCGTGAACGGTAATGCCGAAACCGGCCTCTCTTGCCATGTCGAAAGCTTGCACAAAATCGCGCGGATGGTGCATGCGCTCTTCACCTGCCATGCCCCAGCCGGTCACCAGCGGATGGCCAAGCCCGGTTGCCGTGCGCGCTGCGGCAAGCACTGCATCCGGGCCCATGTGCCGCAACCCGGTCGCGATCATCCGCGCCTCAATGCCGGTTTGCGCATTTGCACGCCTTATGCCCTCTGCCAGTCCCTCGACATAGCTTTGTGCCGATAGTCCCGAATCCCTCGCATGATCGGTGGAAATGAAAAACTCACTGTAGATCGCGCCTTCCGCCGCCAGCGAAACCAGGTAAGTTTCTGCCAACAGGGCATAATCCTCTGGCGATCTGAACAGGCTGGCCGCCCCGTCATATGCCTTGAGGAAACTGGTGAAATCCTTCCAGATGTAGTTGCCGTCCGGCGAGATGAACGCCGAGACATCCGCGCCGTATTTTTCTGCCTGCGCACGAACCAGCAGCGGGCTTGCCGCGCCTTCGATGTGGCAATGAATTTCAGCCTTCGGCACCGATGCAATCATGCAAAAACCTCCCTGATTGCCTTGCCGTGATTGCCCGGCTGCAGGCCTATATGCGCCGCAAGTGTCTCACCAATATGGGCAAAACCCTTCAATGTCCCGACATTGGCTGGCACAATGCCGTGTCGCCAAAACAGTACCGGTATTTGCTCACGGGTATGGTCTGTCCCATGCCAAGTGGGATCGTTGCCATGATCGGCGGTAAGCACCATCAAGTCACCGGTCACAAGTTCTTCCATGATTTGCGGCAGCCAGCTGTCAAAGGTCTCCAGCGCCGCCGCATAGCCCGGAACATCGCGGCGGTGACCAAAAAGCTGGTCGAAATCAACGAAATTGGCAAAGCAAAGCCCGCCCTCCGGCAGATCACGAATAGCTCCAAGCGTTGCCTGGAGAATGGCTGCATTGCCATTGGCCTTGCGCACATCGGTTGGCCCGCTGTGTGCAAAAATGTCATCCACCTTGCCCACTGCGATCACGGCACGGCCGGCTGCCTTTGCCCGGTCGAGCAGCGTTGGTTCTGGCGGCAGCACTGCATAATCCTTGCGGTTGCCGGTACGCTGGAAATCTTCCGCGGTTTCACCCACGAACGGCCTCGCGATCACGCGTCCGATCTTGTATGGGTCCACCAGTTTGCGGGCGATTTCACACAATTGGTAAAGCTTGTGCAGTCCGAAATGTTGCTCGTGCGCAGCGATTTGAAACACGGAATCGCCGGACGTGTAACAAATCGGCTTGCCGCTGGCGATGTGTTCGGCTCCCAATTCGGCAATGATCTCGGTTCCCGAGGCATGCTTGTTGCCCAAAATTCCGGGCAATTGTGCCTGATTGATCAACGAGCGGATCAGCTCTGGCGGGAAGGTGGGTATGGTCTTGGGAAAGTAACCCCAGTCGAAAGGCACAGGCACACCTGCAATTTCCCAATGGCCTGAGGGAGTGTCCTTGCCTTGCGAAATTTCAGTGGCACTGGCGCATACCCCTGCCAGAGCGGGTTGCGCGGCAAAGCCCGTTGGAAGTCTGCCGGTTGCATTGGCAATGGCAAGTCCCATTCCGAGTTTTTGCAGATTGGGAATTTGCAAGGGCCCACGACGAAGCCCGGCTCTGTCGCCCAGCCCGCTGGCGCATGCTTCGATGATGTGGCCAAGGGTGTTGGCGCCGGTATCCCCGTAATCGGCAGCATCCGGCGCCCCGCCAATGCCAACCGAATCAAGCACAAACAAAAACGCCCTGGCCATGCCTGTTCGAACTTTCAACCGTTGCCGCCGCTTCCATTGGCAGGATCATACCAGATTGCAGGGCGCTGTCGCCATGCCGGATGAATGGCAGGAATGCGTGACACAGGTTTTCTTTTTGCCGAATTTGCGCGAGAGAGTGTGTTTGTATGTCAAATCGGGAAACGGGCATGAACGCATTGTGTGCGGTTAGAAAGACATTGACTGCCATTGTGCTGGCTGCTTTGCCCTTGCAAACTGCCCTTGCCGACTGGCGGGAAGAAATCGGCACCTTTCGCGTGGCGATTGCGGCAAATGGCGATGCGGCAACCACAGCCCTGCGCGCCGAGCCGTTTCGGCTCGCACTGGAATCTGCACTTGGCATGCCGGTAGAGATTGCGCCAGCCAAAGACTATCCTGCACTCATGGATGCGGCTGCCCGTTCGCGGGTGGAGTATGCGATTTTGTCTGCAAATGCTTTTGCTGCGGCCCACGCTGCATGTGAATGCCTCGACCCGCTGGTGATAGCTGCTTCCGGTGATGGCGCATCTGCTTTTCGGCAAATCATCATTGCACGCACCAACGGGCCGTCAAACATTGCTGCCTTGAAGGGGCGAAAGATCGCATTGATTGATACCGGTGCGATAGGCGGCAATTTGTTGGCTACCCATGAGCTTGCGGCGCAGGGACTTGATTTGACATCAGGTGAAATCGAGGTTGTCCGCTTTTCCGGCAGCCGGGAAGCAATTGTCGCGCTGGCTGGCGGCAGCGTTGACGCGCTGCTGGGTTGGACCCCTGAACCCTCGCCGGAAACACCTGCAAGGGGTACGCTTTTTGCGATGGCTCAGGCAGGCGTAAATCCTGCGGACTATCGTTCCGTCTGGCAGTCAAGTCCTGTTCCGCACCGCGTTCATGCGGTGCGGCGCACCCTTGACGGCGAGGCGAAGACCATTTTGCGGTCCCTGCTGTCGAGCCTGTTTTCAACAGACCCGGTTGCCTACGACTCGGTTGAGCCGGTGTATGGCGGCGGTTTCCTGGCGGCGCGCCAATCGCAGTTTGAGCCACTCGCTGCCGCTTACCGAAGCCGGGGGATTGCTTCGGACGCCGAAAAAAAATGACCCCGCGCAAGCGGGGCCAATCTCAAACCACCAGTCCCTGACCGGTTCCCGCGTTGTCAGTTGACCCTCACATCCGAGCCGATGCGCGGACGCAGGAAGATTTCCTCATCCATGTTGATTGCCGTGCGGCTGAACGAAAGGCCTGTTGTTTCGTTGTAGTGGGCCCAGCCGAAAGCCGGCACATACTGTGTGGAAACTTTTGCCGATACCAGGAATGAACCTGGCTTCTTGATTTTTGTTGGAACGCCGGTGAACGTCGCACCTGGATTGAGCGCAGTCGAATTCTTCGCCTTGCTCCAGGCCACAGTGGCGTTGCCGGAGCTGTTGATGGTAACGCCGGTGAGCACGATTTTCACCTGGTCGGTGTAGGGATGCATCACCTTGGCAGAAGCATCCATGATATCATTGATATCATTGGCGCTGAGTGCCTGGCTCTGCGTGACAAGATCGCTCAGTGTGCTGGAAAGCCGCGAAAGTTTCCGGTTGACCGATACGCCTGCCGAAAGCTCGATTGTTCCGACAAAAAGCAGGATGAGAATCGGGGCAATGAAGGCAAACTCAACCGCAGCAACACCGCGTGTTTCACGGCGGAAGGAATCGAGGCCAACGAGAACCCGTGCGGTTGCGGTTTTCCAGAGTTTGTGAACAGACATGGCGTTGTTCCTGCGGCTTTTGGGATTTGAAGGTTGGTTCAGCACGCCCGGCCTCCTGCCCCGGCCGGATAAGGCTCGGTGCGGAAAACGGAAATGGCGTTGAGCAGGATCTTGCGGAACGCTGATCCAGACTTGCCTTTGGATTGCGGATACACATTGTCCGATACATAGATCGTGAAAATTGGCCACTCATAGCTGGCCGTGACCATTGTGATTTCTTCCGGGCACGGGGCAGTGAAAGAATAGCCGGAAAAATCGCTCTGGTTGCTGTTTGCATCCGGAATTGGCGGATCACCCAGATCATCGAACTTGGCGGCCACCTGCATGTCTATTTTGATTTCATTGCAGGTAAACAGGATCGCCGCCGAATTGCAGACTTCCTGCTTGAATTGGGCTTCGGTGAGGGTGTTGTTGAGCTGACCGGTGCGGATCTTGCGGCCAACTTCGTCAACCGAGCTTTCCAGCATCTGCCCCGCGAAGAAAATCAGCGAGCTCTCGATGATCCCGAAAAGCAGGATGAAGAACGGCCCGCCGAGAATGGCAAATTCAATGGCTGTCACGCCACTTTTGTCATCGCGAAACCGACGAACAATTTTCGGTGCGCTGAACCAGCTGCGCCTGGCTTTTACGGTTGAAGTGTCCGCTTCGTGCATGATGCCACCCTGCTGCTCAATCCTGCTGAATGTGGCATGGGTAACACAGGGAACTTAAGGGACTGTTCCTGGCTGCAGTGAAAAACGGAAGGTGACGTTAACGGCTTCTTTACCGTTGGCCACAACTGCCCCGGTCAAGACATTATTGCTTGGCGTCGGACAACGTGTTGCGCGCGGTAATCTGTTCATTGGCGAATGCGAACGAACGGGCGTTGTCGCCGATGGTCAGGGTTGGCTCGCATACCGGGGCGCAGGCAAGTGTCTCGCGATCTGAACGGCGGTAAATGCGCACGGTGTTGGTTTCGTGCCCCTTGACCACCAGCGTCTGGTCAACAATCGGAACGCCCTTGGCATCAAGAATGATCAAATTGGTTACGCCAAACGAGCGACCCGTCAGCACCAGCGTCTGTTCGTCTTCAACTGTTGCATCGGCAATAGACGGATTGCCGACGATGACCGTGGCTGCGGGGCGTGAAACATGGAACACCTTTGCCCGGTCAACCGTCACGATCACTGTTTCCTGGGCGTCGACGAGTGGCAGCGCATCGGTTGCGGAGGCTTGGCAGGTGAACACCAGTGCAACGGTCAGTGCCGTCGCCATAGATCCGATCATCTTCATCCTGGTACTCCGTTGCCAATTGCCTCAGAACAATCCGACATTTTGGTTTAGGAAAGGTAAATTGCACGAACCACGGGACGGTCGGTCACCGCCGCGCGGGAGTCATGATTGTTGCCGCATTATAATGTATGGCGCCGGGAAATTGACCAAGAGGGCTATTTTCGGCAGTCCCTACCCGGTCTGCCTTGCATTTTAAAAATGAAATTTACCGGTCGCAAACCGTGTGCCTTAACCGGGGCGAAAGGCGGTTTGGGTAATTTGTCTTCAGTCAGAACGGGAACCACCCGGTCGACCGCACAACAAGTGCAAAACCTGGAGCAAGGAGCAAAACCATGAAATTCGTAGCACGTTTCCTGAAGAACGAATCCGGCGCAACCGCAATCGAGTACGGCTTGATTGCAGCCCTGATCTCTGTTGCCGTCATCGGCGGTGCGACAGCAGTCGGCGGCGGTGTCAACGACACATTCACCAACATCTCGGGCAAGCTTCTCTAAGCTTTCGCCACCACGCAATTCGAAAACCGCCTGCTCGCCGCAGGCGGTTTTTTTTGTGTTCCCCAGATTTTGTTCTGAATTTATCGGTGAATTTTCTGTTTTGGTAACAATGGCCGTTAAACGTTCCGTAAGTCGGGTGTGGGTAAATGGCGTCAGTCAGGTCGCCCCGCTGCGATCGACCGCAACAAGCGAAAAACAAGCGGACCTAGGAGCACTCACATGAAATTCGTAGCACGTTTCCTGAAGAACGAATCCGGCGCAACCGCAATCGAATACGGCCTGATCGCAGCCCTGATTTCGGTTGCCATCATCGGCGGCGCGACAGCAGTTGGCGGCGGCGTCAACGACACATTCACCAACATCTCCGGCAAGCTTCTCTAAGCTTTCTGCGTAAATACATTCAAGGGCTGTCTGCTCGCCGCAGGCAGCCCTTTTTGCTTGTGCATTTTGTGAGAAATAATTTTCGTTTACCTTCTGCCTTAACCTCGCGCCAAGAAAGCCACGTTAGGGTGCCTTTAGTCAGGGGAGAAAAACTCTCCGACAGCGCGCTTTGCGCGCAACTTGAACCCTAGGAGCACTCACATGAAATTCGTAGCACGTTTCCTGAAGAACGAATCCGGCGCAACCGCAATCGAATACGGCTTGATCGCAGCCCTGATTTCGGTTGCCATCATCGGCGGCGCGACAGCAGTTGGCGGCGGCGTCAACGACACGTTCACCAACATTTCCGGCAAGCTTCTCTAAGCTTTCTGCGTAAATACATTCAAGGGCTGTCTGCTCGCCGCAGGCAGCCCTTTTTGTTGTGCCTTGTCCGCATTCATCGGGGCCCGGATTAACCAAATGCCAACGCCGAAGGCATATGATCATCGAAATAAACTGGAATCAGAACCATGCTGAACACCGCGCTTGTCCTGTTCTTTCCGTTTTTCATGGCGTTTGCCGCCGCCTCCGATCTTGTCTCCATGACAATTTCGAACAAGGTCTCGGTGGCATTGATCGCCGGATTTGTGGCATTTGCATTTGCCATCGGGATGCCACTGCCAGCCATCGGCATGCACTTTGCAATGTTTGCGATCGTGCTGACAGCGGGGATCGCGCTCTTTTCCATTGGTGCGGTTGGCGGCGGGGATGCCAAACTGGCAGCCTCGACGGCACTTTGGCTCGGCTGGGAATTCATGATGCCGTATTTGCTGGTGGCAGCTTTCTTTGGCGGCATCCTGACATTGGTCATTTTGCGGGTGAGGTCTGCGCCATTGCCTGACAGGGTGGCAAATGTAGACTGGATTGCCCGGCTCTACCGCGCAGACCAGGGCATTCCGTATGGCATTGCCCTGGGTGCTGCCGCGATTTTCGTCTATCCGCAAACCCTTTGGATGGAACATGTCTATTCGTCGGTTCGCGCCTTCGGCGGCTGACGGATACTAGGCAGGACGGTCAATTCCTGACAGATTTCAAACGTCTGGTATTTGGGTCATTGATCGTGAAAACCGGATGCCTTCGGCCAATTGTTTGCGGTTTGCGGGCTAAAAATACAAATTTAACAATCAATTAACCTAAATTCTCAGTAACCCGTTAACCATAATTACACCTTTCAAGACCCATTATGGCCCCACTGAATCGCATGTTGTGTGCACTGTGGGAGTATCGTCATGAAGGCGGCGCGAATCATCGTAATGACCGGCGCACTGGCTGCGGCAGCCGGAGCGGGTTTTCTGGCGCTCTCGCTGGCCAACCGCGAACCCGAGCAGCAGCTGGTTGAAGTTCAAGGCCAGAAACTCGAGATCGAACAGGTTCTTGTCGCTTCCAGCGATGTTCCGATGGGAACTGGCCTCAACGCATCCATGGTGCGTTGGCAGGACTGGCCGAAAGAGGCCATTTCCAGCGGCTTTGTTGTGAAAGCCAGTGACCCTACAGCGCTTGAAAAAATTGATGGTGCCATTGCACGGGGCGGTTTTTACCAGGGCGAGCCGATCCGCGAGACCAAGCTTGTCCGGTCGGATCGCGGGTACATGTCTGCAATCCTGCCGTCCGGTTCGCGCGCGGTGGCAACCACCATTTCCACGGCCACCAGTGCCGGCGGGTTCATCCTTCCCAACGACCATGTTGACGTGATCATGACCCGTCGCTCGAAGACCGACGAGGGCGAGGGCTTTCTGACGGAAACCATTTTGCAGAACATCCGGGTTTTGGCGATTGACCAGACCATTGAGGAGAAGGATGGCGAGGCTGTTGTGGTCGGTGAAACCGCCACACTTCAGCTCACGCCGCGGCAGGCGGAAATCATGACGGTAGCCCAGCAAATGGCGGACCGGCTGGCACTGACCTTGCGCTCTGTTTCCGACAGCAAAAGCCAGGACACCAAGGAAGCCGACCATCTGCTCGGCGGTGAGCGCGGTGCCGGTCTGGTGCGTGTCATCAAATACGGAAACATCAAGGATGTCTCCATTCAACCAATTGAAGCCGAGTGAGACCGGTTTGTACCCGGAACAGCGCAGGAATGAAGTCATGTTTGCAAAGTTGAAAACGGCAGTCTGTTTCGTTGCGCTGACAGCGGCAGCGGCAACACCTTACCCGAAAGGGGCGGTGGCGCAGACGCTCGAAGGCGCAAAGAATTACATCAAGCTCAACGCCACATCGGTGGGTGAGACAAGGCGTGTTGCCGTCGGCCTCAACAAGTCGATGGTTATCGACCTTCCAGGCGACGCGCATGACATACTTGTTGCCAATCCCGATGTAGCAGACGCTGTGACACGGTCATCGCGTCGCATTTACATCTTTGCCAAGCAGGTCGGCGAAACCAACATTTTCATCTTTGACTCCGCCGGCAAGCAGTTGCTCAGCATCGATCTGGTGATCGAACGTGACATTGCCGGACTGGAAACCTATCTGGCGAAATACATTCCCGGATCGGAAATCAAGGTCGAGATGGTCAATGACAACGTCATCCTGACCGGCACGGTCCCAACCCCGCAGCAATCGGCAAGAGCCGTGGAACTGGCCCAGGTTTTCGTGACCGGCGGCGAAGCGACCACCAACAATTTCAACCAGAACCAGACCGGTGGCACCGGCACCACGATCATATTTGGGGATGAAGGCCGCCAGGAAAGCCAGATTGTCAATTTGCTGCAGATCGACGGCGAAGACCAGGTCAACCTCAAGGTGACCATAGCCGAGATCCAGCGCACGGTGGTCAAGCAGTTGGGAATTGATCTTACTGCGTCCGGTTCGATTGGCGGCTTGGCGTGGGGCATGTTCGGCGACAATCCGTTTGCACTGGGCAAGGATACGTCGAGGTCGAACGCGACTGCCGATTGGAGCAATGGCTCAAACTCCATCGAATCCATCGTCCGTGCGCTTGACCAGTCGGGTGTGATGCGCACGCTTGCCGAGCCGTCCTTGACGGCGATTTCCGGCGAAACCGCCTCCTTCAAGGTCGGCGGTGAGTACAACGTGTCGGACGGAAAAGAAGAAGACAGTGGCGCGGTCACTTACAATTACCGGCAGGTTGAATATGGCGTGGGCCTTGCCTTCACACCGGTTGTTCTCTCGCCTGGGCGCATCAGCCTGAAAATCCGCACCGAAGTTTCCGAGCCGACAACAGAAGGTTCCTACGCCATCCCGCGCGGTGCATTTGCCGCCGCATCTGCGCCCGGTATTCGTCGGCGTGAAGCTGAAACCACCGTCGAACTGCCATCGGGTGGCACCATGGTGATTGCCGGTCTTTTAAAGGATGACGTTCGCCAGACAGTTTCCGGCTTTCCGGGGCTTAGCAAAATCCCGGTGCTTGGAACCCTGTTCCGCAGCCGGGAGTACCAGCGCTTTGAAACCGAACTCGTGATCATGGTCACGCCATACCTTGTTCGGCCGGTCGCCCGCTCGAAAATGGCCAGGCCCGATGACAATTTCAATCCGGCAGCTGATGGCGCAGGCATGTTCCTTGGCCGGGTGAACCGGATTTACGGAACCGCCGAGGGCAAGGTACCTGCCGGCCGTTACCATGGAAAAGTAGGATTCATTTACAAATGACACCGGATTTCATCAGCGGAGCGCATCCCATGTACGCAGTAAACGACAATCGCCCGCAGCCGCCGCGCGGCCTGAAAAAAGCAATGCTGGCACTTCGCCAACTGCCGGCGGCAATTCCTGCGATCGCGCTGGTCATGTCGGCAGCCCTTGGCTCGGGATGCGCTTCCTACGACCGCAACCATTATGTTGCCGGCGCCATGCCGGAAGACTATCGCAGCCGCCATCCCATCGTGGTGCGGCAGGATGAAACGGCCGAGGACATTGTGGTCTCGCCCAATGCCCGCGAGCTTTCCTACCGCGACCGGGCAGTCGCATTGTCATTCGCATCCCGCTTCAAGCAGTCGGGCGCCGGCCAGATGGCCATTCTCGTCCCGACAGGGTCGGCCAACGAAATCGCGGCAAGGCACGTAGCCCGCCAGATCGTGGTTGTGCTTGCCGAGCGCGGCATCGCCACAAGCCGCGTCAGCTTGCAGAACTACAGCGCCGCCGGACATGGCGACGCGGCGACAATCCGCATGGTCTATGAAGGCATCATCGCCGAAGTTCCAAGCCAGTGCGGCGTGTGGGACGATGACATCTTGGACACTGCCGAGAACCGCAATTACAACAATTTTGGCTGCGCAACCCAGAAGAACCTCGCTGCCATGGTGGCCAATCCAGCCGATCTGCTGGCCCCGCGCGGTGAATCTGAAATCGATGCAACGCGCCGCACAACGGTGATCAACGACTGGCGCGAGGACGGGTCAGGCTCGCTGCCTGATCTTTTCTGATGCAGTCATAGACTGCCACCCGACAACAGCAATGGCATGGACGACAATCCCGCAGGACGGAACAAGATGGCAAACATGGTTCATAATCAGGCACTTGCAGACGGCTTCGAGGCGGGCGATACATCCGTTGCCATGGGCGACATCGGCGATATCCGTCCCATACCACGGGTGACGATCCAGGCATTTTGCGAAAGCGAAGCGGTGGCGCAAGCGCTCGAAGCATCTTCGCGTGACCGTCGAATGGCGCGCGCCCACGTCAAGGTCCACATGGGCGGCGTCCCGGCAGCGGTGGAGTTCTACGGAACCGCGCCCACCCCAAATCTCATTGTGATTGAATCCAAACTTCCCGGCCACCAGATCGTGGGTTCGCTCGCGCGCCTGGCCGCGGTTTGCGACAGCGAAACCAAGGTCGTCGTCATCGGCCATTCCAACGATATTTCCCTTTACCGCGAACTGATGGGCAATGGTGTATCCGATTACCTCGTGGCACCGGTGTCGATGGCTGATTTCATGGGAGCGGTCTCCAACATCTTCGTCAATCCCGAGACTGGCCCCATCGGCAAGGTAATTGCCTTCATTGGTGCCAAAGGCGGTTGCGGCTCCTCAACGATTTGCCACAATGTGGCGTGGTCGATTTCCTCGCGTTTTCGCAACGACGTGGTTTTGACAGACCTCGACCTTGCCTTTGGCACGGCCAACATCAACCTCGACCAGGATCCGCCGCAAGGCGTTGCTGAAGCCGTGTTCTCACCCGAACGCATGGACGACATATTGCTCGACCGGCTTTTGGCAAAATGTGCCGAGCATTTGAGCCTGCTTGCAGCGCCTTCGACGCTTGAGCGCACCTACGACTTTGACAAGAACGCATTCACGTCATTGCTGGAAGTCGCCCAGCGCGGCGCACCCTGTGTGGTGCTGGACATCCCGCACATCTGGACCGGATGGACCCGTCAGATATTGGCCTCGGCTGACGAGGTCATCATCACTGCCTGTCCGGAACTTGCAAATTTGCGCAACGCCAAAAACCTGATTGATACGCTGAGCGAATTGCGCCCCAACGATCACAAGCCGCGACTGGTGATGAATCAGGTCGGGATGCCGAAGCGTCCGGAAATCAGCGTTGCTGACTTTACTGCGCCGCTTGGCGTTGATCCGCTGGCCGTCATCCCATTCGACCCGGCGCTTTTTGGAACTGCGTCCAACAACGGCCAGATGATTTCGGAAGCTGATCCCAAGAGCCCGGTTTCGGCAACGTTCGATCTGCTGGCACAAGTGATTACGGGGCGCGGCGAGATCAAGATCGAAAAGAAAAGCGGGTTCAGTCTCCTCTCGCGGTTGCGACGCAAAAAGGCCTGACGGGGCCAGAAGTGAGCTTGCCGCGTTGCATGCATCAGAAGAAATTTGAAATTTGTGAGGGTAAAAAATGTTTGGCAAACGTGGCGGGAATACGGGAGGCGGAAGCGGTTTTGGCGCGCCAGCACCTGCTTTGGCGGAAAAGCCGGTCGCGGCTGCACCGGCCCCACGTACCCTGTCACCTGAATCACAATCGGCATTCGATCGCCTGAAAATCGAGCCGGCACCCAAGATTGTCACGCCATCCGAGCCGCTCGCGCGCGAGAAGACCGAAGACTATTATGACACCAAATCCAGCGTATTCTCGGCGCTGATCGACACCATTGATCTTGGACAACTGGCCAAGATGGAGACCGAGGCGGCGCGCGAGGAAATCCGCGACATCGTCAACGACATTGTTTCGATCAAGAACATGGCGATGTCGATCTCCGAGCAGGAAGACCTGCTGGAAGACATCTGCAACGACGTTTTGGGCTATGGCCCGCTTGAGCCGCTGCTGGCGCGCGATGACATTTCCGACATCATGATCAATGGTGCCAAGACATCGTTCATCGAAGTTGCCGGCAAGGTTCGCCCGGCCGGGATCAGGTTCCGTGACAACACCCAGCTGATGAATGTTTGCCAGCGCATCGTCAGCCAGGTTGGCCGGCGCGTCGATGAATCCAGCCCGATCTGCGACGCCCGTCTTCCCGACGGTTCGCGCGTCAACGTCATCGCTCCGCCGCTTGCCATCGACGGCCCGGCACTCACCATCCGCAAATTCAAGAAGGACAAGCTGACCCTCGACCAGTTGGTCAAGTTCGGCTCGATCACGCAGGAAGGCGCGACGATCCTCCAGATTATCGGACGTGTTCGTTGCAATGTCATTATTTCCGGCGGTACCGGCTCCGGCAAGACAACCTTGCTGAACTGCCTGACGCGCTACATTGACACCGATGAACGCATTATTACCTGCGAAGACTCCGCTGAATTGCAACTTCAGCAGCCGCATGTGGTGCGATTGGAAACCCGCCCGCCAAACCTTGAAGGCGAGGGCCAGATAACCATGACAGATCTCGTCAAGAACTGTCTGCGCATGCGGCCGGAACGCATCATCGTCGGCGAAGTGCGCGGACCCGAAGTGTTCGACTTGTTGCAGGCGATGAACACCGGCCACGACGGTTCCATGGGAACGATCCACTCCAACAACCCGCGCGAATGTCTGAACCGCATTGAATCGATGATCGCGATGGGTGGCTACAACTTGCCCGCCAAAACAGTCCGGGAAATCGTCGTCGGTTCAATCGACGTCATAGTCCAGGCTGCCCGCCTTCGCGATGGTTCGCGGCGCATTACCCACATCACCGAGGTGATCGGCCTTGAAGGCGATGTCATCACCACCCAGGACCTTTTTGTTTACAAAATGGAAGGTGAAGACGCCAACGGCAAGATCATCGGCAAGCACGTCTCTACCGGTATTGGTCGCCCGCATTTTTGGGATCGCGCCCGTTACTACAATGAGGAAAACCGCCTGGCGGCCGCTATCGACGCTGCCACCGACCGCAGTGGGGATGCGAACTGATGTTCGGCCTTGATGTCACGGTTCTTTCTTTTGTCGGCCTTGCAACACTCGCTGCTGCCGGATTGATATACGGCTTCATGTTTGACCGCGTTTCCAACGAGGTCAAACAGGAAAAGCGGGTCAAATCGCTGCAAGGGGCCAAGGAAAACAACCGCGCAAAGGCAGCAACCCGCGTAGCCGATGTAGCCAAGCGCAAAAAGTCGGTGCAGGACTCGCTCAAGGAGCTTGAGGCAAAGCAGCGCGAGCGCAGCAAAAACAATGTCGGCCTGAAGAAACAGATGCAACAGGCCGGCCTCAAGACCACGATGCGCCAGTTCTGGGTTATCTCGTTTTTCTGCGGGATCGCGTTCATGGTGGGTGCCTATTTCTTTGGTGCGCCGCCATTCGTGGTCATCGCTGCGGCGGCAGTAGGCGGCTTTGGCTTTCCCCGCTGGATGGTCAGCCGCATGCGCGCGCGCCGGATGACCAAGTTTCTGGAAGAATTCCCCAATGCGGTGGATGTCATTGTTCGTGGCGTGCGAGCCGGTCTTCCGGTAAACGAATGCCTTTCCATTATCGCGCGCGAAGCCAAGGAGCCGGTTTGCACCGAGTTTCGCCGCATCATCGATACCCAGCAAATGGGTATTCCGCTGTCTGAAGCGGTGACGCGGCTTTACGAAAACATGCCGCTGACCGAGTCCAACTTCTTCGGCATTGTCATCGCCATTCAGCAATCGGCGGGCGGCAATTTGTCAGAAGCACTGGGCAATTTGTCAAACGTCCTGCGCGATCGTAAAAAGATGAAGTACAAGATCCAGGCCATGTCTACCGAAGCCAAGACATCTGCCGGTATCATTGGCGCGTTGCCGTTTCTGGTTTCCACGCTCGTTTATCTCACCACCCCAGATTACATCAAAATCCTCTTCACCGACGAAACCGGCAATATCATCCTTGTTTGCTCCGGCCTTTGGATGGGCATCGGTATCCTGGTCATGAAGAAGATGATCAACTTCGACTTCTAGGAGACCGGCACCATGCTTTCCACTGCGTTGAAAGTGTTCGAGCCGGTCGTGATGCTGGCAATCCTCTCGGCAATTGCCGTATTTGCCACCGTTCTCACCATTGCCATGCCCATGTTGCAGCGCGACGAGTTGTCAACGCGAATGAAATCCGCGGCGCTCGAGCGCGACAAGATCCGTGCCCGCGAACGTGCCCGCCTCAACGACAAGCGCAAAAGCGGACCTGTTTCACTTCGCCAGGATACTTCCGGCGTGATGCGAAGCCTGGTTGAGCGGCTGAACCTGCGCAAGGCGCTGGCGGACGAAAACACTTTCAGCAATCTGAAAATGGCCGGATATCGCAAACAGTCGCACATCTATGTTTTTCTGTTCTTCCGCCTCGTGCTTCCGATCATCATGTTGATTGGTGCGGCGGTTTACGTTTTTGCCATCGCCAACATTGACCGGCCTTTGATGGTCAAGGTCACCATCGTGCTTTTCGTCGGCTATGCCGGCTTTTACGCACCAAACATGTTCGTCAAGAACCAGATCGGCAAGCGCCAGTTGTCGATCCGCAGGGCCTGGCCGGACGCGCTTGACCTGATGCTGATTTGCGTTGAATCGGGCATGTCCCTGGAAGCGGCCTTTCGCAAGGTTGCCGTTGAAATTGGCATCCAGTCGCCGCAACTCGCCGAAGAACTGGTGCTCACCAACGCCGAGCTTTCTTATCTTGAAGAGCGGCGAAAGGCATATGAAAACCTCGCCTCGCGTACCGGGCTCGATGGCGTCAAATCGGTGACCATGGCACTGATACAGGCCGAGCGCTACGGAACGCCGCTCGGCGTCGCGCTTCGGGTTCTTGCCCAGGAAAACCGCGACATGCGCATGGCCGAAGCTGAAAAGAAAGCCGCTGCGCTCCCGCCGAAATTGACAGTTCCGATGATCCTGTTCTTCCTGCCGGTGCTTTTTGCCGTCATCATGGGACCGGCCATGATCCAGATTTTCGCCAAGACCGGCGGCTGATCTTCAAGGCCTGTCGCTACAGCAAACAAAAAACCGGCGGTTCATTGATGAGCCGCCGGTTTGTTTTTCATCGATCAAAATTTTTTGGGGTTTGTTACTGAACCTTTTGCGGCTCAGCCTTGTCCTCTGCTTTCAACTGGCTCCAGGCGTTTTGCTGGGTCAGCATCTGGCGCAGATAGTCAACATTTTCCTTGGCCGATTCCGGCGGCAATTCAGCCGATGCGATTTGCTCCGCTTCTTCGAACCTGCCTTGCAGGCCGATGACGAGGGCCAGGTTCTGCCGCACCCGGCTGTCAGCACCCGGCAGTCCATTGGCCTTGCGCAGATAGGTCTCTGCAGCAGGCAAGTCGTTGGTCAGCAGATATGACATGCCAAGGTTTGACAACACGGTCGGCTCGTTCGGCATGATGTCGAGCGCCTTGCGATAAAATTCGCGCGCCTCTGCCGAACGGTCAAGCTGATCCAGGATCGCACCTTTTGCCGACAGCAAGCGCCAGTCCGGGCTGTCGGGGCGCTGGGCCCGCTCAATTACACCCAGCGCTTCCTTGAGGTTTCCGGTGGAAGCGAGTGCCTTGCCATAGGCCGAAAGCACGTCATTGTCCTGTGGATGGTGAATGACCAGCTGCCGCATCACGGCCAGTGCCTGGTCATCACGTCCGGTCATGCGCAGCAGCGAGGCATAGGTCAGGCCTGCGCCCTTGTCCTTGGGCTTGCGCCGGTAAACTTCGTCCGCCTTGCGAACCTGCTGGTTGAGTTCGCTCATCGACATCGAGGCGATTGCGGAATTTTCGCCGCGCACCGAGCCCGTATGCCGTCGGTCGCTTGCGCATCCGCCAAGTGCAAGACCTGCGGCCAGTATCAGCGAGATGGCAGTCAAACTGGCAGGTTGAGTGCGATGTTTCATGGCGCTGTCCAAATGGTCCTGTCACAATGCGCCAGCGATTCGGTACTGGCGGGATTTATCCGCCAAGAAATATTCTGTTAACCCTAATGCATGGTTAACTTGCCCGTACTGGAATTTGCGGGCCATCGGGAGGTGCGGGTGAAATCGGTAGCGTTGTCGGAAAAGAAGTCGGGGATACCGGTGCATCTGTGCAAATCATCACCGGTTGCCGGGATGGTTGGAAAGCATGCAGCAGCTTTCGCCAAAGCCGCCGCATTTGATCCCGGGAAACCGGCGCTGTTGCTGGTACCCAACAACAATGGCGGCATTGAATGCGCCCTGTTCGGGGTCGGCAGCGACCTCACTCCCATGGATCCAGGTCGTCTGTCGCGCCTGTTGCCGACTGGCGACTGGCAATTGGAAGGGGACATTGCCAATCCGGCGCTTGCCGCACTTTCATTCCTGCTCGGGGCCTATTCGTTCACCCGCTACCGCAAGCCCCGGGCAAATGCGCCAAGGCTGGTACTGCCTGCCGGAATCGACGCCAGTGCGCTGACGAGTACGGTGGAAGCCATCTTCAATGCCCGCGACCTGATCAACACGCCAACAAATGATCTGGGGCCTGCTGAACTTGAAGAGGCAATCCGCGCTGTCGCCAAGCGCTTCAAGGCAAAGGTCACGTCTGTCGTCGGCGATGATCTGCTGAAAAAGAATTTTCCCATGGTTCATGCTGTAGGGCGCGCCAGTGCCAGCGCGCCCCGCATTGTCGACCTTGTGTGGGGAAACAAGAACCATCCGAAAGTGACACTGGTTGGCAAGGGGGTCTGCTTTGATTCGGGCGGTCTCAACATCAAACCCGGTGATTCCATGGGATTGATGAAAAAGGACATGGGCGGTGCAGCCGCGACGCTGGCGATAGCGCAAATGATCATGGCCGCCAATTTGCCGGTCCGGCTTCGGCTGATCGTGCCTGCTGTCGAGAACGCCATTTCCGGCAACGCATTTCGTCCGGGCGATGTGCTTGCCAGCCGCAAGGGCCTGAGCGTGGAAATCGGCAACACAGATGCTGAGGGGCGGCTGATTCTTGGCGACGCGCTTGCGTGGGCAGATGAGGAAGCGCCTGAACTGTTGATCAATATGGCGACATTGACCGGTGCAGCCCGTGTGGCGCTCGGGCCGGACCTGCCAGCGCTCTTCTGCGACGAGGAGGATCTGGCCGCCGACATCCTTGCAGCCGGAGCACGCGTTTGCGATCCGCTTTGGCGCCTGCCATTGTGGCCTGGGTACCGCAAAGACCTTTCGTCCGAAGTTGCGGACTTGTCGCATATCTCGAAAGGACCGCTGGCAGGCTCGATCACTGCCGCACTGTTTTTGCAGCGGTTTGTCGAAAAGGCCAAGGCTTGGGCCCATGTGGATACTTATGCGTGGGTCAATGCCGAAAAACCCTGGGCACCGGTTGGCGGCGAAGCGCAGGCAGCAAGGGCGTTGTTCGAAATGATCTCAAAACGATATCCGGCCTGACCCGGCCTGCCTTGCGCCTGCAACCATCCGCGGTTTAGAATGGAACGGGTACGAAACAACATAAACGCAGGCAAAAACATGGTCGGGGCCGTTCATGTCGATTGAAATGCGGCCAGAGCAGGCCTTGCGACTGTGGCATTCGACCGTCCTTGCCATGGTGCGCGACGAAAAGCCCGATCTCACCATCCGGCAGTTCGCCATCCTGTTAACCGTTTATTTGGAGCCGCCGCCGCATACCGTGCGTGGGCTTGCAGCCAAGCTCGGCGTTACCAAGCCGGTGATCACCCGTGCTCTGGACACCATGGGGGCAATGCAGTTGCTCAAGCGCCGACGCGACGAGCGCGACCGGCGAAATGTAATTATCCAGCGCACACTCGAGGGCTCGCTGTTCCTCGAACATGTCGGCGATCTGGTACGAACTCAGGCCGGAGCGTTGTAATGAATGCGATTGCGGTTCTTTCAGGGTTTGATCGCGACGACAGGCGGGTTGATCCCTCGCCCCACGATCCGATGGCCAGCGAGCCGGGCCATGTGGCTGCGGCGTTGGCGAACCTTCGGGCGAAGCCATCGGCAACCAGCGGCATTGACGCGCAATTGCTGTATGGCCAGCCTGTTCACATCCTTGCAAGGAAGAGGGGTTGGACCTTGCTTCAGTCGGTGGAAGATCATTATGTGGGCTGGACGCAGGCCAGCGCAGTTGCAACCGGCCAGCTTGCCGCGACCCATGTCGTCTCTGCTCCGCGCACCTTTGTTTATCCAGGTCCCGAATTGCGGTTGCCGGCGAAGAACATTTTGTCGCTGGGTTCACGCGTCGCGATAACCGGTTTTGCCGAGACGCGTGGCACATCCTACGCACTGCAGGAAGGTGGCGGAGCCATTGTTGCCGGTCACCTGAAAAACATTGGCGTGCATGATGCCGACCCGGTCGAAGTGGCCGGGCGCTTTCTCGGGACACCGTTTTTGTGGGGTGGGAGCTCCGCCTTCGGCATTGATTGTTCCGGTCTTGTGCAGCTTGCCTGGAAAATGTGCGGCATCGCGCTGTTGCGCGATTCCGACATGCTGGCACAAACCTTTGGCAAGCCGCTGCCAGGCGATACACCGCTGGATCTGCTTCAGCGCGGCGATCTGGTGTTCTGGAAAGGCCATGTGGCGATGGTGGCGGGCGGTGGCGACATCATCCACGCCAGCGGTCATGCCATGCTGGTCGTGCGTGAAAATCTGGTTGAAGCAGTGGAGCGGATCGCCCGGCTTTACGGGCGGCCAACGGGCTTTCGCCGACTCGAGCGTTAATAACCCGCGTCGCGGTCAACCAGGTTCGTAAGCGGCAAACCGGCATCGTATTCATCCATTTGCCGCACCATGATCGGCGCCAGCCTGGCTGGGTCGGAAGTGGCCGCTGCATGCGGGGTCACGGTGACGCGCGGGTGGGTCCACAATGAGCTGTCGCGCGGCAGCGGTTCTGTCTCGAAAACATCAAGGCTTGCCGCCATCAACGTGCCGGAATTGAGCGCTGCCAGGATATCCGCTTCATTCTGGAGCTGGCCGCGTCCGGCATTGACCAGCACCGGGCCACCAATGGGAGTGGATTTTTTGAGATTGCCCAACAGTTTGGCGTTGATGATGCCGTGCGTTGCCGGCGTCAGCGGCAACAGCACGACAAGGATGTCGCTGACCCCGACAAACACCGGCAGCTGCTCCTCGCCATGATAACTGGCGATGCCATCGACATGCTTCTCGTTGCGACTCCAGCCAATAACGTTGAACCCGAGTGCCGCCAGCTTGCGGCCTGCGTCGGTGCCGAGCACGCCAAGTCCCATGATGCCGACAGTCAGGTCGCAGGCGGCTGGTTGGAAAGGCTCGCGCCAGATTTTCTTTTGCTGCTGCTCGCGGTAAATGCGGCCCTGCCGCATGTGGTCCAATACCTGCCAAACCACATACTCGCTCATGCGCATGGTCAGATCATCGGCCACGACGCGCACAATCGGTACATCCGGAACGCTGGCGTCCTTGAAAATGTGGTCGACGCCAGCGCCAATCGAGAAAATGGCACGCAGGTTCGGCAGCGATGAAAGCACGCCGGGACGCTGCTTCCAGACCACGGCAAACCGGATCGATGGGTCCATCGGGCCATCAGGCTCAGTGACGGTTTTCCTGTTGGTCAGGCTGTCGAACTGCCGCAACCATACGGTGGGCTCCCAGCCGGTCACGGATACCAATATCTTGTTGTTCGGGTCTTTCGTCATTGGCTCACTACCCCGGTTGCCGCTGTTTCATGTTTGAAGGCAGCTGCCATCAGCGCTTTTGTGTAATCTGTTTGCGGATCGTCAAAAATCTGCCCTGACGATCCATGTTCGACCACCACGCCGTTGCGCATGACCACCACTTCATTGGCCAGCGCCCGCACCACCCGCAGATCATGGCTGATGAACAAATAGGCCAGTTGGTGCCGTTCCTGAAGGTCACGCAGCAGATCGACAACTTGTGCCTGCACGCTCATGTCGAGCGCAGAAGTGGGCTCGTCCAGCATGATGAATTTTGGTTTGAGCACAATCGCCCTGGCAATCGCGATGCGTTGACGCTGCCCGCCGGAAAACTCGTGCGGATAGCGATGGCGGGTTTCCGGATCAAGCCCGACTTCATTGAGGGCGTCGCAAACGCGCGCATCGCGCTCCTGCGCTGAAAGACCGGCCTCATGTACCCACAGCCCCTCAGCTATGATTTCGCCAACCGACATTCGCGGGCTCAGCGACCCGAACGGGTCCTGGAACACCACTTGCATTTCGCGGCGCAGTGGCCGCATCGCGCTGCGGTTAAACGATGAGATGTCTTTCCCGGCAAAAGTGATATCGCCCTGGGATGAAATCAGCCGTGTCAGGGCAAGGCCGAGCGTTGTCTTGCCCGATCCCGATTCCCCGACAATTCCCAGCGTCTGGCCTTGCCGGATGGTGACATCAATGCCATCGACGGCCTTCACATGGCTGACGGTCCTGCGCATCAAGCCGCGTTTGACCGGGAACCAGACCTTGATGTCATTGCCCTGCATGACCACCGTGGCAGATGGATCGCTCTTGGGCGGTTGTCCCTTGGGCTCTGCTGCCAGCAAACGCTGGGTGTATTCGTGCTGCGGGTCGTCAAACACCGCGCCCGTTTTGCCTTCTTCGACAATCCTGCCGCCCTGCATCACGCACACCCGGTCCGAAATCTTGCGCACGATCCCAAGGTCATGGGTGATGAACAGCATCGCCATGCCGCGTTCACGCTGCAATTTTTCCAGCAGTTCAAGGATTTGCGCCTGCACGGTCACGTCAAGCGCAGTCGTCGGCTCGTCGGCAATCAGCAGTTCAGGGTCATTTGCCAGCGACATGGCGATCATCACGCGCTGCCTTTGCCCGCCGGAAAGCTGGTGCGGATATGCGCCCAGCCTGCTTTCCGCATCTCGAATGCCGACTTGTGCCAGCAATTCCAGCACTCGCTGGCGCTGTGCGCTTCCGGTCAGGCCACGGTGCAATTCGAGGATCTCGCCAATCTGCCGCTCAATGTGGTGCAGCGGATTGAGCGATGTCATGGGTTCCTGGAAAATCATCGTGATGTCGTTGCCGCGAACCTGCCGAAGATCGCGCTCGTCACGGTCCAGCAGGTTCTGGCCCTTGAACAGGATGGAGCCGGAAGGGTGCGAGGCTGGCGGGTAAGACAAGAGCTTGAGGATCGACAGGGCCGAGACCGATTTGCCCGAACCCGATTCACCCACCAGCGCCAGCGTTTCGCCCTTGGCAATGTCGAACGACACCCGGTCAACGGCAGTCGTGGTTTTGCCGCCCTGTGTGAAGGCCACCGACAATTCGCGAACGGAGAGGAGCGGTGTTGTCATTTGACGATCATTTGAATGTTTTGCGAGGGTCGAAGGCATCTCGGGTTGCTTCGCCGACAAAAATCAGCAGCGACAGCATGAGCGAGATCACGAAAAAGCCGGACAGTCCAAGCCATGGTGCCTGAAGGTTGTTGCGCCCCTGGCTCATCAATTCGCCCAGCGAAGCGGAGCCGGGCGGCAAGCCGAGGCCGAGGAAGTCCAGCGAGGTCAGCGTCGAGATCGACCCGTTGAGAATGAACGGCAGGAATGTCAGGGTTGCCACCATCGCATTTGGCAGCAAATGACGGAACATGATGGCCCCGTCGCCGACACCCAGCGCCCTTGCCGCATTCACATACTCGAAATTGCGCGCACGCAAGAACTCGGCGCGGACCACGCCGACAAACGCAGTCCACTGAAACAGCAGCATGATGAACAGCAATACCCAGAACCCCGGCGGCAAGACGGCTGCCATGATCAACAGGATGTAAAGCACCGGCATCGACGACCAGATTTCGATGAACCGCTGAAAGACAAGATCAACCCACCCGCCGAAATAGCCCTGCACCGCCCCGGCGGTCACGCCGATGACGGCGGAGGCGGCGGTCAACACCAGACCGAACAACACCGAAACCCGGAACCCGTAGATCACCCTGGCCATGACGTCGCGTGCCTGGTCATCGGTGCCCAGCCAGTTCCAGTTGCCAATGTTGCAGGAAGGGTCTGCAATGCCCAAAGGGTAGTTGCTGCACCTCTTGTCGGCACTGAGCAGCCACGAAGGTCTTGCCGGAGCGGGCTCGGGAATCTGCGCATTCACCGTGCGGTAGGAATCGCGGAGGGGTGGCCACAATGCCCAGCCGTGCTTCGTTATCGCCTGCTCGATTTCAACAATCTTGTAGTCGGTGACCGGCAAAAACCCTTCCTCGCCAAGGAAAGTCTCTTCGGGATAGTTTTTCAGAACCGGAAAATACGTCTCGCCTTTGAACTGCAGGATGATCGGCCGGTCATTGGCCAAAAATTCTGAAAACAACGACAACCCGAACAGCACCAGAAAAATCCACAGCGACCAGTAGCCGCGCCGGTTTGCCTTGAAATTGGCCAGTCGCCTCTGGTTGAGCGGGGTCAGTTCGAAGCGTTTGCGCTGCGGGGAGATGGATGAACTGCTCATGTCTGTCTCGATTCAAAATCGATGCGTGGGTCGATCCACGTGTAGACAAGGTCCGACAGCAGTCCGACGAGCAGCCCCATCAGTGAAAAAATGTAGAGGGTGGCAAATACCACCGGATAGTCGCGTTCGATCACCGAGCGGTAGCCAAGCAGACCCAGCCCGTCGAGCGAGAAGATCGTCTCGATCAGCAACGAGCCAGTGAAAAAAGCCGAGATGAACGCGCCGGGAAAACCTGCAATGACGATCAGCATCGCGTTGCGAAACACGTGGCCATACAGCACCTGCCTTTCCGTCAGCCCCTTTGCCCGCGCGGTGATCACGTATTGCTTGCGGATTTCATCGAGGAAGGAATTCTTGGTCAGCAAGGCCGTAGTGGCAAACGATGAAAGCACAAGCGCGGTCAGGGGCAGTGCAAGATGCCAGAAATAGTCTGGTACAATCACGCTGCCGCAATGTGCCGGGTCAAAACCGCCATTGGCGCTGAACGGAAGCAGGTATTCCCAGAATTTGAAGGTGAACTGCTCCGGGAAACCGGCCCAGAACACAGGGGCGCAAGTTGAGGCATCCAGCCCGTCGCTGAGCAGGCCGCGCAAGGGAAACCAGTCGAAATACGAGCCGCCGGCAAACAGCACCATCAGCAGAATGGCAATCAGGAAGCCGGGAATCGCGTAAGCGACGATGATGACCGCACTGGTCCACACATCAAAGGTCGAGCCGTCATTGACCGCCTTGCGAATGCCCAGCGGAATGGAAATTCCGTATGAAATCAGCGTAATCCACAAGCCGAGCGAAATCGAAACCGGCATCTTGTCGAGGATGAGATCGATCACCGAAATCTTGCGGAAATAGCTCTCGCCAAAATCGAATGTCAGATAGTTCCAGATCATCTGGCCAAAGCGTTCCAGCGGCGGCTTGTCGAAACCGAACTGCTTCTCCAGCTTCTCGATGAATTGCGGATCCAGCCCTTGTGCGCCACGATACTTGCTGGGCGAATCATTGACGCTGTCTATCCGGTTGGACCCACCCAGATCCGACCCTGCCCCCGAAATGCGGTCAGTCGCCGATCCGCCCTGGCCATTGAGTTGGGCCACGACCTGCTCGATCGGGCCACCAGGCGCAAACTGGATGACGGCAAAGGAAATCGCCATGATCCCGAGCATGGTCGGGATGATCAGCAGGAGCCGTCGAAGAATATAGGCTCCCATCTATCGCACTCTCGTTTCCGTGGAATTTTGCACCAGATCCGCAGTCCGCATCAATTGTCTGCCGAGGGTGTTTTCTTGGCCGGATCGCGCCACCACAACCGCTCCACCGGGAAGGCATATTCAGGCTTTGGCTCATTCCAGCCGAAGACATCCCAGCAGGCGACCCGGTGATTCGCCGAATGCCAATTTGGAATCCAATAATGCGTGGCGCGCAAGGCCCGGTCCAGCGCACGCATTGCCGTCACCAGTTCATCCCGGCTTTGTGCCGCGCTTGCCGCTTCAACCAGGGCATCAATGCCGGGCTCTTTGGTGCCGGGATGGTTTTCCGTGCCGTCGCTGTCTGCGGTCGATGAGTGGAAATAGCGCCGCAAAGTCTCACCGGCCGGATTTGCCGCCAACGAGTAAGCGACCATGATCATCTCGAAATCACGCTTTTCGAGGCGACTCTGGTATTGTGCCGGGTCGATCTGCCGCGTCGAAATCTCGATTCCCATGCTGCGCAGGTTCTGGGTGTAGGGTGCCAGAATGCGCTCGAATGCCTGCTCGTCGATCAGCATTTCGATCGACAACTGCCTGCCTTGCGGGTCAACCAGCTTTCCGTCCTGCTTTTTCCAGCCGGCTTCGGCAAAAAGCCGGTCGGCTTTGCGGAAAATGCTGCGGTCCTTGCCGCTGGCGTCCGTCTTGTTCTGCAGGAATGGCTCCCCGAAGACACTGTCCGGAAGTTGCCCCCGCAGTGGTTCAAGCAGTTTCAGTTCAGCCGCATCGGGTTTGCCTTCGGCCACAAAAGGCGACTGCGCGAACAAGGATTGCGATCGTTGATAGGCACCGTAAAAAAGGTTCTTGTTGGTCCATTCAAAATCGAAAAGCGTGGCAATTGCCTGCCGAGTAGCGGGGTGGGAAAATTTTTCCAGCCGCGCATTCAGCGCAAAGGCCTGCATCGAAGGGCGCAATTCATCGTCAAACTCCAGCTTGCGAACCCTGCCGTCCTTCACTGCCGGAAAATTGTATTCCGTGGCCCATGATTTGGAAGTGAATTCCTGCCGCCAAAGGATCTCGCCCTTTTTGAACGCTTCAAAAGCGGCCTGCCTTTCCTGGTAGAAGTCGATGCGCAGGAAGTCGAAATGGTCAAGCCCGCGCATGACAGGCAAGTCGCGACCCCAATACTCCTCGAACCGCTCATACTCGATGAACTGCCCGACTGAACTGCGCCGGACCTTGTAACGACCCGAGGAGAGTGGCGGTTCTATCACCGCCTCATCAAACTTCACCGAGCCATAATAGGCTTTGGAAAGAACCGGTGCGGATGCGGCGATTGACAGGATCGCCCGCGCCGACTGCTTGCCATTGAAACGAAGATCAACCGTGAGTGCATCGACCGCTTCGGCAATCTCCAGGTTGGCAAGGTCAAGCGCCAGTTGCGGATGGCCAAACTCTTTCAGCGTCAGCAAGGAGAACACCACATCTTCCGCCGTGACCGGTGTTGCGTCATGGAAAAGTGCTTCAGCCCGCAGTTTGAAGCGGAATGCATTGCGGTCGGCTGAAACGGTCACATTTTCTGCAAGCAAGCCGTAAATGGCGTCCGGCTCGTCATAGGCTTCGGTCATCAGCGTATCGAAACAATATTCCATTCGCGGCGGCGCTTCGCCAGCGAGCACAAAGGTGTTGAGTGTGTTGAA
This sequence comes from Rhizobiaceae bacterium, assembly GCA_041739225.1. GTDB lineage: Bacteria > Pseudomonadota > Alphaproteobacteria > Rhizobiales > Rhizobiaceae > BOKV01. Next base: position 98,907 of record JBGSOG010000078.1, read on the forward strand.
GGTGTTTGGATTCTGGTTGAAGGCCCAGTTGGGCGGGCTGAAAGCAAACGCGCCCCCTTTTGGCGCATCCCGATACGCGTAATCGAAATGGGTGAACCCGGCGGGATATTTCAGTTCGCCAAACGCCGACAAACCGTGCAACGGCTGTCCAACCGGATTGGCTGCCAAGGATAAATAGGGTCGAAATGGCAGGGCTGCCGCCAGCGCACCATGCAAAAACCGGCGACGGGAAAAACGAAAACCCATCAATTTGCGCTCCCGCTGGCTGCGGCTGGATCGATCCACCATGAGTAGATGTCAATGCCGCTGTATTCCGGCTGGGTTGGCGGAGCTTGCAGTTTTTTCCACCAGGAGAACCATGTCTCGGGGTTGTGCCACATGGGAATGGCATAATGTCCTGCCATCAGGATACGGTCGAGCGCCTGGGTCAGCGCAACCAGTTCGGCCCGGTCCTTGGCCACCACAATGCGCTCCACCAGTTCATCGATCACTTTGTCCTTGATGCCGGCATAGTTGCGTGCGCCGCGTTTGTCGGCCGCGCCGCTGGTCCAATAGTCACGCTGCTCATTGCCCGGAGACAACGACTGACCCGTGGTTGCCATGGTCATCTCGAATTCAAACCCGTCGAGACGGTTCTTGTATTGCGCCTGGTCAACAACCCGCAGGCCAGCCTTGATGCCAAGTTTGGAAAAATACTCGACTGTCGGAATGCCCACCCGTTCATCCACCGGCCCCGATCCGAGGATCTCGATCTCAAACTGCTTGCCATCGGGGCCCAGCAGCTTTCCGCCTTGAAAGCGGTATCCGGCATCGGTGAAAAGTTTCAATGCCTCCCGTTGATATTTGCGGGTGTCGGCAGGCGATGCATAGACCGGCATCGAAACAGCTGTATCAATCGCTTCATCGGGAATACGGCCACGGTATTGCTCGAGGATTTCCTTCATCCTGCCGGACGGCACATTTGCCCCTGCCTGCAATTCACCACCCTCGAATGCTGAATCGGTTCGTGTGTACAGGCCATAGAACAAGGTCTTGTTCATGGTCTCGAAGTCAAACAGCAGGTTGAGCGCCTTGCGTACCCGCACATCGGCAAATTTCGGATTTCTGGTGTTGAAGACATAAGCCTGAAACGGCTCCGGGCTGGTGGTCTTGAACGATTTCTTGATCACATCGCCGCGTTGCAATGCCGGAAAGACATACTCTGTCGCCCAGCGCGCCGAGCGGTTCTCGTTGCGGGTATCGGCAATGCCGCCCTTTTTGAATGCTTCCCACAATGCATTGTCATCGAGAATGTAAGTGTATTCGATGCGGTCGAAATTGTAGCGCCCCTTGCGGACCGGGACCTCGGCGGCCCAATAGTCCGTCACCCGTTCAAAAGTAACGGATTTGCCTGATTCAAACCGGGCGATTTTGTAGGGACCCGAGCCCAGCGGTATTTCGCTTGTGGGTTCGGCAATGTTGCGTTTGTTTCCCTTGGCATCCGTGCCCTCCCACCAGTGCTTGGGCAAGACCGGCATGTCTCCCAGAATGATCGGCAATTCCCGGTTGCCTTTGACATCAAACCGGAAAGTGACCTCCCGCTCTCCGGTTTTCTCCGCGCTGGCAACATTGCGATAGTAGCCGTTGTAAAATGGATGATTGGCTTTCAGCGCGTTCAGGCTGAAAATCACATCTTCTGGCGTGATCGGTTTGCCGTCGTGAAATCTGGCTGCCGGGTTTAGCCGGTAAGTCACGGAAGAAAAGTCTTCGGGATAGCGAAAAGCCTCGGCGACCAAACCGTAGGAAGCAGACGCCTGATCCAGCGATTGGTCAAACAGCGTATCCCAAAGCAGTCCACCCCCAAGGCCGATACCTGCGGCTGCATCACCGCGCACCACAAACGGATTGAACGAATCAAACGTGCCAAGGGCCGCTTCATTCAGCGTTCCGCCTTTGGGCGCGTCCGGCTTGACATGTTCGTACCGGGAGAAATCGGGGCCATACTTGAGTTCACCAAACAATGTGCCGCCATGGCGCCAGCCTTCTCCATCCTGCGCCAAGGCTGGAAAGTTCAAGGCAAGAAAGGCTGTCAGCAGAATTACAAGGCGATTGAGCATGTCATGGCCAATATGTTCAAGTTGTCACTCGACCATAAACAAACAGGCGAGCGTGGCAATGCTGCGACAAGCATTGCGGCCCGCAATAAAAAAAGGCCGGGCAATGCCGGCCTTTCTGGCAATCGGGTGCTGCGTCAGATTACTGGGCCGGCAACGCAAGCGGAGCGGGCGACTGGGTATTGAGCCACGCAATCACGTTGGCGCGGTCTTTCACGTCCTTCAGGCCGGCAAAACCCATGGCTGTTCCGGCAACATGCTTCTTCGGGTTCCACAAAAAGCCGTTCATTTGCTCAAAATCCCAGGTTTTGGCTTCACCAAATGCTTTCAAGGCTGCCGAATAAGAGAAGCCTTCATGCACTGCGATTGCCCGGCCGATGACGCCATTCAGGTTTGGGCCAACCTTGTTTGGGCCGCCGGCTTCAAATGAATGGCAGGAAGCGCATTTCTTGAAGACGGCTTCACCTGCCGCCACATCGGCCGATGCCAGCAAGGGGCCAACCGGCTCTACTGCAGGAGCTTCCGCCGCTCCGCCCGCTTTTTCAGTTGCACCACCCTCTGCAGCCGCCAGCGCATAGCCAGGAGTTTCCGGTGCCTCGGAATGAAAAAGTGCTTCACCGATGATATTGGCTGAAAACAGGATGAACACCGTGCCCAGAACCGCCATGGCAAACTTGTTGAATTGAAACGAATCCATTTTTCTGATCCCTGTCCGCCTTCGCGTCACCTGCCCGCAATTGACCAAGCCCGCTCGCGCGCCAGCCAAGTATTGGTTTGCGGTTGCGTTACAACGACTGTATGGGTTGATCAAGTGAGACTTTTTGACACGAAACCATTCCGGACGGTCGATCCGTCCATTGTTCAGCATTTTGCATGGCCATGACAGCCACACCCCCCGACAAATCCGCCATCCTTGTCCTCATACCGGCCCGCATGGCTTCCACACGGTTGCCGGGCAAGCCACTTGCCGATATCGGCGGACTGCCGATGATCGTGCAAGTCATGCGGCGTGCGCAGGAAGCGGCAATAGGCCGCGTGGTGATCGCCACCGACACATTGGCGGTAAAACACGCTGTGGAGGCCCATGGCGGTGAGGCAGTCATGACCCGCATGGATCATGAATCAGGCTCCGACCGGATATTCGAGGCACTTTTGGCGCTGGACCCTGACAGGCAATGCCGGTTCATTGTCAATGTACAGGGCGATTTGCCAACCATTGACCCGGCGATCATCGGCAAAAGCCTTGAGCCACTGCTGGATGGGCCAGCCGACATTGCCACGCTTGCCGCTGTCATTTGCGATCCCGCCGAGCGGGAAAACCCCAACGTGGTCAAGATTGTTGCTACCGAAATCGCGCCAAACCGGTTGCGGGCGCTCTATTTCACCCGGGCAACCGCACCCTGGGGGGAGGGCAGGCTTTTCCACCACATTGGATTGTACGCTTGGCGACGTGAGGCATTGGAACGGTTTGTGGCCTTGCCGCCTTCACTATTGGAACTGCGCGAGCGGCTGGAACAGCTGCGGGTGCTGGAAGCGGGCATGCGCATCGACGTATCCGTCGTTGACACCGTACCGCTGGGCGTTGATACCCCGCACGACTTGGAAAAGGCCCGGAAAATCCTGGCACAGCCGGAGAAGCAAGCATGATGGCAGGACAAAACAGGATCGCTTTCCAGGGCGAGCCGGGCGCCAACTCCGATACCGCCTGCCGCAACATGTATCCGGACATGGAGCCGCTGCCCTGCGCCACCTTTGAAGACGCGTTCAATGCAGTGGAGAGCGGCAAAGCCCGCCTGGCCATGATCCCGATCGAGAACACGATTGCAGGCCGGGTTGCCGACATTCACCATTTGCTGCCGGAATCGCCGCTGCACATTGTCGGCGAATATTTTCTGCCGATCCATTTCCAGTTGATGGTTATTCCCGGCACGAAGATCGAAAGCATCAAAAACGTGTTGTCGCACATCCATGCGCTTGGCCAGTGTCGCAAGATAATTCGCAAGCACAAGTGGAAGCCGGTGGTAGCGGGTGACACGGCCGGCGCGGCACGAATGGTCGCCGAAGAAGGCGTCGCCGCAAATGCCGCACTCGCACCAAGTCTGGCAGCAGAGCTTTACGGCCTTGAAATCCTTGCCAACAATGTTGAGGATCAGGAAAACAACGTCACCCGCTTCATCGTTCTTTCAAAAACCCGGGAATGGACGAAAGCCGGCACGCCGCAAATCATGACCACCTTTGTTTTCCGGGTCCGCAACATTCCGGCGGCGCTTTACAAGGCCATGGGCGGTTTTGCCACCAATGGTGTCAACATGACCAAACTGGAAAGCTATCAGCTGGGCGGCAAGTTTTACGCCACGCAATTCTATGCCGACATCGAGGGCCACCCCGACGATGCCGCCGTCAAGCGAGCTTTGGAAGAACTCAGTTTCTTCTCGCGCGACATGCGCATTGTCGGCGTTTACCCGGCACACGAATTCCGCGAACAGGAACGTGAAAAACTCGCGGCAGGCGAATGAGGGCTGCAACCGATCAGCCCATGTTCAACAAAAGAAAAGTTTGTTGAACATGGACGCCATGTGGCTTCATCGGCGCAAACTGACTTTCTGGCACTTGCACCTTTCAGCCCAGCATTTTCAATGTTTCAGGCATTTTTTCGAGCGAACGGCCAATGCGCTCCCGCCATTTTGGCCCACGCGCCAGCGCGTTTTGGTAAGCTTCCGACAGTTCCTCAGGTCGGTCCTCACTCAGTACTGATATGAGGAATGCCGCCTGACGCCGATCTTTCTCTGACTTGCGTCGGTCGGTTCCTTTTCGACGATCAGCAACAATGAGTTTGTGGATGGCAAAGCGCTCAGGTCTGGGGATCTGAACCAGCAGACCAGAGCGGTATATGACAACTGCCTGAATTGGCTCTGCGATCAGATAGTTGAGATGGTGCAATGATTGTGCAGTAACGCCCAAAGCCGCCAATGGCCGCTGTTCTTCCTCGCCAAACGCCGGAGTGAGGAATTCCACCAGTGTTTCACCCGAGTTTCGTCGCCACCTCCAAGCGGGACCACGGTTTAACGAGGGAACTGGCTCAAACGCAAATTCGCCCAGAATAACGCCCATGGAAGGCTCAATCTGGTCATCAAGAGCCAGTGACAAACGCTCGAAACTTGCAATGTCCAAATCGGCGGTTTGCGCAGTTTCATCCAGCCGGAATTTGACCCCAAGCTCGGCTTCATAAAGGCGAAACGCAGTTGTTCCGACAATCGTCCCGCCCAAGCGGAAAACCCCTGCTTTTGCCAAGGCAGCTACAAGGCTGGCGGTCCCTGAATCCAGACTTGAGAACCCTTCGGCCCTCAACAGCCTGACGAGCCGGGTTCGACTTTGCAACCGTTCTTTTGCTGCGGCTTTGAGTGAGGCATGGCGGTCGAGTCTTTGTCGCAAATCTGCACTGTCTTCGCCAATATACCGTTTGCGGACCTGGGTTCCTATCCGGTAACTATCGTACCAATAACGTTTGCCGCCCCTTTCCACCAAACTGGGCGCACCCTTGATCTCAAGCACGGCCTCATCCATCAAAGACTGCAACAGGTCATGGTAGGCAGATTGCGAAACAGGAGAATGCCTGCGGAAATTCATGTTCAACAACTCCAATTTTTGTTGAACATATCACATGTTCAACAAAAGAAAAGTTTGTTGAACATGGGCGCCGTATAGCCAAACTGATCAGGGCTGCTTTGCCCAGGCCCGGATCAGCGCATGGGCGATGGCCTTGCCTGGCGGGCATTTGAAACCTTCGGGGTGCCGGTCCTCGAACATCAGGTCCAGTTCATGTCGGTCAAACCAGCGGCAATCTTCAAGTTCCGTGCCGTCGAAATGGATGGTCTCGCTCAGGGCTTCACCAAAGCAGCCAATCATCAAGGAATGCGGAAACGGCCACGGCTGGCTCGCATGGTATCGCACCTTGCCCAGGCGGATGCCGCTTTCTTCAAATGTTTCGCGGCGTACTGCATCTTCAATGGTTTCACCTGGTTCGACAAAGCCTGCCAATGTTGAATACCAGCCGGGCGGAAAATGCGGGCTGCGCCCCAACAGGCATTTGTCCCCATGGATCCCCAGCATGATGACGACCGGATCGGTGCGCGGAAAAGTCTGGCTGCCGCAGGCGGCACAATCGCGCCGGTATCCGCCATTTGTTGCGGCGGTTGACGCAGCGCATTTGCCGCAAAACCTGTTGGTGGCATGCCAATGCAGCATGCTTGCGGCTTGGGCAATGGCTCCCGCCTCTTCGTCCTGCACGGCGGAGGAGTAAAGCACCGAGCGCAAATCATACAATCGGTATGGCTCCAACGGGTCGCCGTCCAGCGCAACCGGTACTGCCAGCCTTGGCCCGGTTTCATCATGCCCCAAAAGCACTGCGCCAGCCATGTTCGGCTCGAACTGCAACGCTTCGCGGGCATTGAATGTGGCTGTTGGTGCCTCGTCCTTGCGGACCAGCGCCTTGCCGCCAGCAAAAAGATGGAAACTTGCCTTCGGATGCGCAATAGCGCTTTCCAGGCTGTGCCCGTCGCGGTTTTCGGCATCGCGAACCAGACGGTTCTGCGCAAATCCCGTCAATGCGCTTGGCTCGGGCAAGGAGCCGTCAAACCAGTTTGTCATTTGGTCTCTCCGAAACAAACAATTGGGCAGCAAGCAAAGCCGACATGGTCATTCTTTCCTCAGCCGTATATGGCAGGCGGGCACCATGCCCCCAAACCGGACCGGGCCAGTTGGGGTCACCTTCGTTGCGGGCAATCACGTGCAGGTGCAATTGCCGCACGATGTTGCCAAGCGCGCCGGTGTTGATTTTCAACGCCCCGGTCAAGGTTTTCAGTTTTTGCGAAACAAATGCCACTTCAACGGCAACCTGTTCCCTGTCACCAGGGGAGAGATCGTGGAGTTCGGTCAAACCCTCGCGTTGCGGGACAAGGATCAGCCACGGCCAGCGGCTGTCGTCCATCAACCGCACTTCGCAAAGCTCCAGATATCCCAGATGCATGCTATCTGCAGCCAACCGGGGGTCGGGGTCCACCCGCATGCCGTGCCTCTTCATTTGCGAATCTTGCCGACCACGCTTGCATAATCACCGGCAAAAGACGATATGTGCAGTCGGAAGGCTGGTGGCGGACGAACCCCTCGCCAACCGGGTCAGGTCCGGAAGGAAGCAGCCCCAACGAGTTCAGGTTCGGGTCGCCTCAAGCCAGCCTTCCACCTTCATCTGTTTTCAGTGACGAAAGTGGCATCGGATGCTTGACCAGGTGGCCGCGTCACGAAAAGCCGCTATAGTCGTCCCATGACGGATTCCCTTGAAAAGCCGGCCACGCCTTACCGTGTGCTGGCACGCAAATACCGCCCCAACAGTTTCGACGACCTGATCGGCCAGGAGCCGATGGTGCGCACCCTCACGAACGCCTTTCGTTCCGGACGCATCGCGCAGGCTTACATGCTGACCGGCGTTCGCGGCGTCGGCAAAACCACGACGGCACGCATCCTTGCCCGGGCGCTCAATTACCGAAAAGACGGAGTTGACCAGCCAACCATCGACGTGCGGCAGGAGGGCGAACATTGCCGCGCCATCCTGGAGGGCCGCCACGTTGACGTCATTGAAATGGATGCAGCATCGCACACCGGCATCGACAACATGCGCGAGATCCTCGATTCGGTGCGCTATGCCCCGGCGATTGCCCGCTACAAGGTCTATATCATCGACGAAGTGCACCAGCTTTCCAGCCACTCGTTCAATGCCTTGCTGAAAACACTGGAAGAGCCGCCGCCGCACCTCAAATTTGTGTTTGCCACCACCGAAATCCGCAAGGTACCGGTGACTGTGCTTTCGCGTTGCCAGCGCTTTGACCTGCGCCGTGTTGATGCCGGTGAACTGGCAAGCCACCTTGGCAGGATCGCACAGGCAGAAGCGGTGGAAGTGGAAGATGAGGCGCTTGCCCTGATCGCCCGTGCGGCCGAAGGTTCGGTGCGCGATTCGCTGTCGATCATGGATCAGGCCATTGCCCATTCCGGCGGCAAGGTTGAGGCGTCCAGCGTGCGCGCCATGCTTGGCCTTGCCGATCGCGCCCGCATCATCGACCTGTTCGACATGGTGATGCAGGGCGATATCGCAGCCGCGCTTGCCGAAATGAAGGAACAATATGACATCGGCGCCAGTCCGTCGGTGGTACTTTCCGATCTCGCCGAGTTCGTCCATTTTGTCACCCGCGTCAAATACCTGCCGCAGGCCGTGAACGACCCCTCGCTCACCGAAAGCGAAAGGGTTCGCGGAGGCGGTTTTGCGCAAAAGCTATCAGTGCGGGCGCTCTCGCGGGCTTGGCAGATATTGCTCAAGGGTGTCGGCGAAGTGGATGGCTCGGAGCGTCCGTTGGCTGCTGCCGACATGGTGCTGGTGCGTCTTTGCCATGCGGCAAACCTGCCGTTTCCCGATGAACTCATCCGCACCCTTTCGGCCTCTGCTGCCCCGGCCATCGGGGCAAGCGCTGGCACTGCATCGGCGCCGTCGTCCGGTCCATCCGGGGCGATTGCCCAGACACCGGCGAGCCTGACATCGATTGGTCCGGCACACGGCTTGCGCATGCTGGCAAACGGCAACGGCGCGCATGGCGACAATCCCCCGCGCGCTGAAGTGTCCCCGGCGGCCGAAGCGCCGCAGTTGGAGCTCGGACGCTTTGAAGACCTCGTGCTGCTGGCCGAGGAAAAGCGCGAAATACGGCTGAAATCGCTGCTGCGCTGCAATGTCCGGCTGGTCAATTTTCGCGATGGCCGCATGGAATTCAATCTCGTTGGCAACCCGCCGCCCAATTTTGTCACCGAGCTTGGCCAGAAGTTGCAGGCCTGGACCGGCAAGCGCTGGACGCTGACAGTCAGTCGCGAAGGTGGCGCACTGTCTCTCGACGAGCAGGAAAAGGCTGAGACAGGCCAGCGCCACGAGGCAGCGCGCGAAGACCCGGTGGTCGCGGCGATCCTCGCGCGTTTTCCCGGCAGCCGGGTTGTTGACGTTTCGGTGCGGGCAGAACCTGCTGCGGCCGGCGCCATTGCCGATGAACCAGGCGGCGCAGAAACCCGCGAGGGTCTCGACAATTTTGACGAATGACAAGTTTTCCGAATGACAAAGGGGAAATGATCGCATGAAAGACATTCTCGGCCTGATGGGCAAGGTCAAGGAAATGCAGGCCAAAATGCAGGAAATGCAGGACGGCCTGTCGGAACTGCTGGTCACCGGGCAATCCGGCGGCGGCCTCGTCAAGGTGACGCTGAACGGCAAGGGCGAAATGAAATCGCTCTCCGTCGATCCCTCGCTGATCAAGCCGGACGAGGCGGAAATCCTCGAGGACCTCATTTTGGCCGCGCACAACGATGCAAAATCGAAAGCCGAAGAGGCCGTTGCCGCGAAGACCCGCGAACTTACTGCCGGCCTGCCGATTCCGCCCGGCATGAAGCTGCCGTTTTAAGGCCGGTCCCGATGGCCAATGCCCGCATCACCGGCCCCGAAATCGAGCGGCTGATCCAGTTGCTCGCCCGGCTGCCCGGCCTCGGGCCCCGTTCGGCCAGGCGCGCGGCGCTGCACCTCATCAAGAAGAAGGAGGCGCTGCTGGTCCCGCTCGCCGCCGCCGCCGCCGAGGCCGCGCAAAAGGTGCGCATCTGCTCAAATTGCGGCAATGTCGATACATCTGACCCCTGCACCGTTTGCGCCGATCCACGCCGCGATGCCGGAACGCTGATTGTGGTCGAGGACGTGTCCGACCTTTGGGCGTTGGAGCGGGCAGGTGCGATGAACTGCCTTTACCATGTGTTGGGCGGCACGCTTTCCCCGCTTGATGGCGTCGGCCCGGAGGATTTGAACATTGCAGGCCTCGTCAACCGCGTGGCTGCCGGCGGATCGCCGGTGCGCGAAGTGATCATCGCCGTCAATGCCACGGTCGAGGGCCAGACCACCGCGCATTACATTTCCGACCAGTTGGCCGGAACCGGTGTCAAGGTCAGCCGCCTCGCCCACGGCGTTCCCGTCGGCGGCGAACTCGATTACCTCGACGAAGGCACGCTCAACGCCGCACTGAAAAGCCGAAGCGCGTTTTAGGCTTGTAACGATTCTTTTCGTGGCAGCTTTGCAATGGTTGAACCGTCTTTTTGTTCCGCAAGCCGCAACTCGTAAAGTTGCTGCAAATTCATCCAAAAAGCAGCGCTGGTGCCAAACCAATGTCCTAGCCTCAACGCAGTGTCAGCAGTAATACCGCGTTGGCCATTGAGGATCGCAGTAACTCGGTTGACAGGTACGTTGAGATTTCGTGCCAAGGCGGCAGCAGAAATGCCAAGCTGTTCCAACTCTTCGCCAAGATGTTCACCAGGGTGAATTGCGGTTCGCGTCATGTTGCTCTCCTTAGTGATAATCTGTGATCTCGACGTTTGCCGGACCAGGCGCTCCTTCGGGCCAAACAAAGCAGATGCGCCATTGATCGTTGATTCGGATTGAGTATTGACCAAACCTGTCGCCTTTCAGTGCTTCCAGTGCTTCCAGTCGGTTGCCGCCCAGAGCACGAAGGTCATGGAGCGAGCTTGCTGCCTCAAGCCGGTCCAGTCTTGTTTCCGCTTGCCGCTGAAATCCCGCGAACTCCCCGATTCTGTCGCCAGAAGCAAACCGTGCAGTTCTTTTGTCGCTATAGCTTAAAATCATTAAGCAGCGTACCATCGATACGCATTACGTAAAAGGTATTTATTTTGGGAAAGGTCAATTTATTCAAGGCTGGAAAATCTGAAGGCTTGCAAATGCAAGTGCTAAGGACAAGAATTCAGCGTCCATTTTTTACGGCTACGCGCTTTCCATAATTCACCAAACACTTTGAAACCGGATTCTTTGCCTTCAACAACTCTGATGAAAAAAACCTGTTTCCACAGGGCATTTGTCGAACAATCTTAGGCCGATCAAGTTATCGGTAAAGACTGTTGCGTTGCCTAAATACCCCCCCTCACTCCACAGCCTTCAACCTTGGCCGCGGCGGTTCGACCGCGCGCGCTTCGGCAAAGTCGAGATCGGCGATCTTTGAGCCGCGCCGGGCGAGTTTGTTGGTTGAGGTCAGCACATCCTCGACATCCTTGCTCACCATGCCGAAATGGTTGCCGAGCTTGCGTACCCGCTCGTCGAGCCGGGTGACATCTTCCATCAGCCGCATCACCTCGCCCTGGATGAGGTGCGCCTGTTCGCGCATGCGGTGGTCCTTCAGCACCGACTGGATGACCTGGATCGACAGCATCAGCAGCGAGGGCGAGACAATGACGATGCGGGCGCGGTGGGCGCGTGTCACCAGCGCCTCGTGCTTTTCGTGGATTTCGGCAAACACCGATTCCGACGGCACGAACATGAAGGCGGTGTCCTGCGTCTCGCCGGGCAGGAAATAGCGCTCGGCAATCGCCTTGATATGCACTTCGACATCGCGGCGGAACAATTGATTGGCGATCTTCTCGCGCTCCGGCGTTTCGGCGGCGCGAATGGCATTCCATGATTCCAGCGGAAACTTGGCGTCGATCACCAGCGGCGGCGTGTCATTGGGCATGTGGATGATGCAGTCGGGCCGCGCGCCGTTCGACAGCGTGAACTGGAATTCATAGGCACCTTGCGGCAGGCCGTCGGCAACAATGGCTGCCATGCGCGCCTCGCCGAACGCGCCGCGCTGCTGCTTGTTGGCAAGGATGTTCTGGAGCTGCACCACCTGTCCGGTGAGCGCGGTGATGTTGTTTTGCGCTGTGTCGATGACGGCAAGCCGCTCCTGCAATTTGGCAAGGCTTTCCTGCGTCGATTTGGTGGTCTCGGCCAGCGACTGGCCCACCCGCCCGGTAACTGCGTCCAGCCGTTCCGAGACGAGGCGGGCCAGGTCGGATTGCCTTGCGCCCAGATGCTCCGACATGGCTGCCATGCGCCCGGTGATCTCGTTCTGGCTGGCGACCAGCTCGGCCATGCGCGCCTCGGCATCGCGCGCCCGTTCGGCAGCAGCGGCAAGCTCGGCGGCCCTTTCCATCGCCCGTCGTGTTCCATTGCGCACCGCCAGCAGCAGCCACACCAGGCAAATGACCACCAGCGCCGCGCCAAGCACAGCCAGTCCCTCGCCAAGGCTGATGACGCGGTTGCCAACAACGAACAGCGTTTGCGAGATGAGGGCGGTCAGATCAATCGTCCGGGATTCCATCAAACAAGCCTAGCCGATTCCCGGAAAGAACAAAACAGGAATATGCCGCCCGTCTTGACCGCTCCCGTGCTCTTTCATATTTGAGACGCACAAAGGGAGCGCCCATGGCCATTCGCGACATCATTCACCTGCCCGATCCGGTTCTTCGCGAAGTGTCGAAGCCGGTGGAGCGCGTCGATGCCGAACTGCTTCGCTTGCTCGATGACATGCTGGAAACGATGTATGATGCGCCCGGCATCGGGCTTGCCGGCATCCAGATCGGTGTGCCGCGCCGAATTGTCACCATCGACATCGGTGAGCCGGAAGAGCCTGAAGAAGGCGAGGAAGCCGGGGAGGCGGAGATTGACGAAACGACGCCCGAGGGCCGCCGCGAGGCGCGCAAGAAGCGCAAGCCACAGCCGTTCTTCCTGATCAACCCGAAAATCCTCACGGTCTCGGACGACCGTTCGGTTTATGAGGAAGGCTGCCTGTCGATCCCCGAATATTACGCCGAGGTCGAGCGCCCGGCAGCGGTGAAGGTTTCCTATCTCGACCGCAACGGCAAGGAGCAGGTGCTGGATGCCGACGGGTTGATGGCCACCTGCCTGCAGCACGAGATCGACCATTTGGATGGCAGGCTGTTCATTGACCACATTTCACGGCTGAAGCGTGAAATGGTGGTGAAGAAATTCACCAAGATCGCCAAACAAAACCCCAAACCGGGCCGCATGGTGGGGTAACTGGCATGGAAACACTGCTCATGGAGGATGTTGAGCCCTCGATGCTGGCCTTGCTCGAGGCAAGAGCGGCCGCTGCGGGCCATAGCCTCAACACGGAAATCGTGAAATTGCTGCAATTGGCATTGGCACAACAAGAAAATGAACCGGTGGCAGACCCAGCTATCCCGTTGGACTGATGGCCTGAAAGCGAAAGTGGAACCCTTGCCCCTTCGACTGGTCTTCATGGGCACGCCGGAGTTCTCCGTGCCGGTGCTGCATGCGCTGCATGCGGCAGGGCACCGGATCGTGTGTGTCTACTCTCAGCCGCCACGGCCCGCCGGACGCGGCATGGAGTTGCGCAAATCGCCGGTTCATGAAGCGGCAGGGCAACTCGGAATTGATGTGCGCACGCCTGTTTCGTTGAAAGGCGCAGATGAACAGGCGCAGTTTGCTGCGTTGCATGCCGATGTGGCGGTCGTTGTGGCTTACGGCCTTATTTTGCCACGGGCAGTGCTGGATGCGCCGCCCCTTGGCTGCTGGAACATCCACGCTTCGCTGTTGCCGCGTTGGCGCGGGGCGGCGCCGATCCAACGCGCAATCATGGCAGGCGACCGGGAAACCGGCGTCATGATCATGCGCATGGAGGCGGGTCTCGACACCGGCCCGGTGGCGTTGACCGCAAAACTCGACATTGGCCCGGATGAGACCACCTCGCAGCTTCACGACCGCCTGTCGATCGCCGGGGCGGCCCTAATGGTCGAAGCAGCGGCGAAGCTGGAAGCCGGGACACTGACAACCACCCCTCAGCCTGCTGAAGGCATCACCTATGCCGCCAAGATCGACAAGGCAGAGGCGCGCATCGACTGGTCAAAGCCTGCTGCAGAGGTCCACAACACCATCCGGGGCCTGTCCCCGTTCCCCGGTGCATGGTGCGAAATGGAGCTTTCGGGCAAGCGCGAACGGGTCAAATTGCTGGCTTGCGCGCTCGCCAGCGGCCTTGGCGTGCCAGGCAGCATGCTGGATGACGAGCTCACCATTGCCTGCGGGCAGGGCGCGGTGCGGCTGGTCCGTTTGCAGAAGGCTGGAAAGCAGCCGGTTTCGGCCAAGGAATTCCTGCGTGGAAATGCACTTGCCGGCGGCAGGGTGTTCTGATGCCGCGCTACAAGCTGATCGTGGAATATGACGGGACGCCTTTTTGCGGCTGGCAACGGCAGGAAAACGGATTTTCCGTCCAGCAGGCACTGGAAGAAGCGCTGGAAAAATTCGCCCAGCATCAAGTTATTGTTTTTGCCGCCGGACGCACCGACACAGGCGTCCACGCGCTCGGGCAGGTGGTGCATGTTGATCTGGAACGCCACTGGGATGCCCACAAGGTGGCAGAATCTGCCAATGGCATCCTCAAACATGCAAACCACCCGGTAGCGGTGCTGGATGCAATTGAAGTTTCGCCTGATTTTGACGCGCGTTTTTCAGCGCGGCGGCGCAGTTACCGCTACCGGATCATCAATCGCTGGGCCAATTTGACGGTTGACCGTGACCGCGCCTGGAACGTCAAAAAGCCGCTGGATGTGGAAGCCATGCACGACGCGGCGCAGGTGCTGGTCGGCCATCACGACTTCACCACGTTTCGCTCACAGCACTGTCAGGCCAAATCGCCAATGAAAACGCTGGATGTGCTGCGGGTACACCGGCTTGACCAACAGGAAATCCGCATTGAGGCTGTCTCCCGCTCATTCCTGCACAACCAGGTCCGATCCATGGTGGGTTCGCTCAAGCTGGTCGGCGAAGGCAAATGGAGCGCGGATGACATGCGCGAAGCATTGGAGAAGCGCGAACGCACGGCTTGCGGTCCGGTCGCGCCTTCCTGCGGGCTGTATCTGGAAAAAGTGGAGTACAGGGATGAGAATCAGTAAACAAAGTGCTGAAATTGGTTAAGATTCGCATTTTGGAGATCAAACTCAATTCCTAGCAGGCTTCGAAAGTCGAAAATTTGAGACGAATTTTCGCACCAAGGGTATTTATCCCCAAAAAGCGAGCGCTACTACGCCTTTCAACTTGCATTGAAAGGGCTTCGACAATCTAATCACGTTGTTGCGAATCATTTCGCAACACCCCGGGCTATGATCGGGACTGGCATCCCGGCTTAGTTCGCAGGCCCAATAGGTTAGCGGGTCATCTCAGGAGGGGTCGAGCTTTCAAGCTCGGCCCCTTTCTCTATTTATGCATAACGCATATTCGCGGAATCTCGTCTAGCAAAAAAGTTCACCAAAAAAATTCGTCCAAAAATTTTTTTGTTCGAAATTATTTTCCGCGCCTTCTTTCAGTGTGCCAGGCCATGAAACCATTCTTTTGCCGCATCCGTTGAACAAGTGGTAAAGTCAAGAATGCCGAAGGATTGAGACATGCCGCTTGCCACCGAGATTTTCGTCGAAGCGCTGCCCCGGGCTGGCGAGTTTTCAGCTTCCTTTGATCTTTCACAACACACACCCTTGCCAGACGATTGGTTTGTCGCCGTAACCGACGTCGTCAAGTCGCGCGAACACATTGCTGCTGGCCGCTACAAGGCCGTCAACATGGCGGGTGTGGCGATGATTTCGGCAGCCATGAACGAGCTTGGCTCGCGCCAGCTCCCCTACATATTTGGCGGGGACGGGGCGGCAGTCGCCGTTGCACCGGACGAAGCAGAGCCGCTTAAAGCCATTCTTGCCCGAACTGCTGTGATGGCTGCCGAGGAGTTGGGGCTGGAGTTGCGCGCTGCATTGGTGCCGGTTCGTGAAATCCGCGCCGGTGGCCATGATGTGCTTGTTCGCAAGGTCCGGGTTTCGGATTCAATCGACAATTATGCGTTTTCCGGCGGCGGCATCGCCTATGCCGAAAAACTGATGAAGGAAGGCCGCTTCCGCGTTGCTTCAGGCGAGCCGGGTTCAAGGCCGGATTTGACCGGATTGTCCTGCCGGTGGACGCCAATCAGCAGTCCCGGAAAAAAGATTGTTTCGGTAATCATGGAGCCGGGTTTCATGGCTACGCCGGAGGGCTTCATTTCCGATTCCCGGCAATTGCTGGCATTGCTCGGCACACAGGGCAATGGCGGCAGTCCTGTTCCACCAGAAGGTCCGGGGGTCAAATGGCCGGTCAAGGGTGTGGAACTGGAAGCAGCCGCCACGCGGGGCGAAAAGAGCAAGGCCTCAATGGTCCGGGCGCTGCAATTGCAGACGCTGATTGCCTGGGTACTTTTCAAAACCGGCATCAAGGTCGGGGGCTTTGATCCCGCGCACTACCAGCGCACAACCGGCATCAACACGGATTTTCGTAAGGTTCAGGACGGCTTGCGCATGACCGTTTCGCTCGACCCCGCCGGAATTGCACGGCTTGAAGAATTCCTTGAGCAGCGCCGCGTTGACAGGAAAATCCGCTATGGCCTGAGCACACAGGACGAGGCGGTTTTGACCTGCTTCGTGCCGTCAATTCTTGAAGACAACCACTATCACTTCCTTGATGGCGCAGGGGGTGGCTATGCTGCAGCGGCATCGTCGATGAAAGACTGATCCGCTACCACAGCGTTTCCAAGGCCCGTCCCTGCCACTCAGTGTCATAGTCCGGCCCGCCGACGCGATTTTGCGACAGTTCGGCAAGGATCGACCCTGGCGATGGCAAGTTTTCCGCCAACGTCCTGGCTGCCGGGTCCCAAAGGCGGGAGCGCACGAGCGCCCGGCCGCACTGGAAATAAATTGCGCTCGTTTTGATGACGATGACGGTTCGCGGCTCCTTGCCATCCATTTCGAACGACGATTTGAGTTGCGCGTCACCGGTCAAAAATGCTTCGCCATTGACGCGCAGGCAGTTGATCGAGCCGGGAATGAGAAAGCACAGCGCCACGCGTGGATCGCGAACGATGTTGCGAAGCGAATCCACCCTGTTGTTGCCTCGACGGTCGGGCATCAGCAGGGTTTGCGCATCATGGACACGCACAAACCCCGGCACGTCGCCGCGCGGCGAACAATCCATGCCCTCAGGACCAATGGTGGAAAGTGCGCAAAACGGCGAAGTCTCGATATAGGCACGGTAATGGGGAGTGACTTCCCGTGTTTCCTTGACCAGCGATGCTTCACCCGGCAGGCCGTAAATGGCTTCCAACTGCTCCAGTGTTTCAATGCGGTGCATGGCAATCATCCCTTTGAGGAAAACCAGCTTTCGAGAAAATCGAGGTAAATCAGCGTGAGTGTTTCCAAGTCTGCAAGTTCCACCCGCTCGTCAACTTTATGCATGGTTTGTCCGACAAGGCCAAATTCAATGACCGGGCAATAATCCTTGATGAAGCGCGCGTCTGAAGTGCCGCCGGTGGTCGACAATTGCGCGTCAAGGCCGGTCACCCTTTGGATTGCTGCCTGCAGCGATCCGGTGAGCTTTTCATCGTTGGTCAGGAATACCGGGCTGACCCGGCCAACCCAATCGACAGCATATTTCACCGGCCCCTCTTTGCCACGCCGAAGTTTGGCGCTCGCCGCCCCGGATTCAAGTCGGCGCACAATTTCGGCCTTGATGCTGTCGCCGTCCCACAAATTGCCGAACCGTATGTTGAACGCCGCCGATGCCTCGCCCGGTATGACGTTGGTCGCCTTGTTGCCGACGTCCATGGAGGTGATTTCCAGATTGGTCGGCTGGAAACTGTCAGTCCCGCTGTCGAATGGCTCACCGATCAAGGCATTGAGAAGGTCCATGAGACCGTTGACCGGATTGTCTGCCAAATGCGGATAGGCCGAATGCCCTTGCACGCCGTGCACGATGATTCTGCCGGAAAGCGAGCCTCGGCGGCCGTTCTTGATCGCATCACCAATTCTTGACGGGTTGGAAGGCTCGCCGACAATGGCGGCATCCCAGTTTTCGCCGCGTGCATTTGCCCATTGCAACAATTTGTCCGTACCATTGATCGACGGGCCTTCCTCGTCGCCTGTAATCAGCAACGAGACCGAACCGGAAATCGCTCCGGATTTTTCCAGATGCCTTGCCAGCGCTGCAACAAAACAGGCAATCCCGCCCTTCATGTCCACCGCGCCGCGCCCATAAAGAAATCCGTCGGCTATTTCACCGGCGAAGGGTTGATGCGTCCACTTTGCCGGATCGCCTGTCGGCACGACATCGGTGTGCCCGGCAAACATCAAATGCGGCCCGCCTTGCCCGCGCCGGGCGTAAAGGTTCTCGACATCCGGCGTGCCCGCTTCGCTGAAAACAGGCCGGGAAACTGCAAATCCCATGGGTTCAAGGATTGATTGCAACAAAGTCAGCGCCCCACCTTCCGCTGGTGTCACGGATTGGCAGCGAATGAGCACTTGCAGAAGTGCTGCTGGGTCGGTGGCCTTCAAGTTTGTCATGCTCCGCGTTTTCTGGTTGGCACCGATGCCTCGCCGATGAGGGTTATTTTCTGCCAGATCTTGCGCGAAAGGTTTGCACCCAGGCCCTCGATGTCGTTGACGGCATTGGCCACCACTTCATCATTGACTGCCTGGGCATACAATGCCGAAAGCTTGCCGGTCAGCGAAAGCATTTCCGAACAATAATCGAGATAACGAACCAGCTCGTCGCGGGTCAGGCTTCGCTCGGGTGAGTTTCTTGTCGGCTTGAAACCGCGAGAGAAAACCGCCGGGTCCTTGGTCAACTGATGCATGTCGATGATGTGGATGAGCGAGCGCAGGCCGTGCAGGCCGTTGAACACTGCCTTGCGCTTGAAACGCTCTTCCATGCGGATCAGGGCCAGGAAACCGAGGCCCGCCAGGACCAGCGTGTTGATGACCGCTTCGATACCCTGAACAAGGTCGGAGCCGTCACTTGCCATTCGCTCGAAGGTCAGCAGCGAACCGACCATGCCGAACACGGCAGCGCCCAAAACGATGGCTGCAACGATCAGCACTCGAAGCCACCAGATCGGGGCGGCAAGTTGCTCGGCCGATTTGCTGGTGTCGCGGGCAAGACTTACCAGCTCGATCGCAACCTTGTGCAAACCGGCCTGCGGAAACCGCTCGCCGATCCGGCCTTCGAGCTTTTGTGCCGTGGCAATGATTTTGGCCGGATCAAGCCTGCGATAAGGCATCGATGACCCGCTTGTATTTTCTGCCTGTTTTCATGCTGCAGACTTTCTCGGCCTGCCACCGCGTTTGCCGTTTTCGCGGGCAGCAGCGGATTTTTCGAACGAACGCGACAAACCGCCAGCTTTGCCCATGGCGCTGGCAGCCCATTTTCGCGAACCTGTCAAACCTTCCAACAGTCCGGGAACATAAATGTCGGCATCCAGAAGCGGAAAATGGATTCCCATTCCTGCGGGAGTGATCTCACACATACCAAGGGCTTCTGCAGAGGCCCCTTCGAGCCCTTCGGCCATCTCGGGCGAAAACCCGATTTCCAGGCCGTTTGACAACTCCACGAAAATCATCCGCCGCTCACCGTCAAAGCGGCTTCCCACAGCGCGAACGCCTGCAAGCCGCGCCTCGCCGCGTTCCTTTGCCAATTCATAACTGGATTGTTTGGCAAGCTCCCGGACTTCAACCATGAATTTTCCTCCAACCCGACAAAAGCATGCTTTGGTGCCGTACCACCAAGTCAAGCACCCTTGTAGCTTCGTGCAAAGGGCAATTCAAAACTTCCCGCATTTGAATTCGCTCCAATTCCACGATCACTTCCCAATCCGGACCGACCACATGAACATGCGCTGGCGAATGGTCGTTGGGGTAAACCACGAAACGCAGGTTACCGACGCGAAGCAGCGTTGGCATGATCAATAACCCAACCGTCTGGGTTTGTCATCAAGCCATTTCTGTTGGGTCAACGGCCACTCAATCCCGCAGTAATTCGTTGATCGAGGTTTTCGAGCGCGTCTGTGCATCAACCTTTTTCACGATCACCGCGCAGTAAAGATGAATGCCGCCTTTCGATGGCATGGACCCTGCCACGACGACCGAGCCGGACGGCACTTCGCCATACATCACATCGCCGGTTTCGCGGTCGACGATCTTGGTGGATTTGCCGATGAAAACGCCCATGCCGAGCACCGAGCCTTCGCGCACAATGCAACCTTCGACCACTTCCGAGCGCGCGCCGATAAAGCAATTGTCTTCGATGATGGTCGGTCCTGCCTGCATCGGCTCCAGAACGCCGCCGATGCCGACACCGCCGGAAAGGTGGACGTTCTTGCCGATTTGCGCGCACGAGCCGACTGTTGACCAAGTGTCTACCATGGTGCCCTCATCAACATAGGCACCCAGATTGACAAAT
>JBGSOG010000081.1:0-6262 GCA_041739225.1 Rhizobiaceae bacterium
TTTGCTTCCGCTTCCGAGGGCTTCAGCAAGGCCAACATCAATTGCACGATCGACGAAAGCCTCGCCCGTTTTGCGCCGGTGCTTGAGGCGGCCA
This sequence comes from Rhizobiaceae bacterium, assembly GCA_041739225.1. Lineage (GTDB taxonomy): Bacteria > Pseudomonadota > Alphaproteobacteria > Rhizobiales > Rhizobiaceae > BOKV01. The sequence goes on from JBGSOG010000081.1 coordinate 95, forward strand.
AGGCACTTTCACTGCCAGTGCGCGGCTATGTGTCCTGCGTCACCGACTGCCCGTTCGACGGCCCTGTCCCGCCGCAAAACGTGATTCGCGTTGCCAAGGCGCTGGCAGACATGGGATGCCATGAAATCTCGCTGGGTGATACCATCGGTCACGGCACCCCGCACACCGTGTCGCAAATGCTTGAAGCGTTATTGCACGAATTGCCGCCGCAAATGCTGGCTGGCCATTTCCACGACACCACCGGCACCGCACTTGCCAACATCGAGGCCTCACTCGGCCTTGGCCTTCGCACCTTCGATGCCGCCATCGGCGGCCTCGGGGGTTGCCCCTATGCGCCCGGTGCCAAGGGCAATGTCGGCACACGCGCGGTGGTGGAATTGTTGCACCGACTCGGCTTTGAAACTGGCATTGACCTGACAAAATTGCTGGCTGCGGAAAACTTCGCGCTCAAGATTGCAGCGGGCTGAACGGGCTCAATCACGCCGCCGAACTGTCGATGCTTACAATGCCGCAAACGGCTGGACAGGATTTTGTCAAACTGCATTTTCGCAAGACCGCTTGACGCAGCCTGTCGTTAAAACAACTATGCACCAAACGGGAGGCTCAAATGGCGGCGATCACACCGGTGTGCAATTTTGGCTGGAAGGCGCCGGACGCCATGCTATCCGGCGTCGACGGCAGGATGCATTCAATTCTCGCGCAGGCCGGACCAAAAGGCTTGGTGGTGGCCTTCATTTGCAACCACTGCCCTTATGTGAAAGCGGTCATCGACCGTATCGTGCGCGACGCCAACGATCTCAAACCCAAAGGCATCGGTTTTGTCGCGATCTGCTCCAACGATGCCGATGCCTATCCGGAGGATTCCTTCGAACGGATGCAGGAATTTGCCCAGCGCCACGCATTTCCGTTCTTGTATTTGCACGACAGCGACCAGAAAGTTGCGCGCTTGTACGATGCAGTTTGCACGCCCGATTTTTTTGGCTTCAATTCGCGTGGCGAGTTGCAGTACCGTGGCAGGCTGGACGCATCGCGAAAGGAAGCCGCAGGTCCCGATGTCCGACGCGATCTTTACAAGGCGATGAAAACCGTTTCGCAAACCGGCGATGGCCCCCGCGAGCAAATTGCCTCGATGGGCTGCTCGATCAAGTGGAAATCATGATCTCACACTGACGGCCTCGGAGCCTTGCCATCGGTTTTGCGCCCCAGAATAGTCTCGCGGAAAAACACGTAAAGTCCTGATGCGCCGATCAGGAATATGCCCGCCCAGGCCAGACCGTTTGGCCAGTCGCCAAAAACCGCAATGCTGAAGATGATGGCCATCACCATGCCGACATACTCGAATGGCGCGATCAGCCCGCCTTCGGCAAGCCGGTAGGCCTGTGCCAGCATGTAGGCAGAAAATGCCGCGATCAGCCCGATTCCGAGAAGCACCGGCCAGTCGCCCGAGGGTGGCCAAATCCACGCACGCGTCAGGAAGGCGATACTCGGATCTGCCGATCCGGAAAGCCAGCCATTGCCGAAAAACAGCCCGACCGTTCCCGAAAACACCATGAAAGTGAATTGCATGTAGAACGACATGGTGGACGCTTTTTCCTTGACCCCGAGCACGCGCGTCAGGATTTGCAGCACGCCATAGCAAATGGCGGCAATTGCCGGCAGCAGCGATGCCATCTGGAACGTTGCCATGCCGGGCTGTACCACCAGCACCACGCCGGCCAGACCGATGAATACTGCCGACCAGCGTCGCGGACCAACATGCTCTCCCAGCACAACCGCTGAAAGCGCGGTGATCACCAATGGCGCGATGAAGTAGATCGCGGTGGCCTCGCCGATCGGCAGGCTGGCCAGCGCCGAATAAAATGCCATGTTGGCCGCGACCACCAGAAAACCGCGCACGATGTGGATGCGCCAGAACGGCGTGACGAGATTGCGGTAGCCGCCTTCCAGCGGAATGAGCACCGCCAGCGTCACCAATCCTGCCACGATGCCTCGAATGAATGTGATCTGGTGCAGCGCATAGCCCGAACTCAGCGACTTGATCAACACGTCGTGCAGCACAAAGCCTGCCGTGCCGCCAAGTGCACAGGTAATGGCAATCAGGTTTGTTGCCCGAAGCTGCGCACTGGCGGGTTTCACGGGGATTCTACATTCACAGGTTCGTACTGATCCACACGGTTTTTGCCGGGAAATCAACCCGTCTTGGCCTGGCGGATGCCTTGACCGCGCATCGCAGCCGGGGCTAACTCGAAAAAAACCAGCAGATCGGCAAATTCTCATGAAATTCGATTTCGACCGCGTTATTGACCGGCGCAATACCCATTCGGCAAAATGGGACCGCATTGAGGGTGGCACCTTGTACAAGGCCGGCCAGTTGCCGTCGGGCCAAAGTGTCAATGACGCCATTCCCATGTGGATCGCCGACATGGATTTCGAAGCGCCGCCTGCCGTCAAGCAGGTCTTGGCGGCAGAAGTCGAGCGCTCGACCCATGGCTATTACGACACCAATCTGGACTGGCGTCAGGCCTGCGCCGACTGGCTGCACCGCCGCCATCATTTCACCGTTGACCCGGACTGGATTTCGACAACGCCGGGCATTGTTTCAGCGCTCGGCCTCATCCTTCAAGCCTTCAGCGAACCCGGTGACGAGGTGATCGTCTTCTCGCCCGCCTATCATGCATTTGGATACATCATCGAAGCCAATGGCCGAAAAATCCACAACGTGCCGATGTTGACCGAACAAGGTCGCTACAAGATGGACATGGACCGGCTGAAAGCGAGCGTCACCGACCGGGCAAAAGTGGTTTTCCTGTGCTCGCCGCACAACCCCGGCGGCCGGGTCTGGGACCGCGAAGAACTCATCGAAGTGGCGCAATTTTGCGTCGACAACGACCTCATCCTCGTTTCGGATGAAATTCACAACGACCTCGTCTTTCCCGGCGCAACGCACATTCCCACGGCCATCGCAGCGCCGTTTGTCACCGACCGGTTGATCACCTGTGTCGCCGCCACAAAAACCTTCAACCTCGCCGGTGCGCATGTCGGAGCCTGCATCACCCCCAATGCAAACCTGCGCAAAAAGCTCGACGACCGCATCATGGCAGCCGGCCTCGTCAGCTACAATCTCTTCGGCATGATCGCCACGGAAGCGGCTTGGCGGCACGGCGATGAGTGGCTTGACGCGCTGTTGCCCTATCTCGATGCCAACCGCAAACACTTCGATGCCGGCATTGTCCGCGCAATCCCCGGCACCCGCTCGATGCCGCTCGAGGCGACCTATCTGGCATGGGTCGATTTTGAAGGCACCGGCCTTTCGCGCACCGAAATCATGGACCGCATCACCCACCGCGCCCGCATCGGCGTTTCGCCCGGACCGCAATTCGGCCCCGGCGGCGAAATGTGGGTGCGCTTCAACTTCGCCACCCCGCGCTACTGGATAAACGAGGCGCTGTCGCGGCTGGAAGAGGCGTTCCGCGACTAGGCAATTTTCGGCCAGGTATCGCCCAGCCTGTATCCCGCTGGCCAGGGATCATCCGGGTCGAGCATGTGCTGATGCGTGCCGGTGATCCAAGCCCGCCCTTCGATGCGCGGAATGATCGCTACGCGGCCTGCAAGCGTGGTGACTGCCGCAATCGCGCAAAAGAACCGCGAGCCCAACACCGAAAATGCCTCGTAGGTTTCGCCGATGCCGATCTGGCCTTTGGCGTGCATCACCGCCAACCGCGCCGAACAACCGGTACCCGTTGGCGAGCGGTCGAGTTTGGCTGGCTTGATCGCCACCGTGTTGAGGCCTTTCCAGCCGGTCGCGGTTTTTTCCAGCGCTCCGGTAAACTGGCAAAAACTGATGTGGTCCCATGCCTGCTCGGGATGCCTGAAACCAAGTTGCTCATTGGCAGCGCTGGTAATGCGCGAGCCGGTTGCCGCAAGGTCCGCCGCCTCGTCCGGCGTGATAGCAAAGCCGAGTGCCGCCGCCTCGACAATCACGAAAGCATCGCCACCAAAAGCGGTATCAACGCTGAGCGTGCCGATTCCCGCCACCTCGAGCTTTGCATCCAGCTTGTCCGCAAAGGAAGGCACATTGCGAAACGCAACGCTCAACACCTTGCCATCGCGGCACTGTGCTTCCACCTCAACCAATCCCGCCGGCACTTCCAGCACCAGCCGCGTTACCGGTTCGACCATTGGCAAAATGCCGGTTTCCAGCAGCACGGTCGCCACGCAGATCGTGTTGGAGCCCGACATCGGCGGCGTGTCTTCCGGCTCCATGATCAGGAACGCGGCATCTGCCTTGGGGTTCTTCGGCGGCACCAGCAGGTTGAAATGCCTGAACACGCCGCCGCGCGGCTCGTTCAACAGGAAATTGCGCAACGTCTGGTCGCGGGCGAGGAACTCGCGTTGTTCGTAAAGCGTTGCACCGGGCGGCGGCGTCACGCCACCGACAATGACGTCACCCACTTCGCCTTCGCAGTGGCAGGACACGGTGTGGATGATTTTGCTAGTGCGCATCTTGAGCCACCCCGCTTTTGGCCCTTTGCCGGTCGCGCTCCTTGCGCGCCAGTTTTTCCGCCCGCTTTTGCACCCGCGCCGTTTCGACATCCGCTGCCACATGCCGCTCGCCGCGTGCGGCAGCCAGTTCCACCTGCTTTTGCCGCTCCGCATAGCCGGCTTTTCGGTCGCCGCTCATGGTATCATGGCAATGCGGGCAGCAGATGCCCTTCATGTATTTGGCCGACTGCTTGTCGTCCTCAGTGATCGGCATGCGGCAGGCATGGCACAGATCATACTGGCCGACCTTCAGGCCATGCCCGACCGAAACCCGGTTGTCGAAAACAAAACATTCGCCCTGCCACAAGCTTTGTTCCTGCGGCACGGTTTCTAGGTATTTGAGGATACCGCCCTTGAGGTGGAAGACATCCTCGTAGCCTTCGGCTTTGAGGAATGCCGTCGACTTTTCGCAGCGGATGCCGCCGGTGCAAAACATCGCGATTTTCGGCTTGTTGTGGAAGCGTTCCTTGTTGGCACGGAACCAGGCCGGGAACTCGCGGAAATTAACGGTCTTGGGATCTATCGCGCCCTGAAACGTGCCAATGGCTACTTCGTAATCATTGCGGGTGTCGATCAGCACTGTGTCCGGATCGCTGATGAGCGCATTCCAGTCCTTCGGCTCGACATAGGTGCCAACCGTGACGCGCGGGTCGATGCCCGGCACTCCCAGGGTCACGATCTCGCGCTTCAGCCGCACCTTCATGCGGTTGAACGGATTTTCGTCGGCAAAACTTTCCTTGTGCTCCAAATCGGCAAATCTCGGATCAGCCTTCAGCCATTGGTGAAGCGCATCAATCGCCGCAGGCGTACCGGCGACCGTGCCGTTTATCCCTTCATCGGCCAGAAGCAGCGTGCCGAAAATGTTGAGCCGCTTGCACTCGGCCAGCAGTTTCGGCTGGATTGCCTTGAAATCCGGGAGGGCGACAAATTTGTAAAGCGCGGTAACGGTGATGGCAGCCATGGCAACAATCCTTTGTCCGCTCTGATAATCCCGCAGACTGGTCGAGTGCAAGCAAAACGAAATTGTCGGGGCGCTCGCCCATTTGTGAGAGTCAAAGGCGGGCGAGACCTTTACCCTCCCCCTTGAGGGGAGGGTCGGCGCAATGCGCCGGTGAGTTAACCAGCGCAAGACGCCGCCTCCTGCCGTCATTCCGGGCCCGCGAAGCAGCATCCGGAATCCAGATACCTGTGAAACGATTCTGGATTGTGGGTCCGCCATCCCGGCGTCCCGCAATGACGGCAATAAAAAAGACGTTGCACCAAGACGCCACAATGCAGACAAATCTGTTCTTCGACCCACTACGCCTTTGGTGATTCAAAATTTCTTCTCGGCCAAAACTTGCGCGTAAACACGTGCGATTTGGACCTTAACTCTCATCCAAATCTTGCGCTTCGCTTCGCTCAACGTGCGATTTGGACCAAATGCAGACTGCGGGACATCCAGCAGACGCCTCTAGTGTAGTAGTATGTGACATCCACCGGATGCCCCGCTTCGGAGATCGTGGACGACCGTGGCTCGAAAGCCTTTCAGCCCGCGGCTCTCTGGGAGCCCGACCGTTTGGGATAGCCTACTTGTCCGTCCGGCAGGCCTTTCACAGGTCCGACACCTGCTTCCAGCCGCTCCGC
>JBGSOG010000084.1:0-3152 GCA_041739225.1 Rhizobiaceae bacterium
CTCTTCCGCCAACATCCATCCCGTCTTGCGTTCGGCGCCTGACAGCAGCCCATCGATGAACGCGCCGCCCGAGGCCCTGGTCTCGGCCCGGCCCAGCGCCGGCGCAAGGTGCCCCTTCAAATCCTCAAGTGCCGCCTGCCAATCAGCCAGCGTTCCTGTCCATTGCGCAACCGTCATCATCCAATCCTCCACCAATCTGAGGCATAGAATCAGAAATCCAACACAAATGCAACTGTAGTACTAGGCGGCGGTCAAGTCACATAACAACCGAAATTTCCCAATGATTTGAGTGCCATTTGCTTTCATGCCGGGTGCACCACCTCACAACGGTGGGTCGTTACCTTATGGCTGCGGTTCAAAGCAGCCTAATACCGCGTCTCGACGTAAATGCCGTGCCTGCCACTGCATTTGTAACCATGCTCATTCTTATGCGGATTGAGTTGGCGTGTGTTCGCCTTACGAGAAAACTTCTTCTGGCAAACGGAGCACTGAATCACATAGGTCGGGCCAGTATTCTGCCGCGCTCGGACTGGTGCTTTTGCGGTCCGCAATGGCTTGGGCCGTGGCACCAATCCTCTTACCTGAGCTGTCGTTGGCGCAACATGCAATGGACTTCGGGGCGTCAGCTCGATTTCATAGCGCGGGATGAAAGTTTGGTTCGACACACGCGCGTCGCGGATCAAATCGACGCGGTAGCTGCGATGCCCCTGCTTGTTCACATCATAGCCGTGCAGCACGATATTACCTTCGGCGGTGCGGCGCAGTGAATAGGCCTCGATGCGTGGGTTGGCGATGCTACCGTCCAGTTTGCGGTAGTCGAGATCAATACAAAGGTGGTTTGCAGAGGCAAAGCGGATAACTTCAACGCTGGCTTGTGCCGGTCCTGCAAGAGACAAGCGCAACACACGGTCACGCAGCACAATGTCGCCGCTGGTGTTGGCAAAAGCAACAGGAACAACGGGCACGACCCCACCGACCAGCCACTCAAAAAATGCGGCAACTCGGCCCAAAACGCATCAACGGACGGCAAAGCCGGAAGCTGGTGGGCCAGCATATTCTTCCACCCGCCTGCCAACTCGGCACGGTGCGGCTCAAGGTCGGCCAAGCGTGGCACGGGGATGCCCTTAAATTCGCATTTCTGGCGCAGCACGTCGAGCATGACAGCGGGCGTTGGACGGGCGCTATCGTTGCGAAACAGGTTGATAACATCGTAGAGATCACGCGGACGGGTGCGCTCCGCCAGAGCCCGAACTTTCTCACCGAACACTTCTTCATAGGCGTAGGCCAGCGCATGAATGCCGTCTTCGGGTTCATCACTGTAGGGATGGAACACGGTCGCACTGACGGGTGGCAAGACAAGGCGCTCGTCGGCGGTAAGATCAAGTTTGATGCGCGGCCATCCACCGGAACGCGGCGATACAGGGCCGCGATAGGACAGTTTGCCTTGGCACGAAACACTGCCGCGCGGATTGGTGTAAATGTCGAACACTTGCTGATTGGCGGGCATCTCAATGCCCGAATGTTCATACACCCATTCAACGACTTCGGTGAAAATCCGCTGGAGAAACGCATTGTCGAGATGCGCGGCATCGGTCAGCGTAAAATCCAAATCCTCCGAGAAACGGTAGGTCTCGAAAAAGCACTTTTTCAGGCAGGTGCCGCCCTTGAATACCCATTTTTCGGCAAGCTCTTCATGGGCATAAATGCCCGCAAGCACCCAGCCCAGCACATAGTCCTTTTCGACGACTTGCGGGCCGAGCGACATACGTGTCGCGGTTTCAAGAATTTCCAAACGGTCAATCATTGCGCCGCTTCGCCTAGCCACAACGGGGGAACCAGCAGTTTCCACCGCGACACCAAGCGTGTGCAGTCCAGTGCGGAATCGAGCTTGGCATTGCCTTGGCTTAACCGCTCGTGGCACGATGCAAGCAATGCCTCCCCCTCGCCGTTACGTTCTGCCAGAAAGCCAAGCCGCTTGAATACTGCGCGGTTACCGAGGCGGTCGGCATATTTGATTAGCACTTCGTCATCGCGATCCGTTCGGACAAGGTAGGAGCGGACACAATCCTCAACATGCTGTATGCCGCCGCCAATGGCGGGATCGTCGAGCATATCAACGATGGTGCGGTGGATGTCCGACACGGCAATCTTGCTATGGCCGCGCCAAATCACTTTCGTCCCGAAAATCTTATCCTTGGCGATATGCTTGAGGGTGAAGGTTGCGCCGTGGCGAGATTGAGAGCGTTCACGCAGCTTGCGGCCGGTCAGAACCACAGTGTCGTTGAAAATCTGTTCGGTCATATCCCAATGTTCAGCCGCACTCCTGCCTCCGATATAGGCAGGACTGAACAGGGCTGGAACTAAAACCCACGGATCATCAAGCACATGCTCATTTTGGATAGAATCGAGGCTGGCGGCAACATAGGCACCATGACCGACACGGCGCAACCATCCCTGCTTTGTCCAACGGGCCAGTGCCTTGGAAACGTCCGTTCGATCGGCTTCAAGCAACCGTGCTGCGTCTGCTACATGAATGACATCGCTTGCCTCACGCACCAGCTTGGCAAGTTGCGTCCGTCCGAGCGAGGTGGCATTTGTGGCTTCGACTTTTTCCATGTGGTTATATTCATCAAAAGAGTGAAATTTTACATTCTTAATATACAAACCTCCGTTAGCAAGGCAAGTTCATATATAGTATGAGTGCAAATAGTCATCAAAAAGATGAATTTCAGGGATGTTGTTATAGTTTTTGGCCGCGTCTAACCGTCGGTGAATCATGCTGAGAATGGTCAACAAATCCTCGGCATCATCCTTACCCATCGGCCAATGGGGATGCGAGGTTCGTGAGCGGTGGGATTGCGAAACATGCCAAACACACCGCGTATCAAATTTGCAAAACCACTCTGCTCACTTCGCAAACTGGGTGTCGCAAGTGAATTGATGGCAATCATCGGCGAAGTTCCGCTGAAACTTTGATTTACAAGCTGATCCCCACCACCGGTTACCGGGCTGCCCATGCCGGGCATTTGAGTCGCGCTGCAGGAAGCCTTTGGGCAGGACGTGCGGCAGGAAGCGGCGGATAAACGCGTCTGTTGCCAGCGTCATCCGAGTGACCTCATCTCGGCTCAGCACCGTCGGCAAAGCGCGCGCAT
>JBGSOG010000113.1:0-9709 GCA_041739225.1 Rhizobiaceae bacterium
GCGCCTTAAACCACTCGGCCACCTCTCCAGCTATACGCACCCGGCGGTTACCCGAGTGGTTTTATGACGGAGCGGCGACATCCGCAATTCCTGTCAAGAGCGGCGCACTTATACAAGTTGGCGCGGGCGCTGCAAGGCCAATGCACAAATGAGTGAGCGATTTCCCACCGCGTTGCCAATCGGCATCAGCGCACCTACATTAGAGTCAGCGCGCCGTGATCGGTTTGCCGCGCCACCACGAAAGCAGATTTGACATGCTCGGATTGATCTTCAGGCTGGCCAGCCTTGTGTGTTTTGCCATCGCGTTGATTGCCGGCGTGCTCGATTTGACGCGGTCGATTGCCGACAAGGCGCTCGTTCTGACACCGTTGCACACAGACTGGCTGCAATATTCGCCCGATTCGCTGGCATTGCTGCGCGAGTTTGTGACGACAAACTTGCATCCCTACCTTTGGTCTCCTGTGATCGAAACTGTTTTGTCTGTGCCGACATGGGCAATCTTTGCGTTGTTTGCGGTCATCTTTGCCATGGCGGTTCGCAGTCGCCGTCGCCGCTGGCAGGAAAATTTCAGCGCATAAGGCCCAGCAAAAAATACATTTCAACAGGTCGGGAGCCCCGGCCGGAAAGGAAGACAATGTTTCTTCTCAACATGCTCAACAACAAGCTGAAACTGCCGCCGCGCGAAAATGCCTTGCCCGGACGGACGCAGGTACAGCCGACCGCCAGCCTTCATTTTGTCAATGGCGCACTGCTGAAAGGCCCTTACCCCGAAGGCATGGAAACGGCGATTTTCGGCCTTGGCTGTTTCTGGGGGGCGGAGCGCAAGTTCTGGCAACTGCCGGGCGTTCATGTCACCTCGGTTGGCTATGCCGGTGGCTACACGCAAAATCCGACATATCAGGAAGTTTGCACAGGCCTGACCGGCCACAATGAAGTGGTGATGGTGGTTTTTGACCCAGCCAAAATCAGCTTTGCCGAGCTTCTGAAAACGTTCTTTGAATCGCACGACCCGACGCAGGGCATGCGGCAGGGCAATGATGTGGGCACGCAATACCGCTCCGGCATCTATGTCACCAGCGAAGCGCAGAAAAATGCGGCGTTGGTGGCCCGCAATGCCTATCGTGACGCACTGCAAAAGGCCGGGCGTGAATCGGGCATCACCACCGAAATCATTGACGCGCCTGCATATTTTTATGCCGAGGAATACCACCAACAATATCTGGCGAAAAATCCCTCAGGATATTGCGGACTTGGCGGCACCGGCGTCGCTTGCCCGATCGGGACCGGTGTAACCGCCTAGGTTAAGACTCATTGATTTGCGCAAATCAATGGGTCTTGACCCTAGAACCGGCATCAGCGTCAGCCGCCGATATCAGCTTTCGGGCGGCGAACCGGCACCGGGACAGCCTCGGTTCTGGTGCCGTCCGTGGTTGCTGATGGGTCGGTGTTTTGCGCAACCGGTGCCGGGCTGGCTGCAACGGGACCTTTGGCTTCGATCGGGCGAGACTTGGCAGCCAAAACCGGGTCGAACGCAGGCATGTCGAGCGGCGGAGCGGCAAAGGCCGCCTCGCGGATCTTGTATTCGGCCTTTTGCGGCGATTTTGCCGGTGCGCCCAGAATTTGCGCGCACGCTGCCGGCAAATCAGAAACCATCATCGGGCGGGGCGGCTTTTCCGGTTTGTCGGGCTTTGCCGCCTTCTTCTTGGGGGCCAATGCCACGTCGAACCACCATTGCAACGACTTGTCGCACCCTTCGCCTTGCACCACTTCCGCCTGTTTTTTGCAGGCGGGCGAGCCGTCCTGACAACCGATGCGCAGATGAAAATGGTAATTGTGCCCGTAGAAAGGGCGCACCTTGGCGAGCCAGGAGCGGTCGCCTTTGACCGTGTCACACAGTTTTTTCTTGACGCCGGGGTGAACCAGGATGCGCTCAACATCGGGAAAATTTGCGGCATTGCGCAGCAGCGCCTCATGCGCCCGCGTCCAGCGTTTGTCATCGACGTAATTTGACTTGTCCTTGAGCACGGAGACCGCGCTCAGTTCCTCGCGCTGCTGGTAGTTCAGGCGCTCCTTTGGCATCGGCATGAACCACAAATCGGCATCAAGGCCGATCTGGTGCGAGGCATGGCCGGTCAACATCGGTCCGCCGCGCGGTTGCGAGATATCGCCGACCATCAGGCCGTTCCACCCGTCCTGCCTGGCTTTGACTGAAAGCTTTTCGATGGTGGCGATCAGCGCCGGATGACCCCAGCGCCGGTTGCGCGAAAGCCGCATGACCTGCCAGTCCGGGCCATCGACCGGAATTGCCACTGCTCCCGCCATGCATCCACGCGAATAAAAACCAACCGATTGCGGCCTGGCGTCAGCAGGCAGTGCCTGCGATCCGAAGGCCTGTTTGGCTGGCTGTTCGGCCAGCACCTGTTGCGGTGCTGCGAAGGAAAGGGCCAGCGCTACAGCAAGCATGCATTGCAAGGTTTTCTGCATCCGGATCATGTTTTACCAGCCATGAATGTCCATGAAAGCCGAAATCATAATAGCGCCTGCTTTGGAAAGCGTTAACCCTGTTTGAAGCGGACGCTCAGCATGGCCATATAAGGTACTGTTTTGGACGAAACGAGACGAGGCGGGAATATTTCATGCAAGTCAACAATTTTGCCCGGACGCGACACCGGTTCGTGAACTGGCTGCACACGGTGCTGCTGGTGGGCGGCTCTTTGGCATTGTTCACAGCCTGCGCCTGGTTGTTTCTGGGGCCAGGGGGAATATTTCAGGCGGCGATCTTTGCTGCAGTGAGCTTGTTCATGGCGAGCAGGGTTTCGCCTGCGCTGGTCTTACGCATGTACAAGGCGCAACCGGTGGACCGTGAACAGTTTCCCGCCGGGCACGCCATCCTCGACGCGCTGAGCAACCGGGCAGGACTGCCAGCCCGGCCAAAGCTGTATGTGCTGCCGTCCAACATGATGAACGCCTTTGCTGTCGGCAAGACCGGCGATTCGGCGGTTTGCTTGACCGACAAGTTGATCCGGTCGCTGACCCAGCGCGAACTTGCCGGAGTGATGGCACACGAGGTCAGCCACATCGTCAATGGCGACATAAAGGTAATGGCCATTGCCGACATGGTAAGCCGCTTCACCTCGCTGCTTTCGACCTTTGGCATTGTCAGTCTTTTGCTCAACCTGCCGGCAATGCTGTCCGGAGAAGCCGGATTTGCACCATGGCCGGCGGTGCTTTTGCTGCTTGCCGCACCCACAGCAGGCGGTCTGCTGCAGCTTGCCCTGTCCAGAACCCGGGAATTTGATGCCGACCTTGGGGCTGTCATGCTGACCGGCGATCCCGACGGTTTGGCGGACGCATTGCGCAAACTTGAAACGGCACAGGGCCAGCACTGGGAGGGCATGGTTTTGCCCGGCAGCCGCAGCCCGCAGCCCTCATTGTTGCGAACCCATCCGCTCACCGCGGACCGGATCGGGCGGTTGATGGCGATGAAGGAACCGGGGCAAGATACCGCTGAAATACCAGCCTCTGCAGGGCCCGTGATACGCAAAGCACCTTCGTCGGTGCCCAGGATCAAGCCAATCTTCGGTCGCGATCCTTCCATTGCGCTGCCCGGTCACTCTTCATTGTTCGGATTTGCCGAAGTTTCGCAGTTGAGCCAGCACGACGGGGATATTGCGGCATGTGAAGGATCGCTCTGTCCGCCGGAAGGCAATCCGCGCATCAGGCTGCTCCATGGCGGTGTCTATTGGTGAAGCAGACCTGTAACGACGTCGCCGAATCCTCTAGGGTGGGCCAAGGCGGCGGCGTTTTTCAGGGGATTGTCATGCAAAAATTCAACACTGCCGTCGAAGCGGCACTCACCCTGCGACCGGACCAGCCGGTTTATTGCTTCAGGCCGCAAGTGCTGGCCGAAGATGCGCGCCAATTCATGGGTATGTTTCCCGGCAAAACTGCCTATGCGGTCAAGACCAATGGTGAGGACATCGTTGTCAAAGCCATGGTTGAAGCGGGTGTGAAGGCGTTTGACGTGGCATCACCGACTGAAATTGAGACGGTGCGCAAATTCTCCAAGGATGCAGAGTTGTTGTACATGCACCCGGTGAAAGCGCAGTCCGATATCCGTTTTGCGCTCGAAACCCACAATATCCGCACGCTGGTGATCGACCACGAAGACGAGATCACCAAGGTGCACAAGATCGTGCAGGGGCTGGATATCAATCCGGCCGGCATCACGGTTTTTGTGCGCATCCAGACCAAGGGCAGTGCGGCTTACGAACTCTCCAAGAAATTTGGCGCGTCACCATCACAAGCCATCGAGTTGCTGCAACGGCTGCATCGCAACGGTTACAGACTGGGCCTGTGCTTCCATGTCGGCAGCCAGATCGAGGATCCCGACACCTATGAACGGGCGCTGGCTTCCGCCGACTGGGTGCGAAACCGGGCAGGCGTACCCATTGCCGCGCTGGATGTCGGAGGCGGTTTTCCGGCTGAATACGGGCATGATCCCAAGCGCAAGAAGGTCGAGATGCCTTCGCTTGGACAATTGATGGGGCGGCTGCGCGGCGACATTGCGGAATGGGGCTTTGCTGATACCGAACTCGTGGCCGAACCGGGACGCGTTATCGTGGCGCGGGCCTTCTCGCTGATCGTGCGCGTTTTGCTGCGCAAGGGCCGGCGGCTGTATATCAATGACGGCATCTGGGCTTCGCTGTCAGATTCATGGACCGGCAAGATCACGTTGCCGGCCCGGTTCATTCCAGACCCGGCCATTCGCAATCGCAATGGCGACCCCAAAACCATCGTTCCGTTCAAGGTCTGCGGGGCAACCTGCGATTCAGTTGACATTTTGTCCCGACCGTTCTGGCTGCCGGAAACGGTTGATACCGGTGACTGGATCGAAATCGGCCACATAGGCGCATATTCGCTGTCGCTTCGCACCCGCTTCAACGGTCTTTATCCCGATACGTTTGTCGAAGTTGCAACGCCGTTTGGCGAAGAAGGCGCACCGGAAGGCTTTGCCAGCCTGGAGACAATGGGCTGAAGATCAGCCGCTTCCCAGGATCAGGGCCAGGGTTCACAGAAGGGGAAAATGTTTCCTGGCTTCATGCACAAATGTCTGGATGTTGACGGACGCCCGCCGACCGGCCGGATATACCAGACTGACCGGGATCGGTGGCGATTCCCAATTGGCCAGCACAACCGACAAGTCGCCCCGCTTCACTTCGTCTGCAACCTGATAGGAAAGCACGCGGGTCAAGCCGACGCCACGCAGCGCTGCATCTATAGCGGCCTCCGCAAAATTCACGCGAAGTTTGGGGGAAACCCGAACGCTTTGCCTGGCTTGGGCACCGAAGTGCCAATCATCGGTTGCGCCCACTCCGTCAAATGAAATGATCTTGTGCCTGCGCAAGTCCGCGGGCGTTTCAGGTACACCAAAAGCAGCAAGATAGGAGGGGCTGGCCACAACCACGCGCCAGACCCTGGTCAGCTTGATTGCCATCAACGAACTGTCCGGCAAGTCCCCGATCCGAACAGCAAGGTCAAAACCCTCTTCAACCATCTGCGTCACTCGATCAAGAAGTATGAGCCGGATGTCGAGGTCCTCGTACTTCGCCATCAGCGCTTCTGCGAGCGGAAGGACATGCCGCCGTCCAAATACCACGGGAGCGGTAATTGAAAGCATTCCGCGAGGTGCCGCATTTTCACCGCGCACAGCCGCCTGGAGTTCGTCGAAATCGGCAAGCAGTGTCCGGCCGCGCTCTGCATAGAACGCTCCTTTCTCGGTCAAACGAACTGACCGGGTTGTGCGGGCGAACAAGTCAACGCCCAGTTCTGCCTCCAACATTGCGATGGCGCGCGTTACTGCAGCAGGCGACAACCGCAGTTCGTGTGCAGCGGCTGTGAAACTGTTCCGTCTGGCAACAGCCAAAAAGACGCGGATGGCATTGAGATGATCCATTGGGATTATTTCATATCACGCAATAATGAAGTTTCAAAATAGCCGATTATCAATTCATCCGGCAGCAGGTACATGTCCTTTGCCTGCGAACAAAAAGGAGAATGACTTGATGTCCCGGCTATCCATTCCGGCCTTGATACCAGCTTTGCCAGCGATCCAGCCGCTACCCGGTTGTTTTCCGGTCGCTCCATCATCCCAAGCCGCCTGAAAGAAAACAGGGGCGCGCGGCTTTGCCCGTCCCAATTCCTGGAGATTACAAAATGGGCCATCGTTTTCTGGAAATTGCCACTTCACCTGCAGCCCGCGATGAACAGTCAGTGAGCGGCAGCCGAACTGCATATGGCAGGGGCGAAGGCGGACCTGATCATCATGACCGGCTGACACCGGATGAAGCCATGTTCATTGCAGCGCGCGACAGCTTCTACATCGCTTCGGTGTCTGCTGACGGGTGGCCATACATACAGCATCGCGGCGGCCCGACCGGTTTCCTCAAAGTGCTGGATGACCGGCAGATCGGTTTCGCGGATTATCGCGGCAACCGGCAGTACCTGACCGTTGGCAACATAGCCGGTGACGATCGTGTAGCCTTGTTCCTGATGGACTATCCCAACCAAAGGCGGCTGAAATTGCTTGGCCGAATGCGGGTGGTCAGGCTTGAAGATCAACCCGGTCTTGCGGCTGAATTCGAGGATCCGGCTTACCCTGCCCGTGTCGAACGGGCCATGGTCATCACAATTGATGCATTTGACTGGAATTGCCCGCAACACATCACGCCCCGGTTTTCCGTTACGCAGATGGGCGGAACGCTGACTTCTGTCCGAAAGCGGATTTCTGAACTGGAAACCGAAAACCAGATGCTTCAAAACCAAATCCGACGGCTCGAGACCGGGTCCGCACAGACATCTGCCTGACATGCGCGAGTGGTTGAAAATCAGCTGTTTTCCACGATCATGTCGGCCATCAGCGAATGGCTGGAAACAAGACGGGCGTTTGGTATGTCATTTGCCAACGCCCTCTGGCGGGCTTCCTCGACGCTGTGGCCATAGCCGGTCCAGCGGTTGATCAGGCGCTCAAAAAGCACCTCTTCGGGAACCTCCAGAAATATCGTGAAGTCAAACAGCTTCTCGCAGTGTTTCCACGGCTCGGCATTGAGCAACAGGTAATTGCCTTCGACCAGAATAATACTGGTATCCTTGCTGACAATTTCCGCGCAGGCCCGTGCAAGATCAGCACTGCGGTCAAAAACCGGTATGGCCACGTCCCGCTCCGCCATGCGCAACCGGGCAAGCATCGCCCCAAAACCATGCGCGTCAAAGGTTTCCGGAGCACCTTTGCGGGCACGCAAGCCGAGCTTGTCGAGAACACAATTGTCGAGGTGATAACCGTCCATCGGCACGACGGCGGCAGTACCCGCTTTGCTGCGGTTCAAATGCGTGCAGGTCTGTTCTGCCAGCGTTGTTTTGCCGGAAGCGGGAGCACCAACCACGGCAGCCATGAAACGCTTTTTGCCGGATGCCCGCTTGAGTATCTCATTGCCGAGGGCTTCTGCGTTCATTCGCGGTTCCTGAATTTCAGGTGGACATGGCTTGTGAGGGAGGCGTTTTCGCCCCGGTCATGAACGCCACTGCATCCGACATCGAATATTCCTTCGGGTCGATCACGCACAGGCGTTTGCCCAGCCGGTGAATGTGAATGCGATCGGCGATCTCGAACACGTGCGGCATGTTGTGGCTGATCAGCACGATTGGCAGTCCGCGACGCTTCACGTCCAGGATCAGCTCCAGAACACGCCGCGATTCCTTGACGCCAAGTGCGGCTGTCGGCTCGTCCATGATCACCACCTTCGACCCGAAGGCAGCGGCCCTGGCAACGGCAACACCCTGACGCTGGCCACCGGACAAGGTTTCCACAGGCTGGCTGATGTTTTGTATGGTCATCAGGCCTAGTTCCGTGAGCTTGTCGCGGGCAATTTTTTCCATCGCCTTGCGGTCAAGCATCCGGAACATCGAACCCAGCATGCCCGGCTTGCGGATTTCGCGACCCATGAACATGTTGTCGGCAATCGACAATGCCGGTGACAGCGCCAGGTTTTGGTAGACTGTTTCAATTCCAGCCTCGCGCGCGGCCTGCGGCGTTGCAAAATTGACCGGCCTTCCTTCAAGCCGGATTTCGCCCTCATCGGGGACAACCGCGCCGGAAATTGCCTTGATCATCGAAGACTTGCCCGCGCCATTGTCACCGATGACCGCGAGAATTTCATTGGGATAAAGGTCGAAATCGGCGTGATCGAGCGCTGTCACGCGGCCATAACGTTTGACCAGATTGCGGGTGGTCAGGATCGGTTCAACAACTGGCGCGGCAATTGCCGAATGCGCAACAGGTTGAGCTGGAACCTTCTTTGGCGCGGCGGATTTCTTCGCCGGTGCCTTGGAAGCAACCTTTGGGGCTTGTGTCCGGGCAGGCTTTGACTTGGCCGCGGTTTTGATGACTGGTTTTGCCATGGTTTATGCCGATGCCTTTCTGATCCACTGGTCCAGCGCCACAGCGGCGATGATCAGGATACCGACCGTGAAATCCTGCCACAGAACATCCACGCGAGAGAGCGAAAGACCGTTTCGGAAAACGCCGACGATCAATGCGCCGAGGACGGATCCAACGATCGAGCCCCGACCGCCGAAAAGCGATGTTCCGCCGATCACAACTGCAGTTATGGAATCAAGGTTTGCCGTTTCGCCAGCCAATGGCGTGACCGTGCCACCGACGCGCCCGATCAGCACCAGACCGCCGAAAGCACATATCGCTCCGGCAATCGTGTAAACCGAGCGCAGGATCTTGTCGGTCTGGATACCGGCGAGCAATGCCGATTCGGGATCATCGCCAACTGCATAGACATGGCGGCCCCAGGCTGTGCGGTTGAGCCAGTACCACATGAAAATCGCCAACAGGATGAACGAGATGCCGCCATAAGTGATGTTGGCACCCAGAACATTGACCTTGTTGCCGAAGAAGATCAGCAAAGGTGCGACCGCTTCGGTTTCGGTGGCGCGGATCGATTCCGATTCAGAATACCAGATCTTCAATGCCGAAAAAATGTAAAGCGTGCCAAGGGTGACGATGAACGGTGGCAGGCGAAGCCGCGTGACAAACACGCCATTGAGGTAACCCATCGCTGCGCCGGCAGCGACGCCCGCTGAAACCGCAAGCGGAACCGGAATGCCGGACTGGACAGCAAGCTTGCCCATGATGATGGAAGCAAGCACCATGATGGCACCAACCGAAAGATCGATCCCGGCGGTGAGAATGATGATGGTCTGGGCGATGGCGATGATGCCGATGACCGTGACTTGCTGAAGCACCAGCGAAAGATTGGTGACCGAGTAAAACCGCTCGCCAGCCGTGAAACCAAACAGGATGATGCTGACCAGCAGCACGGCAACTGGAACAGCGGTCGGGTTGGTGTGCAGGAATGCCCGAAGGCGGAACAGCAGGCTGTCATGGCTGGTGTCGAAACTGGCGACACTGGCGTCTGCCTTGTTCAGCTGGGCTTCGAAATCGGAAATCACCTTTACAGGCTGCCCGGTGTCACTCATGGCCTTTTCCCCTCACGACAGGGCGCAGTCTCCTCCCGCGCCTTACGATGAAGGGCGACCTTAACAGTCGCCCTTCAAGCATTTCAACTCTCAAATTCTTGCGAGGGCATCAGCCCCAGCAGATCTTGAGGCCTTCTTCGGAAGTGATCGATGGCAGGCCTTC
>JBGSOG010000005.1:0-14180 GCA_041739225.1 Rhizobiaceae bacterium
TCGGTCTTGATGGCTGTGGCAAGGCGCGGAAATCCGCCGACGCCCTTCGTTTCGTCCATTTCATAGATGTCGTTGACGAGTACAAATGTCGCCTTGACCGACTGCGCAAACGCGCTGCCAGCCAAAGCCAGCCCGATTGCAAGCGAAAGCGCTGCGCTGCGGGCAAAACGGTTGATTTTGGACATGTTGGCCTCCTGTTGTTAACACGCGAAGATGGTTAACAACATTAAATGACACTTTGCCAACAAGCGCAAACAACCGGGAGAAGCTACAAGAAATCCGTCAGTTTTGTGGGTTGGTCTACTCCGCGGCCACCTTGCGGGACGGGTTGTTGGCGTGTTCGGTCCAATTGGCGTATTTCTTGACAACTTTTCGGCCTGTGCGCTCGTCCATTTCTCCTGCAGCCAATTGCACCATGTCGATGCAGCCCTCGACCGGACAGACATTGACGCACAGATTGCAGCCGACGCACTCGGCCTCGATTACTTCAAAAAAGCGCTTGCCGTTGACGGTCTGGGTAATCGCCTGGTGAGAGGTGTCCTCGCATGCAATGTGGCAGCGACCGCAGGAAATGCACATGTCCTGATTGATGCGTGCCTTGGTTACATAGTTCAAATTCAGGTATTGCCAATCGGTGACATTGCCGACCGCCCTGCCGGAGAAGGCTTCAAGGTTTTGATGGCCCTTGGCATCCATCCAGTTTGACAGGCCGGAGATCATCTCCTGCACGATCTTGAAGCCGTACGTCATGGCAGCGGTGCAGACCTGCACATTGCCGGCGCCCAGCGCCATGAACTCGGCTGCATCGCGCCACGTTGTTACACCGCCAATGCCGGAGATCGGCATGCCGCGAGTTTCGGCGTCGCGGGCAATTTCGGCAACCATGTTGAGCGCAATCGGCTTGACCGCCGGTCCGCAATAGCCGCCGTGGCTGCCTTTGCCATCGATTGACGGCTCCGGCGAAAACGTATCCAGATTTACCGAGGTGATCGAGGAAATGGTGTTGATCAGCGAAACCGCATCGGCACCACCCTTCTTCGCCGCGCGGGCCGGGTAGCGGATGTCGGTGATGTTGGGCGTAAGTTTGACGATCACCGGCATGCGGGTGTTGGCCTTGCACCAACGGGCGACCATCTCGATGTATTCGGGTACTTGCCCGACCGCCGAACCCATGCCGCGTTCGCTCATGCCATGTGGACAACCAAAATTGAGCTCGATGCCATCCGCGCCGGTCTCTTCGACCGGCTTCAGAATGGCTTTCCAGCTTGCTTCATCACACGGCACCATCAGCGAGACCACCATGGCGCGGTCCGGCCAGTTCATCTTCACCTGCTTGATTTCCCGCAGATTGGTCTGGAGGTCGCGGTCAGTGATGAGTTCGATGTTGTTAAGGCCCAGCAGGCGGCGATCGGCGCCCCAAATGGCACCGTAACGCGGGCCGTTGACGTTGACAATCGGCGGACCTTCTTCGCCCAGTGTTTTCCAGACCACGCCGCCCCACCCTGCCTTGAAGGCGCGCTCGACATTGTAGGCTTTGTCGGTCGGCGGGGCGGATGCCAGCCAGAACGGATTTGGTGATTTAATCCCTACGAAATTGTTGCGAAGGTCAGCCATGGATATCTCCGGGTTCTAAGCGCAGTTCGTCATCCTCGGGCTCCGGCCCGAGGATCCAGTCCAGCGGAATTCAATTTGGGAACTTCGCTCTCATGCTTCTTTACAAAAACTGGAATGAAGGGATTGTCGCGCTCGTAGCATGACGTGAAGAGATCATCCCATTCGGGATTGAAGGATTCAATTAACCGAAGTTTCCAGGCTCTCACATAACGCTTCAGCGATTTTTCTCGCTGAATGGCGCCTCGGATGTCGTCATGCCTTTCGTACCAGACCAGAGTTTTGCAACCGTATTTTCTTGTAAACCCGGCAACATCGCCTTCCCGGTGTTCCTGGGTCCGGCGCCATAGGTCATTGGTGACACCGATATAAATCGTGCCGTTGCGCCGGGATGCCACTATGTAAACCCAACCGCCCAAAGGAGCCTCCTACTGGATCCTCGGGCCGGAGCCCGAGGATGACGACGCCGTGCCGGATTTGTCCGGGTCCAACTTTGCAGTTGGCGTTAGAGTGTACGAACCATGGCGTCGAAAAAACATGCAGTCCGCCTGCTACTGCGCCAGCGCCTTGTGAATGCTCATTGCCGCGTCACGCCCTTGCGCCACAGCGGTTACGGTCAGATCGTCTCCTGCGGCAGCGCAATCGCCGCCAGCCCAGACTTTCGGATTTGATGTTCGACCCTCGCCGTCAACGGCGATGCGCCCACCGCTCAACCCGACAACCGGTTTTGCACCCTTGATGTCAGTTGCAA
Organism: Rhizobiaceae bacterium; assembly: GCA_041739225.1. Classification (GTDB taxonomy): domain Bacteria; phylum Pseudomonadota; class Alphaproteobacteria; order Rhizobiales; family Rhizobiaceae; genus BOKV01. Next base: position 2,363 of record JBGSOG010000005.1, read on the forward strand.
CAAATGTCTGGCCGATGGCCTTCATCACCTGGTCACAATCGATTGTCACCTTTTCGCCAGGGCGGGAAAATTGCATTGCGGCGACCTTTCCTGCCTTGGCGACAATTTTCACCGGCTGCATGTCGAAACGCAATACAACCCCGTGGCTGAGCGCCACTTCCTGCTCGTATTGCGACGCCTTCATTTTTTCCTGCGGCCCGCGATAGCAAACCGTTACTTCGTCTGCTCCCAGCGCTTTGGATTGCACTGCGGCGTCGATGGCTGTCATGCCGCCGCCGACAACGACAACACGCCGACCAACCGGCACTTTCTTGAAGTTCCTGGCCTGGCGCAGCGCAGCAATCCATTCGACAGCATCTTCACTTCCTTCAGCCGGGCTGTCGCCTTTTGTCAGCGCATTGACACCGCCCAGTCCCATGCCGAGGAAAACCGCGTCGTGGCTGGCGACAAGCTTGTCGAGAGAAATGTTTTTACCCAGGCTCTTGCCATACTTGATTGAAATGCCGCCAATCGCCGTGACGTAGTCGACTTCTGCCTGCGCGAAATTGTCGGTCGTCTTGTAGGCTGCAATGCCGTATTCGTTGAGACCACCCGGCTTCTTGCGCGCTTCAAACACTTCGACGTCATGACCATGCATTGCCAACCTGTGAGCACAGGACAGTCCAGCCGGACCAGCGCCCACCACCGCTATCTTTTTGCCTGTCGGCTTGGCGCGCTCAAAAAATTGTGCACCCTTTTCCATTGCCAGATCGGTCGCATGGCGTTGCAGGAGGCCGATTTTGACCGGTTTGCCCTCGGCGACCTGTCGCACGCAAACTTCTTCGCAAAGGGTCTCGGTCGGGCAAACCCGGGCGCACATGCCACCAAAAATATTCTGGTCGAAAATGGTTTTGGCTGCACCCAGGGCGTTGCCGACGGATATCTCGCGGATGAACAGCGGAATATCGATCGAGGTCGGGCAGGCATTCATGCAAGGCGCATCATGGCAAAAATAGCACCGGTCCGATTCAACCAGCGCTTCGTGATGATCAAGCGGTGGATGCAGGTCAAAGAAATTGGCCTCATAGTCCTGCGTCGTCAGCCTGCCGGCGGCAATTCCACTCTTCAACCGGTCTTGCACCATGCATTTCTTCCTTGTCCAGATTCACAAGTTGCAGGCGTTTGTGCGCCTGAGTTCAAAACGCTAGCCGAACCTTGAATTTTGATCAATTGGTAAATTTTTCCAAAGGTGCTTGCGGCTTTGCAAGGGAATGGACACTCTGTCACGCTCGAAAAACAGCAAATCCGGAAAATGCAGACATGATTATCGCAATGTGGTCTGGACCAAGAAATCTCTCCACCGCGCTCATGCGCTCGTTTGCACAACGTGCCGACACGACAGCGTGGGACGAGCCGTTTTATGCCGCTTATCTCAAGGCAACCGGGTTTCAGCACCCCATGCGGGAAGAAGTAATCGCTGCGGGTATTTCGGACCCGCAAGCTGTGGCGCTTGCATGCGGCAGCGAGCCTGTTCCGCCGAAAAGTGTATTTTATCAAAAGCACATGACCCACCACATGCTTCCCGGTTTTCCGGTGGACTGGATTGACGGGATCACCAACGCATTCTTGTTGCGCTCGCCCGAACAGGTGCTGGCAAGCTACGTGAAAAAGCATGAGAGCGTGGGCGCAGGCGACATAGGCTTTGCCATGCAGCGAAAGCTTTTCGAGCGGGCAGCTGACCGAAGCGGCATTGCTCCTATTGCCATTGACAGTGCGGACATCCGGGCCAATCCGCAAAAGGCGCTGACTGCGTTGTGCCATGCGCTGGGCATATCCTTTGATCCGGCAATGCTGTCATGGAAGCGCGGCCCGGCGCCGGAAGACGGCGTGTGGGGATCGCATTGGTACGATGCAATCTGGAAATCCACCGGGTTTGCGCCGCCGGAGAGCGAAGCGACAGTTTTGCCGGCACATCTGGCGAGAATCGCCGATGAGGTGCGTCAAGACTACGAGGCAGTGTTCCGGCACCGGCTGAAATTATGAGCAAATGGCCATTGAGAGTCAATTTTTGACCATTTGGAAAAATCCGGTTGCCTTTTGCCTGCAATTGAAATTGACTTTGCTTACGGAGACCGGACCAAGGGAACTACCGCCTGCAAGGGCGAAAGAAACACCGGGCTCCCAAAACCATCCAAGGAGGATATCCATGAAAACCATGGCAAGGCTGCTGGCAGCAACCGCGATGTTCGCGGCGCTCGCCGGAGGGGCCCATTCAAAGACCCTCGTTTATTGCTCTGAAGGCTCGCCTGAAAACTTCACACCGTCGATCAACACCACAGGCACCAGCTTTGATGCTGCGCGTCCGGTATACAACCGGCTCGTCCAGTTTGTACCCGGTGGTACGGCAACCGAGCCTGCACTGGCTGAAAGCTACGAAATCTCCGACGGCGGCAAGACCATCACCTTCAAGCTTCGCGCTGGCGTGAAATTCCATTCCGGCGTGAATGGTTTTACGCCGACGCGCGACCTGACCGCAGAAGATGTGATCTGGTCTTTTGAGCGCATGTGGAAGGCAGACCACCCATTCGCCAAGGTGTCGGCAGGCGCCTATGACTATTTCAACGACATGAGCATGCCGGACCTGCTGGCTTCCATCGAGAAGGGCGCTGACGATCTGACCGTCGTGGTGAAGCTGACCAAGCCAAACGCGCCGATCATTGCCAACCTTGCAATGGATTTCGCGACCATACATTCAGCCGAATATGCGAAATTCCTGATGGACAAGGGCACACCTGAACAGTTCGACCAGGTTCCCGTCGGAACCGGTTCGTTCCAGTTTGTCGACTACCAGAAAGACGCCGTCATTCGTTACAAGGCGTTCGAAGGCTGGGCAGGCAAGCCAAAGGTTGACGATCTTGTCTATGCAATCACGCCGGATCCAACGGCACGCTATGCCAAGATGAAGGCAAACGAGTGCCAGATCATGATTGCGCCAAATCCGGCCGATCTGCCGGACATGAAGGCAAATGCCGACATTGAATTGCTGGAACAGGCCGGCCTCAACATTGGCTACATGGCAATGAACGCCCAGAAGCCACCGTTCGACAAGGTTGAAGTGCGCAAGGCGATTGCCATGGCAATCGACCGCGACTCCATCCTCAAGGAGGTTTACCAGGGTGCCGGACAGAAGGCGAAAAACCCGATCCCACCGACAATGTGGTCCTATGACGAGTCGACGGTGGACCACGAGTACAACCCGGAAAAAGCAAAGGAAATGCTGGCCGCAGCCGGCGTGACCTCGCTTGAAACCGACATCTGGTGGATGCCGGTGCAGCGCCCGTACAATCCGAACGCAAAGCGCATGGCCGAAATGGTTCAGGCGGATCTTGCAAAGGTCGGCATCAAGGCAACGCTCGTCTCATATGAGTGGGGCGAATACCGCAAACGGATGCAGGCAGGCGAGCACCAGATGGGCTTCCTTGGCTGGACCGGCGACAATGGCGATCCGGACAACTTCCTTGCGGTTCTCCTTGGCTGCAATGCGGAAGGCAAGCCAAATGGCAACAACATCCCGAAATGGTGTGATGCCGGTTTCCAGAAGGCCGTGAATTCTGCAGCGGAAATTTCCGATCAGGCAGAACGTACCAAGCTCTACGTGGAAGCACAGAAGATCGTTGCAGCGCAGATCCCGTGGCTGAATGTCGCCCACTCGACGGTTTTTGAACCGATCCGCAAGGGCGTCAGCGGTTACAAGGTCTCGCCGTTCGGAGCGCACGAGTTCCAGAACGTCGATCTCGCCCAGTAAGTGAACCGGGGGCGGGTGCCAGACGCCCGCCCCCGAAACCTGCGTGAACCATGATCCGCTTTCTCCTGAAACGGTTGGCACTGACAGTGCCTACCTTCATCGCCCTCATGCTGGTAACGTTCTTGATGGTTCGCCTGGTTCCAGGCGACCCTATTGAAGTGCGCCGCGGAGAACGCGGAATTTCGCCTGAGCGTCTCGCCGAACTTCGCCATGAAATGGGCCTCGACAAGCCGGTTCTGGAGCAGTTCTGGGACTATGCCCTGAATATCCTGCAGGGCGATTTCGGGGTTTCGATCATATCGAAAACACCGGTGCTTGAAGAATTCATCACGCTTTTCCCGGCTACTCTCGAGCTGACAATCTGCGCAATGCTGTTTGCTGTTCTCATCGGCATTCCGGCGGGCGTGCTTGCCGCAGCAAAGCGAGGCGGTCCGGTTGACCAGGCGCTGATGGGCATCACCCTCACCGGCTATTCAATGCCCATCTTCTGGTGGGGCTTGATGTTGATCCTTTTGATGTCGAACACACTGGGACTTACCCCGGTTTCCGGCCGGATCGACTTGATCAAATATTACTTTCAGCCGGTAACCGGATTCATGCTGATAGACTCGGTGCTTTCCGGGCAAAAAGGCGCATTTCTGGATGCACTGCATCACCTTGTGCTGCCAACCATTGTGCTGGGAACCGTTCCCCTGGCGGTCATCGCCCGCATGACCCGGTCTTCCATGCTGGAAGTATTGGGCGAAGACTATGTGCGGACAGCAAAGGCAAAAGGGCTTTCGCCTTTTCAGGTCGTCGGCGTTCATGCGTTGCGAAATGCATTGATTCCGGTGGTAACGGTGATCGGATTGCAGATCGGCACGCTGCTTGCCGGTGCTGTCCTGACAGAAACCATCTTTTCCTGGCCCGGCGTCGGCAAATGGCTGATCGAATCGATCGGGCGGCGCGATTATCCGGCCCTGCAGGGCGGCATCATGCTCATCTCGGCAATGGTGATAATCGTCAATCTTTGTGTTGATCTTCTTTACGGTCTCATTAACCCGAGGATACGTCATGGCTGATGCACCGGTGACCGTGGCAAAAAGCCCTTCCGAACTCGCCGGTTTCTGGCGTTCGTTCCGCGAAAATCGCGGCGCGGTAGCCGGACTTTTCGTTGTGGTTTTCATCACATTCATCGCAATCTTTGCCGACTTGATCGCACCGCATGACCCACTTGAGCAGTTTCGCGAAGCAACCAAACTGACACCGGTATGGACGGAGAAGGGCGACTGGCGCTTCATCTTGGGAACAGATGCGCTCGGCCGGGACATGCTTTCGCGCCTGATCTACGGCGCCAGGGTTTCGTTGTTCATCGGCTTGATGGTTGTGGTGGTTTCCATTGTCATCGGTGTTGCCCTTGGATTGTCCGCAGCACGGATCGGAGGCTTGTACGACGTTGTTGTGTTGCGGGTGATGGACCTCATCATGTCGATTCCCAGCCTGGTGCTGGCAATCCTGATCATGGCGGTTCTTGCTCCAAGTCTCACCAACACGATCATTGCGGTCACTGTTGTTTACCTACCGCGATATGTGCGGCTCGTTCGCGCCTCGGCGATCAGCGAGTTGTCGAAAGAGTATGTGACAGCAGCGCAGGTCGTTGGCGTGGGACCGGTGCGCCTGATGCTGGGAACCGTCCTGCCAAACTGCATGGCCCCGCTGATCGTTCAGGCGGCACTTGGTGTTTCCGATGCCATCCTCGAGGCCGCGGCGCTCGGCTTCCTGGGGCTCGGTGCCCAGCCTCCGACGGCAGAATGGGGCTCAATGCTCGCAGACTCGCGCGACCTCATCCAGTCGCATCCACATGTCATGGCCTTTCCCGGCCTTGCCATCCTCATCACCGTTCTCGCCATCAATTTGATGGGCGACGGCTTGCGCGACGCGCTCGACCCGAAGTTGAAGCGGAGCTGAGCGGGTATGGAAGCTCTGCTATCGTGGCTCGGATTCGCTACAAGTGCGCTTCAGTCAGCCTTCCTACAGGGAATACTCAGCTTTTTCGGAGTTGTCGTGACAGGTTGCATCGCCATCTGGACGTGGAGTGCAAACAAGCATTCGGAAAAGGCGGATCGCACTGCATTTAGATCAGAAAAGCGAATGGATACGCGCAGGGCATTGTGGGCTGAAACAGATGCGCTTTGGCGCCAGTTGTTTTTGAATGGTTCGGCAGAAAGCCACATCGCCCTTGCAGCCGTGCGATTCCAGCAAGCGAGGGCGAACCAAGAGAAATATACACCGTTTGTAGCATCGGTGACCGGGCTTAGCCTTGTTGACGCACTGACCTTTGACATTGCGCTGCTGGATGCGCAAGAAATAGCGTGCATAGTGCGGTTGTCACGTCACTTGCATGCGGTCGACGAGATGGCCAAGGATATGCGGACGGATGCTTTTTCAGGACTGGCACTGGAGCGGAAAGAAGCCATGCTGGTTCACTATCTGCGGATGCTGGGCCGGGCCGAGCTTTTGGCAGAAATGGCAATCACAACTCTTGAGGCGAGTCTGGAAATGCCTGAAAATGAGGCGTTTTCAGCGCGAAAGACGGCGCTCGAAACAGAACGGAACATGCCGACGCTACCTGCGCCGTCACTTGCAGCAATCAGTAAAAAGGCATCGGGCCAAATTCACCCGGAACAGGCTTCTGCGGAAGCTGACCCTGCTGTTCGTCGGGCTTTGCGAAAACGGAGAGCATCGAAAACTCCATGACTCTTTGCAGTTTCAATATAGCATTGGAGAACAGTTTTTTCAACATGGAGCAGGTGTGTCAACTTGGCTGGTGCTCCGTTACAATTCCCGAAATCGGATTTCAACATGCCCCTGCTCGAAATTGAAAACCTGACCGTTGAATTCCAGACCGCCGGCGGCCTGTTCAAGGCTGTCGACCAGGTTTCGCTGACCTGCAAAAAAGGTGAAATCCTGGCCATCGTCGGCGAGTCCGGTTCGGGCAAATCGGTTGCCATGCTGGCGGTGATGGGACTGTTGCCGTGGACGGCGAAGGTCACCGCCGACAAGATGGTTTTTGACGGAAAGGACCTTCTGAAAATCAGCGCGAAGGCACGCCGTGAGATTGTCGGGCGTGACATGTCGATGATTTTCCAGGAGCCGATGTCAAGCCTTAATCCCTGTTTCACCGTTGGTTTCCAGATCAAGGAGATGTTGCGGAGGCACACAAATCTCGACCGAATGCAGCGGCATCAACGGGCCATCGAACTGATGAAAAGCGTTGGCATTCCTGCGCCGGAACAAAGGCTTTCCGTATTTCCGCACCAGCTATCGGGCGGCATGAGCCAGCGGGTAATGATCGCGATGGCTACTGCATGCAAACCAAAACTGTTGATTGCCGATGAGCCGACAACAGCGCTTGATGTGACCATCCAGGCGCAAATCCTGGATCTGCTACGCAGCCTGCAGAGTGAATACGGCATGGCGCTGATCCTGATTACGCACGACATGGGCGTGGTCGCCGAAACCGCCGAACGCGTGCAAGTGCAGTATGCCGGACAAAAGGTGGAAGAGCAGAAAGTCGATGAGCTGTTCTCCGATCCGCATCACCCTTACACCGCCGCGCTGCTGGCCGCCCTGCCCGAGCGGGCCGCCAGCAAACATCTGCCTTCCATTCCTGGCGTGGTGCCAGGGCAGTTTGACCGTCCACCGGGTTGTCTGTTCGAGCCACGTTGCGGATTTGCCAGCAGTGCCTGCAAGGCTGGTGCGCTAAGGCGCGGGCCGGAACTTGGAAGCGTGCTGTGCAACCATCCGCTTCGCGGCGGCAAGCCAATTCGCGAGCATCGTTTCCCCATGGCGGAGGCAGGCCTGTGACCACTCCCCTTCTCGAAGGCCGAAATCTGTCACGCCACTACCAGGTGGGCGGCAGTGTATTTTCCAAGGCCTTGACCGTTCGGGCGCTTGATGGCGCGGACTTTGCGCTGGAGGCTGGCAGGACGCTGGCAGTGGTCGGCGAATCGGGCTGTGGCAAATCCACGCTCGCGCGTCTGGTGACCATGATCGAGAGACCGACCGGCGGCGAGTTGCTGATCGAAGGCAAACCGGCTCTTGTGGGTGACGGGCAATTTCGCAAGGCGGTACAAATCGTTTTCCAAAATCCGTATGGATCGCTCAATCCGCGCCACAAAATCGGTCAAATCATCGAAGAACCACTTTTGATGAACACGGTGGATTCAGCACCCGAGCGCCGCGAAAAGGCAGAGGCGATGATGGTGCGGGTCGGCCTGCGCCCCGAGCACTACGACCGATACCCGCACATGTTTTCCGGCGGTCAACGGCAACGCATTGCCATTGCCCGGGCGATTGTCTTGCGCCCGCGAATTCTTGTTCTGGACGAGCCGGTATCGGCGCTCGATCTTTCCATCCAGGCGCAGGTGCTCAATCTGCTTCTTGAGCTGCAGGAAGAATTCGGCCTCGCCTATCTGTTCATCAGCCATGATCTGTCAGTGGTGCGCCACATCGCCGACGATGTCATGGTGATGTATCTGGGCAAGGTTGTGGAAAAAGGGGCATGCCGCGAGGTATTCGACAACCCGCGCCACCCCTACACTGCGGCGCTGATGTCGGCGACGCCGGTGGCCGATCCGCTGACGCGCAAAAAGCGGATTCCACTCATTGGCGAAATCCCCTCGCCGCTCGACCCGCCTGCAGGCTGCACTTTCAATCCGCGCTGCTGGAAAACACAAGATATTTGCCGTACCGTGTTTCCGCCCCTTGAGGGCAATGGGCACAAAGCAGCATGTTATTTTCCGCTGTTAGACGACGCAAAAGCAAGCGCAGCCTGACTGCAAATCTGGTTTGATGTTCTGGAAGCGATTGACCACGTGTCAATTGGATCGCCTGGACGTAACAAATTGCCGGAACTGCAAGCAAAAAGCCGCTGGCAGATCGAATAATTTTGGAGAGAGCTCAATGGAAAACAGCGCCCATTTCAACGACATCAGCGAAGTTATCGAAGCTGATCGCGGCCACATCTGGCACCATTTGAGCCAGCACAAACAATATGAATCCATCGATCCGCGCATCATTGTCGAGGGCAAAGGTTTGCGTGTGTGGGACGCCAAGGGCAAGGAACACATTGACGCGGTATCCGGCGGCGTTTGGACGGTCAATGTCGGCTATGGCCGGGTTTCCATTGCTGATGCGGTTCGCGACCAGTTGATCAAGATGTGCTATTTCGCGGGATCGGCTGGCTCCATTCCCGGTTCGCTTTTCGCCAAAAAGCTGATTGGCAAAATGCCGGGCTTGAACCGTGTCTATTATGCAAATTCCGGCTCGGAAGCGAACGAGAAGGTGTTCAAGATGGTGCGCCAGATATCGCACCGGCACCATGGCGGGCGGAAGTCGAAAATTCTCTACCGCGAGCGCGATTACCATGGCACCACAATCACCGCGCTTTCTGCCTGTGGCCAGCCACAGCGCGCCGCGCAATACGGTCCCTACACTCCGGGTTTTGTCGAGGTTCCACATTGCCTTGAGTACCGCAAACAATGGGATGTCGAGAACTATGGCGAGCGTGCAGCCGACGCCATCGAGGAAGTGATCCTGCGCGAAGGGCCGGACACAGTCGGCGCAATTTGCCTTGAGCCAGTGACGGCAGGCGGCGGCGTCATTGTGCCACCGGCAGGCTATTGGGAGCGGGTGCAAGAAATCTGCAAGCGGCACAATGTGCTGATCCACATCGACGAAGTGGTCTGCGGCGTCGGGCGTACCGGCGAGTGGTTCGGCTATCAGCATTTCGGCGTGAAGCCGGATTTTGTCACCATGGCCAAGGGTGTTGCTTCCGGTTATGCGGCTATCGCCTGCACGGTGACAACCGAAGAAGTATTCAACATGTTCAAGGACGACCCGAACGATCCGATGAGCTATTTCCGCGACATTTCCACCTTTGGCGGCTGCACATCGGGTCCCGCAGCGGCGCTTGAAAACATGCGCATCATTGAGGACGAAGGCCTGCTGGAAAACACCAACAAAATGGGCGCACGCCTGATGGACAATCTGCACGCGCTCGCCGAGAAGCACGAAGTGATCGGCGAAGTTCGGGGCAAGGGCCTGTTTTGTGGCGCCGAACTGGTTGCCGACAGAAAGACCCGGGAAGCAGCGGATGAAAAGATGGTCGCTGCCGTGGTGGCCGACTGCATGGCGCAAGGCATCATCATCGGCATGACCAACCGCAGCCTGCCCGGCCTCAACAACACGCTGTGCCTTTCTCCGGCGCTGATTGCGACGCCTGACGACATTGACGCAATTACCGGCGCAATCGACAAATCCTTGACCAAGGTATTTGGGTAAAGGACCACCGAGCGCACCCGAAGGTCGGCTTTTCAAGCGGGCTTTCTTGCTAGTACCTGTTGCTGAGGGAAATCCCATATGAAAATGACCACCGAGGAAGCCTTTGTCAAAGTGCTGCAGATGCATGGCATCGAGCACGCCTTTGGCATCATCGGCTCCGCCTTCATGCCTATCTCCGATCTGTTTCCGCAAGCAGGCATCAAATTCTGGGATTGCGCGCATGAAGGCTCCGGCGGGATGATGGCCGACGGCTTTACCCGCGCTTCCGGCAAAATGAGCATGATGATTGCGCAAAACGGGCCGGGCATCACCAATTTCGTCACCCCGGTGAAAACCGCCTACTGGAACCACACGCCATTGCTGCTGGTGACGCCGCAGGCGGCCAACAAGACCATCGGCCAGGGCGGTTTTCAGGAAGTTGAACAGATGGCCCTGTTCAAGGACATGGTCGGCTACCAGGAAGAGGTGCGCGACGCCTCGCGCGTGGCTGAAGTGCTCAACCGCGTGATCCTCAACGCCAAGCGGCTGTCGGCTCCGGCGCAAATCAACATGCCGCGCGATTTCTGGACGCAGGTGATCGACATTGAGCTTCCGGCAGTCGTCGAATTCGAGCGTCCGGCTGGCGGCGAAGATGCCATTGAAGCTGCTGCCGCGCTGCTTTCGCAAGCGAAATTCCCGGTCATCCTCAATGGTGCGGGCGTGGTCATCGGCGGTGCGATCGAAGCCAGCAAGGCGCTGGCCGAGCGGCTCGATGCTCCGGTTTGTGTCGGCTATCAGCACAATGACGCCTTCCCCGGCTCGCACCGGCTGTTTGCCGGGCCGCTTGGCTACAACGGCTCGAAAGCGGCGATGGAGCTGATCAACCAGGCCGATGTGGTGCTGGCGCTTGGCACGCGGCTCAACCCGTTTTCCACCCTGCCCGGCTACGGCCTCGACTACTGGCCCAAAGGCGCCAAGGTCATCCAGGTTGATTTCAACCCGGCCCGCATTGGCCTCACCAAGAAGGTGGCGGTAGGCATTGCCGGCGATGCAAAAAAAGTCGCCGCGGCAATTTTGGCCAAGCTCTCCCCGTCCGCCGGGAACGCGGGACGGGCAGAACGCACGGCGTTGATTGCCACCACCAAGAGCCGCTGGGCGCAGCAATTGTCGTCAATGGACCATGAGGACGACGATGTCGGCACCAGCTGGAACCAGCGCGCCCGCGCGGCCAAGCCAGACTGGATGAGCCCGCGCATGGCATGGCGCGCCATACAGTCGGCGTTGCCAAGGGAGGCGATCATCTCCTCCGACATCGGCAACAATTGCGCCATCGGCAATGCATACCCAACGTTTGAGCAGGGCCGCAAATATCTGGCGCCCGGCCTGTTCGGCCCTTGCGGCTACGGCCTGCCTTCGATTGTCGGGGCAAAAATCGCCTGCCCCGAAACGCCGGTGGTCGGCTTTGCCGGCGACGGCGCGTTTGGCATAGCGGTCACCGAACTCACCGCCATCGGCCGCAAGGAGTGGCCTGCGATTACCATGGTGGTGTTCCGCAACTACCAGTGGGGCGCGGAGAAGCGCAATTCGACGCTGTGGTACGACGACAATTTCGTCGGCACCGAATTGGACCCGCAGGTCAGCTATGCCGGCATCGCCACGGCCTGCGGCCTCAACGGCGTGGTGGCGCGCACGCAGGACGAATTGCGCGATGCGCTTGCCAAGGCAATCGAC
>JBGSOG010000022.1:0-36492 GCA_041739225.1 Rhizobiaceae bacterium
GCGGCCCTGGCCGTGACGACGATCAGTAAGCGCGACCCGGAAGCGACCGTGGCCCTGCTGACCGCCGACCATCACATTGCCTACAAGGAGCGCTTCCGCTCGGTGCTGGCCAGCGCGCATACTGTCGCCCAGGAGGGTTTCATCGTCACCCTGGGCATCTCGCCGTCCATGCCCTCCACCGGCTTTGGCTACATTCGCCGCGGCGAGCTGATGCGCGAGGTCGACGGGTTTGAGTGCTATCATTCGCTCAACTTCACGGAAAAGCCGGATGCTCAGACGGCGCGGCACTTTCTGCGGTCCGGGGAGTATAGCTGGAACTCCGGCATGTTCATCTGGCGCGCCGACCTGGCGCTGAGCGAGTTTCAACGTCAGCAGCCGGCTATCTACGACCTGATGATGACCTATCAGCAGCATGTCGACAGCCCGGACGCGCAGGCGAAACTGGTCGAGCTGTGGGCACAAATGCCGAAGATTCAGCTCGACACCGGAGTCATGGAAGGCGCGGAGCGAATCGCCGTCATTCCAGTGGACATCGGCTGGAGTGATGTGGGCAGTTGGGATGCGCTGTTCGACGTTCTGGACCTGGATGTCGATGGCAACGGCTTCCGGGGCGCCTCGCCAAACCGAATTGTGTTTGACACCAGGAACTCTCTGGTCTACAGTGACAAGCTAACTGTCACCATTGGCATTGAAGACCTGGTCGTCGTGGATACCGATGATGTGCTGATGATCTGCCACAAGGATCGCGCACAGGACGTCCGCAAGGTGGTGGACCTGCTGCGCGAAATGGAACAAGTCGACTACCTATAGCCGAAGGCAAGGCATGGCAACCTTACAATCCTACTGTGTTAAGTGCAAGACGAAGCGGGATATCGCCAATCCTGTGGCCGTCTTCACGTCCACCGGAAGTCCCGCGACGCGAGGCACCTGCCCCGTCTGCGGGACGACACTGTTCCGCATGGGCGCGACGGAAGCCCATACGGGATTGACCAAACCCGTCATCCCTGCGGCCGAGAAGAAGACCGGCAGCAAGGCCAAGACGAAAAGCGCTGCAAAGAAGACGGCGAAGTCGGCCGCCTCGAAGAAGAAGAGTGCCTCGTCCAAGACAACCGGCGCGAAGACGACTTCAACAGGGAGTGCCGCGACAGCAAAAAAAGCTTCAGCGGCCAAGACCAAGCCGGCCAGCAAGACGGCCAAGTCCGGAAGCGCCACGCCAATCCGCCGCAGTGGCAAGCTGGTGATCGTCGAATCGCCGGCGAAGGCGCGCAGCGTCGGGCAGTATCTCGGGTCCGGGTATACCGTCAAGGCGTCCAAAGGCCACGTGCGCGATCTGCTGGTTTCGCAGCTCTCGGTGGACGTCGAAAACAACTTCGAACCCAAGTATCGCGTTCCGAATGACAAGCGCGATACAGTCAAGGATCTGAAGAACGCCGTGGACCGCGCCGGCGAGATCTTCCTCGCGACCGACCCCGATCGCGAAGGCGAGGCGATCGCCTGGCACCTGCTGGCCGCGACCGATCTGGACAACGGCAACGGCAATTCGCTCCCGGTGCAGCGCGTGGTGTTCCATGAGATCACCAAGAGCGCCGTGCAAGAGGCATTCCGGCATCCGCGCGAACTGGATCTCAATCTGGTCAACGCGCAGCAGGCGCGGCGCATTCTGGACCGCCTGGTTGGCTACAACATCACCGAACTGCTGTGGGAAAAAGTGCGCAACCGGCTCTCGGCCGGCCGCGTGCAGAGCATCGCCACCCGGCTGATCGTCGATCGCGAACGGGAGATCCAGGCGTTCGCGCCCGTGGAATACTGGACCCTGGACGCGCGTCTGCGCAAGATGGCGCGCAATGGCAAAGACGACCAGTCGCCGTTTCTTGCCCGCTTGGTCAAGATCGATGGGCAGGAGGTCGCGTTCGGCAAGGAAGGCGACGTACAGCCGCACCTGGCGGTCCTGGAACGCAGCCGCTACACGGTCGTCGAGGTGAAAAAAGGCGAGCGCCAGCGCAAGCCCTCCGCGCCTTTCACGACCAGCACGCTCCAGCAGGAGGCGTCGCGCCGCTTTGGCATGAACGCCCGGCGTACCATGTCGATCGCCCAGCAGTTGTACGAAGGCATCGAGATCGGGCAGGAAGGCTCCGTCGGTCTTATCTCCTACATGCGAACCGACAGCACCAACGTGTCGGCGCAGGCGCAGGTCGAAGCGCGCGATTACATTCTGAACCGCTTTGGCAAAGACTACGCACCGTCGACGCCACCGCAGTATCGCACCCGCGCCAAGGGCGCACAGGAAGCGCATGAAGCGATCCGCCCGACTGACATTTCACGTTCACCCAGGCAAATCGCGCAATATCTCGATGATGACCAGAAAAAGCTCTACGAGCTGATCTGGCGGCGCACGATCGCCAGCCAGATGGCATCAGCCGAGTTGGAGCGTACCGTGGTGACGATCCATGCCGCCAGTGGCAGCCAACAGGCCAGCCTTCGTGCCAACGGGCAGGTCATCAAGTTCGATGGCTTCCTCGCAGCTTACGAAGTAAAGCTGGAAGAGGAAGACGAGGAAGGCGGACGCCTGCCGGAACTCAAGGAAGGCGAGCAACCGCGCCGGGAAAAAATCGAAGCCAAGCAGCACCATACCGAACCACCAGCACGCTTTTCCGAAGCATCGCTGATCAAGCGGATGGAAGAACTCGGCATCGGACGCCCTTCCACCTATGCGGCAACCCTTTCGACCTTGCAGGACCGCGAATATGTGACCCTCGACAAGCGTCGCTTCATACCCCAGTCGAAAGGGCGGCTGGTCACCAGTTTCCTTGAAAGTTTCTTCCGGACTTATGTCGAGTATGACTTCACCGCCGAGCTTGAAGAAAAACTTGATCGGGTGTCTGCAGGTGAACTGGCCTGGAAAGACGTGCTTCGGGATTTCTGGAAACAGTTTTCCGGCAGCGTGGATGAAATAAAGGATCTGCGGGTGACGCAGGTCCTCGACATGCTGAACGTGGAACTGGCCCCCCTTGCCTTTCCTACGCGTGAGGATGGCTCCAATCCCCGTGTCTGCCCGACATGCGGTGATGGTCAATTGAGCCTGAAAATCGGCAAGTTTGGCGCTTTCGTCGGCTGCTCCAACTACCCTGAATGCAATTTCACCCGCCAACTTGGTGCTGAAGGTGGCGAAGGCGATGCCGCAAACGACGGCCCGAAGATTTTGGGCAAGGACCCGGCAACCAGTGAAGATGTCAGCCTTCGCTCCGGCCGGTTTGGCCCTTATGTGCAGCGCGGCGACGGCAAGGAGCCGACGCGGGCGTCGATACCCAAGGGCTGGAAGCCGGACGAAATTGATCTTGAGAGTGCATTGCGGCTCCTCACCCTTCCCCGCCATGTCGGGAACCACCCTGAAACCGGCAAGCCGATCAGTGCCGGCATCGGACGCTATGGTCCGTTTGTTCTGCACAATGGCGTTTATGCCAATCTCGACAGCGCCGATGAAGTGTTCACGGTAGGTCTCAACCGCGCAGTTTCGGCATTGGCTGAAAAAGCCGAGAAAGGCGGACGCTCGCGCACGCCCTCCGCGCTCAAGGAACTTGGCGAACACCCTCAGCTTGGCGGCCCGGTGACGGTTCGCGACGGCAAATACGGCGCTTATGTCAATCACGGCAAGGTCAATGCAACCCTGCCCAAAGGTACCGAACCGCAATCCGTGACGCTTGAAGAAGCGGTGTCACTGGTGGCGGCCAAGTTCGGCCAGAACGGGCCGGCAAAGGGCAAACCGGTCAAAGCAGTTAAAAAGCCGGCAGCAAAAAAGGCGCCGGCCAAAAAGCCGGCAGTTAAAAAAGCAGCGGGCAAAACAGCAGTGAGCAAGAAGGCATAAATGGCGCGCAGGCCAGGCGATCCCAAAAGCACGAAGAATGCGCCTGGCCAAGGACGCATGCCCGATCGTGAGGCTGTACTCACCTACCTTGCCGAGAATCCGGGAACCGCCGGAAAACGTGAAATCGCCCGGGCATTCGGCATCAAGGGTGAAGACCGGATTGCACTCAAGTCCCTGCTGACGCAGATGGCGCAGGACGGCGCGATCAAGAAAAAGGGCAAGCGCCTCGAACAGCCCGGCGAATTGCCGGCAACCCTGGTGCTGGACATCGTTTCACGCGACAGGGATGGCGGACTTCTGGCCCGGCCAGTCAACTGGAACGAAGCGGAAGACGGCAAAACGCCAGTGCTTGCCATTCGCCAGCCAAAAGGCCGCAGCGCTGTGATCGCCGGGGTCGGTGACCGCGTTCTGGCAAAAATCGACCGTGACCACGACAATCGTCGGCGCGGTGGTCCGCAGAGCGCAAGGGTGCTGAAACTTCTCGACAAGCGCAAGGATGCGGTTCTCGGCGTGGTCCGGATTACCGCAGACCAGATACGGCTGGAGCCGGTTCGCAAACGTCAGGATGAAGTCATACTTGACGCGCCGGGACTGGGCGGAGCGGTGGATGGCGACCTTGTTGAAGTGCAGGTCAGCCGGATAGGCAGCCACGGCCTCAAGCATGGCAGTGTCATTCGCGTCCTTGGCTCGCTGAAAAGCGAGAAGGCTGTCTCGATGATTGCCATTCATGTCAATGGCATACCGCATGTGTTTCCCGAAGCGGTGATATCAGAAGCAGCGGCAGCCAAACCGGTTCATCCCTCGCAAAAACTGCCACATGAAGACTGGCGGTCATTGCCGCTGATCACCATCGACCCGCCGGATGCAAAAGACCATGACGATGCGATCCATGCCATGCCAGACCCGGAAGACGGCGGCGGGCATGTGGTAACCGTCGCCATTGCCGATGTCGGCTGGTACGTGCGGCCTGGAACAATGTTGGACTTTGAAGCGTTGAAACGCGGCAATTCGGTTTATTTTCCCGACCGGGTGGTACCGATGTTGCCGGAGCGCATTTCCAATGATCTTTGCTCGCTGAAGGAAGAAGAGGACCGCCCTGCCCTTGCCGTGCGCATGTGGTTTGCTGCTGACGGCCGCAAACGAAAACACGAATTCCACCGCATTTTGATGCGCAGTCATGCCAAGCTCGCCTATGCAGACGCGCAGGCAGCCATTGACGGGGCAGGCAGCGCCGCCAAGGCGCGCGACGCGCTGGAGCCGATCCTCAAGCCGCTCTGGGCGGCCTATGCCTGCCTGAAACGCGGACGTGAAGCCCGTGGGCCACTGGAACTGGACCTGCCCGAACGCAAGATCCTGCTAAAACCCGACGGCACAGTCGACCGGGTGGTTATTCCCGAGCGGCTTGACGCACACAAGTTGGTCGAGGAATTCATGATCCAGGCCAATGTCGCGGCAGCCGAAACGCTGGAGCAAAAAAAACAGCCGCTGATTTACCGCATCCACGATGCCCCTTCGATGGACAAGCTGGAGACATTGCGCGAATTCCTGCGTTCGTTGAATATCCAGTTGGCCCGGTCCGGCAACATGCGAGCTTCGCAGTTCAACGGCATTCTGGCGCAGGTTTCAGGTTCCGACCGGGAGGAACTGGTCAATCAGGTGGTGCTGCGCTCGCAAAGCCAGGCCGAATACAATCCTGCCAATATCGGGCATTTCGGACTGAACCTGCTGCGTTACGCACACTTTACCTCGCCAATTCGCCGGTACGCCGACCTCATTGTCCACCGCGCCCTGATTGGCGCCTTGGGCCTTGGAGCGGGCGCCATCACGCCGGAGCAAGAAGCCATGCTGGAGGTGATTGCGACCGATATCTCGATCACCGAGCGGCGGGCAATGCAAGCTGAACGCGAAACCATCGACCGTCTTGTTGCCGGATTCATGAGTAAGAAGATCGGGGAAGCATTTTCAGGCCGGATCAATGGCGTCACAAGGGCGGGTCTGTTTGTCACGCTCAACGATACTGGCGCAGACGGGTTCATTCCCATATCTATGCTGGGCGACGAGTATTTCCGGTATGATGAAAGCCGGCATCTGATTTCAGGTGAGGAAACCGGAAGCAGCTATCAGATGGGGCAAAAAGTAGAGGTGCGGCTTGTCGAAGCTGCGCCTGTCGCGGGAGCCCTGCGCTTTGAGATGTTGAGCAATGGCACTGCCGGAAAGCGCTCAATGCGCAGCCGTCCGGCAAACGAGCGCCAAAGGCGCGGGCGCAACAGCGGATCAGCCAAATACAGGCCACGCTGAGCAGGAATTTTGGAGAGACAGAAGTGAACAGCAAACTTGAAAATGCCCCCTTGCTCCAGTTCGGTGAATTGGAAGCAGCCCTGCCTGAGCGCGCCTTGATGCCGGCAATGCTTCGCGGCGCACGTGGCGCCTGCCCCAATTGCGGTGAAGGCAAATTGTTTTTCAGATATCTCGCAGTTGAAGCGAACTGCCCGGCGTGCAGCGAGGATTTGAGCCACCACCGCGCGGATGACCTTCCCATTTATCTCAATATTTTCGTCACGGGCCATGTGGTTATCGGGGCGATGATGCTGTTTCTGGACAGTGAATTCCTGCCCATGTGGGGCCTGACCCTGCTGACTGTCATGATTGCCGTCGCCACATCGGTAGCGTTGATGCGACCGCTCAAAGGCATCGTGATCGGGGCGCAATGGGCAATGCGCATGCATGGTTTTGGCGGGCATGACGACTGAACCACCAGATCATTCGGATAATTTGGCGGCCGAACTTTCCCGTATCGAGGCAATGATTTCCGCGCCTGAAACGAGAAAGATCACGTCGCAAAACCGTACCCGACATACCGGCATCCGGCCGCGCAATGCCTCGACACTGGTGATTGTTCGCAAGGAAGGCTCCGGCATCCGCGTGCTGATGGGCAAGCGACACCATTCATTGAAATTCATGCCGGGCGCACTGGTCTTTCCAGGCGGGTCGGTGGACAAATCCGATGGCATGGTTCCCTCATGTGATGAAATGGCGCCGGAAACGGCCCGCTTGCTGGTGGCGCACATGCGCGGTCGCAAAAGCATTCGCGGCGCAAGGGCGCTGGCCATGGCAGCCATACGGGAATTGGCAGAGGAAAGCGGCCTGCTGTTGGGCAAAAGTGCCAGCAGGCGCGCCATGCCGCAGGGTTGGGAACCGTTTGAAGAGCACGCAATAATGCCCGCGCTTTCGGGCTTGAGCGTGATGGCGAGAGCCATAACACCTCCCGGCCCGCCACGCAGGTTCGATACCTGGTTCTTTGTCACAATGGCGGAAAGAATCGGGTATACGCCTGATGGTGGTTTCTTACCCAGTGGCGAGCTGGAAGAGCTGCAATGGATCAGGCCGCAAGACGCGCTGGAGGCAGGCACGCGCGAAATAACGCGTGTCATGCTGGTGGAACTGCTGCAACGTCTGGAGCGTGATCCGGAACTTGATCCTTCCCAGCCCGTCCCGTTTTACCAGTCTATCAACCGGCAGTTTCGCAAAAGCGTGATGGCATGATGCAGGAAAATTCGCGATACAAGGCAGTCCGTATGCGGAGAATTGCATGAAGCCTGCCGAAGACGCCTTTGGAATGGATGTCAAACGACCTGACAAGGTTGATTTGTGGGGCGCAGCTGCGGCCATAGCCACGATATCGTCCGTAGGCGTGGCCGTGGGCCTGTCGTTTCCGCTGCTATCCTTCCTGATGGAGCAGCGCGGCTATTCCTCGACCATGATTGGCGCAAACACCGCCATGGCCGGGATCGCCTCCATCATCACGGTTCCATTCGTGAACCCGCTGGCGAGGCGGATCGGGTTGGTGAACACGCTGGTGCTGGCGGCCATTGTCAGCGCGGCCAGCCTGATGGGCTTTTTCTACTTCCCCTCGATCTGGGCGTGGTTTGCGCTGCGCATCACGTTTCACGGAGCAATCACTGCGTCTTTCATTCTCAGCGAATACTGGATCAATGTTTCTGCGCCGGAAAAACGGCGTGGCTTGACACTGGGGATTTACGGCAGCGTGCTTTCGCTGGGCTTTGCCACGGGACCGGCATTGCTGGCGGGTATGGGCACGCGCGATTTCCTGCCCTTTGTGACCGGTGCCTGCATCATCATTGCCTCTACCTTGCCAGCCATCCTGGCCCGCAACAAACAGCCAGCCACCAGCCAGGAGCCCGCATCCCGCTCTGTGACCCGCTATATCTGGATAGTGCCACTGGCTACAGCCGCTGCCTTTGTCTTTGGCGCGGTCGAACAAGCCGGGCTGGCCTTGTTTCCGGTCTATGGCGCCCGGACCGGCTATGGCGAAACACAGGTTTCCCTGCTGTTGATGGTGCTGGCATTTGGCAATGTCGCCTTTCAATTGCCGCTTGGCCTGATTTCAGACCGTCTGAATGACCGCCGCTGGCTGCTGTTTGGCTGTGCACTGACCGGTGCGGTAGGCGTGGCAATCTTGCCCTACGCCGTGCATTACCCTGCCCTGCTGATTGCCGGGCTGTTCGTGTGGGGCGGCGTCACCACGGGCATGTATACCGTTGGGCTGGCGCATCTGGGTGCCAGGCTCAAGGGGCCCGATCTGGCGCAGGCAAATGCTGCCTTTATCCTTTGCTACGCCATTGGCATGGTGATCGGGCCGCAGGTCGCCGGGATATGCATGGACATCTGGGATCCGCATGGTTTTGCCGTTGCGCTCAGCGGAATGTTCGCTGCATATCTTGTCCTGGTGCTTGCCCGCAGGAACCGCGCACTCATCTGAATATTCCGGCAATTGAATTCCATATTGCCGGACACCTTGACAATCGGGCGCGCATGCGTAGTTTGCGCGGAAATCACCGGCCTCGCTTGCGATGCCCTTTGCGCTGTGGCTTCGATTCCAGCGCGATGTTTGATCCGGAAATCCACGAAAATGACCAGACCGGTTGAACCCGGCGGTCAAGCAGCAGGAATAGCGAAATGGCCAAGGCAGCCAATATCAAGATCAAGCTCGAAAGCACCGCCGGTACCGGCTTCTTTTACGTCACCACAAAGAACAGCCGCACAAAGACCGAAAAAATGTCGATGCGCAAATACGATCCTGTCGTCCGCAAGCATGTCGACTTCAAGGAAACCAAGATCAAGTAAGCATCAACATGCTGCCAGCTTGTTGAACGCAAGTCAAAGCCGCCTTCGGGCGGCTTTTTTGTCACGAGAAACTGCAGGGGATTTTTGCAAAAAGTCGGCCGGTAATCTGGTCATGTCATGGTACGAGGATGCCATGATTGCCAAAAACCGGCCGACAGGCCTTGCGGACCCAGGAGATGCGGCGGACCTGGGCACCCCGCAAGGTATGAGGTAACCCGTGCCAAGCGCCGATGGCGTCACGTGCCATCGAGCTGACAGCCAGACATCTGGCGCAACAAATAAATGAAATCAACCAAATGGTGCTCTGCAGACCGAGCCAAACTCCGGCTTGGTTAGGACACATGGTTTATGGGCATGGCCACAATTGACCTGGCTGACAGCCCTGGGTTCAGGCTGCCTCGGTATAAACCCGGTTGCGACCGCTGCGCTTGGCGTTGTAGAGCGCCACATCAGCCCGCTTGAGCAATTTCTCCGGCGAATCGTTCTCGCCTTCAATGCAGGAAACGCCGAGGCTGACCGTTATTGGCAGGGCGGTTTTGCCGCCAACGATGAATGAGTGTGAAGCAACTTCAACCCGGATTCGTTCAGCCACCAGACGGGCCATCGCCACATCCGTATCGGGCATCACCACCACGAATTCCTCGCCGCCATAGCGGCAGGCAAGATCGATGTTGCGGATGCATTTGCGGATGCGCTTGGCAAATTCGCGAATGACCTCATCGCCGGCATCATGGCCGTGGCCGTCGTTCACCGCCTTGAAATGGTCGATGTCGCACATCACCAGCGATATCGGCTTGTTGCGGCCAACCGATTTTTCGAACATGCCCTGCAAATGGCTGTCAAAATAGCGCCGGTTGTTCAGCCCGGTCAGGCCGTCCGTGACAGCCATCTCGATGGTGGCCTGCACTGAATTGCGCAGTTTTTCATTGTAGCGTTTGCGGCGGACCTGCGTGCGAACGCGGGCGAGCAATTCGTTGCGGTCAATCGGGCGGCGGATGTAGTCGTTGACGCCGAGATCAAGCGCCCGGATGACGCCCGCTTCCTGGTCGTTTTCAGCTATCACCACGATTGGCAGTGTTCGGGTTCGCTCCAGCGAGCGCAATTGCGAACAAAGGCGCAATGAGTCGAAATTTTGCAACGACATCGAAATCACTGCCGAGTCAAAATCCTCTTCCGCCGCACGAAACAGGGCTTCTTGCGGATCGGGCACGACCACAACGGAATGCTCGACCGCCAAAAACTTGACAATGCGCTCATAGGATGACGGTCGGTCGTCAACCACCAGAATGCGCGCTTTGGCACCATTCGATTTGTCGGTGAGATCAAGCATGGTCTCAACGCCGAGGTCGCGCCCCGTTGTAGCCCGAAGGCGCAGCTCATCGGTCAGCATCTTCAGCCGGACAAGGCTCTTGACCCGGGTAATCAGTGCCAGATCGCTGACCGGTTTGGTCAGAAAATCATCGGCTCCGCATTCCAGTCCTCTCACCCGGTCTTCCGGCTGATCCAGTGCTGTTACCATCACGACGGGCAAATGGGCGGTGCGCGGGTTGTTTTTGAGGCGTGAACAAACCTCAAATCCGTCCATTTCCGGCATCATCACATCAAGCAGCACCATGTCGGCATGGCCATTTTCACAGATCTGAAGCGCATCGCGTCCGTTGTGCGCCACCAGCACCTGGAAATATTCGGCCATCAGCCGCGCTTCCAGCAGCTTCACATTGGCATGGATGTCGTCAACTACCAGGATGCGGGCGGTCATGTTCTTTTCCGCTCCTTACGCGTCGCCGATGTAGGACTTTACAGTCTCTACAAATTTGGCAACGGAAATTGGTTTCGAGATATAGGCTTCGCAGCCGCCTTGCCGAATGCGTTCCTCATCGCCCTTCATGGCAAATGCCGTAACGGCAATCACCGGAATGACATGAAGTTCGTCGTCTTCCTTGAGCCATTTTGTCACCTCAAGGCCGGAAACTTCCGGCAACTGGATGTCCATCAAAATGAGATTGGGACGGTGAAGGCGTGCCAAATCAAGCGCTTCCAGACCGTTGCGCGTCTTGATGGTGCGATAGCCGTTGGCCTCAAGCAAGTCGTTGAAGAGCTTCATGTTGAGTTCATTGTCCTCAACAATCATCACGGATTTCTGCATGGCTTCTTTCCCGGGCGAGGCATGGCGGGGGCGAAAACGACACCTGCCTCACGGCGCAATTGATTTGGTCTGTTTGCAAGTTTATTCAAAGTGTGTTGACGAAACGCAAACATGCGGGATCAAAGTCCCGCCTGCCTTGATCCCGGTTCTTGCCGAAAGGGTGTCAAATGACTCACGATGAAGCGGAATTGCTGGCGATCAGTGCATTGCAGCATCTGGCGGGCGACGAAGAGGAATTGGGCCGGTTTCTGGCACTGACCGGACTGGGCGTTGAGGAATTGCGCGAGGCGGCACAAAGCCAGGATTTCCTGTCCGGGGTGCTTGACCATTTCCTCGGCAATGAGCCCACGCTTCTTGCGTTTGCGGCGGCGGCCGGAATTGACCCACGAAATATTCTCAAGGCCCGTGAAATACTTTCCCATGCCATGTCCGGCCAGTCAGGCCGTGGTTGAAGCTGGCGAAACCGCAAACACCGGGCAGGCGTTTTGCCGCGATTGCCTGTCACACACACCAATGGCTGCACGGCGATGCCAGCACTGCGGCAGTCCGCGTACAATTCGCCACCTTGAGATGAACGATCTTGCCATCGCCCATATTGATTGCGACGCCTTTTATGCGTCGGTGGAGAAACGCGACAACCCGGATCTTTTCAACAAGCCGGTAATCATCGGCGGCGGCAAGCGCGGTGTTGTTTCAACGGCTTGCTACGTTGCCCGGGTGCGCGGCGTGCGCTCGGCGATGCCGATGTTCAAGGCGTTGGAAGCCTGCCCGGACGCCATTGTCATCAAGCCCGACATGGAAAAATACGTTCGCGAAGGTCGCAAGATTCGCGAGTTGATGCGCGAGTTGACGCCACTGGTTGAACCGATTTCCATCGACGAGGCATTCCTTGACCTGTCGGGTACACACAGGTTGCACAAGGCCCCGCCAGTTGAAGTCCTTGCAGCTTTTTCCAGACGAGTTGAAGGTGAACTGGGCCTGTCGGTTTCGGTCGGACTTTCCTATTGCAAATTTCTCGCCAAGGTTGCTTCAGACTTTGAAAAGCCGCGCGGCTTTTCGGTCATCGGGCGAATGGAAGCAATTGCATTCCTGCGCCGGCAATCCGTGTCAATCGTTTGGGGTGTTGGCAAAGCAACGCAGGCGATGTTGGCCCGTGATGGGATCACCGGACTTGCTGCCGTGCAGGACATGGCCGAGAGCGATCTGGCACGGCGCTATGGCAGCATGGGGATTCGGCTGTCACGGCTTTCGCGAGGGCTTGATGATCGCGCAATAGAGCCCGAAAGCGACGCAAAAAGCATCAGTGCCGAGACAACCTTCGAGAATGACATCGGCGGACTGAGCGAGTTGGCACCGGTACTTCGACGTTTGGCAGAGAAAGTTTCGGCGCGCCTGAAAAAGTCCCATCTTGCCGGGCAAACCATTGTTCTAAAAATGAAAACAAGCGACTTCAAGTCGCGAACCCGAAACCGGTCACTGGCTGATCCAACCCAGCTTGCCGACAGGATTTACCGCCATGGCCTTGAATTGATGGAACGCGAAGCCGATGGCACACGGTTCAGGCTGATCGGCATTGGTGTCAGCGCGCTTTCCCCGGACGACCGCGCCGACCCCCATGATCTGGTAGACGCAGAGGCTGAAAAACGGGCAAAAGCGGAGCGTGCAATGGACAGCGTTCGCGACAGGTTTGGCAAAGGTGCGGTTGAACTGGGGCTGACATTTGGCAATGGGCGTCCCAAAAAATGAGACGCCATCAAAGCCCAGTTCAGTTTTTGTCGACGCAAGGCGTTGCCTTCAGCAGCTCCAGACTGGAAAGTTCGCCGACCAAAGAATAGTCTGGGTAACGCATTACCAAATGGCGAGAGATGCCATTGGAATACAACAGGAATGAAGCCTCGTAACTCGGCACGACTTCTGCCGACTTGCCTGGGTCACCCTCGAAGTATGAAATCGTGACCGGCCATGCCTCCTGCCCTTTGAGTGATTCCAGTGCTTCGGGTTTTTCACCCTCTAGCGGTTGCAGGATTGTTTTGGCCGGACCGACAAAAGTTGAGCTGAGCACCACCTCGTCAGCACCTTCGGAGCCATCAAAGA
Organism: Rhizobiaceae bacterium; assembly: GCA_041739225.1. Classification (GTDB taxonomy): domain Bacteria; phylum Pseudomonadota; class Alphaproteobacteria; order Rhizobiales; family Rhizobiaceae; genus BOKV01. Next base: position 13,248 of record JBGSOG010000022.1, read on the forward strand.
CCGGCGCACGAACAAGGCTCTCGCCGGCCCTTGCCCGTTCAATGACATCAATTAGATGGCTCGACATGAACACACCATCGGGCAATTCAAGGCTGCGCTCGGCAGGTTCGGCAAGCGAAACCTTCAGCCCGCCGGGCGTACGCACCGCATTGCCGCGCACGGTTGTTTCCGGCCGCTGGTCAACAAATGTCTTGGTAAGAAACGTGAACTCCTTGCCGTCCGGGCTTTCGAAAGTGGATATCTGCTGATCGGTCTGGTAGGTCGAATCCGTTGAAGTAATGTTGGTCACAAACCGGTAACGAATGGTCAGGCCTTCGCATTCATTGCCGGTGATTTCATACACGATGCGCCCGCTCATGGCACCGATGCCGGAGCGCTCGGTAGCCTTCAACAGACGCACTTCGTAAGCCGCCCGGTGAGGCGCCAAAATCTCGAAACCGACGGCGTGTGCCACCTTTGGCGCAATAAATGCACACAATGCGAGCGCAGTTGCAGAGAAGAGGCCATTTCCGGCGGGCATGCATTTTCCTGACATATTTTGACCGCGACGCAAATTGCGACCGGTTTCGTACACGTCGTTCATTGTTGTGGCAAAAAGGCGGTGTAGACAAGAGCGGTCTGCATCAATGGTCATTGCCGCATTTCGCCACAGCCTGTTTCTCAAGGAGCCAGAATGCCTGCCAACAATTTTCCGTCCATCAGTTCATGGATTGCAAAAACCCCGATCGCGCATCGTGGTTTGCACGACAAGGCACAAGGGCGATTTGAAAACACGCTATCGGCGGCCAGTGCAGCTGTTTCAAATGGTTTCAACATCGAAGTTGATTTGCACCCGTCAGCCGATGGGGTGCCAATGGTGTTTCACGATTTGACCCTTGACCGACTGACACCGGAAAAAGGCAATATGCGTGAGCGCAAGGCGGCAGAACTGGCAAAAATCAAGGTTGGTGGTTCGCAAGACCACATACCCAGCTTGCGCCAATTGCTTGCAACAATCAGCGGCAAGGTTGGCCTGGTCATCGAGTTGAAAGGCCTCGCAGGCGAAGATGACGGCTTTGTCGAGGCTGTTGCCAAGGAACTCGAACATTATGACGGGCAAGCAGCAATAATGTCTTTCAATCACTGGCTGGTGGCCGATGCGCGACGCCAGTTTCCCAGCCGGGCTGTCGGCCTGACCGCCGAGGGCGATGACCGGTACCATGACATGCACATGGGCATAGCGCAAAGTGCTGCAGTGGATTTCGTTTCCTACGGCATCAAGGATCTTCCCTGCCGTTTTGGCGAGGCATTTCGAAAATCGGGCAAACCCTTGATCAGTTGGACAATCCGCACTCCTGATCTTGCGGCAAAAAGTGCCTTGCATGCCGATCAGATAACTTTTGAGGGTTTTGACCCGCGAGATCCTTGATAGCTGACCGCTGGCCCTTGTTTTCATGCGGGCGGGCAATAAGTTGGTTTTGGGCGCTGCTTTTTCAGCGCCGGTCATCCTGCAATCCACCATGGCGGACATGTCGCAGCCCGGACGCATTCGCATAGCTTCATCCATCCATGACGCAGGCAAAGTCGCTTGGGAAAGCATCGCCAATGGACAGACGGGCGCTGCCATCGGCAATCCATTTGTCAGCCACGATTTCCTTTCAGCGCTGGAGGACAGCGGATCGGCAAGCGCGGCAACCGGCTGGCTGCCACAGCATTTGCTATTGGAGGATGCCGATGGAACGCTGACGGGCGCCCTGCCCTGCTACTTGAAGAACCACAGCCAGGGTGAATATGTGTTTGACCACGGGTGGGCAGAAGCCTTTGCCCGTGCTGGCGGCAACTATTACCCCAAGCTCCAATGTTCGGTCCCGTTCACGCCGGCTACCGGGCCACGGCTGATGGCTGCAACAGACAACCAGCGCAGCATGTTGCTTGGCGGGCTGCAGGAGTTGGCGGTTCACCACGGGGCGTCTTCGGCACACATTACTTTCATGCCTGAAAGTGAGTGGCAATTGGCAGGTGGCGCTGGTTTCCTGCAGCGGCTCGACCAGCAATTTCATTGGCAAAACAACAATTACGGCAGTTTTGATGATTTCCTGTCAGCGCTTTCTTCCCGCAAAAGAAAAAACATCCGCAAGGAGCGCGAAACAGCACTGGCCCGCAGCGGAATCACCATCGAACGGCTTTCAGGAAAAGACCTGACAGAGGCGGTGTGGGACCGTTTCTTTCAATTCTACATGGATACCGGTTTGCGCAAATGGGGCCGTCCATACCTCAACCGCAAGTTCTATTCGTTGTTGGGAGAGCGGATGGCAGACCGCGTCGTGCTGATCATGGCGCGCCGCAATGGTGACCATGTCGCCGGGGCCATCAATTTCCTTGGCGACGATTGCCTGTACGGCCGACACTGGGGATGCGTTGAAGACCACCCCTGCCTGCATTTCGAGGTGTGCTACTATCAAGCCATCGACTTTGCCATCGAGCACGGGCTGGCGCGGGTAGAAGCCGGGGCACAAGGCGAACACAAACTGGCGCGCGGTTATGTGCCGGTGATCACCCGTTCTGCGCACCATATCGTTCATCCGGGATTGCGACGTGCGGTCGCCGACTACCTTGCGCAAGAACGTGAACACGTGAAAACCGAGAATGAGATCTTGCAGGAGCTTGCGCCGTTCCGCAAAAGTGACAGCGAATGACATTCGGAATTTTCAGGCCAAACAATCGTTTTTCGGGGAACCGGCACCATGCAATATGATCCACAGAACGTTTTTGCCCGAATCCTTCGCGGCGAAATCCCCTGCCACAAGGTTCATGAAGACGCCGAAACACTGGCATTCATGGATGTGATGCCGCAGGCGCAAGGTCATGTTCTGGTAGTTCCGAAGCAACCGTCAAGGAATCTGCTTGATGCCGAGTTGCACGTGCTTGGGCCTGTTGTTGCTGCAACACAAAAAATGGCATTGGCGGTCAAAAAGGCGTTTTCCGCCGATGGGGTCATGATTGTTCAATACAATGAACCAGCTGCCGGGCAGACAGTATTTCACCTGCACTTCCACATCATTCCCCGCCACGCCGGCGTGGCATTGAAGGGACATACGGGCGATATGGAAAAGCCCGAAATCCTTGCGGAAAATGCTGCCATCATTCGGGCTGTGCTGGCACAGGCATAAAAAAGCCGGGCAAGGTGCCCGGCTTTTGTCGTCCAAATTCATTCGTACCAAATCAGTTATTCGGGAACGTCAACACGCTTGGCTGCGTGTCTGCCGGTCCACCAACTTCCGCAAGATCAGCGCTCAATTCATCAAGAGCACGTGACACTGCATCTTCTTCGGTTTCTGCGGCGTGAAAACTTTCGGAATTGCCATTGGCTTCAGCGAGAGGAGCCTCGACCGCAGCTGCCGCCGTTTGTGCCGGGGCAAATTCCAGGGTCTCGACCATTTCAACAACTTCAACCGCTTCCACTGTTTCCATCGCGTCCAGGAGTGTTTCGTCACTCATCTCCTGACCAATCGCAGCTGCAAGATCATCGCTGTCAAAGGCTACTTCCGGATCTCCGGCGATTGCACCATCAGCCGATTCGTGGGCGACCGCCTCAATCTCGTTCGAAGTTTCCAACGCAGGTTCTGATGGAATGATTTCCTGCAGCTCCGGCGCAGCTTCAACAGCAAATGCAGGTGCTTCTTCGTTGACGGCTTCCGGGGCCGGCTCCGACGCAACAACCGCTGCAGCCGGAACATCTGCCACTGGCTTCAGTCCGAAGGCATCTTCAAGATCATCAATCAGCGAACCCAACGAATTCATCAGCCGGAAATCCGGCATTGCTTCCAGACGGGCTTTTGCCGCGTCCCGCATTGCTTTCAACTGCTCAATCTGTTCCACAAAAGCCTCCTGCGCCAAACCAGCGAAGTTCTTACCCACAAAAATGGAACAGGGATTGTGCCCGGTTCCGCAAAATTCGCCCCACAAAATTGCAGAACGTCGCCCCCGCAAACGCAGTTTTCACGCTGCCTCTTGGTTGTCTCAACGTTATGACAACCGGGAAGGGAAAGCGATTCGCTTTTTTTGCCTTTGGCAGATTTTCGCAGATTGCCTTTCGACGCATCGCGCAATTGTCCGTATTGACACAAAAAACCGGGCAGCGTTGCCGCTGCCCGGTTTTTCAAGATCCACAACGCATCTCAGGTCTTCAGGGGAACTTTTGGCACCGACCCGGCGCGGGTTCCTTTGCTTTTGCCATCCGGTTTGGACGAGACCGGCTCAACCGGTTTTGACGGCTTTGCCGGTTTTTTTACCGGCTCAGGTTTGGCAGGCTTTATCGGCGCATCGGCAATGGTGACGAGTTTGAGCGTCTCTTCGCCATCCTTGCCCTTGGTCACGGTGACCTTGACCACGCCACCGTCCTTGAGTTTGCCAAACAATACTTCATCAGCCAACGGCTTCTTGATGTATTCCTGGATGATCCGGCTGAGCGGACGGGCGCCCATTCGATCGTCAAAGCCCTTGGTTGCAAGCCAAGCCACCGCTTCAGGCGCCAATTCGAATGTCACGCCGCGTTCGGAAAGCTGTGCCTCCAACTGCATGATGAACTTTTCGACAACCTGATGGATGACAGTGGTGGGCAGGGTCGCAAACGGAATGATCGCATCCAGCCGATTTCGGAACTCTGGCGCAAACAACTTGTTGATCGCTTCCTCGTCATCCCCTGTCCGCTTTGTCGAGCCGAACCCGATTGCAGATTTCTGCATTTCAGAAGCACCGGCATTGGTGGTCATGATGATGATCGTGTTGCGAAAATCGACCTGCTTGCCGTTGTGGTCGGTAAGCTTGCCATGATCCATGACCTGCAACAGAATGTTGAAAAGATCCGGATGGGCCTTTTCGATTTCATCAAGGAGCAGCACGCAATGGGGATGCTGGTCGATGCCATCTGTAAGCAAGCCACCCTGGTCGAACCCGACATAGCCCGGAGGTGCTCCGATCAAGCGTGAAACGGTATGCCGTTCCATGTATTCCGACATGTCGAAACGCAGCAAGTGAATGCCCATGGCTGACGCCAGTTGTCGGGCAACTTCGGTTTTGCCAACACCTGTGGGTCCTGAGAACAGATACGCCCCGATTGGCTTGTCCGGCTCGCGAAGTCCGGCGCGGGCGAGTTTGATCGACGCGGCCAACGCTTCAATGGCGGCGTCCTGTCCGAATACCACCCGCTTGAGTTGGTCGTTCAGGTTTTTGAGAACAACCGCATCATCCTTGGATACCGACTTGGGCGGGATGCGGGCGATCGTGGCGATGGTAGCCTCGATCTCCTTGATACCGATGGTCTTTTTCCGCTTGGCTTCAGGAAGCAGTTTCTGGGAAGCGCCGGTTTCGTCAATCACGTCGATTGCCTTGTCCGGCAACTTGCGGTCATTGATGTAGCGGGCTGACAATTCAACTGCCGCCTTGATCGCCTCGGCAGTGTACTTCACCTTGTGAAAATCCTCGAAATAGGGCTTGAGCCCCTTCATGATCGCAATTGCGTCTTCAATGTTCGGCTCGTTCACATCTATCTTCTGGAAGCGGCGCACCAAAGCCCGGTCTTTTTCAAAGAACTGGCGATATTCCTTGTACGTGGTTGAGCCGATGCAGCGAATGGCGCCAGAAGAAAGAGCCGGCTTGAGCAGGTTCGACGCATCCATTGCACCGCCGGAAGTGGCGCCAGCGCCAATGACCGTGTGGATTTCGTCAATGAACATGATTGCGCCGGGATATTCCTCGATTTCCTTCAGCACCTGCTTGAGGCGTTCCTCGAAATCGCCGCGATAGCGTGTTCCAGCGAGCAAAGTGCCCATGTCGAGCGAAAATATCGTCGCATCGCGCAGTACATCGGGAACCGATCCTTCAACGATGCGTTTGGCCAAGCCTTCGGCTATGGCAGTCTTGCCGACGCCCGGATCGCCCACATAAAGCGGGTTGTTTTTTGATCGGCGGCAAAGAATCTGGATCGTCCGGTTCACTTCGGATTCCCGACCAATCAGCGGATCAATCTTGCCGGAGCGGGCTTTTTTGTTGAGGTTGACGCAATAGGCATCCAGCGCATCGCCCTTGCCTTTTGCAGGCGGCTCTTCGCCGGGGCCAGCCTGTTCCTCGTCAACACCGCGCACCGGGCGGGAGTCTGAGGAGCCGGGCCGCTTGGCAATGCCGTGGCTGATGAAATTCACTGCATCATATCGCGTCATTTCCTGCTCTTGCAGGAAGTATGCGGCGTGACTTTCACGCTCGGCAAAGATTGCAACCAGCACATTGGCACCGGTGACCTCATCGCGACCGGACGACTGCACATGGATGACAGCACGTTGAATGACGCGCTGAAAGCCCGCGGTGGGTTTTGCATCTTCGTCCAGATCGGCAACCAGATTGGCCAGTTCCGTATCTATGTATTCAGTCAGGGTACGGCGAAGGAGTTCCAGATCGACATTGCAGGCACGCATCACGGCAGCCGCGTCGGCATCATCGACCAGCGACAGAAGCAAATGCTCGAGCGTTGCATATTCCTGGTTGCGCTCGTTGGCATATACGAGCGCCTTGTGGAGGGACTTTTCCAAACTGTCTGTGAAAGAAGGCAAAGCGATCTCCGTTATTTCTTTTCCATGACGCATTGCAGCGGATGCTGGTGCTTGCGGGCGAAGTCCATGACTTGCGTCACTTTTGTTTCCGCGACTTCGTAGGTGTAGGTTCCGCACTCTCCCACACCGTTGTTGTGAACATGCAGCATGATCACCGTGGCGGCTTCACGGCTTTTGTTGAAAAACCGCTCCAGAACATGGATCACAAACTCCATTGGCGTAAAATCGTCATTGAGCAGCAAAACGCGGTACAAATCAGGCTTTTTTGTCTTGGTCCGGGTTTTGGTCGCCACCCCGGTGCCAGCACCATTTCCCTGATCTTTGCCTGGAACGCGCGGAGGCACCAACTTGCGCCGGTCGTCATCCTGCAGACGGACAAAACCGGCCTGCCCGCTGTCGGGCTTTTTCATGCCAGTTGCATCTTTCATGTCTGCCACATCCACCTTGTTGCTTTCCGCCGTTTGCCATCAAACCAGTGAGTAACTATGCATTTCAAAACCGCAGTCGGCAAACAGGTTTTGGCATCGAGAGGTTTGTCGCAAGTGATTTTTTCTGCACGAAGCAACTAATATGGTGCTGTCCGGCCCCAGTTAAAGGGCCGCGTCTGCGGGTTTGATGCAGACATGCAAAAAGCCCGGCAGGTTACCTGCCGGGCTTTTTTGTGTTCCCGAAGGAACAGCGGTCAGTGAAAAATTACTTGGCTGCTTTGGCAGTCATTTTTTCAAACGGCTTGTAAGCTTCCTTGGCTGCGTCGGCGTACATTTCGCTCATGCGGGTTGCCTGCGCGACGAAGGATTCATATGCACCCTTCAAATAGTCGGCCTGAACTTCAAACACCTTGTCGACGCTCTTGGAAGCCATCAGTTTTTCGGTGGCTGCGGTCGATGTTTCGAACTGCTTCTTGGAGTAGTCCGCTGCTTCCTTGGCGATGTCCTGGAAGCTCTTGGTCATTGCCGAAACGCTCTTCATGGCGAGTTCGAGATTTTCCTGGCCCTGCTTCTGGATGGATTCAAAATTCTGGTTCATGGGGGTACCCTTTCTGGTGTTGTCTGTCGGAAGCGGCGGGGATTTCCCTCTTCATTTCCGATTGGCCCTGAAGTCCGAAAACCATCAGCAGCACCGCATGCCCTCAATCTATGTGCACTGCACAACGAGGTCAAGTTATTTTTGTGCAATGCAGCAATTCGATTTCCATCCTGAGAAACCTGCAATTGTCATTAATTTGGCAATTCGCCATTTTCCATAAACTCTTCAGTAACCACGCCGGGGTAGTTTCGATGAAACACCGCCTGGTTGTTCACCGGCGGCCAGACAAGCGCCCTTGCGGCACAATGGTTCGGGAACTGGTTTTGCGTACCCACCCTCGCTTTTTTGCGCGCCACTGCGTGCGCCTCGTCATTATTGCAGCCGTGGCCGTGTGTGGCCTTGCGCCTGTCGTTGCGGCAAAGGCGGCAAGTTATGCCGGCATTGTAATGGATGCCAAGACCGGCAAAGTGTTGTACGGCCACCGCGAAGATGCGCGGCAAGGCCCTGCATCGCTGACCAAGATGATGACGCTTTATCTGCTTTTCGAAGCGATGGAGAACGGCGAAGTCAGCAAGAAAACCCGTATCAAGGTTTCGAAGCATGCCGCTTCCATGCCTCCGTCCAAACTGGGCATTCCAGCTGGTGGCAGTGTCAGTGCCGAACAGGCGATCTTGTCCCTCGTAACAAAGTCCGCCAATGACATCGCGGCGGCAGTCGGCGAGCATCTGGGTGGCACGGAAAGTGGCTTTGCCAAAAAGATGACAGCCAAGGCACGCGCATTGGGGATGGGTTCAACCACGTTCCGCAATGCCTCGGGCCTTCCCAATTCAAGCCAATTGACGACAGCGCGCGACATGGCCATCCTGGGAGTCGCCCTGCGTGAACATTTTCCGCAGTATTATGGATATTTTTCCACCCGTGTATTTGCGTATGGCAAAAAGCGCATGGGCAACCACAACCGGTTGCTTGGCCAAGTAAAGGGCATGGACGGCATCAAGACCGGCTACACCAAGGCATCGGGCTTCAATCTCGTGTCTTCGGTTGAACGCGACGGTCGCTCAATCGTCGCAGTGGTATTGGGCGGCAAGTCCGGCAAGGCCCGAAACGAGCAGATGGCAACCTTGATCGAGCGTCACATCTCCAAAGCTTCCCGTGGCGGCGACAATTTGATTGTTGCCAAGGTTCGCAACCGCAATCCGGCACGTGAAACCATCGAAACTGCGGAAGAAACTGTTGTTGCTGATGCAACAGTGCAGCTGCCCATGAAGCGGCCTGCAGAAATCAGTCGTCTGAAGTCGCAGGATCCGGTTGCCGAGCGCATTGCCACAGCTCACACCGTATCAGCGGCATCGTTGCAAGCTGACACGAAAAAGGGTTTCCGTGACGGCTCCGATTTCGACATCGCGGCAATAGAAGCAAAGCTGCGTTCGATCAGTGCGCGCAATTTGCCAATTCCATCTCCGGCGCCATCTTCAGGGCCGACCGACCCGATCATGACAGCAGCTTCCAAAGAGGACAAAATCGGAAAACTGGCACTGATGACTGAAAACGCTTCGCCTGCCGAACAGGCCATCGAGCATCAGATACCTGCCGGATGGCAAATCCAGATTGGTGCGGCCCCATCGCTGGGCGGTGCAAACCAATTGCTGGAAACAGCGCGGGCCAAAGCACCAAAAACGCTTTCGTCGGTACGTGACCACACCGAAACGGTTTCAAAGGGCGATGCCACTTTGTACCGCGCGCGTTTCGCCGGATTTGCTTCCAAGGAAGAGGCATGGTCGGCCTGTGACCAGTTGAAGAAGAAGAAGTTCGCCTGCATCGCGCTTTCAAACTGAACGCGGTGCAATAGCAAAGTCCCTGTTTGTAACGTGTGAGGGATCGGCTCTTGACTGTTGATACAAAAATCGCCGGAGTTCCGGCTTGGCCAGCTGTAAATCCAGCTGACAGGCAACCTGCTTCGATCTGGCAACCAATGCGGCTCACGGATTTGTTGCGGGCCAAGCCAGCCGTGAAAACGCGCGACCTGATTGCCATGTTGCTGGGTGTTGGTGCCCGCGCCCGCAGAGCTTCCATGCCGCGTGTTCAAATAAAGATCCGGGTTTACAATCCAGCCGGCAGACCAGCGGTCCGCATCAGCCTGCCGCAATAATCAGTCAAGGGCTTCAATCGGCGAATATTCCGAGGTCTTCCATCGGCTTGTCGGCGTTCGAAAGCCAGATTTGCCGTGCCTCTGCCCGCCGCTTTCCGATTTCATCAACCGGCAGCCGGAGCACCGAAAGCAGCGAGCGCACTTCCTGGCGCGCCGCCAAATGCGACAAAGTCGGCCCCGCCCCCATGGTGTCTTCGTTCATTTCGTCGAGCGCGGTCATTCCCATGGGAAACAGTTCGCGAAACACCACACGCTCCGAAATGCCCTCCGCGAGACGGCAGCCAAGCCGCATCGAAAGGTCTTTGAGGCTGTCGGCCATGTTTCTGCGGTTTCGTGTGGCGAGCGGTGCCAACCGGTTGCGCACCACAACCCAGTCCAGCAAGCCGTTGTCGACGGTTCGGCGATGCCTGCGTGCATCGCGGACCATGGTTGCGTAGTGGGAGATGTTCACGACATCGCCATTGGCAGGATCAATTCGGGCCAGAACGTCGAAATCGACGTAGGAATCATTGATTGGCGTCACCAGCGTATCGGCCATGGAATGGGCAAGGCGCATGGCAAAGCTGTCATGGCCGGGAGTGTCGATCAGGATGAAATCGTGTGAATGCTCGACCTGGCGCAAAATGTCCTGAAACCGGCCAAGTTCTTCGGTTTCGTTTTCGGCAATGCTGTCGCCATTGGCACGCTCAAGGCGAAAATGATCGGAAACAGGAAGGCGCAAACCTTTGCGCCTGACCCACGCGATACGGTTTTCCACATAGCGCGAGAGGCTCAATTGGCGTGTGTCGAGATCGACGGTGGCAACCTTGTGGCCACCATTCAGCAACGCAACCGCAAGGTGCATGGCCGTGGTCGTTTTCCCCGAACCACCCTTCTCGTTTCCGCAAACAATGACGTAAGCCTGTTGCGGTTTGGCACGACGGCTTCCAAGCATGTTCACTGGTGTAGCCCTCAACTCCTGCCCCGGAACCACACTGATACAATTACATATTTGACGCAACAAGATCAGCGGGATCAAAACGGAATTATTAAAAAGTGGTTAAATTGTTCCGTTACGTAAGACGAAATCCGTGCGCTTTTGAAAACTTGCCGCTACCTAAAGTAGTCCCAATTGTGACAGCTCCAACTTCAACGCCGGCGGAAGCTCGGCAATGGCGCTCCCGGAAGCCAGATCAGCCGGAGCATCGGCGGCTGCAAGATAGCGCCAGCCCTGGAAAGCACGGCGCGGCTGCCAGTTGGTCAGGATGAGATCGCCGGCCAGTTCGAGATGGCATCGCTCAATGCCCTGACTGTCGCGGAAAGGCGTTATGGCCGTCAGGCGCTGGCGAACCTGCACATTGCCCTTGATGACCCAATAAAGTGAGCCACCATCCAGCACCTCGTTCATTCGGCGGGGGATCATTCGCGTTGTGTGTTTTTGCTGGAATTTCCTGCCAATGGCACGATGATGCGCCTTCTCGGCTTCGATCCAGCCGACAAGGTCGTCCACCGTTTCAACACCCACGCACAATTTCACGATATGAAGAGCCATGGCAATTACATAGGGGCTCGACCGGCCTTCGCCTACAGTGGTTCAGGCATGGGGACCGGATTTCCACAATTCAGGGCAGCCTTTCAGGTGGATTGAGGTTTGGCAGGCGTGACGTTCGCGCCCGCAGTTGAAAGCGCAGCAAACCCGCCGTCGACATGCGCGATGTTTTCAAAGCCCATGTCTTCAAGCGCCTTGGCGGCAAGCGCTGACCGCCAACCAGCGGCGCAAAACAAAACATAGGTTTTGTCGGTGTCTGCAAACACTTCACGGTGGTATTTGCTCGATGGATCAAACCAGAATTCCAGCATGCCGCGCGGAGCGTGAACCGCTCCTTGAATGCGGCCTTCCCTGTCAAGTTCGCGGATATCCCGAATATCCACCAGAATGGCCTGCCCGGCAGACTGACCCTTCAGCGCTTGCAGCGGCGCCCATGTCGAAATTTGCGCATTGGCTCGGGCAACAAGCTCGGATACAGGGACTATTGGCATCAATGCACCTCCGGACCCGAACAAACTAATGAGAAAACAATCACGGGCTCCAACCCCAAGCATTGCAAGTTGCTGACCAAAGCTGCAAGCCTGATCGCTTGCAACACCCATGGAAACCGATGAAATTTGCCAGGCAGACCCTTCAAACCAAAGCAGTGCAGGAAATGTCGGTGCCACGGGTTGCGCTGATTGACCTGCTGCGCGGCTTGGCATTGATCGCCATGACCGGATTCCACTTTTCATGGGATCTGGGCATGTTCGGCTATATCGACCCGGCTGTGATGTTTGAGCCCTTTCCGGTCTGGACAGCCCGCACCATCGCCGGAACATTCCTGTTTCTCGTTGGCTTCAGCCTTTGGCTGGCTCACGCAAATGCTGTCAAATGGCGTGGCTGGTTGCGTCGCCTCGCCATGATTGGCGGCGCTTCGGCAATCATTTCCGTTGCCACCTATTTGGCCACGCCGGACGCATTCATATTTTTCGGCATCCTGCATTCGATCACATTTGCCAGCATCGCCGGATTGTTTTTTGTGCGCATGCCGTGGTGGTTCAACGCCGCAGCTGGAATATTCGTTCTGGTGTCACGGTCGTGGTTGCAGACACCAGCGCTCGATGCACCCATCTGGTGGTGGAGCGGATTGTCCCAAATAATTCCAGTCAGCAATGACTACGTCCCGGTTTTTCCGTTTTTCGGGATGGTGCTGATGGGCATCGCTGCCGCCAGCCTGATAGCCGCAGCAGGGCTGATGGGCACATTGGCGGCTTTGAAACCGGAAAATCCGGTTTCACGGTTTTTGCAGTTTCTTGGCCGAAACAGCCTGGTCTATTACCTCTTGCACCAACCTGTAATGCTGGCGATCCTGTATGGCTTTTCGGCACTCAACGGACGTATTTGACAAACGGCGTTGATTTGCCAATCCGGTCGTAAAGCAGGCGGGCGGTCGCGTTGAATTCCTGCGTCAACCACCATACCTGGCCAGAGCCCCGCTCGTCGGATTTCATGTAAACCGCCTCAATCAGTTTGCGGGCGACGCCCTGGCCACGGGACTGCGGCACCGTGTAAAGATCGTTGAGATAGCATCTTTTTGCTGGCGACCAAGTGCTGATGTGGAACAGGAACTGGACCAGCCCCAGCAACTCGCCCTCGTCGTTTTCGGCCAACATTGCATAGGGTCCATCGGTGCCCGGCTGCATCAAGGCCGACCACAGACGTTCTTCATCGGAAGACAAATCCGCCTCGTAGAATTGCTGGTACCCACGCCACAAGGCACGCCATCCATCCTTGTCGTTTTCGCGCAAGTCGCGGATCGTGATTGCCATCATGGAGCTCCCGTCTTAGGTTTGTTCTTCGACCCTTTGCAACAAGTGGCAAGCTTACGAGGATCATCTTGAACAAGCACCATGAATCGCCCAACAAAATACCTTGGCCGCCGATAATCCTGTTGGGCGGCATAGCCCTTGGATTCGCGTTGCAGGCTTTTGTACCGCTTCCCTGGGCTGTCGGGTCGGCGCGGGAAATCCTGCAAGGAACAGGAATGGTTGCCATCGCCGTAGCCTTGCTGATTTATGGTTTGGCGATACGGGAATTATGGAAACACAAGACAACAGTCAGTCCGGTCGGGCGCTCAAGCCATCTTGTCACAACCGGCCCGTATGCTGTTTCCCGCAACCCGATCTACCTCGCCAACATAGTCCTGACTTGCGGCATAGGTTTGGCTACCGGAATTGCCTGGCTTTTCCTTGTGGCACTGGCGACCGGTCTGCTGGAGCAGCAATTTGCCATAGTCCGGGAGGAGAAACATCTGGAATCCCATTTCGGCAAAGCGTGGCGGGATTATTCCAAACGCGTTCGTCGCTGGATTTAACCCCGGTCAGGTACCCACGCCAAGTTCGGCAAGGCGGGTCAAACTGGCTTCTTCAACTGCTTCCAATTCGCGCAGTGTCTCTTCGATGTCGCGGCGCTTCTGCTCAAGCTCGGCTCGTTTTTCTGCAACACGCCTGATCAGCAAACGAAGTTGCCCCTCCTCGCCCGGCGGTTCCTTGTACATCACCAGGATTTCGCGAATTTCCGCAATTGAAAAGCCGAGACGCTTTCCACGCAGCGTGAAGCTCAACAGCCTGCGGTCCGAGGGACGGAAAAGCCTGGTGCGGCCGCGCCGAACCGGATTGATCAACCCTTCATCCTCATAGAAACGTATGGTGCGGGTCGATACCCCAAACTCGCGGGTCAGTTCCGTGATTGTGAAGAATTCGCTGATCTCGGATCTGGACGGCATTGCAATTCACAATTCGAAGTTGGATGCGGAGACAAAATCAATTAACGGCAGGAGATCATCAAGTTGCAGTTACTGGAATTTACGTAAAAGTCAAACGTGCAACTGTCCGCTGCGGTTGCGTGTCAGCCCTGTCACGCATAACATCGCGCAGAATCAAAAGGTTGCCGTTGCATTCGGCGCAATTTCAGCAGGAGCACGGCATGGCATTCTTTTCGGCAATCGTTTCGGCGATCCGCAACTACATCAATTTCTCAGGGCGGGCGAATCGCCGCGAATTCTGGTTCTGGACAGGGTTTGCAATTGTGGTCTGGCTTGCGTTGCTTCAGGCAGACCTCGACATTGTCGGACCGTGGCTCGGTTTCCTGCCAATGGAGGATGGCGCACCAAGTTATCTGTCAAATGGCTGGCTTTTGTTTGCCGCCTTGCCGACACTCAGCGTTTTGGTTCGGCGCATGCATGACCATGACGAGCCGGGCTGGAAAGCCCTGATTTTGCTGCCATTGAGCTACTGGCTGGTGGCCAAGGGAACCAAAGGGCCAAATCGTTACGGCTGATTGTTGCTGAGTGCAGCCCGCCACAAAATTGGCGCTTTACTGGATGTTAACGCTGCTTGAACGAAACTGCACCAAGACATATGTGTGCAGCGGGGAAACCACAGCATCATGAAGCGCACCCTCATACTGGCATTCCTTGCCGCCCTCGGCCTGCAAGCGGAAATGGCTGCCGAAGCGCAGGCGCAAGCCGTTGAAAGCAAAACTTACCTGATCAACGGGCTTGCAAGTGCTGTCCCATTCATCGGTTACGGTTTTGCCAACCTGCAAAAGAAAATTCCTGGTGCCGAACTCTACAGCTATTTGAGCCCTGTCGAAGGCTCCACCCTCATCCAGCCCAAAATACTGGCGGACATACGCAAGGCCTGGAAGCGCAATCCGGCGGTCGAGATCAACCTCATTGGCATCAGCTATGGCGCGAACCTGATCACCCGCATGGGTGCGCAATTGCAGGCTGAAGGCATCCAGATCAGCTATATGGGCGTGATCGACGGATTGCCGCTGGGCAACGTCACACCCAATGTCAGGCGGGTGGACAATTTCACTTGCCGCATGCCTGGATGCCTGCGTGACAAAGTGCGCCTGACCAAAGGCAATTCGATCACCATCACCAACGCTTTTGATTTTCCGGCGACACACATCGCCATGGGCGATCACAAGGAAGTCCACCAACGCATCCTGCACCAGATCACCACGGTGCCGTTCAACATTGCAGGACCCAGCCTCGACCTGGCTTACACGGCGTCGGTCAAGCAGTAGCCATTGAGCAAAAGGCCAGGGTGGTCAGGCAGTGCCGAACCACCAAGCCGCCAATCCAAGGAATGCGAAGAAGCCCACCACGTCGGTGACCGTGGTGACGAACACGCTTGAGGCAACCGCCGGGTCGATCTCGAAGCGATCCAGCAGTATGGGGATCAATATTCCGGCCAAAGCTGCTGAAATCATGTTCACCACCATCGCTGCGGCAATGACCATGCCTATGCTGGGGCTGAAAAACCAGGCTCCCGCCATCAAGCCGATCAGGCCCGCGAAAACAACGCCGTTGATCATTCCCACCGCCAATTCACGCATGATGACCCGGCGCATGTTGCGCGCGTCGATCTCACGTGTTGCCAGTGCACGTACAGCAACTGTCATGGTCTGTGTCCCGGCATTGCCGCCCATTGAGGCCACAATCGGCATCAACACCGCCAAGGCGACCATTTGTTCGATGGTCGCGTCAAACAAACCGATGACCAGCGAAGCAAGGATGGCGGTAAACAGATTGACGAACAACCAGAGGAAGCGTGATTTGGCAATTTCCAGCACACTGTCGGAAAGTTCTTCATCGCCAACGCCGCCCAAGCGCTTGATGTCTTCGTCGGCCTCTTGGTTGATCACGTCAACCACGTCATCAATTGTCAAGATACCCACAAGCCTGCGGGCATCATCAACGACCGGTGCCGACAACAAATCGTATTGCTCAAACAGCCGTGCGGCTTCTTCCTGATCTTCGTCAGCTGGAATGGAGCGGACATCTTCGGCAATGTCGCCGATTTTTACCTTGCGTTGCGATCGCAACAGCCGGTCCAGCGGCACTGAGCCCAGCAGTTCAAATTGCGGGCTGACAACAAAAATCTCGTGGAACCTGTCTGGCAGGTCCCGGTCATCGCGCATGTAGTCAATCGTCTGGCCTACCGACCAATAGGGCGGTGCGGCAATGAACTCGGATTGCATGCGCCGACCGGCGGTTTCTTCGCCATAGTCAAGAGCCCTGCGCAGCCGAAGGCGCTCTTCAAACGGCAGGGCTGCCAGAACTTCGTCCTGGTCCTCCGTTTCCATGTCTTCAAGGATGTAGACCGCATCGTCGGAATCAAGGTCCTGAACAGCTTCGGCAATCTGCTCGTTTGAAAGCGCATCAATGATTTCGAGGCGGATGGCTTCGTCCACCTCGGTCAAGGCAGTCAAGTCGAACGCATCACCTGCCAATTGAACAAGCCGCGCCCGCTGACCAGCATTGAGTGCCTCCAGCAGGTCTCCAAGCTCTGTTTCATGCAATGGCTCGACGAAAGCCCGCAATGCCGCCGCATCGCCGGATTCCAGCACTTCCTCGATACCAACAAGGTAGTCTTCGCGAAGATATCCATCCTCGTCGTAAACGGCCTGAATCTCACGCACGGCTTCCGGCGCAAGTTCTGTCTCTTCAGTGTTTTGCGGGTCTGTCATGGCAAATCGACCTGCATCGGGGATTGTGGACAACAACCCTTAGCCGGAACAACACGGACAGCGCCACCCTGAAAATTCAGTAAGGGGTGATTTGGCGGGAAAGGTCCCCCGGGACAGTTTTTGCCTCCGGGTTCCCTGAGAACCCGGAGGATTGTGCCAGCTCATGCGAAGCTGACTTCCTTGCCGAACGGCATCGAGCGCAAGCGTTTGCCGGTTGCCGCGAAAATTGCATTGGCGAGGGCTGGAATAGCCGGCGGGGTACCAGGTTCACCTGCCCCACCCATCTTGTGCCAGGTCTGGAGAATTTCGACCTCTATGACCGGACACTGGTTCATGCGCATGGCGTCGAAGTCGGTGAAATTGGACTGTTCCACTTCGCCATTGGCGAAGGTGATTTCTTGTGCCAAAGCCGAAGAAAGGCCAAACACGATGCCGGACATCATTTGCGCCTTGACGATGCCAGGATCCATTGCCTGGCCGATTTCCACGGCGCACCAGATGTTCTCGATCCGCAGGCCTGCTGGCGACACATGAACCTGCGCAACTTGCGCAACCCACGCCCCGAACGAAAGCGTGTGTGCAATCCCGAGCCCCCTGCCCGGACCCGGGTCCCGGCCCCATCCGGACATTTCTGCAACTTTTTTCAAAGCGCCCGTAGCTGCCGGATATTCCGCCATCAGTTTAAGCCGCATTTCCAGCGGATCGACACCGGATGCGGTGGCGATCTCGTCGAGGAAGGATTCGTGGAAAAACCCGTTGAAGGAATTGCCGACCGAACGCCAGAACCCAACCGGAATCCCCAGATCGGTCGGGTGACCGGCCACACGGTAGTTGGCAATTTTCAGCGGTTGGTTGTGCGAGCCATCGACAAGTGTCTTGTCCGGACCCATGAGCGAGATCGAAGGGAAAGTGCGCTTCAAAATGCTGGCGATCACAGACGGTGCGGCGACAGCAATGTCAACTGCCACAGGTCCCTCACCCTTGCGGAACCGTGCCTTCATCCTGGCCATTGCCGCCGGCCGGTAGGTGTCGTGGCGCATGTCTTCTTCGCGCGTCCACACCACCTTGACGGGACGACCATCGGCAACCTTGGCAAGCTCAACGGCATAAGTGGTGAAGTCGGCTTCCGCCCGGCGCCCGAAACCGCCGCCCAGAAACGTGGTGTGAACCCGCACATCGGCGGCCTCAACACCCACCAGCGGCGCAGCAACCATTTGCAGGATGGCAGGCCCCTGATTGGGCGACCATATTTCGAGAATGCCGTCTTTCCAGCGCGCCGTGGCGTTCATCGGTTCCATGCAGGCATGGGCAAGGAAGGGAACGGAGTATTCAGCTTCGAGGATTTCCTCGCGCGGCGCATCGGCAAAGGCCACGGTCACATCGCCATCATCGCGCAGCGTGAAATCCGCCGGTTTTGCCAGCCGGTCACGCAAGGCGGCCGTTTGCGCCGTTGTGTCGGCTGGATAAGCCGCATCTTCCCACTCGATCTCCAGTGCTTCAGCGCCCTTGAATGCCGCCCAGGTGTTTTCAGCAATCACACCAAAGCCCGATCCGGCCAACGCGTTGATCGGGACAACCTTGAGCACTCCCTTGATCTGGAGGGCAGCTGTGTCGTTCATCGATTTGGCTTTTGTGCCAAAGCGCGGGCTCATGCGAACCGTGCCGTAGAGCATGTCCGGCAAATCAACATCGATACCGAATTGTGCAGTGCCGGTGACCTTGGCCAACAAATCGGTGCGCGGTTGCGACTTGCCGAGGATTTTCCAATCGGCCTTGTCCTTGAGAGTTACCGATCCGGGCGCTGGAAGCTGACTTGCGGCAAGAGCGAGCGAACCATAGCTGGCCTTCTTGCCGGAAGCGGCATCAACGACGAACCCGTTCTCGGTAGAAAGGGACGATGCGCTGGTGTTCCACTGGGCGGCGGCGGCGGCAACCAGCATTTGCCGTGCCATCGCTCCGGCCTGACGCATCTTGTCGAAAGCGTCGTTGGTGGAAGATGAACCACCGGTCACTTGGAGGCCGAGCATTTTTCCAACAGGCCCCATGGCAGAGCGCATGGTCTCGGCAATGAAGCTTTCGTCGTAAAATGCAAACGGCGCGCCATCTTCCAGCAAAGCCGAATTGAAATAGGCAAATGAGCCCGGACCGTGCTCTATGGTCAGCTTGTCGAGTGGCACATCGAGTTCTTCCGCGACAAACGCGGCAAGCGTTGTCTGGACACCCTGCCCCATTTCAGCGCGCGGGACGATGACGGTGATGGTTTCGTCAGCCCCGATCTTGATGAACGGGTTGAAGGTTGCCTCGCCTTCGCCGAGGTCAGCTTGCAGTGGATTGTCCCACGGCTTGCGGACGAAATAGGTGCCAACGGCAATACCGCCGGCAATGGCGGCTGCGCCGATCAGGAAGGTGCGTCGTGCAATTTTTGCGATGCCCATGGTCATGCCGCTCCCTGTCCTGCTGCCCGCTTGATCGCCGCCTTGATGCGTGGATAGGTCCCGCACCGGCAAAGATTGCCAGACATGAACTCGTCTATTTGTGCGTCGCTCGGCTGCGGTGCCATTTCCAGAAGCGCTGTTGCGGCCAGTATCTGCCCTGACTGGCAATAGCCACACTGTGGCACCTGCTCGTCGAGCCAGGCTTGTTGAACCTTGCTGAGGCTTTCTGGCGAACCGATGCCTTCGATGGTGGTTATTGCGCCGGTCACTTCACCTACCAGGGTCTGGCATGAGCGAATGGGTTGGCCATCAAGAAGAACCGTGCAGGCGCCACAGGCTGCCACGCCACAGCCGAACTTGGTGCCTTTGAGGCCTGCAATGTCGCGCAAAGCCCACAGCAACGGCATCTGCGGATCATCGCCGATCTCGGTCATTGTTCCATTGACGCTGATCTGCATGGCTCGCCTCATTTTTGGAGAATTTTCAGATGGACAGATGGGGCTTTCCACTCCCGATGGCAAGAAACCACCGAAGGAAAATTCCACCCGGTGATCGGGGTTTGAAGTGGTTTGTTCACCATCACCGCACACAGGACATTAAGGGTGAAGTGTTACATTCGAAACACATCTTGGGGGCATTAATGACACAAATCGCACAATTGAGACCTGTCACTGGTGAAAGTGAAGCGGATTATGCAAACCGCCGCCGCACCCAGGGCCATGTCATTGATTGCGATGGAACCCGTGCCATCATTCTTGCGGAAGTCGATCCGGCAATCGACTACAAGGAAAATTATTGGGCTGTCGGGCTGCTCATCACCATTCTTGAAGGCCGCAACCGGGTCGTCGGCCAATCCTACAAGGTCGAAAATGCAGGCAATGGCTGGGTTGAAGGCGGATCCAATTACCTGCGAATTCACATAGAACTGGTTGGCGAAATCACCGAGCGCGATGATGGTTCGCAGAGCTTTTCCACCGGAATTGCGCAATATCCACGAATGGGCTCGGTAGCCCACCGCATCCGGTCGGGAGACTTGCAAGCGATTTACAAGTCCGGCACCGCCAACACGATTACTGTCGGCCATCTGACTCAGGAAGCATCCATTCCGGCGAAGATTGATCTTGAAAAACTGCTGTCGCGCCATTTTGCCGTGGTCGGCTCCACCGGTGTCGGCAAATCCACATCGGTGTCGCTGATCCTTCGAAAAATCATTGCCGAGCGCAAGGATTTGCGCATCCTGATCCTCGACCCGCATGCCGAATTTACCGCTGCCTTCGCCAATGAATCGGTGGTCAAGGACGCAAGTTCGCTGCAATTGCCATTCTGGTTGTTCCGGTTCGAAGAAATCACCGAAGTGATTTTCCGCGGTCAGAAAGGCGTTGAGCAGGAAGCGGAATTGCTGCGCGACCTCATTGCCGATGCCAAGGAGCGGTTCACCCAGCAAGACGGCGCCCAAGACACCAAACTGGTTCGCAAGACCGGTGGGCGAAACGGCTTTACCGCGGATTCGCCCGTTCCCTATCGCATCATCGATTTGCTCAAGCTGATTGACGAGCGACTCGGCCTGCTGGAAGGCAAGCATGAAAAGCCTTTGCTCAAGGCGTTGAAAGACCGGATTGTCTCCATCAATCGCGACCCGCGTTTCGAGTTCATGTTCGGCAATGCCAATTCCGGCGGCGACAAGCTGCAACAGGTAATCACCGAAATCTTCCGGCTGCCAATCAACAACAAACCGATCAGCGTTGTTGAAATGTCCGGGCTGCCGTCGGAAGTGGTCAGCTCGGTCGTTTCAGTGCTCTGCCGCATGGCCTTTGATCTGGCCCTTGCCAGCCAGGGCGGCGTGCAGACCCTGGTCGTTTGCGAGGAAGCCCACCGATATATTCCGGCGGACGAAAACGCCGGCTTCTGGCCAACCCGTCAGGCCATCGCCCGCATCGCCAAGGAAGGCCGCAAATACGGTGTTTACCTGGGCATCATCACCCAGCGTCCCAGCGAGCTTGATCCGACGATTTTTTCGCAGTGCAATACCGTGTTTGCCATGCGCCTTTCAAACACTGCCGACCAGAAAATCATTGGTGGCGCGCTGACCAATGGCGCGCAAACCACCGTGGGATTCCTGGCTTCCATCGCCAATCGCGAGGCCATTGCTTTCGGCGAAGGGCTGAAGACCCCGATGCGCCTCACCTTCGAGACCATTTCCAAGGATTTGCTGCCGGGCAGCCACATCTACGAGATGCAGGAAGCGGTGCGCAACGGCAAGGAAATCGACATCGGTGCGGTTCTGCGCAGGATGCGAAACAGCGAACCCTCGCAACGCCCGGAAGATGACCTGCCAAGCATTGCCGACCTTGGCGAGCAGATTACCATGCCATCCCGCGAACCAGTCGAGCCGGTGAAAGTGATACCGGCCGGCATCCAGCGGCAAATGGTCAGCCCGCATGTCACACACGCACCCAACGCTGCCCCAGCGCCAAATGGTGTTCAACCCTTGACCGGCGCGCAATTGCGCCGACCACAGCCCATACCGGATGCCCGGCCAGATTTGAGGGGTGATGCCCGGGTTGAACAAGGCGCAGCGCAGCGTGCCAACCCGGCAAGTTCGTTGTTGCCGGAAATTGCGCCGCCGGTTCGCACACCGCCGCCGCCGCCCATGGCGCAAAGACCGCTGGCACCACCGCCAGCCCCGCGAACTTATTCCGAGCCGGCAAGGCCTGCTCCCGGCAACAGCCTGATCAACGCTTTCAGGCGCGGCAACTGACTTGAAAACGAGACTGGCCTGAAAATGAAAAACCCCGGCGCAAACCGGGGTTTTTTCATGTATGGTGCGGTCGAGAGGACTCGAACCTCCACGGGTTGCCCCACAGCGACCTCAACGCTGCGCGTCTACCAATTCCGCCACGACCGCCGATACAAGAAGGCCGCAACGCGGTGTCACAGCCAAGGCTCGTGGCGTGTAGCAAATGGGTGGCAGGCATACAAGCGCAAAAAGGCCCCACGAACCGATCTGATGGCACAAGTCGTTGCAAAGCAATGATCTCAGGTCTATTTGCGCTATATGAGCCCGGTTCAATCAGCCTTGCACCATCATCCGGCCAGCCAGCGCGCCGCCCGCGCCTCCATGGTGCCGGTACAGCCCGGTCGCCCGGTTGAGTGGGAAGCAGCTGTCGGCCTGACCGAATATGAAACGGGTGTTGGGAATATGGAGGCCATTGCCGCCGCGATTCGCGAAGGGACGGCTGCCGAGCGCGTCTGGCTTGTGGAACACCCACCGCTCTACACGGCAGGGACCAGCGCGAAGGAAAGCGGTCTGGTGGATGCCGGTGGTTTTCCGGTGTTTGCCAGCGGGCGCGGCGGCGAACACACCTATCACGGCCCCGGTCAGCGGATCGCCTACGTAATGCTTGATCTCAACCGCCGCAGGCAGGATGTGCGGGCCTATGTCGGGGCGCTGGAAGACTGGATCATTGCCACGCTTGCCGATTTCAATATCAGGGGCGAGCGGCGGGCGGACAGGGTAGGCGTCTGGGTGGCGCGACCGGACAAACCACCGCTGCCAGATGGTACCACGCGCGAGGACAAGATTGCCGCCATCGGCATCCGCATTCGCCGGTGGGTGACGTTTCACGGGATCGCCATCAATGTGGATCCCGATCTGTCGCATTTCGACGGGATCATTCCGTGCGGCATCACCGGGCACGGCGTCACGAGCCTGGTTGAACTGGGCTTGCCGGTAACCATGGATGATCTGGATCTGGCGCTAAAGCGCAATTTCAACGCCGTTTTTGGAAGTTAGGCAGAAATCTGGTTGCGGTCCAAGAATTCGTCGAGGCTGGGTGCAATGCTTGAAGCGTTGCTGCGAATGAACGCAAGCAGCGACTTTTCATTGTCATGAATGACGCCGTCTTTGTTGAGCTTCTCAATCAACCAGTCAGCCTCAATGTCGGAAATCAGCGCGGATTCGGCAATTGACGCCTCCATGCGGGCATTGCGGGCAGCCCAG
>JBGSOG010000045.1:0-11780 GCA_041739225.1 Rhizobiaceae bacterium
CGACACCAGGGCCGTGATCGCGGATGCACAAGCCAGCCTGGATGCAATGCCGCCACTGGACGGTCTGGAAGCCGAACTCGAACGTGCGCGCGTCAGGTTGGCCGGCGAACGTGCCATGCTGGCTGAAGCCCGCGCCGAAGCGGAAGGCATCAACCGCGAGGCTGCCGCGCGCCAGCGCCGGTTGGAGGCCATTGCCTCTGAAACCGGGACCTGGCGCGACCGTGGCGTCAATGCGCAGGCCCAGATCGAAACACTGATGGACCGGCGGGCAAAGGCGGACGAAGAACTGGCGGCCACGCAGGATGCACCGGGCGAGATTGAATTGCGCCGCCGCGCCTTGATGAACGAATTGCAGGCGGCGGAAGCTGCCCGCACGCAAGCGGCAATCACCCTGGCGCAGTCAGAGGCGGATTTGGCGCAGGCCGATCGGCAGGCCAGGCAGACGCTGGCAGATCTTTCGCGGGCGCGTGAAGAGCGGGTGCGGGCCGAAGAGCGCGTTGGCGCGGCGCAGGAGCGACGCAATGTCATTGAGGAGCGCATTCGCGAGGAACTGACCTGCCAGCCATCTGAAGCGCTGGCGATTGCCGAGGTCAATTCGGATGTTCAGCTTCCCGACGCTTCGCAAACCGAGCGCAACCTCGAAAAACTCAAAGCCGAGCGCGAGCGGCTTGGTGCCGTCAATTTGCGCGCAGACACCGAGCAGGAAGAGATCACCCTTCAGCGCGATGCCCTGATCAAGGAGCGTGACGACCTCGTCGAGGCGATACGCCGCCTGCGCCAGGGCATTGGCAGCCTCAACCGCGAAGGCCGCGAGCGGCTGCTTGAGGCGTTTGAGGTGGTCAATGTCCAGTTCCAGCGGCTGTTCAGCACGCTGTTTGGCGGCGGCACTGCCGAGTTGCAACTGATCGAGAGCGACGATCCGCTGGAGGCGGGGCTGGAAATTCTCGCCCGCCCGCCCGGCAAGAAGCCGCAGACCATGACCCTGCTTTCCGGCGGCGAGCAGGCGTTGACCGCGATGGCGCTTATTTTCGCGGTGTTCCTCACCAACCCGGCGCCGATCTGCGTGCTTGATGAAGTCGACGCGCCGCTTGACGACCACAATGTCGAACGCTTTTGCAATTTGATGGACGAAATGGCGGCGTCCACCCAAACGCGCTTTGTCATCATTACCCACAATCCAATCACCATGAGCCGGATGAACCGGCTGTTTGGCGTCACCATGGCCGAGCGCGGCGTCAGCCAGCTGGTTTCGGTGAACCTCGAAGAGGCCGAGCGACTGCGGGAAGCTGTTTAGCTTCTGCAAAATAAAAATGCTGCGATGCAACATGACGCATTGGCGCACCGGCACGCAATGCGCTATTGCCTATGGGGAACGGCATTTCCCTGGGAGGGCACAATGACCAAGTGGGTCTACAGTTTTGGCGATGGCAAGGCCGAGGGCAGCGTGGCGCAGCGCAATCTTTTGGGCGGCAAGGGTGCCAATTTGGCCGAAATGTGTTCGCTCGGCCTGCCGGTTCCTCCCGGTTTCACCATTACCACCGATGCCTGCAACCATTTCTATGCCAATGGCAGCAAATATCCCGAAGGACTGGCTGACCAGATCGCTGCCGCTTTGGTGCAGGTCGAGGCGGCGACAAGCCGCCGCTTCGGCTCGCGCGAAAAGCCGTTGCTGGTTTCGGTGCGCTCCGGCGCGCGGGCTTCCATGCCGGGCATGATGGACACTGTTTTGAACCTGGGCCTCAACGACGAAACGGTAGAGGCTCTGGCGCATGAAGCGGGCGACGAGCGCTTTGCCTATGACAGCTATCGCCGCTTCATCCAGATGTATGGCGACGTGGTCATGGGCGTGGACCATGATTTCTTCGAGGAAATTCTGGAAAACGCCAAGGCGACCGGGGGCCATGAGCAGGACACTGAAATGTCGGCTGCCGAATGGCGCAAGGTTATCGAAGATTACAAGGCGGTCATCCGGGCCGAACTGGAAACCGATTTCCCGCAGGACCCAATGGAACAGCTTTGGGGTGCGGTTGGCGCAGTGTTTTCCTCGTGGATGAACCAGCGCGCCATCACCTACCGCCGCCTGCATTCCATTCCGCAGGAATGGGGCACGGCAGTCAATGTGCAGGCGATGGTGTTTGGCAACATGGGCGACACTTCGGCCACAGGCGTTGCCTTCACCCGCAATCCCTCTACCGGGGAAAAAAGCCTTTACGGCGAATTCCTCGTCAATGCCCAGGGCGAGGACGTGGTTGCCGGCATCCGCACGCCGCAGGATTTGACCGAAGCTGCCCGCATCGGGTCGGGTTCGGACAAGCCGTCGCTTGAAAAGCTGATGCCAGATGCGTTCGCGCAATTCATCGCAATTGCCGACCGGCTGGAGCGGCACTACCGCGACATTCAAGACCTTGAGTTCACCATTGAGCGCGGCAAGCTGTGGATGTTGCAGACCCGCTCGGGCAAGCGCACCGCCAAGGCGGCGTTGCGCATTGCCGTTGAAATGGCAGGCGAGGGATTGATTACGCCGCCGGATGCAGTTCAGCGCATCGACCCGGCCTCACTTGATCAGCTGCTTCACCCGACCATCGCGCCGGAAGCCAAGCGCGATGTCATCGCCTCCGGCCTGCCAGCATCGCCCGGCGCTGCAACCGGCGAGATCGTCTTTTCATCCGAAGACGCCGAGGATTTGAAGTCGCAAGGGCGCAACGTCATTTTGGTGCGCACGGAAACCAGCCCGGAAGACATTCACGGCATGCATGCGGCGCAAGGTATTCTCACGGCCCGTGGCGGCATGACCAGCCACGCAGCGGTGGTTGCGCGCGGCATGGGCAAGCCGTGTGTTTCTGGTGCGGGCGCCATGCGCATTGACTACGCCAAGGGCGAAATGCGCGTGCCCGGACGCACTCTGAACAAGGGCGACGTCATCACCATTGACGGCTCGACCGGGCAAGTGTTGCTGGGCGCAGTACCGATGATCCAGCCGGAGCTTTCCGGGCATTTTGGCACCATCATGGAATGGGCTGATGCCTCGCGCCGCATGAAAGTGCGGGCCAACGCCGAGACGCCGGCTGATGCGCGGGCTGCCCGCAGCTTCGGTGCCGAAGGCATCGGCCTGTGCCGCACCGAACACATGTTCTTTGACGGCGAGCGCATCATCGCAGTGCGCGAAATGATCCTTGCTGACACCGAACTTGGCCGCCGCGCCGCACTTGCCAAGTTGCTGCCGATGCAGCGCTCGGATTTTGTCGAACTGTTCGAGATCATGGCCGGCCTGCCAGTAACAATCCGTCTGCTCGATCCGCCATTGCATGAATTCCTGCCGCACACGCCGGAAGAGATGGAGGAAGTGGCAAACGCCATGGGCGTTGAAACCGACAAGCTGCAACGCCGCACCGAGGCGCTGCGCGAGTTCAACCCGATGCTGGGTCATCGCGGCTGCCGCCTTGCCGTTTCCTATCCCGAAATTGCCGAAATGCAGACCCGCGCGATTTTTGAAGCAGCCATCGATGCTGGAGAAAAAACCGGGCAAACCGTGGTTCCCGAAATCATGGTTCCGCTGGTCGGGCTGAAAGAAGAGCTGGACTTCGTCAAGGCGCGCATCGATGCCGTTGCGGCCGAAGTGTTTGCCGAGCGGGGCACAAAACTTGACTACCTCGTTGGCACGATGATCGAACTGCCGCGCGCAGCGATCACCGCCGCAACCATCGCGCAGTCTGCTGATTTCTTTTCTTTTGGCACCAATGATTTGACGCAGACCACCTTCGGAATTTCGCGCGACGATGCGACGCCGTTCCTCAATACCTATGCCGCAAAGGGCTTGATCAAACAGGATCCGTTTGTATCGATTGACGTTGAGGGTGTCGGCAGCCTCGTTCGCATGGCGTCTGAAAGCGGCCGAAAAGCCCGCCCGTCAATGAAGCTTGGTATTTGCGGCGAACATGGCGGTGATCCGGCGTCGATCCAGTTCTTTGAGGAAACCGGTCTCGATTATGTTTCATGTTCACCGTTCCGCGTGCCGATTGCGCGGCTTTCGGCGGCGCAGGCGACGTTATCGCTGAAAAGCCCAAAAGTCTGACAAAAGTCAGCCGATTTCAACCAGCACAGCGCCCGCCGCGATCACCCCGATGATGGTGGCGCGGCGGGCGTCGATTTTCTCGCGAAAGATGAAAACCCCGATCAGAGTGGCAAAGATGATCGAGGTCTCGCGCAACGCGGCTGCCTCGCTGACCTTGCCAAGGCGGGTCGCCAGCATCACCGCGCCGAAGCTGATGAAAGCCACAACAGCCCCGATCAGGCCGCGCAGGAAAAGCGGCCCCATGTTTGGACGAATGGTGAGCTGCTTCCACCGAAACCACGCAAGGACCGGAAAGCCAAATCCGCCGATGAAGAAAAACCAGGCCAGAAACGTGAACGGGTTTTCTGCTAGCCGGATGCCGTAGGCATCAAGTGTTGTGTAGACAGCGATCATCAGGCCAGTGGCGACTGCGACAAGGATTGCCAGGGTCAGCCTGCTGCTGCCTACCCCGCCTTTGCGCTGCGACGCGATGTTTGCAGCCGCAAGGGCAATGATGCCGCCCGACAACATCAAAAGCCCTGCCCACTGCAAGGGTGCCAGATGCTCGGCAAACACCCCCATGGCAAACAACGCGGTTACCAGTGGCCCGGTTCCGCGCGAAATCGGGTAAACCACCGTGAAGGCCCCCAGATGAAACGAAGCCGCCTGCAGCCACTCGTACAACAGGTGCACCAGAAAAACGGCAACCAGCACCGGGATCAGATCAGCGCCGGGCAACGGAAAGACGAAAAAGGCAAATGGTGCGGCGGCAATAGAATAGACGACATTGATCGCGCCGCGATTGATGAACGGATCAACGCCTCCCATGTTGATGGCACCGAAAATGGCATGGGCGAGCGCCGAAACGAGAGCGAGGCACAACGCAACGAATTCGCCTTGCGCTGTTCCCGCCATGTTGGTGATGAGTTCGGCCAAAACCGCGTCTGCCTGCCCTGAATGCCCCGTTCGTCGATACGCCGTCTTGCCCGCCAATTCCAGCCGTGCTGTGCTGAAACCAGATCAGGAGAAACTTTGCATGCGTGCCGCCGGGATATTGTTTGACAAGGACGGTACGCTTTTTGATTTCCGTGCCTCTTATGCGCCGGCAACTGCGGGCGTTGTGCGGGAACTGGCGGGTAACGATGCTCTTGCCGTTCGAATGGCATCGTTGGCGGGGTTTGATCTTTCAACCCGGGTCTTCTCTCCAGATTCAGTGATCATTGCCGGGACTGCCCACGACATGGCGGCACTTTGGCACCCGTTTCTGCAGCAGCCTGCAGAAACTTTGCCTTTTGTGATTGATCAGCTTTTTGAAAAACACTCACGTGAATGCATGACTTTGTTTGTGCAGGTTCCGCCCGTTTTGAGCGAACTTTTACAGCTCGGAATGCACATCGGCCTCGCGACCAATGATTCGGAAGCCAATGGCCGGGCACATCTGGGGCTTGCCGGCATCGACCATCATTTTTCTTTCATTGCAGGCCATGACAGCGGGCACGGCGCAAAGCCCGGACCGGGCATGGTTCAGGCTTTTGCTGCCGAATGTGGAATTTTGCCTGGCGCTGTTTTGATGGTTGGTGACAGTCGGCACGACATGGATGCGGCCCGCGCGGCAGGAGCCATTGCTGTTGCCGTGGCAACCGGCCTGGCCACGGCCGGCGAACTGGCACCGCACGCCGATCATGTGATCGAAACGCTGGAAGAATTGCTGGCTTTGCCGGGGATTGCTGCAATCAAAAAACCCTGAGCCCAACTATTGCAGCAGCGGCGCCAGCAATTTCTGGTCGCCGGCAATCAGGCTCAGTACTCCGGCATAGGAGCGGGCAAAGTCGTTCAGGCTTTCGGGAACTTCATTGGGCGACAGGAAGTTCAATTCGCCTGTTTGCGGATCGAACAAGACGAAAACGATCTCGCCATCACTTCCCGTGGAAATGACTGCCGCGCGCAATTTTCCGGGAAAGGGAATGGGTGCGGGAATTTCAAAAAGCATCCATCCCCCGGCCGCGTGTGCACAAGCCTCGATTGCCTCCAGCATGGCGTCCACGATCATCGGCTCGCCGGGGTCGTTGAGTGGCTTGCATGTCAAGGGTTTCGCCTGGAACAGTGGAATGACCCTGGCCGCACTCGCCTTTGCGGGAGCATTGTTCATCGCTGTCATGATCGCCCTCATTTGTTGCCGGGCGATTGGAGCGGGCGCTGGTGGCCTCAATTGGGCGAAATCAAGATTTCTGCGCCACACTTGCGGCAGCAACAGGCCGCAGCGCTTTGCACCCATCGAAAAATACCGCTAAAGCAGCGGAACTGCCGCAGGAAGCTTTTGCAAAGATGGTCGGTTTTTACGAACGAAAATGGTCGGGAGCTGCCTTGTGGTGCGAGCGGCTTGCCTTGCTGTGCATGCCGTATTTCGGTCTGACGATTGCGCTTCACCGCCTTGACCGGATTACGAGCCCGCAGGCGGTCTGGCTCCTTGCCATTGGCTTTGCGCTGGTCGCAAGTGCCTTGGCGTTCGGCGTTCGCGCACTTTTCGACCTGTGGACGCGCGGTCTTCGGGGTGGCAAGGCAACCATTCGTGGGGTGATTGTGGCCACGCTCTTTCTCGTTCCGTTCATCTGGCATGGCTTCCTCGCCGTGCAGCACCCGATGATTCACGATGTGTCCACCAATCCCTTCACGCCACCGCAGTTCAAGTCTTCCCGGCTTGCATCCCGCGATGCTGATGCCGGGGAAACACCGTTTGCCGAATACAGCGAACAGTACGCAGATCTTCTGATCGTCGAATACCCGAAGGTTGGCTCAAGGCGATACAATGCCGGCGCAGAGCGGGTACTGGCCGGTGTGCGTGAACTGGTTGCAAAGCGAAACTGGGCAATTGCCGAAATTCGGGGCTTGCCACAAGAACAAGAAGCCGTGGATCCACAGTCAGAAGCTCAGGCTATTGTAAAGAATGCCAAGCCAAAACCAGCAGAAGGCAAGAAGGCTGAAAAGGAGCCAGAGCCGACTCCACAGGCATCGGAGATCTTTGAGGCTGTCAACATCGAACTGGAAGCGGTGGCCTCAACCCTTGTCATCGGTTTCAAAAATGATGTCATCATCCAGATAACGTCAGAAGCCGAAGCGACGCTCGTCGACATGCGATCTGTGTCCAGGTACGGACAGCACGATTTTGGCACCAATGCCGCGCTTGTCGAGAGTTTTCTTGGCGAACTGGATACATCGCTGCTGGGCATTGCCGGCGAGGGGTAGGTAGCGAAAAGTTTGTGGTCAGACCGGGGTGTATTCTGCGTCAAGCGCCGCCGGGCCATCTGTAGTGACCCTGCCCGATTGCAAAAGGTCTTCGAGGTGCGCCAACACCGACAAAGCCGCTGCCCCGTGCAGGCGTGGATCGGTGTCGCGGTAGATTACCTTGACGATGTCGCCGATATACCGGTCACCCGATCGTATCCGCGAAAGGATGGCCGTCTCGCGCATCCGCCGGTGTGCCCGAAGCGCCCGGACAAATTCGGTTGGCTTGACGACGGGGCCACCATGGCCTGGCAGATACATGCTGTCGGTGCGGGCAAGCATCTTTTCCAGCGAAGCCATGTACTGGACCATGGACCCATCGGGTGGGGCCACGATCGAAGTAGCCCATGCCATTACGTGGTCGCCTGAAAAAACGATACCGGTGCCCTCCAGCGCAAATGCCATGTGGTTTGCAGTGTGGCCGGGAGTGAACATGGCTTCGAATACCATGTTGCCGGCTTCAATCCGCTCGCCGTCGACGAGGACCCGGTCAGGGACAAAGTCTGTGTCAGCCGATGCATCCAGTGGGTTGATTTCACCAAGGTGAAGTTCACGCGCCGGTCGATGCAGCCCTTCAGCCAGGATCGGCGCGCCGGTCAACTCGGCAAGCCGGCGCGAAAGAGGCGAATGGTCCACATGCGTATGCGTCACCAGGATGTGCGACACCGGTCGGCCGTTGATCGCCTGAAGCAGCGTTTCCAGATGCGCCGTGTCTGGCGGTCCTGGATCAATGACAACCAGGTTGTCGCTCCCCGCGACATACGAATTGGTGCCATGAAACGTGAACGGACCGGGATTGTTTGCTGTAACGCGTAATACACCGGGAGCAACTTCCACAGCCCGGCCATGTGCCGGATCGAACTCCAGTTTGAACTCGGGGCTTTGTGACATTGTTGCCTTTCAAGGCGTTTGGATGTGGAGCGCCAGCGATGATCGGTTTTCGGGCTTGCGCTTGCCGCCCGGATCGTTAGCAAATATAGGGGAGTTCGGGTTTTTTAGCATCGGAGGAAATAATGACCACCAACGCCAATGGCAACGCACT
Source organism: Rhizobiaceae bacterium (assembly GCA_041739225.1). GTDB lineage: Bacteria > Pseudomonadota > Alphaproteobacteria > Rhizobiales > Rhizobiaceae > BOKV01. The sequence continues at coordinate 8,376 of JBGSOG010000045.1, forward strand.
TGCCGCTTCACTCATGCCGGGCAATGCGGCTGTTCGCGCCGCGTCTTCATTGTTTCTTGTGCTGGCCGGTGCCTTTGTGCTCACCCTTGCCGCCAAAACGCAGGTTCCGTTCTGGCCAGTACCGATGACGCTGCAAACGCTGGCGGTTCTCGCCATCGGAGCTGCATTTGGCGCGCGGCTCGGTGCAGCCACGGTGCTGTTTTACCTTGTTGAAGGTGCGTTTGGTTTTCCGGTTTTTGCCGGCACGCCGGAAAAGGGCATTGGTCTGGCTTACATGACTGGTCCAACCGGCGGATACCTCGTCGGCTTCGTGGTGATGGCAGCCATTGCCGGATTGGCAGCTGATCGCGGTTGGAGCCGCAATCCCGTGAAACTTGGCGCAGCCATGCTGGTCGGCGAAGTTGCAATGCTGGGTCTGGGGGCTGCCTGGCTGGCTGTGCTTTTTGGAGCCGACAAGGCGCTGGCTTATGGCGTTGGGCCGTTTATCGCAACCGATCTGGTCAAGGTTGCGCTTGCCGCCTGCCTGGTTCCTGCATTGTGGTCTGTTCGCAATCGTCTGGTCGGCTGATATTTTACAATTGCAGTTTTCAGGGTTTTGGACTGAAAGGCCGGGGGTTTTCCCGGCCTTTTGTCATTTGAATCGTTAGGACTTAATTAACTACAATATCCGACATTTCTTCAGGGTTTGGTGCGGGAATCGGTCTCGCAGGTCACGAAGAATTGGCGGGGAACATGGTGGTTGACGCAGAATACTTGGAAAATCTCTCCACCGATGTCGAATTGCCTGAGGCGCAACCGGATTTGCCTTCGGTTGTTGCACCCCAAACCATTGTCAACGCGCTTGGGACGCTACCGTTTCCCCTTCTTTTGAAGGATGCCGGTTTCCGCTACGTCTATGCGAATAAATCCGCCGCGAAAGTCATTGGCCGATCTCCGGAAGAAATAGTCGGGGGAACCGCCGCCGATTTTTTCCCGGCTGATGACGCCGCGCGTTTTGAAGAGATCGAGCGGGCTGTTTTGGCAAGCGGCAAGCGTGTCGAGATTGAACAAAGACTGCTGAATGCTGATTCGCGTGAAGCCCAGATAAGGGTCCGCTTTGACCGTGTAGAAGATGCGCAGGGCAACCATCTGGTCCGTTCCATTGTGACCGATGTCACCGAAGTGGACAACAAGCTCAACGACCAGATCAGACGCGTCACACTTCTGGAAAACTCTGTCGCGCACATGGCGCAAGGGCTTGTCGTTCTGCGTGGCGAACGCGTGGAATTTGCATCGCCGCGGGTTCTGGCACTTTTGGAAACGCTTGATGATGTCATCGCACCGGGCGTCAAATGGCTGGATGTACTTGAATATTCCTTTCGGCGTGGCGATTGCGGGTCCGATGAAGCGGCGATAGCCAAGGGCATGGCGCATGTGAACGCCTTCAATGAACGCAAGGCATTTCGATACAAGCGCCGGATGCCCTCCGGTGCGATCCTGGTGTTTGAAGGTGAGCCTCTGGCAACCAGCGATGGCCTTATAATCACGATTTCCGACATTACGGAGGACCGCATCAAGGACTCCGGCTTGCGAAATGCCATGCGTGAGAATGAAGTGTTTCGAACGATGATCGACAACATTCCATTGTCGATTTACGCCAAGACCGAGGATTTGAAACTCACCTATGTCAACGAGGCGTGGGAGCATCTGGTTGGAATCAAGGCTGAACATGCAATCGGGAAAACCGACGTCGACTTGATGGGTGCAGATGGCCTGGTGTTTGCCGACGATGACCGGGAAGTGCTCGCTGGCGAAGTGACCGTCACGTTCAACGAAACCGCAACCAATGGTGAGGGTGAAATCACCCATCGGATTGCAAAGAAGCGGCCCTTCATGACCGCCGACGGAACGCGCTACCTCATTGGCTCGACCACCGACATAACCGACATACGCAACCGCGAAACCGAGTTGGAGGCGGCAACCCTCCGCGCGGCGGCTGCCGACCGGGCCAAATCGGAATTCCTTGCCAACATGAGCCATGAAATCCGCACGCCAATGACGTCGATTCTCGGGTATTCCAGCATCTTGCTCGAAGGGCTGCGGGACGATCCGAATCTGAGCGGTGCGGCGCAGACGATTCAGCGCAACGGCGAGTACCTGCTCGAATTGATTAACGACATTCTCGACTTGAGCAAGATCGAAGCCGGGGCATTGCGGGTCGAGGCGTTACCCTGCTGCCCGACGCATGTGGTCAATGACGTAGTGAACCTGATGCAGGTTCGTGCCGACAGCAAACAACTGGCGCTGCGTGTCGAATACCAGGGTTCATTGCCCGATCAATTCCAGACCGACCCGACACGGCTGCGCCAGATTTTAGTCAACTTGATGAGCAACGCGATCAAGTTCACCGAGCATGGCGAAGTTCGGCTCGTGGTCCGCGGCGTGCCGGGCGAGACTTCGTTCTTGAACTTCGAAGTCCACGACACGGGGATCGGCATGACGGGCGAACAGCTCGGCCGGCTCTTTCAACCGTTCACGCAAGCCGACGGTTCCACCACGCGCAAGTTTGGCGGCACGGGTCTGGGACTCAGCATCAGCAAGCGGCTGGCCGAGTTGCTCGGCGGCACGCTGACGGTTTGCAGTGCGCCGGGCAAGGGAAGCGTCTTTACGCTGAGTATCAAGTCATGCAGCTGTGATTCCTCGACTTGGCAGACCCCGCCTAGCCAGCCCCCAGTGATCGAGAAGCCGGTCAAGAAAACCCAACCGGCGGAAGCCTCGCGCGAGACAAAACTTCCTTACCGAATTCTGCTCGCCGAAGATGGGCCGGACAATCAGCGGCTGATCAATTACTTCCTGACGCGCGCCGGAGCCACGGTCACGCTGGCCGACAACGGTTGGATCGCGCTCAACGTGGTTCGCGAAGGAATCGCCCGCGGCGAACAATTTGATTGCGTGTTGATGGATGTGCAGATGCCGGTGATGGATGGCTATCAAGCCACGATGGAATTGCGACGCGAGCGCTACACCGGTCCGATCATCGCGCTGACGGCCAACGCGATGACCCACGACCGGCAGCTCTGTTTGGATGCAGGCTGCGACGATTACGCAACGAAGCCAATTGACCGTGTGAAACTGTTGGAACTGGTGGATCGCCATGTTCAGCGGACGCGCCAACAGCGCGCCGCCGCGGAACTTCAGCATTCTTCCTAACCCTTACTCTCCCGACTGGTTTGCCAGCTATGTTACCCGCCATACAGCCCGTAAAAGACCACATTCCGGCCCCCCCTGGACTTAAAGTCCTGTTGGTGGACGACGATCCGGCGATTCTGCGAATCGTCGCCGTGCTGCTGCGCAAAAGCGGTCACCAAGTCACCACCGCGGCTAACGGCCGCGAGGCGCTCCACAAGATCAGCCTCGAATGTCCCC
>JBGSOG010000104.1:0-2610 GCA_041739225.1 Rhizobiaceae bacterium
CGGCTTGCTGGCCTTTGCCAGATTTGCCGCTTGCAATGCGGCAAGTTCAGCCCGCAGGGAAATCACCTGGGCGTCCAAACTTTCGCGTTCGCCCGTTGCATAGTCCAGATCCTGCCGGGCCTCGGCCAAAGCGGCATTGGCCGCTGCGAGCGCGTCGTTTGCACTGGCGAGTTCGCCTGCCAGTTTTTCCTGCGCGGCCGAAACTGCCGGTGTGTTGGCCAACTGGTTTTTCAGTGTCTTCAGTTCAGCTTCTAAAGGTTGCAAACGCGCAATTTCCAGATCCAGCTGTTTGAGCATCGCATCACGCTCGGCGATCTGGGTCTTGAGTTGGGCGTCGTTCGCGTTGGCGGAATTTTTCGTGCTGCTTTGCAATTCCCGGGTCACGTCCTCGGCAAGTTTCAGGCGCGCTTCCAGTTCTTTCAAGCTGCGGTCGCGATTGCCAAGTTCCTTTTCCAGTGTCGGGATTTGCACATTGCGTAATTGGTCGAGTTCCGAGCGCAGGCTAAGCGCCGATTCCGTCTCACCGGAGACAAGCCTGTCGCGTTCCTCGCGCAGCTTGCTGATTTCACCGGCCTGCTGCTCGATCTCCCGGTACAGCCCGTCAACTTGCGGCATGGCGCCAACCTTGGCCTGCGCATCGGCAAGGCGTTGCTGCAAACCGGCCACTTGTTGGCGAAGTTCCGTCGTCTGCTCACTGTCGGCTGACAGGAACGGCAGCTTGAAATAACCCATCCGGGAGGCAATGTCGGTTCCGGCGACCGCAAGGGCGGCCAGCGACAAAAACACCACGACGGCGCTCGTACCGGACGAGCCGCCGCTGCGCACGCCATCCCTACCCCAGCCACTCATGCCAACCGCTCCGTCATGCGCCAAGAGTTAGGGTCAAAGGCGACGGGGTGCAAGGCTGACTTCACAACTGCGCAAAATCAAACAGCTTTGCGTCCAGCAAATGGCTGGGCCGCACGTTGCTGAGCGCCTTGATCATCGTGTCCTTGCGGCCCGGCATGCGTTTTTCGATATCCGACAGCATTTCCTTCATTGCGTTGCGCTGAAGTCCGTCCTGGCTACCGCAAAGGTCACAGGGAATAATCGGGAACTGCATCAAATTGGCAAATTTTGCCAGATCGGCCTCGGCGCAATAGCTGAGCGGGCGCAGCACCAGCATGTCCCCCTCGTCGTTCATCAGTTTGGCCGGCATTGCCGCCAATCGCCCGCCGTGAAACAGGTTGAGGAAAAACGTCTCCAGAATGTCCTCGCGGTGGTGGCCCAGCACCAATGCTTCGCAGCCCTCTTCGCGCGCAATCCGGTACAAATGCCCGCGTCGCAGCCGCGAGCACAGCGAGCAATAGGTGGCCCCTTGCGGCAGTTTTTCGGTCACCACGGAGTAAGTGTCCTGATACTCGATCCGGTGCGCTATGCCGTTGGCGTTCAGGAAATCGGGCAGGATGTGCTTTGGAAAATTCGGTTGGCCCTGGTCGAGATTGCAGGCGATCAGCTCAACCGGCAAAAGCCCTCGCCATTTGAGATCCAGCAGCAGCGCCAGCAGGCCGTAGGAATCCTTGCCGCCTGAAAGCGCCACCAGCCATCGCGCACCCGGCTTGACCATGGCGAATTCTTCCAGCGCCTGCCTTGTGTGCTGCACCAGCCGCTTGCGCAACTTGTTGAATTCAACACCCTGCGGTGCCGCCCGGAACATCGGGTGGCAGTCATCTTTCTGGGCAATGATCGCTGACGCCGGGGTTTGCTCGTTCATGAAATCTGTTTACACCAGCCAAAGAAGTTTCTGAATCAAAAAAAGCCGCCCCGTATGGAGCGGCTTTTTGATTTTCCCGGTTCAGGTTCGCTTAGCGCGAGTAGAATTCGACCACGAGGTTTGGTTCCATCTGCACCGGATATGGCACATCCGAAAGCGCCGGCTTGCGGGCGAATGTTGCAACCATTTTGCCATGGTCGGCAGACACGTAGTCGGGAACATCGCGCTCGGCCAGTTGCGCCGCTTCCAGCACGAATGCCAGCTGCTTCGACTTGTCCTTCACTTCAACCACATCGCCTGGCTTGCAGACGTAGGATGCAATGTTGACGCGCTGGCCATTGACCTTGACATGGCCGTGGTTGACGAACTGGCGCGCCGCAAACACGGTCGCCACAAACTTCGCGCGATAGATGATCGCATCCAGACGGCTTTCCAGCAGGCCGATCAGGTTTTCGGAGGTATCACCCTTCTGGCGTGATGCTTCTTCGTAAATCTTGCGGAACTGCTTTTCCGAAATGTTGCCGTAATAGCCCTTCAGCTTCTGCTTGGCGCGCAGCTGCACGCCGAAATCGGAAACCTTGCCCTTGCGGCGCTGGCCGTGCTGGCCCGGACCGAATTCACGCTTGTTTACCGGGGACTTCGGACGGCCCCAGATGTTTTCGCCCATGCGGCGATCGATTTTGTGTTTGGCTTCAATGCGCTTGCTCATGGCATTTCCTTCAATGATTTACGAGCCAAAGCTGATGCTTTGGTTCAAGGAAACGCACCCTCCTTCGCGCCGCTGTTGCGGTGCCGACAGACAGGGCTGCGCACGTTTTGCAGCCATTGTCACGGGATACGTCAAAAAAGAACCGGGC
>JBGSOG010000105.1:0-61053 GCA_041739225.1 Rhizobiaceae bacterium
GTGTTGGCGCGCGGCTTGGTGTCAATGTTGGCTACCTGAAAATGAGCCGATTGCCCCGGATAAACCCGTTTTAGGCTCTGGGCGGATATTCCTGATTACAATGGCGCGGCAACGCGCCATCGCTGTTTTAAGGTTAACAAGTTGTTGCAATGGCGTGGCAGTGCCATTCATGCAAATATCTGGAAATTCCCCAGGGTAACGCCATTCGGAGCGCGCCGGTGCTTGAAGCAATCCTCTATTTCATCCTCGGCTTTTTGGCAGCAGCATTGCTGGCGCTGATGGTATCCCCGGCGATCTGGAACCGTGCAGTGGTGCTGACCCGCAAGCGCATCGAGGCATCGGTGCCGCTAACCCTCAATGAAATTCAGGCCGACAAGGACCAGCTGCGGGCCGAGTTTGCAATGTCGACGCGCCGACTGGAAATGAGTGTGGAAGAACTTCGCGAAAAAGCCTCGCGCCAGGTTATCGAAGTCAACCGCAAACGGGATGAATTGGCCAAACTTGCCGAGGAAAGCCGCGAACGCATCCAGACAATCGGCGAACTGGAAGCCCGCGCTTCCGACCTGCGTTCGCAGTTGCGCGAGCGCGAAGAACGGCTATCCATAACCACCCAACGACTCGAAGAAACACGCGCCAAGCTCGAAGAACGGGCACTTGAACTGGAAAATCTTCGCATGCGGGTTTCAGAGGCAGAAACCGATGCAGACAGCCGTCGTATCGAATTGGTTGCCAAGCAGACCGTTTTCGACTCGCTTTCCGACAAAGTTGGAGATTCCGAGCAGCGCGAGCGCGCCATGCGCATGGAATTTGCAGCGCTCAAGGAACAGCATTCCCGTGCCGTGGCTGATTTGGAGCGCGAGCGCAGCCGAAACGAGGACCTCGCCTCGCGCATAGCCCGGCTGGACGGTCAGGTCAGCGACCGCGACGACAAATTGAACAGGCGCGAACGCGATCTTGCCCGCGCCCGTGATACCGCCGGATCGGACGAAGCAGCCAGTGCAAGCCTTGCCGCCGAACTGGTTCAGGAAAAGGCACGGGCTGTAGAACTGGAGGCAAGGCTGGCAAAAACTGCGCTGCAGATGGAAGCCCTGCTGAGCGATGCCTCCAACGACAATGTCGAAAAGGCCATGGCCTCGATGAACGAAGACCGCTCGCGGCTGGAACGTGAACTTGCCGCAGTAACTGCCGAGCGCGACCTCCTGCGTGAAAACGTCGGTGGCCAGGCACGTGAAAAGAGCCGTGACTGGGAAGTGGAACGTCGTGAGAATGCCATTTTGCGCGAACGCATCAACGACATGGCAGCACAAGTAACAGCCATGACAGCAGCTCTGGAGGGCGAAGGCTCGCCAATCAATGCCATTCTCGCCAAATCGACGCGCAGCGAACTGGGCACCACTGCCAGAAAGGCACGCGACGACGAACAGGGTCAGCCGGTCACGCTGGCTGAGCGCATTCGCGCCTTGCAGGACTCAGCGCGACAGGGCAAGGCGCGCTGACGCCCCCTTTGCCCTCGCTCCACAATGCCCTATTTTGTTGGGCATGAGGACCTTCAAGCTCATTCTTGCGATGCTCCTGTGTTTCACTGCCCCGGCATTGGCGCAGGAAACGCCCGGCATTCTTTTGGCCGAACCGAAGCTCCCCGCATCTCCATACGTCTATGCAATCGAACTGCCACCGCATCTGCATGGGCTGCATAAACTCGAAACCACATCTCCAAACAGCGATGTGACAGAAACCGGCGCGGCCCTTGGACGGGTGCTTTTTCATGACAGGCAACTTTCCGAGAATGGTCTGGTGGCCTGTGCATCTTGCCATACGCAGGCGATTGGCTTTGATGATCCGACGCGGCTGTCCATTGGCTTCCAAGGCAAAGTTACCCGGCGCGGCGCAATGACCCTCGTCAATGCGCGGTTCAATCCAAATGGCCGCTATTTCCGCGACGAAAGGGCGGCTTCACTGGAAGAACAAGTGCTCGATCCATTCCATGACCCGATTGAAATGGGCCTAAAGCCCGGTGAACTGGTCGAGCGGATCAATGCCAAAAACTGGTATGGTCCTTTGTTTCTTGCAGCCTTCGGGGATGAATTGGTGAGCGAAGCACGCATTGCCTCAGCGCTGGCGCAATATGTCAGGTCAATTGTCAGCTATCGCTCGCGATACGATCAAGCGCGTGCCGAAGCAATCTCGGCAGACTTGCCGTTTGCGAAATTTTCGGCAGCAGAAAACCGCGGAAAATACTTGTTCTTTCGTTCGCGCGATCAAGGTGGGGCGGGCTGTTCCGCCTGTCACCAGAGCGAGGCATTCGTGATGTTCGAGCCACAAAACAATGGTTTGGAAAATCTCGCCGACAGCCTTGATCTTGGCTTGGGCGAAATCACCGGTCAGCATACTGATCAGGGCAAGTTTCGGGCAGCTTCACTTCGCAACATCGCGGTAACTGCTCCGTACATGCATGACGGGCGGTTTTTCTCGCTCGAAGAAGTGGTCGCGCATTATTCGCAGGGCATCAAAGATCACCCAAATTTGTCCGCCAGTCTCCGCAACAAGGATGGCAGTCCTATTAGACTTGATTTCTCAAAAGAAGACATCGATGCCCTGGTTGCATTTCTCAAAACGCTGACCGACGACGAACTCAACTCTGACCCGAAATTTTCCGATCCGTTCCTGACAACCAAATAGTGACCAAAGCAATCAACGCAACAGGCCGATGGCAAAATCCTTCATCAACGCGGCTACCGTGTTGTCACGCTCGGCAATGGCAGCGGCGAGCGCGCGGTCTGCCAGTTCCTGCGACTTTTTCTTGCCCAAAAGCCTGATGAACCCAGATTGGGTCTGCTTGAGCGCCAGCACCCGTTCACTGCGCCATTGAGGATCGATTTGCGGATCGGAAGCAGCAGCCAAAACCGAACGAAGTACCTTTTCCTGCTCATCTGCAATGGCCGCGAGAGCCGAACTCACCACGGGGCTGGATGGAGAATTTTCCTCCATCGCAACGGCTGAAACAGCGATTACCGAACCCAATTGAACGCGGAAATCGAAAAGCCGTGCAAGTTCGGGCTGAAAAGCAATGAAGTTGCGCGCGGCTTGCCCGCCGCTCAGGTCGGAGGAAAGCGATCGCGCCTTGATACCGGCGAGCAAATAGGCCCGGATCAAAGCGCCGGCACTGCGCTGCATGTCAAACAACAGTGACAATCCAGCCGCCACTTCGGCACCGCCGCTCGCAACAGAGTTGTCAAGTGCGGTTGAAAAAATCCGCGCTGTGTCCGGGTCGGAGAGCCTTGGCGCTGCCTCCGGTGTTGGCGCAGACTCTATGTCTGCCAGCAAGTCTCGCGCAGCCTCAATTGCCGCAAGTGCCTTGCCCTGGTCTACTTGTGCCAACGCAATTGTCGGCCCGGACACAAGCAAGAGCAGCAAAAAAAAGGTCTGGCCAAGTTTAGTCAATCGCGATTTTCGCAACTGTTCGGTTTTGGGCGAGGCTGTATACAAGAAGCTGCGCAGCGCCGTTTTCCAACTGGACCTGCAGCAGGACACGGTCGCCGTCCAGCGATGCGGACACAATTCGTGCGCCTTGCTCCAGATCAATCCGGCCTTCAAATCCTGGCTCTCCCGGTATTGCAAAGCCCTGCTGGGCAACATTTGTTGCATCGGGCGTTCCACCGATCTTGTAGACAATGGCGCCAAGCACGGCCATAAGGCCAGCCATCATGATCCCGATCGAAACAACGAGCAACCGCATCATCTTCCGCCGAACCTTTTCGGTCGCCGGATCGAGCGGTTTTTCGTCTTCGGCTTCCTGGATTGCACTCATCTTGCGGCTCTTTTCGGGCGGAAAGGCATCTTGTGAGCGGGCTACCTAACCCGGTTGACGGTGAAGTGGAAGAGCAGGCCGAGAGCTTTGTCGTTGACGAAGCCTGTGCCGGCTTTCGTTTTGACGCCTGGCTGGCGGCTTTGATGCCGTCGCATGTTTCGCGTTCGCGCGTCAAACAACTGATCCTTGACAACCAGGTCACGATCAACGGCGTGGCCTGCGATGCACCGAACAAACGGCTGCGCGAGGGCGATATCGTGGATATCACCATTCCGCCACCAGAGGATGCCGAGCCGCTGGGCGAGGACATTCCGCTGGATATATTGTTTGAAGATGACCACCTGATCGTCATCAACAAACCGGCTGGAATGGTGGTCCACCCTGCCCCGGGCAATTGGACGGGAACGCTGGTCAATGCGCTCATTCATCATTGCGGCGACAGCCTCAAGGGAATTGGCGGAGTACGCCGCCCTGGCATAGTCCACAGGCTCGACAAGGACACATCTGGCATCATGGTGGTTGCCAAGACGCAAGAAGCGCATGCGGGCCTCTCTGCCCAGTTTGCCGACCATGGCCGCTCGGGGCCGCTGGAGCGCGCCTATCTTGCCTTTGTCTGGGGCGCGCCCGACCGAATGAAAGGCACCATTGAAGCCCATTTGGGCCGCTCTGGTACCAACCGGCTGAAACGGGCAGTCGTGCGCGAGGACAGCCATGATGCGCGCGAAGCGATCACGCACTACACTGTGCTGCGCCATCTCGACGGAATTGGCGACGGGCGCACCAATGCAAGTCTGGTTGAATGTCGGCTTGAGACCGGGCGAACCCACCAGATCAGGGTTCACATGGCTCATCTGGGCCATCCGCTGATAGGTGACCGCGAATACGGCATGCATTTTGCCACCAAGGCAAACACATTGGACGAACCTGCCCGTACAGCTGTAAAATCATTTCACAGGCAGGCACTGCACGCTGCGGAACTGGGATTTGCCCATCCCCTCAGCGGCGAAGAATTACACTTTTCAGCGCCGGTGCCGGAAGATTTTTCTGCATTGCTGTCGGCATTTGAAAAATCCCGTTAAGGCTCGGCTCGCCTTCATTACGGTTTTTTCATGCAATCGCCATCGCAATGCCTATATCATGGCAGCGAATAACCGACAGCGCTCTGCGTGTCGGCGCTGCAATCTGCCAACATGGGGGTTGCAAAACGCAATTTGGAGGGTGCTGCATGGCCCAGAACTTGCCAAGCATAGCTGCTGGTGAAAACGGACTTTCAAGATACCTTGAAGAGATCCGCCGGTTCCCGATGTTGGAGCCGGACGAAGAATACATGTTAGCCAAGCGCTATCAGGAACACGCTGACACCAGCGCGGCGCACAGGCTTGTCACAAGCCATTTGCGGCTGGTTGCCAAGATTGCAATGGGCTACCGCGGCTATGGCCTGCCGGTCAGCGAAGTGATTTCAGAAGGCAATGTCGGCCTGATGCAGGCGGTAAAGAAATTCGAGCCGGACAAAGGTTTCCGCCTCGCTACCTATGCGATGTGGTGGATCAAGGCGGCGATACAGGAATATGTCTTGCGCTCGTGGAGCCTCGTCAAAATGGGGACCACCGCCAACCAGAAGCGGCTGTTCTTCAACCTGCGCAAAGCCAAAAGCCGCATCCAGGCCATCAACGAAGGTGATTTGCGCCCCGATCAGGTCAAGCAGATAGCAACCCAGCTTGGCGTCAGCGAGGCTGAAGTGGTGTCCATGAACCAGCGCCTTTCCGGCGATGCGTCGCTCAACGCACCGATCAAGGCAGGCGAAGGCGAAAGTGGCGAATGGCAGGACTGGCTGGTTGATGAAAGCGAAAACGCCGAACAGGTGATGGTGCGTCAGGATGAACTGGAATCGCGCCGTGAAATGCTGAAGGACGCGCTTTCGCAGCTCAACGACCGCGAGAAAAGAGTATTCCTGGCACGTCGCCTTGAGGAAGAACCGGTTACCCTGGAAGATTTGAGCCAGGAATTTGGCATCTCTCGCGAGCGGGTGCGCCAGATCGAGGTCCGTGCTTTTGAAAAGGTGCAAAAAGCAGTGAAATCAGCGGCGCGCGACCAAAGCAAGGTTCGCGCCATCGAACATCAGCCGGGGGCATGAGCCCCCGGGCGGCCCGGCGCCTGCCTATGCAGGCTTTGCCGCTGCTTCCGCCGCGACAATGTCCACAGCTGCGGCGGCAATCTGCCGCTTGCCATCTTCGTCCAGGCTTGCCGCTCCTGGCCCGGCGATGTTCACCCTTACTTCGCGACGGGCGAATTCGATGCCGTTCTCGTCGAACATGCGCTGGATGCGGGCATAGACATCCTTGCGAACCATCCATTGCCGGCCGGGCTTGGCGGTGAACTTGCCACGAATGACAATCCCGACGTCATTGACGTCGCCCACGCCCTGTAATTTGAACGTCTGCAGGATATCGGCAGCGTACGGTTCGTTGAGAATGTCCGCGCCGATGGTCTTGAATATCTTCTTGACCTTTTTCATGTCGGTGTTGAACGGCACGGTGAATTTCATCTTGACGATCACCCAGTCTCGCGAGGCATTGGTGACTTGCGCAATCTCGCCATAGGGTAATGTGTGGACCAGCCCTGACGCATGGCGCAGTTGCAGCGAACGGACGGAAATCTTCTCCACCGTGCCTTCCGTGCTTCCCACCACAATGTATTCGCCAACCCGGAAGGCGTCATCAATCAGGAAGAACAGGCCTGAGACGATGTCTTTGACCAGCGTTTGCGCACCAAAGCCGATTGCAAGGCCCAAAATGCCCGCACCTGCCAATAGCGGCGTGATGTCGATGCCGATCTGTCCCAGCGCCAACAGCAAGGTCATGATGACGATTGTTGCCTGCAACAACAGCCGCAGCAATGGCAACACCGTCGCCAGCCGCGATCCGGCAGCAGCGCCTTCACCTTCTCCCATCTCGTCGGAATGCACGGCGACTGGCAGGGATTCCTTCGACAATTGCCGGTTGATCCATGACATGCTGAATTCCCAGACCAGATAGCCGGTCGCGGCAATCACCAGCGCTTGCACCAGATGACCGGCAAATTGCGCTCCCACCCCGGCTGCAGCGATGTTGGTGAAGCTGATTTCCCAGATGCGCGCCGTTACCAGCAGGGCCATGCCAAACACCAGGGTTCGCCCGATTCGCAGATAGGAACGGTTGCTGGCCACAAGCGCCTGCTCGGCAAGGGTGCCCTCGCCGTGAATTTTGGGTGCCAACTGGCGAACCACGGCACGAATGGCGGTATCAAGGGCAGGTGTCAGCGCAAACAGCACGACGGTCAAATAGTGCCGTCCGCCAACCAGCAGGTCAAACCGCCCGATTGAAACCAGATATTCGACCAGCAACCACATGAAGGCAAGCAGCACCAACATGGCTGTGGGAAACCAGTGTGCTGCAAACTTTTCGATCGGCGTGATGTCTGCGTCCCAACCGGCCATCATCTGGCGCAATCCGTCGCGGTATTTCCAGACAATGAGCCCGATCCAAACGAAAATGATCAGAGTTGTCCAGGCACCAAGCCTCGTTTCACCCAGCGGCACACCGTTCCCAACCTGGAATTCCACAAGGAAAGCACCAAGACCCATGAAAGCGACGATTGCCACCTGGTGAATCCACAGCTTGCCGGCCGTGGCGTCATCGACATTGACCAGCCGCCACTCCGGGTTGCGTGGTGCCAACAAAACTCCGGTCAATTCCGCTGTCACCTTTGGCAGCACAACCAGACTGATCAGGAAATTGCGGGCAAAATCGCGCATTTCCGGTGCTACAAACTGGCCAACAATCAGCTGTAGAACGATCAGCAGGATAATCAGATCGCCAAGATCGACCAGAATTCGACCTGTCAGGATCTTTGCCAGTTCCAGCAGCGAATCGGGCATCCCTTGGTTCCGGATGTGCTGCCGCCAGCTTCCGGCCAGACGGTTGAAAGCCATCCCGGCAGCCAGGCTGATCATCAATGCAATCGCCATGATCACAAAAGTGCGCCCTATCAATGGCCAGCCATGTTTTTCAATGAAATTGCCAGTTGCCCTGGCAATTCCGGGAATCACCAGCGGTGTGCGCGCAAAAGTGTCCCTGATCGAATAAAACACGCCCGAAGCGCCTTCTTTCACAGCGGCAACAAACCCCGTTCGCGCTGCTTCTTCGACACTGGCTGGTGCCTTTACTGCCAGCTTATCCAAAACTTCCACCAGTAGCTTGCGCGCATCGGCATCACTGATGGTGCTGACCAGATCGCGCACTCCGTCATGGGTCAACGGATCAGGCAGTTTGGGCATTTCTGACTGGCTGGCCGGGACATCGCCGCCCGTTCCGCTTTGCGCCCACACCGGCACGGCAAAAGCCAGCAGCAAGACCAACGCAACCAACAATCGACGCATGATTTCCCCCGGCACCAAAGGACCAATCCCCGGCTTCTTATAGCCACGCAAACCGGGTTGCGCGAGGGGGAGTTGGTTTCAGGACTGTGCGAACTTCAAGACAGTTTGGCACCAGATGTCCGCAAGACTATTGCTTTTCCCAGACGGCAAAGGCATCGCGGAAAACCTTGTCGCCGATGGCGCCTTTTTCCAGCGTTACCAGCGCCCGCCGTCCGGTGGTGTAGCCGAGCGGTATGTCAATCCAGCTGGATTCGACCAAAAGACGCTTGTTGGTTCCCAATGCCTGCTCGAGATTGTTGAGCGCAATCAGGAAATAACCGGTGTCGATCTTTGCCGGCACCGCGACAAGACCCTCGCCCCGCGCCTGTTCGTTCGATTTCATCACAAAACGGGCAACATTGTCGATGCTGCCACCGGTGAAATCCGCTGGCGCCGAAAACAGCAACTCGATGATATGGCTTGCAGGAAGCGCATCGTCGACATTGCGCTTGATGGTAATGTCCATCACAAGGCCGCGCCCTGGAACATCCAGCCTGCCTTTGATGACTGGCTCAGGCGGCAATCCTTCGGTTGGCGATTGCTCTTCAAGCGACCACACGACAGCCGCTTCATCGCGTGTCGCTCCGGCGCCAGATGCGCCTTCTTCATAAAGATAGGCTTTTTGCCCAATGCCGGGCTGAGCCGCAGGTATGTCGGAAGCCGGTTGCTCGGGCTGGGCTTCGGCAGTTGCCGGAGCCTGCGGGGTCTCTTCCACCGGCTTTACATTGGGCTCGCCTGCCGTTTGGTTAGTCGCAGTCTCTGCACTCGGTGTTACTGGTTCCGTCACTTCACCGGGCTGCGCTTGCGTCGCAGGCGGCGGTGTACCATTTTCCTCGCCATCCGTGCCTTCGGCGGCAGGCGTCGTGCCATCGCCACCAAGCCGCGCTTCTTCCTTGCCGTCGCCGTCGGCAGGCTTGGCTGCCGGATCGGATTCAGCTGTGTCCTGTGCGGTTTGCGGCTGGCTGGCCCCCATTCCAAGTGCGGCCAGCAACGGGTCCTTGTTTCGCCACAGGGCATATGCCCCGCCCGCCAAAAGACCGAAGATGACCAGTCCGGCAATGATTGCAGTTACCGGACCTGAGGTGCGGCGTGAGGGCTCCTGCGCGCCCCGCAGCCCCGAATTTGGCGAAGGCCGAACCCGAACCGGACGATCGACATCCTGAAACACATCCAGCGATGTGTCGTAGGCTGGGGGATCGTTCCGGGCAGGTGCTGCTGGCGGGCGCGACCCTGCGAGTGGCTGCGAGCCTGCCAGTGGTTGTGAACCGGGCTGCGGCTGCAAGGGACGCGGAGCAGGTGTTGCCGGACGGACCGTTGCAGGACGGGCCATGGCAGGGTCGACAGGACGAACCGGTGCAGCCGGACGCAGTGCTGCCGGCTGTTGACCTGTTGCCGGAATTGACGTCTGCGGCATCTGAACCGGTCTGGCTACCGGCTGTTGAACTGGCGCAGGTGCCACCGTCGCCTGCACAGGGCGTACAAAAGCTGGATTGGCAGCAACACTTTCCGCTTCGATCCGTTCAATTGCCGCTTCAAGTGCGCTCATCTGGCGCGAAATCGCGTCCTCGGATGGAGGCGGGTTCATGGCGCGCAACTGCCGGTCTATTGCACTGCGTGCCTTGCCGAACACGAGCTTGCGATTTTCGGCCGTGTTGGCAGGCAATCCTGAAACGGTTTTCTTCAGAATCGAATAATAATCAGCCATTCACCCAACCATCCGCATTTCATTTGCCCCGGCAATTTTTTCCCAGCCGCGAGAAACTCCTCAAATGCGGCGGGCTGTAGACCAAAACGTGTATGGCACACATCATAAACTCACAAGCCCCAGCTCAATCCGCAAATGGATCTTGAACCAGGATTGTGTCTTCACGTTCAGGGCTTGTCGAGAGCATCGCCACCGGTGCCCCGATCAGTTCCTCGATCAATCGAACATATTTGATCGCTTGGGCTGGCAGCTGTGCCCAGGAACGCGCGCCAACGGTTGAATCTTTCCAGCCTTCGACACTGGTGTAAACCGGTTCGATCCGGGCCTGCCTGCCTTGGCTTGCCGGCATGTAGTCAATCGCCTGACCATCAAGCATGTAGCCCGTGCAAATGCGGATCTCGTCCAAACCATCGAGAACATCAAGTTTGGTCAGGGCAATGCCGGTGATACCGTTGAGCGCAACCGCCTGGCGCACCAGTACTGCATCGAACCAGCCACAACGGCGCTTGCGCCCTGTTACCGTACCGAATTCGTGGCCGCGTGTGCCCAGGAACTCGCCGATTTCGTTTTGCTGTTCTGTTGGAAACGGCCCTTCACCAACCCTGGTTGTGTAGGCTTTGGTGATGCCCAGCACATAGCCAACAGAACCTGGACCCATGCCTGACCCAGCCGCTGCCTGCCCCGCCACAGTGTTGGAAGACGTCACGAACGGATAAGTGCCATGGTCAATGTCCAGCAAAGTTCCTTGCGCGCCCTCAAAAAGAATGCGTGCGCCTGCACGTTTGCGCTCGTCGAGCAATTTCCAGACCGGCTCGATGAAAGGCAAAATGCGATCAGCAACCTGCGTCAACTCCGACATGATGGCCGCATGGGTGACCTCGGGCTGGCCCAGGCCACGCCGCAACGCATTGTGGTGGGTAAGCACGCGGTCGATCTTGGCAGGAAGCGTTTCAAGATTGGCAAGGTCCAGCATGCGGATGGCACGTCGTCCAACCTTGTCCTCGTAGGCCGGACCAATACCGCGCCGCGTCGTACCGATTTTCGTGCCCGAATTGGAGGCGGCATCCTCACGGATGGCATCAAGTTCGCGGTGCAGCGACAGGATCAGCGTGGCGTTTTCCGCGATCCGCAGGTTTTCCGGCGTGACGCGAACACCCTGCGCTGAAAGCTTCTCGATTTCGGCAATCAAGGCATGCGGATCAACCACCACGCCATTGCCGATAACGGCCAGCTTGCCCGGACGCACGACACCTGAAGGCATCAGGGACAGCTTGTAGCTCACCCCGTCTATGACCAGCGTGTGACCTGCATTGTGGCCGCCCTGGAAGCGCACCACAATATCAGCGCGCTCGGACAACCAGTCGACAATCTTGCCTTTGCCCTCGTCTCCCCACTGGGACCCGATCACCACAACATTGGCCATGCATTTTTCCTGGTATTTCGTCGAACAGGCAAACTTTGCCCGTCGCCATGCCCCGTTCGCCCGCAAGGGCGGTTGTTATTAGGCGCAAAAGCCGCCAAACATCAAGCGTTGGCGATTACCTAACAATTCGGGAACCAATTGTTTTTTTAGAGCAGTTTCATGGAATGCAGCTACGCATAGAAGGCGAACACTTTAGATTTTTCTTCCTCAAAACGTTGCTTTTGCAGGTCAGTTGGGGGATTCGCTGGTTTGTATCCAATCTGTCCGGGCATACTGTGTTTCTTGTTCACGACTAAGTATGTTATGTCCGGCCTCCTCAATTTGGTCTCCTCGTGACCAATGTCGTCGAGAATTGGCTTCCAAGGCCCTTGCGCGGACATGCCCACTAGCTTTGCTAGCTCGCCATAAAATATGGTTTTTCGCTGTTTGGCCCTTTCAATGAGAATTTTGCGAATTTTATCTTTCATAAAAGAACACTCCACTGCCCACATCGCATTCCGACTTTACATTTTTACTTCGCCTACAATCTAATTGGATCTCTGAAATGAATCAAACTCCACAATACAACGGAACAGCCTTTTTGCGCCGCCTTGCGAGCCGACCCTACCTGATCCTCACAATCACAGCCCTGCTGTGGGCGGGAAACGCCATCGCCGGCAAGTTTGCGGTAGGCCACATCTCGCCGTTCACGCTGACCAGCCTGCGTTGGCTCGTCGCGGTACTGATTCTGTTGCCATTCTCAATTGCGCCGTTGCGCCGAGACTGGCCGGTAATCCGCAAGAACTTGCCTTACCTGCTGTTTTGCGGAGCAATAGGTTTCGCCCTTTTCAACAACCTTTTGTATTTGGCGCTCAACCATACGACCGCGATCAATGCAGGAATCCTTCAGGCTTCAATGCCGCTGTTCGTTTTTGCCTTCAATTTCATGATTTTCCAGATCCGCGCCACCGGCCTGCAACTTGTCGGTTTTGTGCTCACACTGATCGGCGTGGCGTTGACCGCATCAGGCGGCGATTTGCTCAATCTGGCACAAACGCAATTCAACATCGGCGACATTTACATGGTTGTCGCGGTCATTTTCTACGGGCTGTATTCCGTGGCGCTGTCACGAAAGCCGCCATTGCACTGGGCATCGTTCATTATTGTACCTGCCATCTTTGCCCTTTTGGTTTCCCTGCCGTTCACGCTCTGGGAAACCTTGCAGCCACAATTTGTCGCGCCCGACGGACAGGGCTGGGCGGTGGTGGTCTATACCGCCATTTTCCCGGCCATCATTTCGCAGGTGCTTTGGGTGCGCGGCCTCGACATCATCGGTTCCAACCGCGGCGGCGTATTCATCAATCTGGTGCCGATTTTCGCGGCCGCCTTGGCTGTTTTGCTGCTTGGCGAGCGCTTTGGCATTCATCACGCCATCGCGCTGGTGTTGGTCGTTGCCGGCGTCGCGATGAGCCAGAAACTGGCGAAGGTTTGAAAAGAACAGATCCAGTTGCAGCTACCCAAAAGCAACTGCAGCAGTCACTTCCGATACAACCATCTCAATTTCGACTGCCAGCGAAGCGTCATCGAAATAGTCCGCAGCAACGAGTTCAATTCTTTGGCGCAGCGCCTTGAGGCTGTTTGCCTCGGTTGCAATACCTTCACTGCGCGCGATGCCAATCCAGACTTCCGCCTCATCGTCCCAATATGCGTACACAACAATCTTCATGACTTTGCCTGCCACAGACTGACCATCCATCGTCTTTCTTGCCAATAAAGTGGCCCACTCACACCACGTCAAATGTCAGCGGTTTGACCTGCAGGAACAGGTTTGAATCCATGATCATGTCCAGCACCGGCTTTTCCACCGGGCCGTCGAGGTAGAGCAATGCGATGGCATTTCCGCCCGGCTTGTCACGTCCAAGCTGGAAGTTGGCGATGTTGACGCCGGCCTGGCCAAAGATGGTGCCAAGCGTTCCGATCACGCCCGGCACGTCGTCATTGGTGGTGTAAATCATGTAACGGCCAATTTCAGCGTCAAGATTGATGCCTTTGATCTGGATGAAGCGTGGCTTGCCATCTGAGAACACCGTACCGGCAACCGAACGGGTTTGTTTCTCTGTGGTCACGATTATCTTGATGTAGCTGTCAAAAACGCCGGACTTGTCTTGCGTCGTCTCGGAAATGTGGATGCCGCGTTCCTTGGCCATGATCGGAGCAGACACCATGTTGACGTCGGCAACCTGGCTCTTGATCAAACCGGCAATGGCGGCGCTGGTCAGCGCCTTGGTGTTCATCTGCGCGACTGCGCCGTCATAGACAATCTCGATCCGCGCGATTGGCGTGTTTTCCGTTACTTGCCCGGCAAAAGCTCCCAGATGTTCCGCCAGCTTGATGAACGGCATCAGCTTTGGCGCTTCATCGGCGGAAATGGATGGCATGTTGAGGGCGTTGGAAACCGCACCGTTGATCAGGTAGTCGGCCATTTGTTCAGCCACCTGAAGCGCCACGTTTTCCTGCGCCTCGGTGGTGGATGCGCCCAGATGCGGTGTGCAAACCACGTTCGGCAGGCCAAACAACGGGCTGTCGGTAGCCGGTTCGGTTTCGAACACATCAAAACCTGCACCGGCGACTTTCCCGGCCCTTATGGCATCGGCAAGATCGGCCTCGACCACCAGCCCGCCGCGCGCGCAATTGATGATGCGCACACCATCCTTCATCTGGGCAATGGCAGCAGCGTCGATGATGTTCTTCGTCTTTTCGGTCATCGGCACGTGCAGCGTGATGAAATCAGCCTTTGCAAAAACGGCGTCCAGTTCCGCTTTTTCAATGCCCAGTTCGTCCGCCCGTTCCTGGCTGAGAAACGGGTCATAGGCCACGACGCGCATTTTCAGGCCACGCGCGCGAACGGCGACAATGGAACCGATGTTGCCACAGCCGATCAGACCGAGCGTCTTGCCGGTAATCTCCACACCCATAAACCGGTTCTTTTCCCACTTGCCGGCTTGCGTCGAGGTATCTGCCTGCGGAATTTGTCGCGCCACCGCAAACAGCAGGGCTATGGCGTGCTCTGCCGTGGTGATCGAATTGCCGAACGGCGTGTTCATCACGATGATGCCCTTGCGGCTGGCTGCAGGAATATCAACATTGTCGACGCCGATCCCCGCCCGGCCGATCACTTTCAGGCGGCCGGCCGCGCTGATGATCTTGTCGGTGACCTTGGTTGCCGAGCGGATTGCCAGCCCGTCATAATTGCCAATAACCTCAAACAACTTGTCCTTGTCCTTGCCAAGGTCCGGCAGATAGTCGACCTCAACGCCATAACGGCGGAAGATTTCGACTGCGGTTTCGGAAAGGGCGTCGGAAACGAGAACGCGTGGTGCCATGATGGCCTCCTTGGGAAAATAAATGCGGGATGGGACAAGGTGGGAGCGCTGGCGCGAAAGCCGCCAGCAGCAAAAATCAAGTCGCCTTCTTGAGGCTGGCCAATTGCGTGTGGAAAGCCCAGTCAATCCAGGGCGTCAAGGCTTCGACGTCAGACTTTTCCACCGTTGCGCCGGTCCAGATCCGCAGGCCCGCCGGCGCATCGCGGTAATGTCCGATGTCGTATGCGACACCTTCCTTTTCGAGCAACGCGACCACGCCCTTGGCAAAAGCTGCTTTACCTTCATCATCCAGCGCTGCAACCACCGGATCGGCGAAGACCATACAGACCGAAGTGTTGGACCGTGTTTCCGGGGTCTTTGCGAGAAAGTCGATCCAATCGGTCTGCGCAACAAATCGTTCCAGGACTGCCAGATTGCCATCGGCGCGCGAAATCAGCGCGTCCAGCCCGCCAATTGAAGCAGACCAGTCCAGCGCATCTAGATAGTCCTCAACGCACAGCATCGATGGGGTATTGATGGTTTCGCCCTGAAAAATGCCTTCGATCAATTTGCCCTTGGCAACCAGTCGGAAGATTTTCGGCATTGGCCAGGCGGGCTTGTAGCTTTCGAGCCGCTCGACTGCGCGCGGTGACAGGATCAGCATCCCGTGCGCGGCTTCACCGCCCAGCACTTTTTGCCAGGAAAACGTCACCACATCGAGCTTGTCAAAAGGCAATTCCTGGGCAAAGGCAGCCGAAGTGGCATCGCAAAGCGTCAGGCCCTGACGTTCTGCCGGGATAATTTCACCGTTTGGCATGCGCACGCCCGAGGTGGTGCCATTCCAGGTGAACACCACGTCGCGGTCGAAATCGACCTGCGAAAAATCAGGAAGTTCACCGTAAGGGGCTTCAAAAGTCCGGGTGTCTGAAAGTTTCAGTTCTTTGACGGCATCGGCAACCCATCCGGCACCAAAGCTCTCCCAAGCCACGAGGTCAACGCCGCGTGCGCCCAGCAATGACCACATGGCCATTTCGAAAGCTCCGGTGTCCGACGCGGGAACAATCCCGATCCGGTAGTCTGCCGGAACCCCAAGGATGGCGCGGGTTTTCTCGATTGCGTCCTGGAGTTTGGTTTTGCCAATTTTGGCGCGATGCGAGCGACCCAGCGCTGCATGGCGAAGGGCTTCCAGCGACCAACCTGGTCGTTTGGCGCAAGGGCCGGAGGAAAAATTGGGGTTTGCCGGGCGAAGCACCGGCTTGGCGATCATGTTCATTTGCGGCTATCCTTCCAGATAGAGAGCCCCTCGTTGGGGAGGGGTGGCCCGCTTTGGCGTCTAATCCACCACCATTGCAACGTCAAGCGCCAATATGCAGCGAACGGCAAAATCCGGTCCGGCTGCGACATTGTGTTTGTTGTGGTGCGGATGGCAAAACGAAAAAGCAGCAGGTTTTACCCTGCTGCTTCTCCTGGCAACCAACTTGGAGGTCAGGTTTACCAGATTTCGTAACGCAGCCCAACTTTGAGCTCGTGAATGTTGATCCCCGACGCAGTGGGCGCGGTGGCGTCAGAGCCGAAACTCACGTCGTAATGTGTGGTGTACTTGTAGCCCATGTCGACGATCCAGCGGTCGCTGATGCGGTAATCCACACCTGCCATCGCGGAAAGCGATACCTGCGTCGTGTTGCTCTCGACTTCACGGGTTGATGTACCTACCCATTCTTCGGTGAGCAGACCGCCCGAATGTGTGGCAATCGGGCAATCTTCACCCACATCAAGACGGCACCTGTCGAGTACGGTTCGCTCGAAATTTACCTGGGCAAGACCTGCACCTGCCCCGACATAGGGCCGGAAACTGCCAACCGAACCCATTGAATAATAGGCATTGGCCTGAATTGTGGTTGATGTGACATCGGCTGTGTCGGCGGTGCCGCATTCGCCGTCAAACGGAAAATCGCAGGCGTAGTAGCTGGACGTTCCCTCGAAGTTCATGCCGCTGAACTGCGTCAGCGTGATGTCGCCACGCAGTCGTTCATTGAAAATGTAACCAACGCCAACCGAAGGCGAGACGTTTTCAAAAAGTGCACTGCCCCCGATATCGGCAGTTCCACCAACGCCATAACTTCCCGATCCGCTCACATGCGGCGTACCGATGTCACCGCGAAGATACCAGCCGCTGCCAAACTCGACCGGGGTTGTCTCGCCGCCCTGGATGTAGCCCCCGTCAAGGTCCGCCGCGACCGCTGACAGCGGGGCAAAAACCAGTGCGAAAATGGCAATCGTCGAGGCGGCACGTTTGAAAATGGTCGGCTGTGTCACGATACGCACCCTTGGGAATCGGAGTTGAAAACGCAAAGCTGTTTCCAGCATGTGTCCGGGGATTGCGGTGCCGGTAATTCCGGCACCGTGTGGTCTTCAAAGCCCGGCTAGCGGGCCCTTTTGCTTAGTGGAAGGAATAACGAAGACCAGCGCGGAATGCGTGGATCTTGATGTCGTCATTGAAGCCCTGCTGTCCCGAGAAGGCGCTGCCGGATTCAAAGCCGAACATGCGGCCCCCTTCAATGTGGGTGAGGGTGTAGCCGGCGTCGAGTTTGAGGTTTGCCGACAGGTCGTAGCTGACACCGGCATGCAGGGCGTAGGCGAAATGCAGGTCGGAATAGCCGCCATGTACGCTGTCAGCCTCAACCCAGGCAGCACAGTTGGCGACGCAGGTTTCGTCATTCGTCAACTCACCCCAGTGAACCATCGCGCCACCGATACCGGCACCGACATACGGGGTGAAGCCGCTGAAATTGCCCAGATCAACATATGCGTTTGCAAGCAAAGTGGTAATGTTGACATCCGAAGTATCGACGTAGTCGCAGATTTCGCCGCCGCCATTGTTGGTGCAGGCGGCCCCGGTTGCCGATGACCCGTTGAAGTCGGTATTGAGAAAATGGTTCGCGGTCAGGTCGACGCGGAACCAGTCGGTTGCCTGGTAACCGATACCGCCGCCAATCATCCAGCTGGATGAAATATCGTGGCTCTCGAACGAACCGGTCAGGGATGGACTGCCCTGGTAATATTCAACGCCGCCTGTGTGGATCTTGGCATAGCCGATGTCGCCACGCAGGTACCAGCCACCCCCGCTGTGTGCCACGACTTCCGGCGGCGCTTCGTATACCGGTGGCTCTACAATGTCGGCTGCAAATGCTGACACCGACGAAATCGAGAGAAGCATGGCGCCGAGGCCGATGTTCTTCATAATACGCATATCCGTTTCCTTTCCTCGACCCCTGAACACAAGGTCTTGCATGGCGGTTGAAACGGATAGTGCCGTTGAATGGTTAAGGCGGGCTTAACCTCGTTTTTTAACCTTGATTTTATTGGTTAACAACTTTCTAACGCATCGAAAGCCGCAAACAAAAGCATCTGCACAAATGCAGGCACCATGCGAATTATTCGAATGTCAGCTTACGCCGCGCGGGCAACTGCACCGGCAATTTCGTTGACCACCCGCTCGACCATCGAGTGATCATCGCCCTCCGCCATGATCCGGATGAGAGGCTCAGTACCTGAAGGACGGATGACAAGCCGGCCGGAATTTCCGAGCATTGCGGTCGCGTCGGCAATGGCCTGCTTTACCTTTTCATCGTCGAGTGGCTTGCCGTTGGAATAACGCACATTCTTCAGGATTTGCGGCACGGGTTCAAACCGACGGCAGACCTCACTTACCGGGCGCCCGGACAGGCGCACAACGGCCAGCACTTGTAGGGCTGCAATCAGCCCGTCTCCGGTGGTCGAGAAATCCGACAGCACGACATGGCCCGATTGTTCCCCGCCCACATTGTAGCCATGCGAGCGCATGTGCTCGACAACGTAGCGATCGCCGACTTTGGTGCGCGCCAGATTGAGGCCGATGCCGCCGAGATAGCGCTCCAGGCCGAGGTTCGACATGACGGTGGCCACGATGCCGCCGCCGGTCAGTTTGTCCATGGACTTCCAGTATTCGGCGATCACCGCCATGATCTGGTCGCCATCAACCTCGTGTGCCTGTTCGTCAATGACAATCACCCGGTCGGCATCACCATCAAGGGCAATTCCGATGTCTGCGCGGGTTTCGTGCACACGGCGTTTCAGCGCTTCCGTGCTGGTTGATCCGCAATCCAGATTGATGTTGAAGCCGTTCGGCTCGTCACCAATGGCGATGACGTCGGCACCGAGTTCCCACAGGGCCTCCGGCGCAACTTTGTAGGCGGCACCATTGGCGCAATCGACCACGATGCGCAGGCCTTCCAGCGAAAGTTCACGCGGCAAGGTACGCTTGGCTGATTCAACATAGCGGTCACGCACGCCATCAACACGGGTGGCGCGGCCGATTTTTTCGGCTGCAGCAAGTTCTTTCGACAAGTCGCGGTCGATCAGTTCCTCGATGTGAAGTTCGATTTCGTCGGAGAGTTTGTAGCCATCGGGGCCGAACAGCTTGATGCCATTGTCCTGATAGGGATTGTGCGAAGCGGAGATCATGACCCCGATATCAGCCCGCATGGATCGCGTCAGCATCGCCACAGCCGGAGTCGGCACCGGGCCGAGCTGGAAGACATCCATCCCTGCTGCTGTGAAGCCCGCAACCAGTGCATTCTCGATCATGTAACCGGAGAGCCGCGTATCCTTGCCGACCACCACCCGGTGGCGGTGGTTGCCGCGCTTGAAGGCAACTCCGGCTGCCATGCCAACCTTCATGGCAATCTCTGCCGTCATGGGTGCAGTGTTTGCTTTGCCCCGGATTCCGTCGGTACCAAAATAATTGCGTTTCATGAAAACACCGTCCCCAAAAATGACTGGCACGCGCCCAGACTGCCGCCCCGCGCAAATGCCCGCGCAACTGCATGCCACAAACCGCTGCGCCGGGCAGATAACATTACATTCTTAATTGTTACAGAAGGCTTCGGCCTGAGGGGCTACCAAATAAAAAACCCCGGCATTGCTGCCGGGGCTTTTTGATTTTCAGGTGAGACTGATCAGCCCTGCGGCTGTGGTTCCAGTTCGCCTTCGCCGCCGCGCTTCTTCTTGGCAGCACCAGCGGACGGCACTGCCGACCCGCGCGAGGGAGGTGTGTCGTCACCGGCATCGCGCGACGGCTTCTTGCCGGCGATCAGCTCGTTGATCTCCGAGCCGGAAAGGGTTTCATATTCCAGCAAGCCCTCGGCAATCGCGATCCAGTCCTTTTTCTTCTTGGTCAGAATGGTTGTCGCGGCTGTATAGGCTTCATCAATCAGACGGCGGATTTCGATGTCGATCTTCTGCGCCGTCGCTTCAGAAACGTTCTTCTGCTGGGCAACCGAGTGCCCAAGGAAAACTTCCTGCTGGTTTTCACCATAGGCAACCCGGCCAAGCTGGTCAGAAAAGCCCCATTGGGTCACCATTGCCCGGGCCAGCTTGGTTGCCTGCTCAATGTCTGATGACGCGCCCGAAGTGATGTTTTCCTTGCCGAACTTCAATTCTTCGGCAACGCGTCCGCCCATCATGATGGCGAGGCGCGACACCATCCACTTGTAACTCATGGAGTAACGGTCACCTTCCGGCAACTGCATCACCATGCCAAGCGCACGTCCGCGCGGGATGATGGTAGCCTTGTGCACCGGGTCCGCCGAAGGCACGTGCAGCGCCACCACGGCGTGACCGGCCTCGTGATAGGCGGTAAGCTCTTTTTCGGCCTGCGTCATCGCCGTGTTGCGGCGTTCGGCACCCATCATCACCTTGTCCTTGGCATCCTCGAATTCTGCCATCGTGACGAGGCGCTTGTTGCGCCGCGCAGCCAGAAGTGCTGCCTCATTGACGAGGTTCATGAGATCGGCACCGGAGAAGCCGGGCGTGCCGCGGGCCAAAACCTTCAAATCGACGTTGGGTGCCAGCGGTACCTTGCGCACATGCACCTTGAGGATTTTTTCGCGACCGATGATGTCCGGATTGGGCACAACCACCTGACGGTCGAACCGACCCGGACGCAGGAGCGCCGGATCAAGCACGTCGGGGCGGTTGGTCGCTGCGATCAGGATGATGCCTTCATTGGCTTCAAAGCCGTCCATCTCGTCCAGAAGCTGGTTCAGCGTCTGCTCGCGCTCGTCAGTGCCGCCGCCAAGTCCGGCCCCGCGATGGCGCCCGACCGCGTCGATTTCGTCGATGAAGATGATGCAGGGTGCGTTTTTCTTGGCCTGCTCGAACATGTCGCGAACACGCGAAGCGCCAACACCGACGAACATTTCAACGAAGTCCGAGCCCGAAATCGTGAAGAACGGCACATTGGCTTCGCCTGCGACCGCACGCGCGATCAGCGTTTTGCCGGTGCCTGGAGGGCCTACGAGCAATACACCATGCGGGATCTTGCCGCCGAGGCGCTGAAATTTTTGCGGATTGCGCAAAAACTCGACGATTTCCTCAAGGTCCTGCTTGGCCTCATCCACACCTGCAACGTCATCAAAAGTGACCCTGCCTGAATGTTCCGTCAGCAGCTTTGCTTTCGACTTGCCAAAGCCCATGGCCTTGCCGGACGATCCCTGCATCTGGCGCATGAAGAATATCCACACGCCCAGGATGATGAACATCGGCAGCCAGGTGACGAGGAATGAGCCGAGCACCGACCCTTCCGAAGGCGCACGCGCCTCAATGGTCACGCCCTTTTCCTGAAGCCTTGCGACCAGCGACGGGTCTTCGGGGGCGTAGGTCTCGAAACGACCGCCCTTGTCCGCGTAAGTTCCCGTGATCTGCGGGCCGGAAATCGTTACCTGGCGCACGGAACCGCTTTGCACGTCAGCGAGGAATTTCGAATACGGAATTTCCGTGGAATTGGTTCGCTGGACCGGGCTTTGGAACAGATTGAACAATGCAACCAGCAGCACGGCGATGATCGCCCAAAGGGCAAGATTTCGATAGTTGGAGTTCATCTCGTTTTCCCGGGAGGAATTCCCCTCCCCCTGTGGGCTTCACCGCAGGACTCTCCTGCGACCTTAACCCTTAGTCCAGTTCTTCTTGTTGGTAAGATAGGTCTTGCCAGCCCCGCTGCCAAGCACTCACCGCGCAATTTGAACCATGGTTGCGGCAAAATGTTGCGCTACAGTGAAAATTGCATGGATTGTTTCTGCATTCAGTCCACTTTGGCGCACCAGGTTTCCCTCGTTTGCGCAATTTGGCGTGGCTTTCGTGACCGAAAACTTCAGGCCTTACGTTTTTGGCAACAGAAATGCCCGGCGCGCCAATTCCATGCCACGAAGCCATTCCAACAGCGGAAAATCGGCTTCCGGACAAAAACTCTCGATTGCTTGCGCCGTCAATCGCGCATGCACTTGCGGCGGTTGGCCCTCGACATCAATGAGTGGCAAATATTGCCTGCCATCAGCCGTGCGGATAACAGCCGATGAATGCAACGCCGCCCTTGGTTTCCCCGGCAGCAAAGACTTTCGTGCCGTCTCGATTGCGGCAAGACCTGAGCGGGTGACCGGCGCGACGTGAATGCGCCCACGGCTGCCATTGGCAATCTCCAGCCTTCCGTCCCAAAGCATGGTCTCGCCAGCTTCGATGAATGCCGAATCGATATTGCGCGCCTCACGGAAAAACCGAAGGCCACTTCCCTCGCGCTCGATGATCACGCCGGCAAGGTTCATGCGCTGCGTGTCGCCGCCGGCAAAACCTGCGATCATGGCCTCGACTTGCAGCCGCGATGCCAATTGTTCGCCCCCTCCGCCCACTGCCAGCAAGACCTGCATGGTATGCACAAGTACCGGCAACGGCGCAGCCAACGCGACATCCAGCTCAAAACGGAAAACCGGCCCAGGCTTGACGCTTGCCAGATGTGACAGGAGATTGGCTGTATCCTGTGCCAGCAGGCCGCGCCAACGCCGCATCACAATGGCAAAGCTGTTCAATTGACCGGATAATTCAGGATCTACGGCCAGTTCGCGCCGCACCCGGACACGCTCATAGGACGGGTCGTCATTGCTGGGATCTTCGATATGGCTTTGCGGGAAAGTTGCAAGAAAGGAACGCAATTGTGACCGTGTGTGGCCAAGCAGCGGCCGGGCAAGCATCGTGCCACCCGGCAAGACGCTGATGCGTGCCATCCCGGCAAGGCCCCGGCCCAGATTTCGCTGGCCACCCCGTCGTGCGCGCATCAAAACGGTCTCGGCCTGGTCGTCCCCGGTGTGACCGGTCAGGACCAGATCAGCACCGATTTCCAGGGCAAAATCTTCAATCAAGGCATAACGGGCGTTGCGGGCAGCTTCAGATATGCCGGTCGGTGGCTTCAGCCCTTCCCAGGCCAAAGTCGTGTGGTCGATACCCAAGCCTTCACAAACAGCTGCAACGAAAGCAGCCTCTGCCGCCGCCTCAGGACGCAATCCATGGTCTATCGTCACCGCATGCAGCGTCACGTCACGTTTCTGTGCCCAGACATTGGCCAACAAAAGCAGGGCCATTGAATCGCTGCCGCCCGAAACCGCCACCAGAACGATCCCTTGCGGATCGAGCCCTTCAAAGACTTTGACGGCATCGGGCATGCTTTGCGTCGGGTTCAATTGGGCGAACAATTTGCAGCCTTTTGCTCGGCTGCGACCTTGGCGCGAACCGCATTTGAGAGACTTGGGTATTTTTTTGGAACCTCGGCAAAGGTCGCGCATGCAAGTTCGCGCTGGTTCATGCCGGCAAGCGAAACTCCCAGCTTGAGCAGGTTTTGTGGTCCCATGCGGCTCTTGGGATATTTCTTGTGTCCGTCCAGGAAGATTTTTGCCGATTCTTCATAGCGGCCCTGCGCAAAAACACTTTCACCAAGCCAAAAGCTGGCTTCTCCCATTCTCGGGCTGTCAGCATGCGCGCTGGCAAACTGGCGAAATGCGGTTTCGGCCTGTTTGTAATCACCCGACTGCACATGGCCATAGCCCGCCTCGTACAAGGCATCTGGATCGGTTGGCAATTGCAGCGATGCGACCGGTCCACCTTCAACAACCGGTCCACTTTCGACAACCGTTCCCGCTTGCGGCAAAGCTCCGCCCGGTGCAGGCAAGTCGCCTCCCTGGACGGGTGCCGACAGGTCAATCGGAGCGCCAGGCGCCGCCTCGATGACATTGCCATTCTGGTCAAATTTCAATGTACCCAGCGTTTGCGGCTGAAGCACATTCGTGTCCGGCACGATTGGCGGACCTTCGTACACCTCGACACCGTCTATGGTTCGCCGGGGTTTTTGCGGCTCCAGCGATGGAAGTTCTGCAATGATGTTGCCGTCCGAGCTCTGCGCGCCTGCGTCCTGCTCAGACGGCTGCAATTTTCCCGGCTGGGTGTCTTCCAGGGTTTGCTGGCCGGTCTTGACTTCGGGCACTTCAGCGGGTTGCTGCGCCGCAACCGTCGTGTCGTCCTTCTGCGGCAGTGCACCGCGTTTTCCACCCTCCAGTTCCTGGAAGCGAAATTCATTGTCTTCCTGCATTTTGCGAAGTTGCTCCTGCATTTGCAGCAACTGGAATGTCAGCTCTTCCACACGCCCGTTCAGGTCGCGGATTTGCTCCTGCAACTGGATGACCTGACCTGGGTCGGACTGTACCAGCAACGGGGTTGCTCTTGTAACGGCAAGCTGCGGTCGCAGGGCCATGCCAACTGCGGCCGCCTCGCCGATACCAAATGCCATTCCTGCAACAAACAGGCTGGCCAAAAATCTGATGCGTCGTTTCATGAAGTTTTTTCTCTGGATTGGGTGTGGTTGTTCAACAAGCAATTTTTCAGGCAAAAGCGGCAAGGCTGTTTTGAATGCACCGTGATGGCCACACCGTCAGCTGGATTGGCGTTCCCATGGACAAAACCTTTTTTAGACCAAGCAACAAGAGTTCGGCCAAATTTTGATGTCAATCAGGCAACAAATCCTGCAATTTTGAAAAGAAAAAAGGGCGGCCATGCAGCCACCCTTCAAACTTCTTGTCAAAGCATTGTCTGCTCAGCCGGTTGGAGCGGCCAGCAACGTGACCGCACGGCGGTTCTGCGACCAGCAGGAAATGTCGTCACACACTGCCACCGGACGTTCTTTGCCGTACGAAATCGTGCGAATACGGTTGGCCGGAACACCGCGAGAAGCAAGATATGCCCGGGTTGCCGCCGCACGGCGGGCGCCGAGGGCAATGTTGTATTCGCGGGTGCCACGTTCGTCGGCATGGCCTTCGACAGTCACCGGGTAATTGGTGTAGCGGGCCAGCCATGCGGCTTGCTTGTCCAGCGTCTGCTGTGCGGTGGCAGTGAGCGAGGATGAGTCCGTTTCAAAGAACACCCGGTCGCCGACATTGACGGTAAAGTCCTGCTGCGAACCCGGCGTTGCGCCATTGAGGCCAAGCCCGGAAGCGTTGTCAGGAAGGTTGTTCTTCGGTTTGCAGCCTGCAACGGCCAGCATGATTGCAATCGCGACGATCGCAGGTGATTTCAGCAAAGACCGTGCATCACGCATCTTCAGCTACTCCTTTAATGATTCTCTCAACGCTCCAATAACCATGACTTAGTTAAGCGCCGCCCAACGATCATGGTAAATAAAGCCCTAATTACAATTGAGTAGCGCTGTCCCTCAGCACGCCCCACCCGGCGAAAAACTGCTTGACCACGTCTTTTTGACCAAAACGGGGCAAAGCAGGCATTTTTTTGTGCACTGCATCAATCCAGCAAAGGTGACCATGCAGGGTCAGAGGCGAATCCCGATGTGGGAATGCGCCGTTCGTTGTAGCCGGTGACATCAATGGAATAGAGCGCCGGGCCACCGTTTTGGCCGGAAGTTTCGCGGAAGAACATCAGCACGCGCCCGTTTGGAGCCCAAGTCGGACCCTCATTGTGAAACCCTTCTGTCAGGATGCGCTCGCCCGCTCCATCCGGCTTCATCACCCCGATTGCAAATTGCCCGCCGCTCTGCTTGGTAAATGCGATGTAGTCGCCTTTTGGCGACCAGACCGGCGTACCATAGGAACCCTGCCCAAACGAAATACGCTGCGGATTGGAGCCATCGGCCCCCATGATGTAAAGTTGTTGACGCCCGCCCCGGTCGGACTCGAACACGATCCGCGACCCGTCCGGCGAAAATGAAGGTGCGGTGTCAATGGCTGCCGTGTTGGTCAGGCGCGTCATCGCCCGCGAACGCAGGTCCATGGAATAGATGTTTGAATTGCCGTCTTGTTGGAGACTCAACACGATTTTCTGGCCATCTGGCGAAAAGCGTGGGGAAAAGCTCATGTTCGGCAAATTGCTGACAAGTTCCCGCTGGCCGGTTTCGATCTGCAACAGATAGACCCGCGGATTGCCGCCTTCAAACGACATGTAGGTAATTTCCTGCCGCGTTGGTGAGAAGCGCGGTGTCAGCACCAGATCGCCACCCTTGGTGAGCGTGCGGGCGTTGGCACCGTCCTGGTCCATGATCGCCAACCGTTTGATGCGCTTGGATTTTGGTCCCTGCTCGTCGACAAACACGATGCGGGTATCAAAATAACCCTTTTCGCCCGTCAAAGCCTCGTAAATGGCATCCGCAACAATGTGCGCAACGCGCCGCCAGTTTTGCGGGCTGGTGAAGAACTGCTGCCCGACAATCTGCTGCCCTGCAAACACGTCCCAAAGGCGGAACTCCGCCTTCAGCCTGCCATCGGGTTCTTGCGTAACCCTCCCCGTGACCAAGGCCTGCGCATTGATGATCTTCCAGTCCTCAAAACGTGGCACACCGGCGGTTCCGGTGATCTTGTCAATGAAGGCCGCCTTTTCGATGGGGCGGAAAAGGCCGGAGCTTTTGAGATCGGCCTCAACCACACCGGCGATGTTGGAGGCAACTTCGCCCCCTTCAAAATTGGTGATTGCGATCGGCAGCGGCTCGACATTGGCTTTCGACAGGTCGATCTCGACCAGCGCATGCGCTGGCTGCAGCATTGGCAAGCCTGCGGTCAACGCAAGCAATGCCACAATCGCGAGGCGTTTGAGGAAGGTCGGTTTTGCAAGGCGGATTATGGTCATGTCTTGGTCCAGGGTTGCGCGCCAAACTCAAAGTTCGGCGGGTGAAAAGCGGACCCGGACATCTCTCCAGGTCTCGAATTTGTCTGCGGGAAGCACGTCGGAAAAGTCGCAATTGGCGCGATCAAGATTGCGCGCCAGACTGCTTTCGACAGCGCGCGCGTGGGCCGGGTTTTCTACCCCGGTAACGGAAATATCGACGATGTCTTCAAGAAATCCGTCCTTCGACATTTTCATCGTCATGTCGATGCGCAAGTTTTCCTGATCAACATAAGTGGGTATCGACCAGCATTTGCCGACACGGCCCTTGAGGCCGTCATATTCACCACGTGTCAGCTCGGCGCCCGGTTTTGCCGTCGGATCGCCGACACTTGGCTTGTTGTCGGCCACGCGTTTTGCACCGCTTGCGGTGTTTTCCTGCTTGTTGAGAAGGTCGCCGATCTTGTCCGTCACATCCCCGCTTTTTTCGGTGGACGTGGCCGTCTTTTCGGTTTTCTTTTCCTCGACCTTTTTGCGCTCTTTGGTCTCGGCCGATTTCGGCTTTGGCCGGTCTGCCGGCGGCCTCGCCGGAACAGGTATCTCCTTTGCTGCATCCTGGTTTTGTTGCGGGTCCATCGGCTCCAGCTTGGTTTCCTTCAGCGGCTCCTCGACAATCGGCACCTTCGGCTCATTGAGCGCAGCTACTTCATTGGTTTCGACCGGGGTTTCCTTTTTCTCCGGTTCCTTGACCGGCACCGGCTCCACCTTCGGCGCTTTCACAACTTTTTCAGCTTCCGGCGCTGCTGAGGTTTTTTCGGTGTCCAGCGGCTTTTCGGTCACATCGCCCTTGCGGCTCTTGGGACCGTCGTCCTTGGCCTCACCAACATTCTTGGCGTCTGGCTTCACTTCCGGCTTTGTGGTTGGCACCGGAACCGGCTTGGCCTCTACATCGGCTTTTTTCTCGCCATTTGCGCTGCTGGCATTTGGCGACAATGCTGCAAAATCCACTTCCACGCCTGCATCCTGCATGGTCACAAGCGGCTCCGGTCCCGAAAGCGACAGAAGCGCCCAGGCAAGGATGGCTGTATGCAGTGAAGCTGAAAGGGTGACGCCGAGTTTCATCGTGTCAGGCCCGTGTTGGAGCGATGGTCCCTGCCACTTACCTCGCCTCCTTGGGGGTGCTTGTCAGCGTAATTTTCTTGAAGCCTGCGCCTGAAATCTCGGCCAGAACCCGGGCCACCACATCGTAGCGAACCGCAAGATCGCCGCGCAGGAATATGGTCGGCTGCTCGCCATCCTGGTTTCCGGCAATTGCCTTGAGTTTGGGCGCCACTTCCTCTGCCGCAATCTCGGTTTCCTGCAGGAAAATCTTGCCATCCTTGTCAATGGACACAGTGATCGGCTTGGTGTCGGCGCTGACTTCACCAGCCGCGGTCTTGGGCAGTTCCAGCGGGACACCGACCGTCAGCAGCGGGGCTGCGACCATGAAAATGATCAGCAGGACCAGCATGACATCGACAAACGGCGTCACGTTGATCTCGCTCATCGGCGCATGCTTGCTGCGCCCGCGTCCCCGACGGCGCTTGGAGCCGCCGGTGCTCATTGACATTGCCATGCTGTGCCGCCGTTCAATTGGCTCGTGCTGTTGATGCCCGTTCAGGCATTGGTGCGCGAGCGGGTTTTCTCATCAATCTGCCGCGAAAGTATGGCGGAGAATTCATCCGCAAAGCCTTCCATCTTGCCGGTGAACTTGCCGACATCCGATGAAAGCTTGTTGTAGGCAATAACTGCCGGGATCGCCGCAAGCAGCCCCAGAGCTGTCGCCAGAAGCGCCTCGGCAATACCCGGCGCAACAACAGCAAGGCTGGTGGACTTTGATCCGGCAATTGCCTGGAACGAGGTCATGATGCCGACAACGGTGCCGAACAGGCCGACAAATGGTGAGGCAGACCCTACGGTCGCCAGAAACATCAGCCGCGATTCAAGCCGTTCACTTTCGCGCGATAAGGCAACATCCATCGCCTTTTCGATGCGCATCTGCAGCGCGATTGGCGATGACGCACCGCGCTCATAGCTCTTTTTCCACTCCCGCATGGCTGCAACAAACAACGCGCCCATGCCCGTAGGGGTCTTGTCGCTAAGTGAGCGGTAAAGCTCCTCCAGGCTTTGGCCGGACCAGAACACCTTCTCGAACCGTTCAAGCTGGCCCCTTGTGCGGGCAAACAGGAACAGCTTATCGATTATGATCGCCCAGCTCCAGATCGAAGCAATCAGCAAGCCGATCATCACCAGCTTGACCACAAGACCCGCCTGCAAAAACAGGCCAATCAACGACGTGCTGTGCGTGCCGGCCGCCTCAAGTGCGCCCGACTGCACTTCCTGGGCGAAAGCGGCGGATATGCCAAAAAGGGCATTCATGAATGCATAGCCTCTTCAAAACTGTGCGGATTTGGGATGTGCCGTGGAACCGGATGCATTCTTTGCTTCCAAAACCCACTGCCCTGCCCCGTGTCACGCACGACATACGGAAAAAAATGGTCAAAGCATGACGTGTGCAATTGCTGCACATACTCAGGCCGCAGTAAGGCCCGATCATGGTTAATGAATGGTTAGGATTGCCTACAAAACTGACTCAAGGTCAAGTTTCGCCTTGGATCGGCACACCTTCCAGCTTGGCGCGCAAATCGTCTGGAAACCGCTTCGCACCACCGCCATGGTTGATGAAGGCAACTTCGACATCAGCGCCGCACAGCAAGGTTTCCTTGCCATCGGCGTCGGCTCGCAAAACTTCCTGCCGCAGGAATGATCGTGCCCCGCCCAGTTTTTGCAAGGTGGTGCGCACGATCAGCAAGTCATCGATCTTGGCCGGCGGGCCATACTTCATCGCCATGCGGTGAATGGCAAAGGCACTGTCATCCTTCTCAAGATCGGTATGGAATATCTTGAGGTGCCGCAGCCATTCGGTGCGCGAGCGCTCCATGTATTTGAGATAATTGGAATGATAGACTACGCCGGAGAAATCCGTGTCCTCGTAATAGACGCGGACCTCCATCTCGTGGCCATTGCCAATCAGGCGGTTTGAAAGTTGGGTCTTGTTTCGGCTCATGTCTTCCTTTTTAGTCAAGAGCCGGTCATCTGCAAGCACCGTTCATGCCTTGTTCAACCACCAAAAACTATCGCATCGACAAGTTCATACCTGTCGGGACCAATATTGACGATCGTCAAGTCTTGTACCCGGGTGCTTGAAAAGCCGCCCTGGCCAGGTTGGTTGCGGTCATAAGCGACCGCCTGCCCATCGACAAAGTGAATGCTGAGCGCACCGCCATCCGGCCGGGTAAGAACAACTTCTGCTGTGCCGCCGCCAAAACGGATAACGCCAAAACTGCATTGGGATGCATTTTGGACAGCCCCGATAACGCAGCGCACCATTCCAGTCGCATTGTAGGGCGTGCCTGCAACCAGCGCATCTCCACCCTGTTGCGCCGGTACACCAGCGACAGCCGGCGAACCTTCGCGCAGGTAGCGACCATTGACCCATCCTGCATAATTGCCGCCGTCAGTTGCACCGACTTGGCACCACCGTTGTTTGCCGTCGATCCGGCACCCACGATTTGCCAAAACCATGCCGTTGTTGACGCGTGCAACAATGGTCGAATGGGTGTTGGGCCCTTGACGCACGTTCAACTGGTCGCCTGCTTCAACGCCATGCACTTCCCAGAAATCCGGCCCGCCAGCAAGGCTGTCGGCGAAGTCGCCACCCGCAGGCGGCGACTGGATTGCCGCCCCCTTGGCGGAAACAGACACGCCAAGTGTGTAGTCGGCTTTTTCATTGCGGCGAGCTGCGGCCCTGACCATGTAAACCACAACGGTGTATGCACCGTCCTTTGGCAATGCCCCTGCAAACCTGTTGATTTCAGGGACCAACGGCCCTGTGAGTTCGGAAACCGCAAGAGCTTCGTCTCCCGAGCCCCTGCCCGGTTCATACACGTTGAAGTAAGTGCCGTTGTGCCGGGTGGCGAGTGATATTTCCATCAGCTGGCCTGCCCGTGCATCAATCCGGTATGCCACGGATTGATAGCCCGTGATGCTGTCCTGAAGCTTGGTTCCCGAACTTCCCGTCGGGAAGCGGACCGTTACCTGCCTCAGGTCCTGTGCAAGCGCGCACGCCATGGAAATCAGGAGGCCGAAGAGGGCCACAAAGACTGTGACTGGTCTGTTGGAAAACATGGTTCCTCCTGTTCTGGGCTGGTCGGCATCGGGGCGTTTATTCGGCAGTGGCGATGACAAAGTCACGTCCGCTGCGACTGTCCGGATGCAACGGGGCATCGGTGAGTATCATCACCATGCCTTGGTGAAAGCGTTTGCGCATTGCATCGACAAATGCCGCATCTGCGCGGATGGCATTGAGTACGGCAGGATTGTCACCCTGTCCTGCCGGGCCATGCGACAAGCCACTCCAGTGCATTCCCTTGCCGTCATGGTCCGCCCCGGAAAGCACAAACACATGTGAGCCGAAGGTTTGCGTCGCACCCAGGGTCAATTTTCCACGCGCAATCACGGCATCGTTTTCGATGAGGTCGACTTCGCGGCTGGCAGAAGAAGCGATCACGCTGGTGATGGGATAAGCTTCTGCCTCAGCCCAGTCCTGTGGATGTTTCTTGCCTTCTAGCCCGCTCAGGACATGCTCGAATTCTGCCTCGGCGTAGCCGCTCAGTACCATGCCGGGATGCTTGAGTTCCCACGGATCGCTGTGCGATCCGGCAATCACCACGGGAGTACCCAAATGGGTAATGGAAAACAGGAGTTCAGAAAACTGGACAGGCATGCGCACGCAACCGTGGCTTGCCGGATAGCCCGGCAATTTTCCGGCATGCAAGGCGATTCCAGACCACGTCAACCGGTTCATGTTGGGCATTGGCGCGTTGTTGTAGGTCGATGACCGGTGATTCTTGTCTTTCTGCAGCACCACAAAAACACCGGTGGGAGTTTCATGGCCTGGCTTGCCCGTTGAACA
Source organism: Rhizobiaceae bacterium (assembly GCA_041739225.1). Classification (GTDB taxonomy): domain Bacteria; phylum Pseudomonadota; class Alphaproteobacteria; order Rhizobiales; family Rhizobiaceae; genus BOKV01. Next base: position 31,709 of record JBGSOG010000105.1, read on the forward strand.
GGTTGAAACTCCGATGCGCACGCCATTGCGGTAAACGTGGACCAACTGCTGTTCGAGAGACACCACCACAGCAACCGGACCTTGTGGCGAACGCTCTGGATGCCAGGTAAATTCCCCTGGTTGCAGTTGCGAAATTTCCTTCATCACTTGTTTGCCGAGCGCTTTTTCAACTGCAAACACCGACCCGATACACAAAGCACCAAAAACAAACAGCCGACGGTTTTGAAATACACTCACCATGCTGTTTCCCCAACAAAACCGGGTTTCACGATTCCACCATTCCAGACAGCATTCAAGATGGCGTCAGAAAGATGACAGGCATGCTTTCAATTGGATGAAACTTCGCAGGATGTTTCGAGGTAAATGCGCGCCCGCGTGCGTTCAGAACAGTGCGAAGAATTGGGCAGGATTGCGCAATCACAGGTGGTCGCAACACCCCGGTTGCCGCTTCATTCCTCCTCAAAAAGCCGGCCCTGCACGGCTGCAAAATCGCGCGGGGTTTCAAGGCCAAGGTGCTTCCATGCGTTTGCAGTCAGAATGCGGCCACGCGGCGTGCGCTGGATCAGACCCTGCTGGATGAGATAGGGTTCGATGATGTCTTCGATAGCATCGCGTGGCTCCGATAGCGCGGCGGCAATGGTCTCGATCCCCACCGGCCCGCCGCCAAAATTGCGGGCAATCTGGTTCAGGTATCGCCTGTCGAGCGCATCCAGCCCTGCCTCGTCAACCTCCAGCCGGGTCAATGCCGCGTCGGCGATTTTGAGGTCCACCACGCCGGATTCGGCAACGGCGGCAAAGTCACGAACCCGGCGCAAGAGCCTTCCGGCGATCCGCGGCGTTCCGCGCGAGCGGCGGGCGATTTCCCGCCCGCCTTCATCGTCGATTGGCATTCCAAGGATGCGTGCACCCCGACGAACGATGAGTTCAAGTTCTTCAACGGTGTAAAAATTAAGTCGCACCGGGATGCCAAACCGGTCGCGCAGCGGATTGGTCAGCAAGCCGAGCCGGGTGGTGGCTGCTACCAACGTAAACTTGGCCAGATCGATTTTCACTGAACGTGCCGCCGGCCCTTCGCCGATGATGAGATCAAGCTGGAAATCTTCCATCGCCGGATAGAGGATTTCCTCGACCGCCGGACTCAGCCGGTGAATCTCGTCGATGAAAAGAACGTCGTTCTCTTCCAGATTGGTAAGCAGTGCCGCCAGATCCCCCGCCTTGGCAATCACCGGGCCGGAGGTTGAGCGAAAGCCAACGCCCAATTCCCGTGCCATGATTTGTGCCATGGTCGTCTTGCCAAGGCCGGGCGGGCCGACAAACAACACGTGGTCCAGCGCTTCGCCGCGCTGCTTGGCAGCCTCGATGAACACCTTGAGATTTTCGCGCGCCTGTTTCTGCCCGACAAATTCATCGAGCGTTTGCGGCCGCATCGATGTGTCAAAATCCTCACCCCGTTTGTCCGCACTGATGAGGCGCTCACCGCTCATGCCAGAAGTTCCATGCCGGGTATGCGCAATGCCGCTTTTTTGTCCAGAGTGGCCACATGATCGCAGCCAAACTCAAGTGCCCTCTCCGCAATCAGTGCATCGGCAAAGTCGGCATTTTGCACCTCGACTGTTCGGATTGCCCGAACAACAACATCGTGCTGCTCGATCTCAACGCCGCGCAGGCGAATGATCTTGCGCAATGCCGAAATTGTGTCGATGCGCCCGAAGCCGTAATGACTGCGCAGCGCCCAATAAAGCTCCAACAATGTGGTCGTAGTGATGTAACCTGAAAAATCCTTGCCGAGCCTTTCGCCAAATTTCCGGACCGCATCCCGTTGCAAGGGGTCATCGTCCACCAGCAAACGGACCAGGATATTTGTATCGATCCCGATCGTCGTCACGCCGCACTATCCTGGGCTTGGGTGCCAGGCATCATTTCCTGACGGCCAGCCGCTTGCGCAACGGAAGCATCGATTTCTTCCAAGGTCGCCGGTCCCTTGGGCGGATTCCCCAATATTCCCTGCAACTCATTGAAATCAATGGTTTTTGGCGTCATGAAAACAGCGCCGTCAATTACTGTGAATACGACCATGTCACCGGCTCTAAGCCCGAAATGCTTTCGAAGGTCCTTGGGTAAGGTAATCTGACCTTTGTCTGAAATAACCAGTTCGTTCCGCATTTCTTGTTTTCCTCTAACAAATATTATTTTATCAGAAAAATATCGAATCCGCAAGGAATTCACCCTGCCAGTTCCCGCAAACCAAGCCGGATGAGTTGGGCGCTGTCGGCGCCATCCCCGGCTTTCTTGAGGGCTTTGGAAACCGCAGCCGAGGCTTGCTGCGCTGAATAGCCAAGATTGGAAAGCGCAGAAACGGCGTCGGTTACCGCAGAAGGTGCCAGACCTGCGCCGATGGCAGATTGAAGCCCGATCTCCGCTGCTGCCGCACCAGAAAATGCCGGGGCCTTGTCGCGCAGTTCAGCCACGATGCGTTGAGCCACTTTCGGCCCAACGCCGGGCGCGCGCGAAACCATTGCCTTGTCCTGAAGTGCGATTGCCGAAGCCAGTTCGCCCGGTGACAAAACCGATTGCACTGAAAGTGCAACTTTGGCGCCAACGCCCTGCACGCTTTGCAAAAGGCGAAACCAGTCGCGCTCCAGTTCGGTGGCAAACCCGAAAAGCCGGATCATGTCTTCCCGGACATGGGTCTCGATGAAGAAAACCACCCCTTCGCCAACACCCGGCAGGTTTCCAAGCGTGCGCGCAGAAGCATGCACCATATAACCCACGCCATGAACATCGAGGATCAGGTGATCTTCGCCAATGCTGTCCAGCGTTCCCTTGAGTTTGCCGATCATTGTTCCCCGCTGTTTTCTGCATGTCCCAAATAAAGGAACAAGTCAAGAACATTCAAGATGATGCGAGTTCCTGCAACCGGGCAACCAGACGTTCGCGGATCGCATTGATGCCCTTGTAGTGCGCCTGTTCCGCAGTCAGGCGGGACACCAGATTCAGCAGGCCCGCCGCCAGCCTTTGGCGGTCCGGGTGGCGCTCGATCAGCTTTGCCGGATCAAGATGGATGCGGATGGTGAACAGGATGTCGCCGCTCACCGGCAGTTTGCGCAGCGTCTGGTGCTCCACCCGCAGGTGGATGTCTTCAAGCTCTCCGGTGCGCCGCCGCTCGCGGTCTTCATCGCCATGAAACAGTTCGCCGTCAGGATAAAGCGACCAATTGAGCCGCCAGACCGGCACCTCTGGTTTCATGTTGTCGAAAATACGCTCGATCATTTCCGCATTGCGGCTGCCGGCGCCAAAATCCGGCACAGGGCCGTGGACCTGATGCATCGGTTTGCCGAACTTGTCTTTCAGCCGCCACGAACTGGGAAAACAAACACTTCCTGCAACCACGCTCCAGCCATCCGGTTTTTTGCGCAGCAGCACCAGATCTTCCTGGACGAGCCGGGCTGCCGCCAGCAAGGGATAAGCGTTGTCGGGCGCAACTGTGCGGCCTGCGGGAATGACTCTGACGCCGTTTTCTCCAGGTTCCCAGAAGTCGGGGATATTTTGCAGGAGGTGAGCAGCCAGCATTTCATGCACCTCGCGCTGCGCGCCCAACGTATCAGCTTGCGCCGCAAACACATCATCGCGACGGTTTGCGATCAACGCTTCCTTCTGTTGCAGATACGACGCCAGTTTTTCATCCGGCTCAATCCAGTTATTGAGATCAAGCGGCGCGAGGCCGATGCGAAACAGCGGCTGGCTGCCGTCCCATGGCGTGTGACGCGGGGTTGCAAATTCAGCCATCAGCCCCCCTTGGCAACCAGCTTCGCCAGACGCGCCGCCCCTCGGCTATGCGCGTGGCATATCGCGATGGCCAGCGCGTCAGCAGCATGCTCGCTGTCGAAAACCGACTTCGGCATCAGGGTTTTGACCATCATTTGCACCTGTTGCTTGTCGCCATGCCCGGCCCCGGTGACGGACTTCTTGACCATGTTGGGTGCGTATTCGGCAACCAGCAATCCCGCGCGCGCCGGAACCAGCAGCGCAATGCCGCGTGCCTGCCCAAGTTTGAGGGTCGCCACCGCGTCGCGGTTGACAAAGGTGTTTTCAACCGCCGCCTCGTCTGGCTGCAGGCGCTCGATCACGGCAACCAACCCGTCATGCAATTGGCAAAGACGCTGCGCCAGTTCCGCTTTTGGGTCCGACACGATAGTGCCGGCCTCGACAAAAACCAGGCTGTTCCCCAGCGATTCAAGGATGCCCCAGCCCGTGTTGCGCAGGCCGGGATCAATACCTATGATTCGCACCGGAACATTTTTCATGTTCCGGTTTTAGCGCCAAAACCATCGTATTTCCATTGACACTCAGGCAGACAACTTGGCCAATGTCGCCTCGTCCATGTCGAAATTGGCATAGACGTTTTGCACATCGTCATCGTCTTCCAGACGCTCGATCAGTCTCATGATCGATTCTGCCCGGTCTTCGTCCACCGGTGTCATGGTCTGCGGCCGCCAGATGGTCTTGACCGACTCAGCTTCACCCAACGCCGCTTCAAGCCCTGACGAAACTTCGTTCAGGTTCTCAAATGCGCAGATGATGGTATGGCCACTGTCGTCTGTGGTCACATCATCAGCGCCAGCCTCGATTGCAGCTTCCATCACCTTGTCAGCAGATCCGGCGCTGGCCAAATAGACAATTTCGCCAACCCGGTCCCAAAGGAATGAAACCGAATTGGTTTCACCCAGCGCTCCGCCTGCCTTTGTGAAGGCAGCGCGCACGTTTGAGGCGGTCCGGTTGAGGTTGTCGGTCAGCGCTTCGACGATCACAGCCACGCCGCCCGGACCGTAGCCTTCATAGCGCATTTCCTTGTAGCTTTCGCCTTCGCCACCCGCCGCCTTGTTGATGGCGCGCTGGATATTGTCCTTGGGCATCGACTGCGCCTTGGCGTTCTGGATGGCCAGGCGCAACCGCGCATTCATCATCGGGTCCGGAGCGCCCGTTTTTGCCGCAACCGTGATTTCACGTGCGAGTTTTGAAAACATTTTCGACTTGATCGCATCCTGCCGCCCTTTGCGGTGCATGATGTTCTTGAACTGTGAATGACCTGCCATGACATCTGCCGTTTTGTGGATAGTCGTTTGTGAATGGCCCGCTTATAAACAGTCTGGACAAGTTTCGTCCAGTGCAACTCAACCGCATCAAGGGCAATGGCATGGCACGCAAGATCATCATCGACACCGATCCGGGACAGGACGACGCCGTTGCCATCCTGCTGGCGCTGGCAAGTCCGGAGTTGGAAGTCGTCGCCATTACAGCTGTTGCCGGCAATGTGCCGCTGCCGCTGACCGAACGAAATGTGCGCAAAATCTGCGAACTGGCAGGCAGGCCGGACATGCAAGTTTATGCCGGAGCTTCGCGCCCGTTGATGCGCACGCTCGTGACGGCTGAATATGTGCATGGCAATTCCGGACTTGACGGGCCCGACCTGCCCGACCCGCAAATGCCGCTGCAACGGCAACATGCGGTCGATTTCATCGTAGAAACGCTGATGGCTGCACAAGCTGGTGAAATCACCCTCTGCCCGCTTGGTCCGCTGACCAACATCGCAATGGCCTTGATCCGCGAACCGGCAATTGCGCCGAAAATCCGCGAAATCGTTTCGATGGGCGGCGGTTTCTTTGAAGGCGGCAACACCACGCCAGCCGCCGAGTTCAACATTCATGTCGATCCGCAGGCCGCCGACATCGTTTTTCGCAGCGGCGTTCCAATTGTCATGATGCCCTTGGATGTGACGCATCAGGCGTTGACCACCAAAAAGCGTGTTGACCGGTTCCGGGCAATGGGCACCAAGGTCGGCGATGCCACAGCCGCGCTTCTCGATTTCTTCGAGCGCTTCGACGAACACAAATACGGCACCGATGGCGGCCCGCTGCACGACCCTTGCGTGATTGCCTACCTCGTCAAACCGGAACTGTTCATGGGTCGCCATTGCAATGTGATGATTGAGACCGCGTCCGAACTCACAATGGGCATGACCGTTGTTGACTGGTGGGGCGTTACCCGGCGCCCGGCAAACGCGCTGGTCATGCGAAACATTGATGCCGACGGATTTTACAACCTGCTCACCGAGCGGCTGGCAACACTTTGAACCTTGGAGAAAACCGATGAGCCTTGCAGGCAAGACCTTGTTCATTTCCGGCGGAAGCCGTGGCATCGGGTTGGCGATTGCTTTGCGCGCCGCACGCGATGGCGCCAATGTCACCATCGCCGCCAAAACCGCCGAGCCGCACCCCAAGCTGCCGGGCACGATCTATTCCTCTGCACAAGAGATTGAAGCCGCAGGTGGCAAGGCCCTGCCGGTGCTGTGCGACATCCGCGAGGAAGAGCAGGTCAAGGCCGCAGTTGCAGCAACGGTCGAAAAATTCGGTGGCATCGACATCTGCATCAACAATGCCAGCGCCATCCAGCTTTCGGGAACGCTGGCGACCGACATGAAGCGTTTTGACCTGATGCACCAGATCAACACGCGCGGGACCTATCTGGTGTCGCGCACCTGCCTGCCGCATCTGCTCAAATCCACCCATCCGCACATCCTGAACCTGTCGCCGCCACTTGACATGAGCCCTAAATGGTTCGCCCGACATACCGCCTACACCATGGCGAAATACGGCATGTCGATGTGCGTGCTGGGCATGGCGGAGGAGTTCCGCTCCGCCGGGGTCGGCGTCAACGCACTTTGGCCGTTGACCGCAATCGACACCGCCGCTGTGCGCAATGTGCTCGGCGGCGACGCGCTGGCAAAAATGAGCCGCCTGCCGGAAATCCTGGCCGACGCCGCGCATGTCATCTTGACGCGCGATCCGAAAACCTGCACCGGCAATTTCTTCATCGACGAGGAAGTGCTGCGGGCTGAAGGCGTCACTGATTTCACGCAGTACCAGCACCCGGAAGCCACGCAACTGGCCGGTGATTTCTTCGTGCCGGACGAGGTTTTCGAGCGCTCGCCAACCAAAGTGCTGCGCGGCGGATATTGATGGCACCCCATTTCCTTGCCGCTCCTCCAAAACCCTGCTAATATGACCATAATTCTGGTCAAAAGAGGCATGACATGAACATCGGAATTGCCGAGGCCAAGGCCAGGCTGAGCGAGTTGATCGAGCGCGCGCACAAGGGCGAGGAAATCGTCATCGAGCGGCACGGCAAGCCCGTGGCGCGGCTTTCGCCGGAAGCGCCGGCAAAGAGACCGATGGATATCGAGGCGATGAAACAATTTCTTGCGACCATGCCGGAAAGTCAGACACCCGCTGGTGAAACGGTTCGCCAGATGCGCGATGACGCCCGCTATTGACCCATTATCTCGACACGTCATTGCTGATCGCGCTATATGCGGCGGAACGCGGCCATGAGAGGTTGGCGGAATGGTTATTCTCCCGCTTTGACGAACAGCTAGTCATCAGTTTGTGGACACAAACCGAATTTTCTTCCGCATTGTCTCTTAAACTGCGTACCAGGCAGATCGATCCGCCAACGCGTGATCGTGCGCTGAACAAGTTCAGAAGCGAGACTGATCAAACCTAAATAGTTTATCCGGTCCTCAACGAAGATTTCGACACCGCCGCCCGCTGGTGTGAGCGCCACGAGACGGGGCTTCGCGCCGGGGACGCATTGCACCTTGCAATTGCCAGAAGAAACAACGCAACGCTGTGCACCCTCGACCGCAAACTGTATGACGCGGGACAGACCCTTGGCATTCAAACACTGCTGGTCTGAGATGCGACTCCTCGACCCGCAAGCCCTCAAGCCGCCCGCCTGAAACCGACAATAAAATACTGCCAATCGGATTGCGCCTCTTGAATATAGTTCGGTCTCGTACTATGTTGTACGAAGTCGAACCAATAGGAGCTTCCAATGAACCTTTCGCGGCGCAATGCCATTTTGCTTGTCGGAGGCGGTGTCGTTACAGCAGCCGCAGCGGGTGCCGGAGTATTTTTTTCCACCCGAACGCCGACCAAAGCGATTGAGCCCTGGAGCCTCGCCGGCAAATATGATGATCCGCGCAAAAATGCGCTTTCTTGGGCGATCCTTGCACCAAATCCACACAACCGTCAGCCCTGGATGGCTGATCTGGGAACCGCCGATGAAATCGCGATCCTTCGCGATCCCGCGCGCAACCTGCCGCAAACCGATCCTTTCAACCGGCAATTGACCATCGGCATGGGCTGCTTCATCGAGATGCTGGCGATTGCCGCTTCGCAAACCGGCCATGCCGTCAGTTTTGAGTATTTCCCGCAAGGCGAGACCGGACCTGTTGCCATTGCCCGCTTTTCGCAAGGTGCAACGCCGGACCCGGTATTTGCCCATGTGGCCAACCGCCGCTCCTGCAAGGAACCTTTCGAGGACAGGGCGGTCCCCGCAGATGCCGTTGACGCGCTGCGCAAGTTTGCCGACGTCATCGACGAGCCAGCCAAGGTGGCAGCATTGAAAAAGCTCACCTGGGACGCCTGGCTCATCGAATACCAAACACCGCGCACCTTCATGGAAAGCGTTGACCTGATGAGGTTTGGCAAGGCGGAGATCAACGCCAATCCCGATGGCATTGATCTGGGTGGCGGTTTTCTCGAAACATTGATGCTGGTTGGCGTTCTCAACCGTAAGGAGCAATCAAATCCCGACATTACGGCGGCAAGGCAGGGCATCCAGATTTACAGCGAAATGCTGGCCGCAACACCGGCCTATGCTGCATTGACTACTGCGACCAACACTCCGGCGGACCACATCGAAGCCGGCCGCAAATGGTTGCGTTTGAACCTTGCCACCACCGCCATGGGCCTGGCCCTGCACCCTGTCAGCCAGGCATTGCAGGAATATGCCGAAATGGCCCCCTTTTACAAACAGGCGCACGAAATGCTTGCACCTGCCGGGCACACCGTGCAGATGCTTGGGCGGCTGGGCTACGGCCCGCAAATTCCGCCAACGCCGCGCTGGCCCGTGGAGACACGAATTGTGAATGGATAGTGCAAACCGGTCGGTCTATTTCTCGTTTTTCAACGAGATCGGCATAATCGAGCAGCTTGGCCGCGCCATGTTTGAGGCGCGGCTGAAAGGCGGCGTAACGTTGCCGCATTTCTCCGTTCTGAACCATCTGGTGCGGGTGAAGGATGGACGCACACCACTGGAACTTGCCAGGGCATTTCAGGTACCCAAGACAAGCATGACCAACACGCTGGCCGGCCTCGAACTGCGCGGCTTGGTTGAGACACGTCCCAATGCGGCCGACAAACGCAGCAAGCTGGTCTGGCTCACGCCAGCGGGCAGAAGTTTTCGTGACGATGCGATAAAGTTACTGGACGGTGAGGTTGGCCAGTTGGCAGATCAGTATCCGCCGGAAAAGATTGCTGTGCTTGTTCCGGCGCTGGCTGAAATCCGTGTGATCCTCGACACAATGCGCGAGGGAAAGTGACCTTCACCAAGGCGTGACATTTTCCAGCCGCGGCCCGATCCGCAGCGGTTTGATGCGGGTGGCAAGGCCGGTGTTCATGTCGATATCGACACCTACGCCGCACAACGTAGCCGGACCGGAAGCCGCTTCAAACCGCCCTTTCGGCACTTTGGAGAGGAACCGGTTGAGCGGCTCTTCCTTGTCCATGCCAAGCGATGAATCATAATTGCCGCACATTCCTGCGTCTGACAGGTAAGCCGTACCGCCATTGAGGATCTGGTGATCTGCAGTCGGGCAATGCGTGTGGGTGCCGACAACCAAACTAACGCGGCCATCGACAAAATGGGCAAAGCAGATTTTTTCCGACGTCGCCTCGGCGTGGAAATCGACGACGATGGCGTCAACGTCGCGCTTGAGCTGCACGTCCTTGAGCAGCGCCTCGCCGCACAAGAATGGATCATCCAGCGTCGGGTGCATGAATGCCTGCCCCATGATGTTGGCGACCATGATGCGCGCGCCGTTCTTCGCCTCGAAAATATTGGCGCCGCGCCCCGGCGTGCCGGACGGATAGTTTGCCGGGCGGATGAAACGCTGCTGCCGGTCGGCAAAGGTGAGCGCCTCGCGCTGGTCCCAGACATGGTTGCCGGTGGTCACGACATCTGCACCGGCGGCGAGTGTTTCTTCGAGGATAGCCTCGGTGATACCGAAGCCGCCCGCGGCGTTTTCGCCGTTGACGATGACAAAATCAGTCTTCCACGCGGCGATCATGCCCGGCAGCGCGCTGGCGACTGCCTCACGTCCGCTTTTTCCAACCATGTCCCCGAGGAACAACAAACGCATGCAGATTTCCTCTCACGGCTGAAAGACGCGATAGCCTTTTTCAGTCAGCACCGCCTGCATTCTTATGTCATGCGGCTCGGCTGGAACCAAGTCCGCCTCCTGCATTGAATATGCGCAGCCAATCAGGCGTGGCAAACGACCGAGCGCACGCAAGCGCGAAATGTAGCGGTCATAATATCCCGCTCCATAGCCAATGCGGTTTCCGTATCTGTCAAACACAGCCAAAGGCATTAAAAGTGTTTGCGGCTCGAGAATAGCCGCATCATCGCCGGGGCCAACGGTGCCAAAACCGGTTTTCACCAATTCTGCGCCACGCACCAGCTCGCGAAATGCGATGGTTGTTTTGTCGATGATGGCCGGAACGCACAGCCTTGCGCCGCGCGCGCGCAAAATATCCATCAGCGGTCGAAGATCGATCTCGGAGCGGATCGGCAGGAAAGCAGAAACAACTTCGCCGGGGACGACTTCGATGGCATTGCCGCCATGCTCGGCCAAGGCAAGGCTCATTTCGATGCGCAATACGGGGTCAATGCTGTCACGAAGCGCCAATATTTCCGCGCGCAAATTCGCTTTGGCGTTCATCATTTTCACAAGGCCCTTTTTTTGCCAAAAGGGAAAGTGCGATCCACCACAACCGATGGAATGTTCGATCCCGGGAACCTACTAGGTAGGTGGGCGCCATGTGTCCGGATCCACGGATCCAGTCAGGGATAGCTCCCTTTGAGATCGATAAGGCCCCGGGAATAAGTTATCCTGTCGAGAAGCACAGACCGCACCTTGAGATATAGGCCTGAGGGCAGGGATTCGCCAGTGGTAATTCACTGGTCACGTCTGACTGGCGATGAAACTGCCAAAGGCGCGGGAGCAAGGCGGCGCACCAGACCCTCCACTTTTTCCGCGGCCTGGACAAGCTGCTTCGACAGCTCGCTTTCGATGGCAAAAGCCCTGCCGATCTGCTCATCGCGGCTGGCTTTCAGCGTTGCCACGTCAACCTCCAGGCTGCGCAGGCGCTTTTCCATTTCCTGCAATTCATCGGTGACCATGACGCCAGCCATCACCGTGAGGCGCTGGTCGCCGATCTCGCCAAACGCACCGCGCAACTGGTTGACATATCCATCGAACCGCTCGGCAAGCGAAAGCAGATGCCCCTCCTGCCCTTCATCGCATGCCATGCGGTAGGTTTTGCCGTTGATGGTTACGCTGACATGCGGCAAGCTGCTACCCTCGCTGGTTGTTCCGACCCACTCATTCCTGGTGCACCACAGGACCGTCAAGCACGGCGCGAATTGTCTCCATGGCATCGACGAGCCGTCTTGAGACTTCCTTGTTGGTGTTCTCCAGTCGTTGCGCCTTTGCGGCTGCACCATCCAGGGCCTCGGCAAGCCGCGTGCGGTCTGCGCCCATGCGCTGCACCTCGGCTTCCGCATCACCCAGAAATTGCTCGCGCTCCAGCCGTGCTTCCACCGCCAATTCAAGCGCGCCCAAGGCCTCTGCAAGCCGTTTGAGGCCGACGGCTGCAGATACGGCAGCCTCTTGCCGCATCCCGCCCGCTGTCCTGGATGTGTCCATTGCCGTACTCACAATACACTACCCGCGATCGAGGTTGGCGCCCCCGCCTTTTTCCGAAATTGCAGATGTTCCGATTGACCGGAGTCAGTATCGAACGAGCCTGCCAATCCGGTGCGTGCCTCCCCCAAATTTCGGCAATACCCGGAAAACCAATTGATGTTCTGAGCCGCGATTCACCATCGCACCAATTGCTTACAGGCAAAACATTAGACTTCGGACGAATTTGTCGTCAACAACCGGCGCGTTGAAATGAAAAGCCCGGACAGGTTTTCCCCTGCGGAATGCATGGATTCAGCTTCAGATACATGCATTGACTGCCATTAATTGCCTGATAGACCGGGCCTTGAAGAAACAGACAAAATCCACGAGGCGGGAAACCGACAATGACAACCAATGAAAACCATGCCGCGATGGCAAATGCCATTCGCTTCCTTTCGGTCGATGCCGTTGAAAAGGCCAATTCCGGCCATCCCGGTCTGCCGATGGGAGCTGCCGACATTGCCACCGTGCTTTTCGCGCAGTCCATGGACCACGATCCCTCCAAGCCGTCATGGCCCGACCGTGACCGTTTTGTGCTTTCTGCCGGGCATGGCTCCATGTTGCTTTATTCGGTGCTTTTTCTGTCAGGCTATCCCGATATCGGGCTCGAAGACATCAAGGCGTTTCGCCAGATCGGTTCCAAAACAGCCGGACACCCGGAATACGGCCATGCAGCCGGCATTGAAACGACCACCGGCCCGCTGGGCCAGGGCCTCGCCAACGCGGTTGGCATGGCAATTGCCGAACGCCACCTCAACGCCGAATTTGGCGACGATATCGTCAATCACCACACCTGGTGCCTTGCAGGTGATGGTTGCCTGATGGAAGGCATCAGCCAGGAAGCGATCAGCCTTGCCGGACATTTGAAACTGTCAAAACTGACCGTGATCTGGGACGACAACAACATCTCGATCGATGGCGCGATCAGCATGTCGGATTCGACAGACCAGATTGCCCGCTTCAAGGCATCGGGATGGAACACCATTTCGATCGACGGGCACGACGCAACGGCAATTCAGGAGGCTTTTGCCAAAGCCCGCAAAAGTGACAAGCCGACCCTGATTGCAGCCAAAACCACCATCGGATTTGGCGCTCCCACAAAGGCAGGCACGGCCAAGGCGCATGGCTCGCCATTGGGTGCAACCGAAATTGCCGGTGCGCGTGAAACATTGGGCTGGCCGTCGGCGCCCTTCGTCATTCCACCTGCCGTGCTCAAGGCCTGGCGCACCGCCGGCAAGCGCGGCGCTGAAAAACGCAAGGATTGGGAAAAGCGCCTTGCAGCGCTGGAACCTGCCAAGCGAAGTGAATTCAAGCGGCGCATGGCCGGCGACCTGCCGACAGGCTTTGCCGATGCAATGATTGCCCTGAAAAAGAAGCTCGCTGCAGAAAAGCCGACCATGGCGACGCGCAAGGCTTCTGAAACGGTCCTTGAGGTCATCAACGCAGTGGTTCCTGAAACTGTTGGCGGCTCGGCCGATCTCACCGGCTCCAACAACACCAAAACCAGCCAGACGACAGCCATGAGCGCCAAGGATTTCGCCGGGCGTTACATTCACTATGGCATCCGTGAACATGGCATGGCGGCAGCGATGAACGGTATTGCGCTGCATGGCGGCATCATTCCCTATTCCGGCACATTCCTTGCGTTTGCAGATTATTGCCGCCCATCGATCCGGCTTGCGGCTTTGATGGGAATACGCGTCATTCACGTGATGACGCATGATTCGATCGGTCTGGGCGAAGACGGGCCAACCCATCAGCCGGTGGAACAAATCGCTTCGCTGCGCGTTATCCCCAATCTCTTGGTGATGCGCCCGGCAGACATCATGGAAACTGCCGAGTGTTGGCAGATTGCCATGGAATCGAAAACCCGTCCCAGTGTCCTCGCGCTGACCCGGCAAAACCTGCCGGCGCTGCGCCACAAGGCCGCAAAGGCAAATGCCTGCGCCAAAGGTGCTTACGAAATCAGCCCAGCATCAGGCGAGGCAAAAGTCAGTATATTTGCTTCCGGTTCGGAAGTTGAAATCGGCGTTCTTGCCCAAAAGCAGCTTGAAAAATCCGGAATACCGGCCCGTGTGGTTTCCGTGCCTTCGTTCGAATTGTTTGCAGAACAGCCTGAAACCTATCGCAAGTCAGTGTTGGGTGCGGCGAAGGTTCGCATTGCAGTTGAAGCCGCAGTAAAGCAAGGTTGGGAGAGGTTCGTCGGGGAGGATGGAATTTTCATCGGCATGAAGAGCTTTGGCGCTTCCGGCCCATATGAGAAACTCTATGAACATTTCGGCATCACTCCATCTGCCATCGCCAAGGCTGCCAAGGCCAAATTGAAAAAATCAGCCTGAACGGCGCAGCCGCAGGTCTTCAAACGGAGGAATTCATGACCGTCAGAATCGCCATCAACGGCTTTGGCCGCATTGGCCGCAATGTCGTGCGGGCCATTTTTGAATCAGGCCGCAAGGACATCAACATCGTTGCCATCAACGATCTGGGTCCGGTGGAGACCAACGCCCATTTGATGCGCTACGATTCGGTGCATGGCCGGTTCCCGCATGAAGTGAAGGTCAATGGCGACACGATTTCTGTCGGAAGCGAAAGCTTCAAGGTATACGCCGAACGTGACCCGTCCAAACTGCCGTGGAAAGAACTCGATATCGACATAGCAATGGAGTGCACCGGTCTTTTCACCACGCGTGAAAAGGCAGCCATGCACCTTGCTGCTGGTGCCAAGCGCGTTCTGATCTCGGCTCCCGGCGAAGGCGCTGACCTGACCGTCGTCTATGGGGTCAACCATTCCAAACTTACCAAGGAACATCTGGTTGTCTCCAACGCCTCGTGCACGACAAACTGCCTCTCGCCGGTAGCCAAAGTGTTGAATGACGTCATCGGCATCGAAAAGGGCATGATGACCACCATCCACTCTTACACCGGCGACCAGCCGACACTCGATACCATGCACAAGGACCTTTACCGTGGCAGGGCCGCTGCCTTGTCAATGATCCCGACCTCGACCGGGGCTGCCAAGGCTGTGGGTCTGGTGCTGCCTGAACTCAATGGCAGGCTTGACGGCTTCGCCATGCGCGTTCCGACCCCGAACGTTTCGGTCGTCGATCTCAAGTTCATCGCCAAGCGCGCCACCAGCGTTCAGGAAATAAACGACGCCATCAAGGCGGCGGCTTCCTCATCGCTCAAAGGCATCCTTGGCTTCACCGAAGAAAAGAATGTCTCGTGTGACTTCAACCACGATCCGCATTCCTCGATTTTCCACATGGACCAGACCAAGGTCATGGACGGCACGTTCTGCTCGGTCCTGTCGTGGTACGACAACGAATGGGGCTTCTCCAACCGCATGGCCGACACCGCGATTGCCATGGGCAAGTTGATCTGAACGGCACAGGGAGGTCGGATCATGGATACCGGCCTCCTGATTGCCCTCGGTTCTGGAGTAGGCATCCTTGTGCTTGCAGTGCTTCTTTCGCTTGGGACGCGCCGCCGCAAACGCGATGCGCACGACCTCAACGGCTCCGATGCCGACAACCGGGCCACGGCAACCTGGGCCGGAATCCGCGAAGCCAACCACACAGATCACGATTCAAACAATTGAACCCTCGGGGAAACATACATGAGCAGCTTCAAGACCCTTGACCACGCCGATGTTGCTGGCAAGCGCGTTCTGGTGCGCGTTGATCTCAACGTACCGATGGAAAACGGTCAGGTCACCGATGCAACCCGCATTGAGCGCATCCTGCCGACCATCCGCGAAATTTCCGAAAAAGGCGGCAAGGTTGTGCTCCTCGCGCATTTTGACCGTCCAAAGGGCAAGGTGGTGCCCGAAATGTCGCTGGCAGGGGTTGTCTCCACCCTCTCGCACATGCTGGGCAAGAATGTCTCGTTCGGCACCGACTGCATTGGCCCGATGGCGGAAGCAGCCGTGGCAGCCATGAAGAACGGCGATGTGACGTTGCTGGAAAACACCCGCTTTCATGGCGGCGAAGAGGAAAACAACGCGGTTTTCGCCAAGGCGCTGGCCGCCAATGGCGACATCTATGTCAACGACGCCTTCTCCGCTGCACACCGCGCCCATGCTTCAACCGAGGGTCTTGCGCGTCTGCTTCCCGCCTTCGCCGGTCGCACCATGCAGGCCGAACTGGAGGCGCTGGAATCAGGTCTTGGCAAGCCGCAGCGACCCGTGGTTGCCATTGTTGGCGGAGCCAAGGTTTCAACCAAGCTGGACCTGCTTTCAAACCTCGTGACCAAAGTCGATGTACTGGTGATCGGCGGCGGCATGGCCAACACCTTTCTGGCTGCGCAGGGCATCAATGTCGGCAAGTCGCTGTGCGAGCACGACCTTGCAACGACTGCGCGTGAAATCCTTGAAAAGGCAAAAGCCGCCGGTTGCGAAATCGTTCTGCCGGTCGACGGGGTGATCGCCCGCGAATTCAAGGCAAATGCTGCCAACGAAACTGTCAACGTAAATGCCATTCCGGCTGATTCGATGATGCTCGATGTCGGACCCAAATCGGTCGAAACCGTCAACGAGCGCATCGCTTCAGCCAAGACCCTGGTTTGGAACGGGCCGTTTGGTGCCTTCGAAATTGCCCCGTTCGACAAGGCGACCGTTGCGGTCGCCAAATATGCCGCAAAGCGCACGAAGGCTGGAAAGCTGGTCTCGGTTGCCGGTGGCGGCGACACCGTCTCGGCGCTGAACCACGCCGGCGTGGCCGACGATTTCACTTACGTATCGACGGCTGGCGGCGCATTTCTCGAGTGGATGGAAGGCAAGGAATTGCCGGGCGTTGCGGCGCTATCGGCCTGAGCTTTCGGCAAGAGACCAGCGCTCCGGCATAAATCGTACCGGCTAAATCGATTGATTGTTTTTTCAATCGATTTTGTTCGCCCAAGTCGGTTTGCGCACCCAGAAGCCTCTGGTATCAGGCCCAAACCCCTGATGACGGAGAAAATCATGCCGCAACGCCTTGAAGATATTGCCATTGCAATGGTCGCGGAGGGTCAGGGCATCCTCGCCGCCGACGAGTCCACGGCGACCATCCAGAAACGCTTCGATTCGATCAATGTCGAGAACACGCTGGAAAACCGCCGCGACTACCGCGAGATGCTGTTTCGTGCCGATGAAGCAATGAACAATTACATCTCCGGCGTCATCCTGTTTGAAGAAACCCTGCACCAGAACGCTGCCGATGGAACGCCGTTCGTCGATCTCATTCGCAAGGCTGGCGCGGTACCGGGAATCAAGGTTGATACCGGTGCCAAGCTGCTGCCCGGCTCGACCACTGAAACCGTAACCGAGGGCCTCGACGGCCTGCGCGAGCGCCTAGCCAAACACCATGCCGCCGGCGCGCGTTTTGCCAAATGGCGCGGCGTGATCACCATCGCCGATGGCGTACCCAGCCACAATTGCATCCATGCCAATGCGCATGCACTTGCCCGCTACGCCGCACTTTGCCAGGAAGCCGGGATAGTGCCGATCGTCGAGCCGGAAGTTCTGATGGACGGACCGCACGCCACCCACGACATCGAGCGCTGCGAAGCCGTCACCGAATGGGCGCTCAAGGAGCAGTTCCAGGAACTTTATTTCGCAGGCGTCAACCTTGAGGGCATCGTGCTCAAGCCAAGCATGGTGGTTCCCGGCCAGAAATCGGGAACCAAAGCCAGCGTTGAGGAAGTGGCAGAGCGCACCGTTCGCGTGTTGAGAAACTGCGTTCCGGCATCGGTTCCGGGCATTGCCTTCCTGTCCGGCGGCCAGTCCGACACCCTGGCGACGGCGCATCTGTCAGCCATGAACGCTATGTATGACCTGCCGTGGAAGCTTACTTTTTCCTATGGTCGGGCATTGCAGGCGGCCTGCCTGCAAGCCTGGGGCGGAAGGCAGGAAAACATCGCTGCCGGGCAACGCGCCTTTACCCACAGGGCCAGGATGAACGGCCTTGCCGCCATCGGCAAATGGAAGAGCGAACTCGAAACGGCGGCATAGTTTCAGGGCAAAGGCGATGGCAGACCACTTCTGCCATCGCCAATATGATTTACCCGCCGTGCTTCATTTTCTTGCCGGGCATTGCTTCCTCAACGCCGAATTCGATTTCGATTTCTCCGGCCTTTTGGAACACCAGCTTGACCTTGCGTTTTTCATCAAGTTTCAATTGTTCCTTGAGGCCCATGAACATGATGTGGTAACCGCCCGGCTCCAGTACGGTTTCGCCGCCCGCCGGAATTTCAAGGCCGCCTTCGACCGGGCGCATTTTCATGACATCGCCATCCATCTTCATTTCATGCACCTCGAAATTGCCGGAAAATGCCGCACTGCCGCCAATCAGGCGATCGGCTTCGGTCCCGGTGTTCCGGATCACCATGAATCCGCCGGAAACCGGAGCATTTGGCGGCGTTGCTTTTGCATAGGGGTGATCAATGACAAGATTGCCGAGGGTATATTCCTGCGCAGCGGCAATTCCTGCGCTGGCAAAAGTGAGGATTGTGGCCGCAGCCAATTCAATGATGCGCGTTTTCATCGCGTGATCCTTTCAGGAAAACATTCGGGTGTTCGCGCCGCAGCCCGAGGCATTGACGGCGCAGGCTTGCCTTGCTCAGGCGAAAAGCGGCGGACCGCGAACCGGAGCAGCGGGGAGCGCAGCAATTGGCAAGAATATGCGTGTCTCGATCTGCAAGCTTCCTGCAGGCAAACCCATGCTGGCACTTCGCCCCAATTGTGGCGAAGGCAAAAGGGTGCCTGCCGACATGCAGCAGAATTCACAACCTGTGGATTGGGGATTTCCATTCTCGTCAGTGGCTGGCAAGCAAAGCACCTGCAGCGACCCGTCAGGAAGGGAATAGGCCGCAGCATCGTATCCTGCCGGAGCATTCGCCGCCCGATGCGCAAAAGCCGACAGCAACAAGGCGAGCGCAAGCAAAATGCCCAGCGGCAGAATTGACCTTCGATCTTTTGCCATCAAAACCATGTGTGATGAGAAGTCCCGGAAAATTGAATTGTCAACTGCGACATTTCAGGTCCGTCAGAATGGATAAGGCTTTTCACCGGGCAAAAGCCTTGCTAGACGGCCTTATGGCTTCTCGTCCCCTGCCCACTCGCCTCGAATCTCTGTTCAGCTGGATCGCCCTGCCCGTCTATGTCTGGCAGGGCCTGGGTGTGCGCAAACGAACCCGGCGAATGCCACCGCCGCACAATCCAGGGACCTTGAATTTTGGCAATGGCGATGAACCGCTGCGCTTGTTGATTTTGGGCGATTCTTCGGCGGCAGGCACCGGGGTGAACGACATTGCAAAAAGCATGTCAGGGATGTTGCCCCGCTTTCTGCACGAGCGTTCAGGCCAGCCGGTTTCGGCAAGAATTGCCGGCATGAATTCGGCCACGTGCGCGCAAATCCGCGACCATGTGGTGCCGCACATCGAGCCGCGCGATTTCAACTATATTGCCCTCAACATCGGCACCAATGACGCCAAGAACTTCCACACCGGCAAGCAGTTCTGCCGCGATTTCGGCACCCTGCTTTATGCGCTCACGGCAAGGTTTCCGGCAGCGACCATCATCTGGTCGGGCGTGATCGACCTTGAAGACGCACCGGCACTGCCAAGGCCGCTGGCCCGCATTCTGGGCATTCGCTCGCGCATCATCGACCGCAACGGCCGTGTGCTGTGTGCAGAGCGCGGCGCGCTCTGCCCGCCGCCGGAATGGCGCGCAATCCCTGAAAATTTCTCCAGTGACGGTTTTCACGCCTCCGAGGCCGGGTACCATGAATGGGCTGATGCCATGTCCAGCTACATCATGGACCTGGAAAAGGCGAAGACGGCAGGCTGAAATCCCGCCATCCATGCCATCTTTCGTCGGATAGACAACGGCGAACCGCATTTCTATGGTCAGCGCAACGAATTCCGGGAGGAACGGTGATGGCACAAGATTATGCACAAACGTATGCGGCCTGGCAGGCGGATCCTGCCGGCTTTTGGGCCAGGGCGGCCGATGCCATCGACTGGATGAAGCCGGCGGCAAGCGTGTTCAATGCTGCCGATGGCGTTTACGGTCGCTGGTTTGATGGTGCGACCACCAACACCTGCCACAACAGCGTTGACCGCCACGTGGCCAATGGCCGCGCAAACCAACCGGCCATCATTTACGACAGTCCGATCACCGGCACGCAGCGCACGCTGACCTATGCAGACCTGCTGGAAGAAGTGGAAGCACTGGCGCATGTCCTTTTGCAAAAAGGCGTTGGCAAGGGCGACCGCGTGATCATCTACATGCCGATGGTGCCTGAGGCTGCTGTTTCCATGCTGGCATGCGCACGCATTGGCGCGATCCATTCTGTGGTGTTTGGCGGATTTGCCGCCCATGAACTGGCGACCCGCATTGACGACAGCGAACCGAAAATGATCATTTCCGCGTCGTGCGGCATCGAACCGGGCCGGGTCATCGCCTACAAGCCGCTGCTCGACAAGGCGATTGACGAGGCCCGCCACAAGCCAATAGCAACGCTCATCCTGCAACGCGAACAACAACGCTGCGAACTTGTTGCCGGACGCGATTTTGACTACGCACAGCTGGTCGATGCTGCGCGCGGGCAACACGTGCCTTGCGCCGAAATGGCAGCGACCGACCCGCTTTACATTCTCTACACGTCCGGAACCACCGGCCAGCCGAAGGGCGTCGTGCGCGACACCGGCGGCCACATGGTGGCGCTCAAATGGTCGATGCATGCGATGTACGGCATCGAGCCGGGCGAGGTATTCTGGGCCGCTTCCGATGTCGGTTGGGTGGTTGGCCATTCCTACATCGTCTATGCGCCGCTGCTGCACGGCTGCACCACCATCCTGTTTGAAGGCAAACCGATCGGCACGCCGGATGCCGGCACGTTCTGGCGGGTCATTTCCCAGCACAAGGTGGCCGCTCTGTTCACGGCACCCACGGCATTCCGCGCCATCCGCAAGGAAGACCCGGAAGGCAAGTTCATCGGCAAATACGATCTGTCGAAATTTCGCACGCTGTTCCTGGCGGGCGAGCGCGCCGACCCGGACACCATCCAGTGGGCCGAGCGCATGCTGAAAGTGCCGGTGATCGACCATTGGTGGCAGACAGAAACCGGCTGGACCATTGCCGGCAACCCGGTCGGCCTTGGCATGTTGCCGGTCAAGTACGGCTCGCCGACCGTGCCGATGCCCGGCTATGACGTACAGGTGCTGGACGATGCCGGTCACCCGGTTCCGGCCGAAACGCTGGGCAACATTGTGGTGAAACTGCCGCTGCCGCCCGGCGCATTGCCGACCCTGTGGAACGCCGATGCCCGTTTTCGCTCGGCCTATCTTGAGGAATTCCCCGGCTACTACAAGACCGCCGACGCAGGCTTCCGCGACAAGGACGGCTATCTCTTCATCATGGCCCGCACCGACGACATCATCAATGTCGCCGGCCACCGCCTGTCGACCGGCGCAATGGAAGAAGTCTGCGCTTCCCACCCTGATGTTGCCGAATGCGCCGTCATCGGTGTTGCCGACAAGCTGAAAGGGCAAAAGCCGCTGGGCTTCCTCATCATCAATTCAGGCGTCACCAAGGACGATGCGCAGATCGAAAAGGAAGTCATTGCGCTGGTGCGCGACCAGATCGGCCCGGTGGCCGATTTCAAACTGGCAATCTGCGTCAAGCGCCTGCCCAAGACCCGCTCCGGCAAGATCCTGCGCGGCACCATGCAGAAGATCGCCGATGGCCAGGAATGGAAAATGCCAGCCACCATCGACGATTCGGCAATCCTGGAGGAAATCAGCGTGGTGCTTGCAGAACGCGGCATCAAGGCGGTGTGAAGGAGAACGCATTTCGTGAGAACCACGACAATGGGCCGAAAACCGCAGCTACCTGGAATTACAATGTTGCAGTTGCTGCCAAATCAATTCCATAGGCTGAATCCATCCAGGCCAACCGGTTGTCATCGGCGCCCGCTTGCAGAACATCGGCAACAATTCGGTCTGGCCGCACCAGTATCAGCGCGTCCTTTTGGCCGAGCCAATTGGAAAGGAAATTTTCTGAATCTCCATAGCTCTCTCTTCCCGCATTGACCGACACGAACCTTGTTCCCAAGGCTTCCAGGCGGCAAGTGTCGTTGACACCCAATGCGTTGTGCGCGTCGATACCAATGCCAACCAAAGCAAATCCGCGCCCCATGGCCGCGTCGAGAGGCATTTGCCCGTTGTCTTTGGAAACAATGTTTGGCTGTTCTATCAACAGCCCGGCCTTTCTGTGCGAACGACGATTGACAAGCGGGGAAGCGCGCAAGTCGTAGGGTGGAATTGGATCATTTTTGTCAATGAAGTTTCGCGTTGGCGGAAATGACCATATCAAATTCATCACCCGGTCACGGAACCATGCCCCCACCGGGCTTGTGGTCATGATGACGCCGCCCAGCTGAACGGCAAAATTTGTCACTTTTTCAATGTGGGGCCGACGCTCCATCTCGTAGCTGTCGAGAATGCTTGCCGGAAACACCCCTTTGCAGACACCGGAAAGTTTCCAGCCAAGGTTTACCGCGTCGCGAACGCCGCTTGTCAGCCCCTGACCTGCAAATGGAGGCATGACATGCGCTGCATCACCGGCAATCAGGATGCGCCCCACCCGGAAGCGCTCGGCATAGCGGGCATGGAATGTGTAGATCAGAGACCGTTCAATTCCAAAGCCCGTTCCCCCGCCGTGATCTGCGATAAGCTTGCGGGCGCTTTTCTCGGTGGCAAGTTCAGCTTCATTGTCACCCGGCATGACAAGAAACTCCCATCGGCGCCTGTTGCCCGCATTGGGAAGCGTCAAGGCTGGTCGCTTGGGACTGCAGAAGAACTGGAGATCTGAATTTTCGATCTTGTCACCGGTTGTATCAATCACCAGCCATTTCTGCATGAAGGTCTTTCCGGAGAACTTCAGACCGAGTGCCTGGCGGATGGGGCTGGAACCTCCATCGCAAGCCACGGCATAGGTTGCCCGCACTGTCCCGCCAGCCAGCTCCAGGGTAACCCCGGTTTCATCCTGGTCAAACCCGGTGATATCGACGCCGCGATGCAGTTCGACATTTTCCAACTTGCCAAGTGCATTGACGAGGCCTTGTTCGAGGGCGGGTTGATAATATGTTCCACGCGAGGGGAAGCCGAAGGCGCGCGGGCAATGGCCAAATGCCCAAAGCAGCTTGCCTTTTTCGTTGAAATACTTCACCGGCAAGTCATGGATCATCGATGGATTTATGTCGTCATAAGTTCCTGTTGTCTGAAAATGGCGCAACAGTTCTGCGTCATAGGCAATGGCCCGAGGCTCTGAAAAAGGCGCTGCCCGCTTCTCCAGAACGCAAACCCTCACTCCCGCCTGACCCAGCTTCAGCGCTGTCATCAGCCCGGTTGGTCCCGCGCCAATAACCGCTACATCACAGTCTCGTGTCTTCCCGGCCATTTCCCCCGCCTCCCCTGTCATCGACAGAACAGTTACGCTGTGGCCAGATTGAACAGAAACTTTGTTTCCCAAACCGACATGTGTTCCAGCGCCCAGGTTTTGGGTGTCATTGGATATTCTTCATGCCATGGGCGAGGCTCCTGGATACCCAATGCAGGCAAATACACATCCATTTGAGTGTAAAACTCGATCAGTACCTGGTCCGGATCATAATGATAGGCAGCGATATTGTGTGATGCGCCGTGCCGTGATGGGCCCCATTGCGTCGGAGTGCCGTTGCGGCTCAGGATATCAGCAGCTTTCCCGTGATCGCCGTTGTCGCGCAATTCGAAAGCGATGTGATGGATCTTCGAACCGGGAACGCCAATGACATTCGTAACATGATGGTCGCGGTTGCAGGTATAGAAAAAGGCCAACTTTGCGATATCGTCGGTGTAGTGGAAGCCGAGGAAATCCTCGTAGAATTTCCGCATTTTCTCGTGTTCCGGCGTAATGATGCCGATATGGCCCAGGCGCAATGGCGCAATGCCATGCGGTGAAGCAGGCGGCAATGTCGTTTCGATGCTGGTATAGAATTGAAAGACAACGCCACCGGGCGCCGCCACCTCAACCAACTTGCTCACGCCCGGTTGGCTGTCTGTCTTGACTTCTGCATGTAGGCCGTAGCTCGACGCTTCTTTTGCAAAGTCTTCAAGAACAATATCGGGACGCAACTGATAGCCTTGGCAGACAAATGACTTTTCATTGGTTTTGTGAACCACGATGTCATGATGTGCGCCATCAACAGAAAGGAAACTGGCGCCCCCGTCCCTGGCTTTTTCTGTCAAGCCGATAACATTTTGATAGTGCTCTACCGTTTTTACCGGATCTGGAGATCCCAGCGCCACAAAGCCAAGATGGGTCGTTTTCGGATTGAATGGTTTCATGATTTTCTCCTCCCTGACATTCATTGTTGATCAGCGACAGTGTTGCGCAAAATGCCGATGCCCGAAATCTCGACTTCACAAACATCGCCCGGCTTCAACCAAACCTGTGGCTTTCTTGCGCCTCCTACACCAGAGGGCGTACCGGTTGCGATGATGTCGCCCGGTTCGAGGGTCATCGCCTTTGAGAGGTGTGAAATCAGAAATGCCACGCTGAAGATCAGATCATCTGTCGATGTGTCTTGCATGAGCTCACCGTTCAGGCGTGTCCGCAGTCGCAACCCGCTTGCTCCAACTGGCAGTTCGTCAGGCGTGACCATGACAGGACCAAGCGCACCCGTGCCGTCAAAGTTTTTGCCTAGCGTCCACTGGGGGGTGTTCAACTGCCAGTCGCGAACCGAACCGTCGTTGAAGATCGTATAGCCAGCCACGTGGTCAAGCGCATTGGCCGTATCAATGTCACGTCCGCGTTTTCCGATAACGACCGCCAGTTCACCCTCGTAATCGAGCATGTGTGACACCTTTGGCCGGATGATTGGGGCCCCGTGTGGAATAAGGCCGCTGGCGAAGCGGCCGAAAACAGTGGGCAACTTCGGAATCTCGTGACCGGACTCGCGGGCATGAGCGGCGTAGTTCAACCCTGCGCAGAGCACCTTGCCCGGTTGGCAAATCGGCAGATCAATTGTCACGGAGTCAAGATTCACGGGAGAGCCGTTTACCAAAGCGTCAATGGCTACCGAGGACATTCCTGATGCAAGGATGGCTCTCAGATCGCCCGGCCATGTCGGGTCACTCTCTTTCAGGCCGCGCCATGAATTGCTTCCTTCGTTGACTGCAAGACCGCGCTGGGCGCCATCACGAAAAGAAATAAACTGCATTCGTTCCTCCAAAATCTCATGCAACAATAAACCTAAAAATTAATATTACAATAAAATATTTATTTTTTTATCATCGCCAATGCGATATCAAGTGCCATGAACATTGAACACCCAAAAACAAGCCTTACCCCATGGGTCACGGATGCCCTGCGCGAGGCGATCGTGATGGCGCAATATGCGCCGCTCGAAAAACTCAAGATAGCTGATCTCGCAATGCGATTTGGCGCATCATCGGGAATTGTCAGGGAAGCATTGTCGAGACTGAGCGCCGAAGGACTGGTACAGGCGTTGCCTCAACGTGGCTTCATAGTCTCGCCGATTTCGCGCGCCGACCTTTCTGAACTGACGGATGTTCGGGTTTCGGTCGAGCGTCAATGTTTGGCAGCCTCTATAGAGCACGGCGATCTGGTATGGGAAGCTGGGCTCCTGTCTGCCCATCACACGCTGCAGGGGATTACGCGCCAAGTGCTCACTGCCCGCGACGCCGATGCCGTCGCTTCATGGCGGCAGGCTCATTCTGACTTCCATGATGCCCTCGCCAATGCGTGCGGCAACCGCTGGTGGCTGCAAATCCGACGACAATTGTTTGTCCAGTCTGAACGCTACCGCCAACTTTCCGGACTTGCACAGGAAGCCGGTCGTGACATTGCCGCAGAGCATGAAGCGATCATGAAAGCAGCCTTGGCAAGGGATGCCGCTGTCGCTTGTGACCAAATTGAAGCCCACATGCGGCGAACCACCAATCTGCTTCTTGATTCTCCGAAGTTTTTGGGAATTGGCGTTTAGCAATTTGATGCACACTTTGTTGGTCCGGAGATTGCAACAGACCAAGTACGTTCCAACCCCATCCCTTGACCCCGGCCTCCCCTTTGCGCAAAGAGTTCTGCGAACAGGAACCACACCCATGCACCACCGCCTTTCGGGCCGCACTGCCCTCATCACCGGAGCCGCGCAAGGCATCGGCTATGCCATTGCCGAACGCTTTGTTGCCGAGGGCGCCACGGTGGCCATTGCTGATTTCGACCTTGAAAAGGGCGCACAAAGCGCCGCGAGTATTGGCGCGCATTTCATTGCGGCGGACCTTAGCGATGCGGCTTCCACGCGCCATTGCGTCGAACAGGCCATCGAGCTGATAGGCCACCTCGACATTCTCGTCAACAATGCCGGGATTGCCGTGGGCGGTGAGTTTCTCGATCTGCCGCTGGAAACTTTCGACCGGGTGCTGGCGGTCAATTTGCGCGGCGCTTTTGTCGCCGGGCAGACGGCAGCACGGCACATGGTCGAGCGGGTCAAGGCGGGCCACAAACCGGGCGCCATTGTCAACATGTCATCGGTCAATGCGGTTTTTGCCCTGCCAACCCAATTGCCCTATTCGGTGTCCAAGGGCGGCATGAGCTCGCTCACCAAGGCGATGGCTTTGTCGCTCGCCGAACATGGCATCCGCGTCAATGCCATCGGCCCCGGCTCGATCATGACCGGCATGCTGGCCTCGGTGAATTCAGACCCTGCGGCGCGTGACCGGCTGCTTTCGCGCACGCCGATGGGCCGCATCGGCGAGCCTTCCGAAATTGCTTCGGTTGCCGTGTTCCTGGCCAGCGACGATGCCAGCTACGTTACCGGACAGACCGTTTATGCTGACGGCGGCAGGCTGCCGCTCAACTACACGGTTCCGGTGAAGGCGCAATGACCCGGCGCCGGGTTGGCACATTCATCGCCGCTGCCTATCTTTTGGTCGCTGTTGTCATCGGGGTGAATTTCCTGATGACCCCGCCTGACTCGTTCACCAACATTTTCATCCTGATCTGGACCTACCCGGTATCGCTGGCATTGCTTTGGCTGCTGCACAAAGGCCTCGGCATCGCCGTTTCGTTTCCGTTTCTCCCGGTAACTTCCTTGGGATATCACGGCGCCAACATGCTTTATTTTGTTCTGGCCACATTGCTGATTGCATTCGCCTTGCGCCGGATCATCGGCGGCAAAGCCTCCTGACAGGATGCTGTCAGGAGGGGTGTGCGAAGGGTGCTCCTGTCGAAGCAAACAGGAGAGACTTCCATGTCAAACATCCCGACCAATGCAGTAGTATGGTTTGAAATGCCGGTCAGCAATCTTGCCAGGGCCAAGGCCTTTTATGGCAGCGCAACCGGATATGAATTGAAGGATGAGCAAATGGGTCCGAACATGACTTCCCTCTTCGCCCATGAAGACGGAAAGGGTGTGGGTGGTCATTTGTACGAGGGGAAACCTGCCGCCAAGGGTACCGGCGGTACCCCAAGCCTTGCCATCGCCGACAGGCTGGAACAAGCGCTGGAACGGGTGACGACGGCAAGCGGCGAAGTCGTCTCGCCGATCATCGAAATCCCGGCCGGCCGGTTCGCCTATTGCCTCGATCCAGACGGCAATTCGTTCAGCCTGTTCGAATACGCGAAGTAACCCGGATGCGCCGCGCCGACCGACTGTTCCAGATTGTCCAGTATCTGCGCGGCGGTCGGCTGCTGACGGCCAAAACCCTGGCGGAGCGGCTTGAAGTTTCCGAGCGCACGATCTACCGCGACATCGCGGACCTTCAGTCGTCTGGCGTGCCCATCGACGGCGAGGCAGGCGTTGGCTACCTGATGCGCGAAGGTTATGATTTGCCGCCTTTGATGTTCAATCGCGAGGAAATCGTCGCATTGGTGGTGGGCGCACGAATTTTGCGCGCATGGGGTGGTGCGCGCATGGCTTTGGCTGCTGGAGAAGCACTTGCCAAAATCGAGGCCGTGTTGCCGGATTCAGCAAAACAGACTGCCGGGACGGTTCGCGTCCACGCCTTCGACCGGACGATGACGCCCAGGCAGCGCGATGATCTGGACGCGGTTGAGGCAGCCATCAGCCGCCGAAGCGTGCTTCAACTGGACTACAGTGACGAAAGCGGCAGCCAAACAACCAGAACGGTCGAACCGCTTGGCCTTTATTTCTGGGGCCGCGTCTGGACCTTGATTGCCTGGTGTCGGCTGCGCGACGGGTTTCGGGTATTCCGCATCGACCGCATTCGAAGCATGCAGGAAACCGGCGAAAAACATGCGGCCCAAAAGGGCCGCACTTTGCAGGACTATCTCGCCGGATTGGCGGCAGAGGAAGGCGTGGACTGCCTTCCCTTTGCCTGAGACTATTCCTTGAGGCTGGAGAAGTTCGAAAACACCTTTTTGGCGTCGACTGTTTCGTTGCGCATGTCGCGATCGTCATCGAGTTCTTTCTCGACAATCTGTGTATCACGCGCCGGCAGCAGGGTTGGCCCGCCGACCACGACTTCATCGCGCATCTTGCCGCGGTTCGCCTTGCTGACTTCCATGTCGAGGGCAATCTGGGTGCAAAGACCAAGCGTCACCGGATCCATTGGTGCGAGGTTCTGTGCGTTCCAGTGATTGCCGTCACGGATCGATTCAATCGTTGTCTTGGTCGTGCCAACCAGGCGGATGATTTGTGCATCCTTGAGCTCGGGATGATTCTTGATCAGCCAACGAATGGCATTGGGCCGGTCATGGCGCTTGGAAACCGGCGTGTACCGCGGTCCCTTGCGCTTTACCGATGCCACTTTCACCCTGGACTGTTGCAGCTTGAGCCGATGGTTCGGATCCTTCTGTGCCCTTTCCAGTTCGTCACGAGACAATTGCCCGGTGGAGATCGGGTCCATTCCCTTGATCCCCTGCGCGGCCTCGCCATCGGCAATTGCTTTTACTTCCAGCGGATGCAGCCGACAAAAAGTGGCTATCTGGTCAAAGCTCAAGGAAGTGTTGTCCACCAGCCAAACTGCGGTGGCTTTCGGCATCAAAGGAACGTCGGACATTTTCTCAAATCCTTTTCTTCGCCCACCCGGTTTCCCGGAAGGGCCCCTTCGGCTTCGCCGGCAGGGGTATTTCAACAATTTCAGGAGATGGAATCGATATAGCTGTTTGCGAGACCCGGTGCAAGGAAGTTGAATTGGACCACGTCAAATTGACAAGATAATCTTCCCCACATGTTCACCTGCCTCCATTCGCGCATGGGCCAAGGCGGCATCAGAGAGCGGATAAATGCTGTCCATCACGGGCAAGGCAACGCCTTTTTCAATCAGCGGCCAGACCGACGCTTCCAGCTCGCGTGCAATTTGCGCCTTGAAGCCGATGTCGCGCGCGCGCAACGTGGAGCCGGTGTGGGTCAGGCGCTTCATCATCAGCTTGGCGAAATTGGCCTCCATTTTCGACCCTTGCAAAAACGCGATC
>JBGSOG010000109.1:0-5626 GCA_041739225.1 Rhizobiaceae bacterium
CGCCTTGGCCGAGGCAATGAAGGCGCTGGCCGCGCTGAGCGGGGAACGCGCCGCCGCATCTGAGGGCGAGCCGCTGCGCGATGCAATTGCCCGGCTGCAAGGGCTGCGCGGCGCGGCCTGAACCCGGTGTTACACGCAAAAGCTGCAAGCAAACCCGCAGGCTGATGCAGATCGCGCAATCTAACGATAGTTTGAATACCTCTGCGAGAAATATTACTTCGCGCAAAGCCATTGCCAAACCCGCTTCCTGTCGGCATGAGGAGCCCGAAATCGGGTGAGGCACGCCGCCTGCGGCATATCTTGTCCGAAATAATCGTCGCCAAGCGTGCGTCAGGCGTTTCGCCACCCAACGCGCCTGCCGGCATCTGACAGATCGGACTTTGCCATGGGATACCCCCCCTCCCAGGGTCTCTACGACCCCGCCAACGAACATGACGCCTGCGGCGTCGGCATGGTTGCGCATATCAAGGGCGAAAAATGTCACGCCATCATCGCGCAGTCGCTGGAGATTCTCGAAAAACTCGATCATCGCGGCGCGGTGGGCGCTGATCCGCTGCTGGGGGATGGCGCGGGGCTGTTGATCCAGATTCCCGATCCGCTGATTCGCAAATGGGCTGGCGCGCAGGGCCACCAACTGCCTGCGCCGGGCAATTACGGGATCGCCATGTGCTTTCTGCCGCAGGACGATGCCGCGCGCTCTTTCGTCAAGGAGCGGATGGAAACCTTCACCGCCAAGGAAGGTCAGCGCTTTATCGGCTGGCGGCTGGTGCCGACCACGCTGCATGGGCTTGGCGCGGCGGTGATCGCATCAATGCCGGTGATCGAGATGGCGGTGATCGCGCGCGGTGAAAACTGCGCCGATCAGGACGCCTTTGAACGCAAGCTGCTGACCATCCGCAAACAGGTGCAGAACCCGCTGGCCCAACTGGCCGAAAAGCACAGCCTGCCCGGCCTGACCGATACCTATATCCCCAGCTGTTCCACCCGCACACTGGTTTACAAAGGCCTGCTGCTGGCAACCCAGGTCGGCAGTTTCTACGACGACCTGCGCGATCCCGATTGCGTTTCGGCGCTGGGGCTGGTGCACCAGCGGTTTTCCACTAACACCTTCCCCAGCTGGCGCTTGGCACACCCCTACCGGTTTATCGCCCATAATGGCGAAATCAACACCGTGCGCGGCAACGTCAACTGGATGAACGCCCGCCGCCGGACGATGGAAAGCGAACTGCTCGGCCCTGATCTCGACAAGATGTGGCCGATCATTCCGCACGGCCAATCCGACACCGCGTGCCTTGATAACGCATTGGAACTGTTGATTGCGGGGGGATACAGCCTCGCCCATGCGATGATGATGCTGATCCCCGAAGCGTGGAGCGGCAATGAACTGATGACGCCAGCGCGCCGGGCATTCTACGAATATCACGCCGCTTTGATGGAACCCTGGGACGGCCCGGCGGCGGTGTGCTTTACCGATGGCCGCCAGATCGGCGCGACGCTGGATCGCAACGGCCTGCGCCCTGCGCGCTTCTGCGTCACGAAGGACGATATCGTCTGCCTCGCTTCGGAAAGCGGCGTGCTGCCATTTGCGGAAGCTGACATCGTGCGCAAATGGAGGCTGCAACCTGGCAAGATGCTGCTGATCGATCTGGAACAGGGCCGCATCATTGAAGATGACGAGCTGAAATCCGATCTCGCCAATGCCGAGCCCTATGCCCGGTGGCTCAGCCAGGCGCAGTACAAGCTGGAAGACATTACCGATATCGTCCCCGAACTGGCGGCGATCCCGCCCGAAGAAACCACCTTGCTGGTGCGCCAGCAGGCGTTTGGCTACACGCAGGAAGATATCAGCCGCTTCCTTGAACCAATGGCGCTGGACGGCGATGATCCGATCGGATCAATGGGCACCGACACGCCGATCGCGGTGCTGTCGAACCGTGCGCGGTTGCTGTATGATTATTTCAAGCAGAACTTTGCCCAGGTCACCAACCCGCCGATCGATCCGATCCGCGAAGAACTGGTGACCAGCCTCACCAGCATGATCGGCCCGCGCCCCAATCTGCTCGGCCGCGATGCCGGCACGCACAAGCGGCTCGAAGTCGATCAACCAATCCTCACCAACGAAGACCTGGCCAAGATCCGTTCGGTGCAGGAAGCGCTGGACGGCGCGTTCCGCTGCGCCACGATCGACATCACCTGGGATGCCGCCACCGGGGCCGATGGTCTCGAACTGGCGATCAAGGAAATGTGCTGGGCGGCAACCGAAGCGGTGCTGCAGGATCACAACATCCTGGTGCTGTCCGACCGCGGCCAGAACGAGAGCCGCGTGCCGATGCCCGCACTGCTGGCAACCGCAGCGGTGCATCATCATCTGGTGCGCCAGGGCCTGCGGATGCAGACCGGGCTGGTGGTCGAAACCGGCGAGGCGCGCGAAGTGCATCACTTCTGCATGCTCGCAGGCTACGGCGCGGAGGCAATCAACCCCTATCTTGCGTTCGAGACACTGGAAGCCCTGCGCGCCAGACGTCACCCCGACCTGACACCCACCAAGGTGCAGCAGAACTACATCAAGGGTGTGGGCAAAGGCATTCGCAAGGTCATGTCGAAGATGGGCATTTCGACCTACCAGTCTTATTGCGGGGCCCAGATTTTTGATGCCGTCGGCCTTTCAACCGAATTCGTTGACAAGTATTTCACCGGCACGGCAACCCAGATCGAAGGTGTCGGCCTTGCCGAGATTGCCCGTGAAACTGTCGAACGGCACCTCGCTGCATTCGGCAATGACCCGGTTCTGGCCCGCTCGCTCGATGTTGGCGGCGAGTACGCTTTCCGGATGCGCGGCGAGGCACATGCCTGGACACCTGGCAACATCGCATCGCTGCAACACGCGGTGCG
Organism: Rhizobiaceae bacterium; assembly: GCA_041739225.1. GTDB lineage: Bacteria > Pseudomonadota > Alphaproteobacteria > Rhizobiales > Rhizobiaceae > BOKV01. The sequence goes on from JBGSOG010000109.1 coordinate 2,893, forward strand.
CTCCAAGTCCTGGGAAAAATATCAGGATTTTGCCCAGGAAGTGAACTCGGTGGATCGCCAGATGGCTACGATCCGCGGCCTGTTCACCCTCAATTCGGCACAGTCTGATGGTCGCCAGCCGGTATCGATCGACGAGGTTGAACCGGCAGCCGATATCGTCAAGCGCTTTGCCACAGGTGCCATGAGCTTCGGTTCGATCAGCCGCGAGGCACACACCACACTGGCACGCGCGATGAACTCCATTGGCGGCCGCTCCAACACGGGCGAAGGCGGCGAGGAGCCTGATCGTTTCCGCCCGATGCCGGACGGTTCGGCCAATCCGGAGCGCTCGGCAATCAAGCAGGTGGCGTCAGGACGGTTTGGCGTAACTGCCGAATACCTCGTCAACGCCGACATGCTACAGATCAAGATCGCGCAGGGTGCCAAGCCCGGCGAAGGCGGGCAATTGCCCGGCCACAAGGTTGATGCAGTCATTGCAAAAACCCGGCACTCGACACCGGGTGTCGGCCTGATTTCGCCGCCGCCGCACCATGACATCTATTCGATCGAGGATTTGGCGCAGCTGATCTTCGATTTGAAAAACGTCAACCCGCAAGCCCTGGTTTCGGTCAAGCTGGTATCGGAAGTTGGCGTTGGCACGGTTGCAGCCGGTGTTGCCAAGGCCCGTGCCGACCACATCACCATTTCCGGCTATGATGGTGGCACCGGGGCATCACCGCTGACCTCGCTCAAGCATGCCGGCAGCCCATGGGAAATGGGGCTGGCCGAGACCCACCAGACCCTGGTTCTCAACGGTTTGCGGTCCCGCGTTGCCCTTCAGGTCGACGGCGGCTTCAAGACCGGACGCGATGTTGTCATCGGTGCAATGCTGGGCGCCGACGAGTTCGGCTTCTCAACCGCGCCGCTGATTGCCACCGGCTGCGTGATGATGCGCAAATGCCATTTGAACACTTGCCCGGTCGGTGTTGCAACGCAGGACCCAGTGTTGCGCAAGCGCTTCAAGGGCCAGCCGGAGCATGTGATCAACTACTTCTTTTTTGTTGCCGAGGAAGTGCGCCAGATCATGGCAGAGCTGGGCTACCGCAATTTTGCGGAGATGATTGGCGAAAGCCAGATGCTGGCCAAGTCGGAAATGATCGACCACTGGAAAGCGCGCGGGCTGGATTTCTCAAAAATATTCTTCAAACCTGAGGCTGCACGCGACGAAGCACGCTGGACCCGGCTACAGGATCATCCGATCGACGATGTTCTTGACCAAAAGCTGATCAAGGCAGCAAGTTCGGCAATTCAAAGCGGCCAGCCGGTCAAACTGGAGATGCCGATTTCCAACGTGGACCGGTCAGCCGGTGCCATGCTTTCAGGCGCAGTGGCAAAGGTTCACGGACATACAGGCCTTCCCGACGACACCATTGCCGTGGCCTTGAAAGGCACTGCCGGTCAGAGCTTTGGCGCATTCCTGGCGCAAGGCATCTCGTTTGACCTGGAGGGTGCCGGTAACGACTATGTCGGCAAAGGTCTTTCAGGCGGGCGCATCGTGGTTCGGCCGCCGGCCAACTCGCGCACGGATGCCAGCCAGTCGATCATTGTCGGCAACACTGTGCTCTATGGGGCCATTGCCGGGGAGTGCTACTTGAGCGGCGTTGCCGGTGAACGCTTTGCCGTGCGCAACTCTGGTGCCATCGCCGTTGTCGAGGGCGTCGGCGACCACGGTTGCGAATACATGACCGGCGGCATCGTGGTCATCATCGGCGATACCGGCCGCAACTTTGCCGCCGGCATGTCTGGCGGGATCGCATATGTTCTCGACGAGCGTGGTGATTTTGCCCAGCGCTGCAACATGGCGATGGTGGAACTCGAACCGGTTCCTGAAGAAGATGACCTGCTGGAAAAACTCCACCACCATGGCGGCGACCTTGCCCACAAGGGAAGGGTTGATGTGTCGTCCAACATGAACCGTCATGACGACGAACGCCTGTACCAACTGGTTTCGAACCATCTGCATTACACCGGGTCAGCGCGGGCAAAGGAAATGCTTGAGCATTGGGAGCAGTACCGGCCGAAATTCGTGAAAGTGATGCCGGTCGAGTACCGCCGTGCACTTCAGGAAATGGAAGAGATGCGCTACGGCCAGCAGGCGGCGGAGTGATCTGTCACTTGTTGTTGGCGGCAAACAATGGCATATGCTTCGGCATATTACATGTCTGGAGGGTGAAATGCGCAACGATATTGACGTGAAAACAGCGCGTTTATTCCGCAACGGACGCAGTCAGGCCGTACGCATTCCAAAAGAGTTTGAGCTTGACGGGGCAGAAGTGGCAATTACCAGAAACCGGGATGGAAGTTTGATTGTGCGTTCAAATGCAATGAAAGCGCGAACAGGCAAGGATCTGGTGAAATTGTTGCGCAATTTGGGACCAATACAGGACTTTCCCGGTGACCCGGGGGACGAGGACCTCCTTGAACCTGATGAACCGGACTTTGGTTGATGTACATGCTCGACACCAATATCTTGTCGGCAATTATACGTGAACCGAACGGTAATGCAGCTTCGCGGTTGGAGGCCATAGGCGATGGGGAAGTGGGGATCAGCAGCATAGTCTTGGCTGAAATTGCGTTTGGTCAGTCGAACAATCCTGTGTCCACAAATTCAGCCAAAGCGTTGAGACTGACAAATGCAATGGAGATTTTCCCCTTCAACAACGCAGCCGCTTTCAAATATGGAGACATCCGGTCT
>JBGSOG010000006.1:0-122992 GCA_041739225.1 Rhizobiaceae bacterium
GTAAACGAGGACGTCGCGCAGACGGGCGAGCAGCCCCCTCTCCGCACATCCGAAGAAATATGTGCCGAGGCCAGTATCTTCGATGAATTGGAGTGTGGACTTTATATTCTAGAACTTGAAGCGGCGACGAACGATGCGGCCACTGCTGCACCTGTCGAGGACGATACCACTGGACAGGCAACGGCCGAAGCCCTCGCGGCGGAAGAGGCAGCTGCACAGGTGGCGGCTGACGCGGCAGCTCAGACAGAGGCGAGCGCCGCGGCGAAGGCACAGGCCGCTGCAGATGCAGAAAAGCAGGCCGAAGAAGTCGAACAGACCGATACTGCGACGTCCAGCACGGACACGGACGATACCGACGCATGTCTTGCCGAGGTCATCGCCAGTGACGGTTCCATCGTGTGTGTTGACACTCTGACCGGCGATTCAATCGAAGCGCTCGCGACCGAAGCGGACGCCGGAGCATCGGCCGACGTGATAACCGAGACGGTCACCGAGCAGACACAGCGCTCGAGCAGCGAAGAGTTTCCTGAATGGGACCCCGAAGACCAGAAGCTGAGCGCGACCCAGCAGAGTGTTGCGAAAAAAGCGAAATCCAAGGGTGGCATGAGCGATCTCGAGAAGGCTGGACTACTGGCTCTCGGCGCGGTTGTGGTGGGCGCGATCCTGTTGAATGGTCAGCGCGTCGAAGCGAACACCGGCGATCGGGTCGTTGTGGTTGATGATGACAACGATTACCGGATCTTCAAGGACGACGATGCCCTGCTGCGCCAGCCCGGTTCGGATGTGCGCACCGAGCGGTTCAGTGACGGCTCTACCCGCAGCAATGTCATACGCAGCGATGGCACAGAGATCATCACCATCCGCGATTCAGGTGGCCGCGTTCTGAGGCGCGTTCTTGTCGAGACGGACGGACGCGAATATGTGCTGTTCGATGACACCCGCAGTTTCGAACCCGTGGTGGTCCGTGACCTTCCTGAGCCGGCATTCGACGATTTCGATTATCAGGCTGCGAGCGATCGTGAAAGCCTGCGCCTGGCGCTGCTGGCCGCTGACCGGCGCGATATCGGCCGCAGTTTCAGCCTGCGGCAGGTGCGGGAAATCCACGAGGTGCGACAGCTGAGTCCAGAGATCAATCTTCGCAGTATCACCTTTGCCACCAACTCGTCCGCGATTCAGCCGTCTCAGGCACAAGAGCTCCGGGAGATGGGCCTGCTGATGAGCGATCTCGTCGCAGACGATCCGACCGAACTCTTTCTGATCGAGGGTTATACCGATGCGATCGGGGCGCCGGGCTACAATCTGCTTCTGTCCGACCGGCGCGCCGAGTCCGTGGCGCTGGCCCTCAGCGAGTATTTCGATGTGCCGACCGAGAACATGGTTGTTCAGGGCTATGGTGAACGCTTTCTGAAGATCTCCACGCCAGACCCCGAGCGTCTGAACCGTCGTGTAGCTGTGCGCAGGATCACGACACTCGTTCGGGAATACCGAGCGTTGCGCTAGATGGGCCACCACGCTTAACGAGGTGCAGGATTTCTATTGATTCCCTATTTCGGCCAAGACCAGACGAGCTTTGAAGTCGATTTCAGTTCCTTCTCGATGCCCGCCCCTGAAATCTAATTGTTTAGCAGGAAGTGGATTAAATGCATATATTTCAATTGATTGAAAACAATTCAACAAATTCGCGCAGTCATCAGGTCAAGAGAATATCGGCCCTGAGAGACCGCGTTCGGGCCACTTGGCACTTGGGCCAGAGCTCAGCCTGTCCCGCATAACCCTAGAAGACAAAGAGAAAATCCGGCCGCAGCCGGATCGGGAGAACGCTTTCGCAAAGACAAGTGGCGGAGGGGGTGGGATTCGAACCCACGGTACGGTTTCCCGCACGACGGTTTTCAAGACCGTTGCCTTAAACCACTCGGCCACCCCTCCGGTGGTCGCGTCAACGACAAACATGCTGATGCCCAAGTGTGCAGCAGATTTCAAGCACAAATGCAAAAGGCCCGGGTTTGCCGGGCCTTTTGTTCGTTTTGTGTGGCGATTTCCGCTTACTGCGGCAGCTTGTCGTTGACGCCCATGACGTAGAAGTTCATGCCGAGCAATGTGCCGGCGTCCGCCTTCTCGCCTGCCTTGAGCCAATCGGAGCCATCCTGCTTCTTCACCGGGCCGGTGAACGGGTCAAACTCGCCCGACGTGATTTTGGCCTGCGTTTCAGTTGCCAATTTGGCAACGTCTTCAGGCATGTTTGTGTAAGGCGCCATGACTACATGGCCTTCCTTCATGCCGGCCCACACATCGTGCTGTTTCCAGGAGCCGTCAACAACCGCCTTGACGCGTTCGATGTAATACGGGCCCCAATCATCGACGATGGCCGTCAACTGGGTTTCCTTGCCGAAGTTGATCATGTCCGACGCCTGACCAAAGGCCTTGATCTTGCGTTCAGCAGCGACCTGCATGGGCGCGGTGGAATCGGTGTGCTGGGTGATGATGTCAACGCCCTGGTCAATCAGCGCCTTGGCGGCATCGGCTTCCTTGCCCGGGTCAAACCAGGTGTTTGCCCATACGACCTTCAATTTGAAGTCAGGGTTCACCGACTGCGCACCCAGCGTGAAGGCATTGATGCCCATCACGACTTCCGGGATCGGGAAGGAAGCGATGTAACCGGCAACGCCGACCTTTGAGAGCTTCGCCGCGATCTGGCCCTGGATGTAGCGGCCTTCGTGGAACCGGGAGTTATAGGTGGCAACGTTGGCGTGTTCGCGCTTGTAACCGGTCGCATGTTCGAACTTAACATCCGGGAACTTGGCTGCAACCGCATTGGTCTGGTCCATGTAGCCGAACGAGGTGGTGAAGATGATGTTGCACCCGTCACGGGCAAAACGTTCCAGGGCGCGTTCAGCGTCCGGACCTTCGGGTACGCTTTCCAGAAATGCTGTTTCAACAGCGTCTCCGAGCGCCTTTTCAACGGCGAGGCGGCCTTGATCGTGCTGGTAGGACCAGCCAAAGTCGCCGATTGGGCCGACATAGATGAAGCAGGCCTTGGTCTTGGCTTCAGCAGCCGAAGCAAGGGCTGCCATTGATGCGGCAGCGGCCAGTGTCATGAGCAGTTTTTTCATTGGTTTCCCTCTTGAGCAATCCCCTTGCGGGGCTTTGGAAGTGCCGGAACTTCCCGTCTTTCATGCGTCACCCAAAACCGGGCGGCGCACTTAGTTCAGCGATCTGGCACAAACGGCCGTCCCAGCGAGGCCGGTGTGTTGATGAGCGTCAGTCGCCTGTTTTGCGAGATTATAACCAGAACCGCGATGGTTGCCAGATAGGGCAGTGAAGAAAGAAGCTGGGATGGTATGCCAAAGCCCAGCGCCTGGGCATGAAGCTGGCCAATGGATACAGCACCAAACAGATACGCCCCGGCCAAAACACGAGCCGGACGCCAGGACGCAAAAACCACCAGTGCCAGCGCAATCCAGCCCCTGCCCGCAGTCATGTTCTCGATCCATTGCGTGGTGTAGACGAGCGTCAGGTGCGCCCCGGCAAGTCCGGCACAAGCGCCACCAAAAGCCACGGCAAGATAACGGATGCGCAGTACCTTTATGCCGAGCGCGTGGGCACTGTCATGGTTGTCGCCCAATGCGCGCAACGTCAATCCGGCACGGGTGCGGAAGAGGAACCACCAGACCGCAAAGACAAGGGCGAGGGCCATGTAGAAAATGGGGTCCTGCCCGAACAGAAGCTTCCCGACCAATGGCAGATCGGAAAGCACAGGGATATCGATGTTGGGTAGTTTGATTCCGGGCTGGCCGACGAAACTCTCGCCAATCATGCCTGATAGACCTAGCCCCAAAAGCGTAAGCGAAAGACCTGTCGCAACCTGGTTGGTGGCAATGGTCAAAACAAGAAAGGCAAACAGCTGCGAGAACAGCGCACCGACAATGGTTCCGGCCAACATGCCAAGCCAGGGGTTGCCGGTGGAAAGCGCCACGGCAAATCCTGTCACGGCACCCATCACCATCATGCCCTCAACGCCGAGGTTGAGTACGCCTGAGCGTTCAACCACGAGTTCGCCCAGTGCGGCAATCAGCAACGGAGTTGCCGCCGTGGCAATGGTAATGAGGATGTTTTGAAACATGTCCATCAGGAAGTAACCCCGGCCCTGGCAGCCCCGACAAGCCTGACCTTGTAAATGATCAGCGTATCGCAGGCCAAGACGAAAAACAGCAACATGCCCTGGAATACGCGAACGGCACGCAGCGATATTCCCAAGGATTGTTGCGCAGCCTCGCCTCCCAGATAGGTGAGCGCGAGCAACAGTCCGGCAACAATGGCTCCAAGCGGGTTGAGACGGCCGAGGAACGCGACAATGATGGCGGTGAAACCATAACCGGGTGAAATCACTTCGCGCAATTGCCCGATTGCGCCTGAAACCTCGCTGATTCCGGCAAGTCCCGCCAACGCTCCCGAGAGCATGAACGAGAAGAAGACCATGCCGGTGCTGCTGAACCCGGCAAAGCGCCCTGCCCGCGGGCTCAAGCCGATCACCCGCACTTCAAAACCCTTGAGCGTGCGACCCAGGAAGAACCAGACAATCACTGCTGCAAGCAAGGCCAGAACAAATCCGTAGTGGGCCGATCCTTGTGACGGGATGATCTCGGGGATCGTGGCCGCTGGCGGAAACCTTATGGAACCTGGAAACGCGAAACCCTTGGGGTCGCGCCAGATGCCGCGTACCAGCCAATCGAGAAACAATTGGGCAACATAAACCAGCATCAGGCTTGTGAGGATTTCGTTTGCATTGAACCTTGCTTTCAGCAGCGCCGGAATTCCGGCATAAAGCGCGCCGCCAAGCATGCCCAAGAGCAGCATCAGTGGCAAAGTCAGGAAGTTCTGAAACCCGGGAGCCAGGATTGGCAGCGCCGATGCCAACACCGCGCCCATGATGAACTGGCCTTCCGCGCCAATGTTCCAATTGTTCGAGCGGTAGCAGACGCAAAGACCGACTGCGATCAGGATCAACGGCCCGGCCTTTACTGTCAGTTCATGCAGCGACCAGACTTCGGTGAGCGGATCGATGAAAAAATAATAGAGGCCGAGTGCAGGGTTTTTCCCAAGCGCCGCAAAGACCATGGCTCCGGCGATCAAGGTGAGTAAAAGCGCCAGAAATGGGGAAGCCAGCTGCCACCAGGCCGACTGCTGCGATCGTTTGACCAGCTCAATGCGCATCAGTGAGCACCTCCGCCGCTTGCATCGGCATGGGCGAGGTCGGGCGCCACAGGCAATTCGTGACCGGGATTGGCGCCGCCCATCAACAACCCGATTTTCTCAAGTGTTGCTTCTCCCGCGGGCATGGGTTGCGAGAGTTTGCCGTCATGGATGACGCAAATGCGGTCCGATATCTCGAATATCTCGTCAAGGTCCTGGCTGATCACAACGACCGCCGAACCGCTGCGTGCCAGGTCAACCAGAGCCTGGCGAATGCGGGCCGAGGCACCGGCATCAACGCCCCATGTTGGCTGGTTGACCACGAGGATGGACGGCTGCCGGTCGAGTTCGCGGCCCATGATGAACTTCTGCAGATTGCCCCCGGAAAGCGAAGAAGCATCAGGGTCGTCACCTGACTTTCGAACGTCCATGGCCTCGCTTACACGCTTTGTCGCGCGCAAAGTCACATCGTTGCGCACAAGGCCCAGTGGGCCGAAACGCAGAAAAGCAGCCCGGTCCGAACCGTGACGCGACAAAAGCATGTTTTGTGTCAGACTCATCTGCGGAATGGCGCTGTGGCCCAGCCGTTCTTCAGGAATAAAAGACGCGCCAAGCCGCCTGCGGGCGTTGATGCCGCTGCTGGCGCAGGGCTTCCCCATCATTGTTATCATGTCATTTCTGGGCAGGGTCTCTTCGCCGGAAACCATTTTAAACAACTCGCTTTGCCCATTTCCGGCAACACCGGCAATACCGACCACCTCTCCTGCACTCACCGAAAGTGACACATCCCGCAGGGCAACGGCAAAAGGCGAAGATGCGGGCATCGCAGCAGACGTAAGTTCAAGCATCGCCCTGCCCTTGGCCGGATTGCTTTCGCGCCGGATTGCAGCAACGGAAGTGCCCACCATCATGGTTGCCAGCGAAGAGGCCGTTTCTTGCCTCGGATCGCAATGACCCACCACTTTCCCGTGGCGCAGGATCGTTGCGCGGTCGCAAATACGCTTCACCTCGTCGAGGCGATGGCTGATGTACAGTATGGATCTGCCCTCGCCTTTCAGCCGGTCGAGCGTGACGAACAGATTGTCAGCTTCCTGCGGTGTCAGAACCGAAGTGGGCTCATCAAGAATGATCAGCCTTGGGTTTTGCAAAAGGCAGCGAACGATCTCGACACGCTGGCGCTCGCCAACCGACAGGTCTCCGACAATGGAATCGGGCTTGAGCGGCAGGCCATACTCCACAGAAAGGCTGCGCGCCCTTGCTGCAACATCGCCAGTGCCAAATTCTCGGTCCAGTGACAGTTTGATGTTGTCGGCCACAGACAGGGAATCGAACAGGGAAAAATGTTGGAAAACCATGCCGATGCCGATATGGCGGGCAGCAAAAGGACTGGGGATCGAAACCTTTTGGCCACGCCAGCGAATGTCACCTGAATCAGGCTGCAGTGATCCGTAAAGCATTTTTACAAGGGTAGACTTCCCGGCGCCGTTTTCGCCAAGCAATGCGTGGATTTCGCCCTCGGCAACCGACAAATCGACCAGGTCATTGGCTCTCATCGAACCAAAGGTTTTGACGATGCCGGACGCTTCCAGCATCGCAGTTTCATCTTTTTTGTTCGTAGTGCCAAACGCCACGCCGGTTCCTGCCAAACCTGAATGCTTCCTGCTTATTTGACGGAAGGCTTTTCAAAAAATCCAGCACCATTTGCGCTTTTCCAGCAAAAAGCCGGGAAAGGCTTTGCTTTTCCCGGCTTTTGTTTGCGCAAAGCGGCAACTGGTACAACTCAATGGGTAGGCGGAACTTTCTTTCGGCGAACGAAGATGTTGAACATTTCCACCAGCGCCGAAAACGCCATGGCGAAGTAGACATAGCCGCGCGGCACGTGGAAGCCGATGCCTTCTGCCACAAGCGACATGCCTATGAGCAGCAGGAACGAGAGGGCAAGCATTTTCACGGTTGGATGCTTTTGCACAAAGTCTGAAACCGGTCCGGATGCCACATACATCACTCCGACTGCGACGATGACGGCTGCAACCATAACTTCAATGTGTTCGGCCATGCCGATGGCTGTGATGATCGAGTCGACGGAAAAAATCATGTCAATGACAATGATCTGCCCAATGATGAAGTTGAATGTTCCGGTAGACTTGCGCCCGGCCTCCTCGGAATGGGTTTCGCCTTCGATCTGTTCATGAATTTCCGCTGTTGCCTTGTAAATCAGGAACAAGCCGCCGACCAACAGGATGATGTCGCGCCACGAGTAGCCATGATCGAACAGCGTGAAGACAGGCGCTGTCAACGCGATCAGCCAGCTCAAAACACCCAGCAGCGCAATGCGGAAAACGAGCGCAAGTGCCAGACCAATCTGGCGGGCGCGCTTGGCCTGCGCTGGCGGAAGGCGTGAAACAACGATGGATATGAAGACGATATTGTCGATGCCCAGCACGATTTCCATGATTGTCAGCGTGGCGAAAGACGCCCACACGGCCGGGTCCTGGAGCAATTCGATCATGTTTGGTTCCTGATTTTGGCAAAGGAAAAGAAAACGACGCTCAGCGAAGTTTACCGGACAGCTGCAGAATGAAGCCAATGCTGAAGAGATACAGACCCGACATTGCAATGACAACATCTATCCACGAGGGACTGTCGATATGATTAGGCGTGTCCATGCTCAGCGCCAATGCCGCTAGGCCAGCCACCATCCATATTGCAAAAACAATCAAGGATGGAACGCGCATGATTTTCACGCGAACCGGATGGATGAAAATAACCGGAACAAACGTAAGGACAGCAGTTACCGCGACAAAAACGAACGAAAGCAATTCGGATGGCGAAACAATGAACAGCGTGAAAACAACCATGTTCCAGGCTACCGGAAACCCCTTGAAGCCGTAGTCTTCGGTCTTCATTCTGGTGTCGGCATAATAAATCGCGCTGGAAATGACGATGATTGCCGCTGCGGTAAACGACAGATAACGCCCCATCAACCCGCTTTGGTACAAAGCAAAAGCCGGGATAACCACGTAGGTGGTGTAATCCACCACATTGTCGATCATGTCGCCTGACCAGTAAGGCCACCAATGCTTGACTTCAAGGCGCCTCGCCAACGGTCCGTCGATCCCGTCAACCACCAAAGCCACGCCGAGCCAAAAGAAGCAGCTGACGAAATCATGTTCAGCGGCAGCAACAAGCGACAGGAACGCGAAAAAGGCACCTGACGCGGTCAGAATGTGAACCCCGAATGCCCAAAGGGCTGCTTTGGATATTCCAAACAAACCGGTATTCCTGTCGTTGATGTCGCCAACCGATTTGGGTTGTGACATTTCCACGACAAGCGCGCAACAACGCGTATCAGGGCTTTGCGGGGGAGCCCGCAAGCAAAATGCCCTATTTGACGCAGGTGCCTCAAGAGGCTTCACGACCTGCCACAATGGCCCTAGATTTAATTGCTCTTTTGAAGGTTCTTGCGATGCCAGAAGAATATGATGTTGTCGTTGCCGGCGCCGGTCTTGCAGGCCATACCGCCGCACTGGCGTTTGCCAGACTTGGCTTCTCAGTGGCAGTTGTTTCGCCAAAGCCTGCGCATTTGGACCGGCGCACGACAGCGCTTCTGGCGAACTCGGTTGACTTTCTGACATCGCTGGGCGTTTGGGACGGCCTTGCGGACAAGGCTGCCCCGCTCAAAACCATGCGGATCATTGATGCGACAAACCGGCTGTTGCGGGCACCCGAGCTTTCGTTCCATGCATCCGAAATCGATTTGCCAGCGTTCGGATACAATGTTGCCAACACAGACCTGACCGAGGCGCTTTCGGCAGCGTGCACGGCAAGTGGTAAAATCACATCGATTGACGACACGCTGGAAGATGCCGTTTTTGGCAGTGACGCGCAAATCCTGACAACTGCAAATGGACGAACAATTGCAACCAGTTTGATCGTCGGTGCCGACGGGCGGTCTTCAGCCGTCCGACGCCTCGCCAAACTGGGTGAGCGCGAATGGAACTATCCGCAGCAGGCGCTCGTCCTGAATTTCAAGCACACTTTACCTCATGATGATGCCAGTACGGAGTTTCATACAGCCGAGGGACCGTTCACCTTTGTACCCATGGAGCGCCGTCGCTGCGGACTGGTCTGGGTCATGCAGCCGCAAAAGGCTGAAGTCCGCAAGAACCTGCCGAATGCCGATCTGGAGCGGCAGATCGAACGGCAAATGCAGTCCATGCTGGGGAAAATCAACGTCGATTCACCCGTACAAAGCTGGCCCATGACCGGATTGTCGGCCAGCAGTTTCGGCAGATCGGGCGCAATCCTGGTGGGCGAAGCAGCGCATGTATTCCCGCCCATCGGGGCACAGGGGTTCAATCTGGGCATTCGTGACGTGGAACTGGCGGCGTCGCTGGGCTCAAACCTTCCAGCATCGCGCCTGAGCGAAATCGGTTCGGCCTACAACACCAAACGCCGCTTGGACATTCACACGCGTACACTGTCGGTCGACTTGCTCAATCGGTCACTCTTATCCGGGTTTCTGCCGGTTCAAATGGCCAGACTGGCAGGGTTGCACGCATTGGCTTCAATCGGACCGCTGCGTCGCATGGCCATGCGCGAAGGCGTTTCGCCCGGGTGGCAGTTGAAGCAAATGGCAGAAAAACTGATCCCCGGTCGGTAAACTCGGTTCAACCTGCCAGCCAGGCGAATGCTGCGGCAACCATGCCAGCCTTGGCCATGTACAGGTAGATCGTCACTGTCACCACCGCCAGGGCGGTACTGAGGACAACAGCACTGGATGCCCGCTCTTGCCAGACACCATATTGTTGCGCAATGACGAAAACATTGGTGGCACAGGGCAATGCCCCCATCAGCACGGCTGCCTCAACCCAGATCGCGGAAGTCTGCGGCGCCGCCAGCGCCAGCAATGCCAACACCAACAACGGCTGCAACACCAGTTTGATTGGCAAAATGTAGGCCAGCTCAATTGGAATGCGCTTTAATGGGCGCAAAGCGGCGGTGACGCCCATGGCAAAAAGTGCGCAAGGCGCCGCTGCCAAAGACATGTTTTCCAACAGCTTGTCCGCTACCGGCGGCAATTGCACAGCAAAAGCCGCACCCGCAACGCCAGCGATGGTTGCCAGAATAAAGGGGTGGGTGAAAATGCGCTTCAAAATCTGGACCGCAAGCGCGCCCGGACTGGTTCCGTCATTGGCGTGAAACGCCATCAACAGCGGCGCCAGGGTGAAATGCAATGAATTGTCAAAGCAAAACACCAGCGCCACAGCCACGCCAGCCTCGGGGCCGAATGCAGCCAACGCCAATGGTGGCCCCATGTAACCGATGTTGCCGTAGGCACCGGCAAAACCCTGGATCGTGGCTTCGCCCACATTTCCATCGTTGCGAAAGCCGGCAATGAAAAAGCTGAGGCAGAATATCAGCAATGTTGCAAATGTGGTCGCCGTGATGAATGGCAGGTTCGCAAACTCAGAAACCGGCGTCCGCGACAACAGCCGGAAAAACATGGCCGGCAGTGCGATGTAGACCACAAAAAAATTGAGCCAGGCCAGCCCTTCCAAAGGCAGCTTCATGATTCGTCCGGAGACATACCCCAGAAACACCAGACCAAACAGTGGAAGGACGAGTTGAAAAACCTGAAACATGCTTCATGGCGAAATGATTGCGAAAACGCGTATCTGCGCTATTTTCATGGGTTGAAGGTATCTGAGGCCCGCACAAACGGACTCCAGCCGCGACATGGAAAACACAGGAACATGCAGCAAACCCCATCAGGCAATCCGCCGCCAGTCATGAAGACTGCCAAATATCACATCGGACAGGTGGTAAAGCACCGTTTGTTCCCGTTCAGGGGCGTCATATTCGACGTTGACCCGGAATTTGGAAACACGGAGGCTTGGTACGAGTCCATACCGGCGGAAATCCGTCCCCGCAAGGATCAACCCTTTTATCATCTGTTCGCGGAGAACGCCGAGTCCGAATACATCGCCTATGTTTCAGAGCAAAACCTGTTGGCCGATGACAATCCCGAGCCGGTTCGTCACCCACAGGTCGAGGAGGTTTTTGTACGAAAGCCGAACGGCACGTACAGGGCAAAGACGTCCCAAGCGCACTGACATCTGACGAGAAAACAAAAATGCCCGCAAGAAGCGGGCATTTTTCTGTCGGAACTTTGTTGGTTCAATTGGCGGTCGTGGTGCCCGCTTTGGCCTTGTCTTGCTCGGCCTGAAGCTTCTTGCGTTGCTCCTCAGCCTTCTTGCGCAGTTCTTCCTGCAATTCGCGCTGGCGCTGTTCAAGTTCGTCGCGCTTCAGAGGCTCACCATCATACGCTCCCGTGAAGCCTTCAAGCGTCACGTTCACCGGGTTTGGCTTGTTCTGGAAATTGGTCGATGTCACGACAATACCCTTGCCACTTTTCAGCAATGCCACCAGATTGTCGTCCAACTGGACTTCAGCCATGCAGCTCTGCGGGAAGCAGAAAGCATAGGGAATTGCCACTTCCTTCTTGTCGTCCACTTTCAGCTTGATACCCGGTGGCAGCAAGCGACCGGTTGGAACGGTTATCTGGAAAACACGACGGTTCACCTTGCCCTTGATTTCAGCAAGCGAAATCGCGGTAACCACCTGTCCTGTGGATGCCACCGACTGGAACTGTACATTGCAGATGTCATTGTCTTCCTGCTTGGAGCAGACCTTGAACCAGCCATTGGTTGGCGGCTGTTGCTGGCCCCTGGCTGGCGCGCCAAAAATGGCTGCGGCAAAAAAGGAAGCGGCAGCGAGGATAACCGCCTTTTTCAAGGTGGGTCTTGAGATGGTCATGAAAACGCCCTTTGCGTTTGAATTCGATTACCGGGCTCTGCAGCCCTATGGGACACAAGTTTAGAACAATCTTTTGCCCGCCCGCAGATGCGGGTCTTCGATACCACAATTTTGGCAGCAAAGTGTCCGGCACCAACATATCCGTTCCTTTGCACACAGGTCGCGGTTTTTCCAGCCTGACTGCAAAAAAGAATGATCACATGGTAACCCTGCAACTTGCAGGTATATGGTAAAATTCCCAACTGACCTCAATCAAACAGCAAAAATGGAACGTTTCCCATGCGCCTGGGCATCCTGCCGTACCTTATGAATGCCTTGGCAACCTGCGTTTTTCTGCAATTTACTGCAGTCAGCGTGGCGCAGGAACCACAAGTTAAGCATGCCATTTCTATGCTTGGCGAGCCTGCCTTGCCCCCCGGTTACACGCATTTTCCCTATGCAGACCCGCAAGCGCCCCAAGGGGGAGTCATCAAATATGGCGTGATCGGTACATTTGATTCGCTCAACCCATTTGTGTTGAACAGCATGCGAACAACTGCCCGGGGCATGTGGGACCCGGAATACGGCAAGCTGGTGTTTGAATCGCTGATGACGCGCAGCGCAGATGAGCCGTTTTCACTCTATGGATTGTTGGCTGAGGGCGCGGCCATGCCGGAAGACCGATCATTCATCGAGTTCTCCATCAATCCCAAAGCGAAATGGTCAGACGGCGTCCCTGTCACGCCGGAAGACGTCATCTTCACTTATGAACTGCTGACCGAAAAGGGTCGCCCGCCGTTCAATGCGCGCATGAAAAAAATTGCCAAAATCGAAAAGACCGGTGAGCGCAAGGTGAGGTTCGTTTTCAATGAACAGGCTGACCGCGAGTTTCCATTGATTGTGGCCGGCTTCATGCCGGTTCTGCCGAAACATGCAACCGATGTCGCAGGGTTTGAAAATTCGACTTTGGTTCCGCCTGTCGGGTCCGGACCTTATCTGATCAGTGAGGTCGAACCGGGGGCTCGCATTGTTTACAAAAAAAGGCCCGATTATTGGGGCAAGGATATCCCGGCCAATCGCGGCCATCTGAATTTCGAGAGCATCACGGTCGACTATTTCGGATCAGCACAGGCCCGCTTCGAAGCATTCAAGAAAGGATTGTTCGACGTTTATCCCGAAGGGGATCCGGCGGAATGGGAGCGCGCCTATGATTTCCCGGCAGTGGCCGATGGCCGGGTCAAAAAGGAGGTTTTCCCAGTTGGAACGCCGTCAAACATGTATGGATTTGTTTTCAACACAAGAAAGCCGGTCTTTTCAGACAAAAAGGTACGTGAAGCGCTGGCAATGCTGTTCGACTTCGAGTGGGCGAACAAAAACCTGTTTTTTGGCGCCTACAGCCGCACCGGCAGCTTTTGGCAAGGATCGGAACTGTCTGCAGTCGGCAAGCCGGCCAATGAACTCGAGCGCGCTCTGCTGGCGCCGTTCCACGACGCGACAAGCGCCGATGTCCTCGAAGGCAATTATCGACCCGCCGTTTCAGATGGATCCGGGCGCGACAGAAAACTATTGCGCGCAGCACTCGACATTCTCAAGGCGGCCGGTTTTTCTTCACAAGGCGAAAAGCTGGTTGGTCCGGACGGGAAGCCGTTGGCCTTTGAAATCATGACCAAGGGTGAGAGCGAGGAACGCCTTGCCATCGCCTATATGCGCTCGCTGGAAGTGCTTGGCATCACCGTGGAGTTGCGTGCAGTCGATGACGCACAATATCAGCGGCGCTTGCAGGAATTTGATTACGACATGATCCTCGCCAGCTATTCGGCCTCCCTTTCGCCGGGAGCGGAGCAAGAAGGCCGCTGGCTTTCAACCTCACGCGACAATCCAGGCAGCTTCAACTATGCCGGAGCTGCAGACGCCGCCATCGATGCCTGCGTGCGGGCGGTTCTGGCTGCAAAGGAACAAGAAGAATTTGTTGCAGCCGTGCGAGCGCTCGACCGGGTTCTCATTTCCGGCCATTATGTGGTTCCGCTGTTTCACTTGCCCTCACAACGTGTTGCCTGGTGGAACCGGTTGGCACACCCGGAAAAAACGCCGCTTTTTGGTGTGACTTACCCGGTCTGGTGGGCAAATCCGAACGCAAACTGAATTCGCAAGGGTTTTGAAAAAATGGCAGGGGAAATGCGCAAGACCGAAATCCACATCGACATTGTTTCAGATGTGATGTGCCCGTGGTGTTTCATCGGCAAGCAAAATCTGGAGGCTGCCGCAAAGCTGGTCGACACAGTGGCGCTTACCGTGGCTTGGCATCCTTACCAACTGGACCCAACCATACCGCCGCAAGGGCGGGACCGGCGGGAATACCTCAATGCCAAATTCGGCGGGGAAGAGCGGGCGAAAGCAATCTACTCCAGAGTGACTGAAGCTGGAAAAGCGTCTGGAATCGATTTCGATTTCAATGCCATTGAGGTTTCTCCCAACACGATGGACGCACATCGGTTGATCCGCTGGGCCGGCGGCAAAGGGCCGGAAGCGCAGGACATCGTGGTCAAGCGCCTGTTTGAGTTGTATTTTACCTCCGGCGTCAACATTGGGGACCATGCTGTCTTGGCAAACGTGGCAGCGGAAGCCGGCTTGGACCGCAATCTGGTTCTGGAGTTGCTGGCCAGCGATGCCGATGTGGAGAGCGTTGGAGCAGAGATGGACCATGCGCGCCAAATGGGTGTCACCGGTGTTCCGTGTTTCATCCTGGATGGCAAACATGCGGTGATGGGCGCGCAGCCACCAGAGGTGCTGGCGCAGGCTTTGCGTCAGATAGCCGAACAAAAGCTGGCGCAGTAGCACCAGCCACTTTGATTACGCGGCAGCCGCCATTTCCGCCAGTTTCGTCATGATGACAGCAGCGCCCCTCAGGCGTTTTTCAGCCGAATCCCAGTCCCGCGTGAGAACAAGCGACTGGTCCGGACGGATCTTCGCCAGGCTCGACTGCTCGCCGATCCAGCGCACCAGCGCAACCGGGTTCGAGAAATTCTTGCCGCGAAATGCGACCACGCAGCCTTTGGGTCCTGCGTCGAGTTTCTCGACGTTTGCCCGGAAGCAGAGCCCTTTGACGTAGACAATCTTCAGTAGGTGATCGACCTCTTGCGGCAGTGGGCCGAAACGGTCGATCAGTTCAGCACCAAAAGCGTCAATCTCTCGCGGATCACGCAATGAAGCGAGACGCCGGTAAAGGCCAAGCCGCAGGCTGAGGTCCGGAACATATTCCTCGGGGATGAGCACCGGAGTGCCAACGGAAATTTGCGGCGACCACTCATTGTCAACCGTTTCAACGCCCGTGTGGCGAAGCTCGGCAACCGCTTCTTCCAGCATCTGCTGGTAAAGCTCGTACCCGACCTCACGGATTTGACCGGATTGTTCCTCGCCCAGCAAATTGCCCGACCCGCGGATGTCGAGGTCGTGGCTCGCCAGTTCAAACCCGGCGCCAATGGATTCCAGTGACTGCAGCACCTTCAGGCGGCGTTCGGCGTTTGCGGTCAAACCCTTGCGGACCGGCAGGGTGAAAAGCGCGTAAGCCCTGGTCTTCGAGCGCCCTACCCGGCCGCGGAGCTGGTAGAGCTGCGCCAAGCCGAACATGTCGGCCCGGTGAATGATCAAGGTGTTGGCCGTTGGAATGTCGAGACCCGATTCGACGATGGTGGTCGAAAGCAGCACATCGTACTGACCATCGTAAAAGGCGTTCATGATATCGTCGAGTTCACCGGGCGGCATCTGGCCATGGGCAATTGCGACCTTGAGTTCGGGAACGTGGTTTGCCAGGAATTCATGCTGTTCGGCGAGGTCTGATACACGCGGGCAGACATAAAAGCTTTGGCCACCACGATAACGCTCGCGCAGCAGCGCTTCGCGGACCGTCAACGAATCAAACGGCGAGATGAATGTGCGCACAGCCAGCCGGTCAACCGGCGCGGTGGTGATCAGCGAGAGTTCGCGCACGCCGGTCAGTGCCAGCTGCAATGTGCGCGGAATGGGTGTTGCCGACAGGGTCAACACATGGACATCGCTCTTGATTTCCTTGAGGCGCTCCTTGTGCTTCACGCCAAATCGCTGCTCTTCGTCGATGATCAGGAGTCCCAACCGGTCGAAACGGATCGAATCGGCCAGGAGGGCATGCGTTCCAACCACTATGTCGACCGTTCCATCGGCAAGTCCCTTGCGGGTTTCGGCCACGTCCTTGGCCGGAACAAGCCGGGACGCATGCCTTACATTGAGCGGAAGTCCGCGAAACCGTTCGGAAAAAGTCTTGAAATGCTGGCGCGCCAGCAACGTGGTTGGCACTACAACGGCGACCTGACGACCATTCATTGCAGCAACGCAGGCGGCGCGCAGCGCCACCTCGGTCTTGCCAAAACCGACATCGCCACAAATCAGCCGGTCCATCGGCGTTCCCGACGCAAGATCATCCAGCACCGCGTCAATCGCTGAAAGCTGGTCCTCGGTTTCATCATACGGGAACCGCGCAACGAACTCGTCGTAGATGCCTTCCGGTGCCAGCAGACGTTCGGTGGTTTTCATGGCACGTTCTGCGGCAACCGCGATCAGCTTGTCGGCCATTTCAAGGATGCGCTTTTTCAGCCGGGCCTTGCGCGCCTGCCATGCTCCACCGCCCAGCTTGTCGAGCGCCACTTCAGCATCGGACGAACCATAGCGGGAAAGCAGTTCGATGTTTTCAACAGGCAGGAACAGCTTGGCATCATCGGCATATCGCAGTTCAAGGCAATCATGCGGTGCGCCGGTGACCTCAATGGTCCGCAGCCCGGCGAACCTCGCTATTCCATGCTGTACGTGAACAACAATGTCGCCTTCGGAAAGCGAAGCGATTTCGGCAATGAAGTCGCTGCCTTTGCGCTTGCGGGCCGAGCGCCGAACCAACCGGTCACCCAAAATGTCCTGCTCGGCAATGATGGTGAGGCCGGGTAGCGAAAAACCCTCTTCCATTGGCAGGACCGCAAGGGCAGTCGACCCCTTGGGCATGACCAGGATTTCGGCAAAACTTTCAACGGGTACCAGCCGTTCCATGCCGTGTTCGGCGAGAACCTGCCGCATCCGGTCGCGGGCACCGGTTGTCCACGAAGCAATCGTCACTTGATGGTCGCGTTCGCGCTCGTCCGCCGCGTGATTGGCAACCGCCTCAAAAACATTCGCGCCCGAGCCGCGCTCAGGAGCAAAATTACGCCCCTTTCGGCCGTGAAGATCGATGATCCGCCGACCAGAGCCATCAGGCGGTACAAAAGGCGAGAGCAAAGTAACCTGGTAGGCCAAAAGGGCCGCAGCAACTTCGTTTGGCGGCAAATAAAGGGATTTCGGCTCGACCGGCTTGTAAGGAGTACCGCCGTCGGGCGTGTCGTTCATGGCCGTTCGGCGTGCCTCGTAGTGATCGGTGACCTGATCAAAACGCGCGTTGACCGCTTCCTCCAAATGGTGGTCGGCGGATACATGGTAGCCGGCAAACAGTTCGAACAAAGTACCCAAACGCTCGTGAAACAACGGCAGCCAGTGCTCCATTCCGGAGAACCGCCGGTTTTCGCTGACCGCCTGATAAAGGGCATCGTCCCTGGTCGCGGCTCCGAACCTGGAAACATATTCCTTGCGAAAACGGCTAACGGCTTGCGCGGTCAGAACCACTTCGCTCATGGGTGAGAGGGAAAGGTTTTTGACCTGCGCCAAAGTGCGCTGCGTGGCGGGATCAAAACTGCGCAGGCTTTCAAGCGTGTCGCCAAAGAAATCAAGCCGGAGCGGCTCGCCCCGTCCCGGCGCAAACAGGTCCAAAATGCCGCCACGCACAGCAAACTCACCGCGTTCGCGCACCGTGGACACACGTTCAAATCCGTTGGCCGCCAACCAGTTGGTCAACTGGTCCATGGACGCACGGTTGCCAGGAGCAAGGTTCCAGGCCATGCCACCAAGCGTTTCCGGCGGCGGATTGCGCTGTGCCAGCGCATTTGCACTGGTCAGCACAATCAGCGGTTGTTTCGGATCACGCGGTGCAGCAAGTCGGCCAAACGCATGAATGCGTCTGGCGACAACATCAGCGCTGGGTGAAACGCGGTCATAAGGCAGGCAATCCCATCCCGGCAGCGTGATGACTTCCACACCGGGTGCGTGAAACGCCAGCGCTTCTTCCAGCACCGTTGTTTCCTGGCCGTCGCTGACTGCGTGGACCAGTCCTTTTCTGCCGGAAGCATGCATGGCAAAGGCCATGCGCGCCAGAATCTCGCCTTTGAACCCGTCGGGAACACCTGCGAGTGTGACTGGAAGGTCACCATCGGCCAGACTGGAAAAATCAGGGAGAACAATGTGCATTGATTGTGGCCTGCTGGTAAGGGTCTCAAGCGACGCTGCTGGCCTGGAAGGCGCTGATTGCCTCAAACATTTCACGGTCTATATCACCCGGCACAGGCTGTTCGCCAGTAAACCACGTCAACAGGTCGCGATCGGTTTCTTCCATCAGATGTTCCAGCGCATCCAGCTTTTCCGACGAAAGGCCGAAGATTTTTGCTGCCGCGAACGCCCCCAGAATGATATCCATTTCCTTGATGCCGCGGTGATTTGCACGGTAAAGCAATTGCTTGCGCCGCGCATCGATCTGCGCCGAGCCTTCATTGTTCATTTGGATTGCTGCCTGTGAATGCGCTTTCACGAATTTTCTGGTTGTATAGAGCGCATGTGATGCGAGGGGAAGGCCTTGTAAAGCGCCGGTTGCCCAAGTCAGCAAAAAGGTGAATTCCGCTCATGCGGCCAGACATCCTCAATCCGCTTTTTGCGCCCGTTTCGACGCTGGAAGGTGTTGGCCCCAAGCTGGAGAAATCGCTTACGCAATTGCTGCGCGGCAATTTCACCGAGGGGCCGGCGCGGCTCGCCGAACTGCTGTTTCATTTGCCGGTCAACATCATTGATCGCAGCCGCCAACCGGGCATCGCCGCTGCGCCCAATGGTTCCATCGTTACGCTGAAAGTGCGTGTGGACCGCCATCAACCCGCACCCCGGGGAAACAGGCGGGTACCTTCGCGTATTTTCGTTCACGATGACACAGGCGAGATGGCGCTGGTGTTTTTCAATGCGTCATTTGATTGGGTGGCAAAAAGCCTGCCGGTCGGTGAGACGCGCTATGTCAGCGGCAAGGTGGACTGGTTCAACGGACGACCGAGCATGATCCACCCGGACCATGTTGTGGACGAGGAAGGGTTCGCTACATTGCCGCTGATCGAGCCGGTTTATCCGCTGGTTGCAGGTATTTCCGGCAAACTTCTGCAAAAGGCAATCCGCGCAGCAATCGCAAAAATCCCGCATTTCCCTGAGTGGATCGATCCACAAATTCTAGTGAAACATCCCCTGCCCGCGTTCCGGCTGGCACTGGAGCAAGCCCACGGCCCCCAAAGCGCGCAGGCACTCGATCCGCAATCTCCTGAACGCCGCCGCCTTGCCCACGATGAATTGCTGGCTGGCCAAATCGCGCTAGCCTTGTTGCGCGAGCGCATGCGCAAAACCCATGGAAAGGTGAGAAATCCGGCTGGAAAACTGGCGCGCGCAATTGAACAGGCGTTTGGCTGGCCGCTGACCCAAGCCCAGCAAGACGCCCTGATCGACATCAAGGGCGACCTGGCAAAGCCGGAACGGATGCTCCGGCTTCTGCAGGGGGATGTGGGGTCGGGAAAAACGATTGTAGCCATGCTGGCAATGGCGGATGCGATTGAGGATGGCGGTCAGGCAGCCTTGATGGCGCCAACAGAAATTCTGGCGCGCCAGCACATGGCAACGCTGAAGCCGCTTTGCAATTCCGCCGGAATAGTCGCGGCTATCCTGACCGGACGGGAAAAAGGCAAGGAGCGCGAAACCATACTGGCAGGGCTGGCCGATGGCAGCATACAGCTGTTGATTGGGACACACGCGCTCTTCCAAGGGCCGGTGACATTCCACGACCTCGGCATGGTGGTTATCGATGAGCAGCATCGCTTTGGCGTGCACCAGCGCCTGGCGCTGGGTGACAAAGGCAACAGTGCCGATGTGCTTGTCATGACGGCAACACCGATTCCGCGCACGCTCGTCTTTTCGCATTTCGGCGACATGGATGTATCCAGACTGACCGGCAAGCCAAAAGGACGCCAACCAATAAGAACAACAGCAATGCCGCTGTCCCGGATCGAAGAGCTTGTTGCCCATGTCGGCAGTGCGCTCTCGCGGGGCGAGAAACTCTACTGGATTTGCCCGCTGGTGGAAGAGAGCGAAGAAGTGGACGCCACTTCAGCCGAAGACCGGCACGGCGACCTTTTCGAACGGTTTGGCGCTGTTGCAGGCCTTGTGCACGGACGCATGTCGGCAACTGAAAAAGACGCCGCCATGGAGGACTTTCGAGCCGGAAGGACAAGACTTTTGGTGGCAACCACCGTGGTCGAGGTCGGTGTGGATGTGCCCGATGCCACCATCATGGTGATCGAACATGCCGAGCGCTTCGGACTTTCGCAGATGCATCAATTGCGCGGGCGTGTGGGGCGGGGCGACAAACCTTCAAGCTGCATCCTGCTGTACAAGGCACCTTTGAGTGAAAATGCGCAGGCCCGGTTGAAAATCCTGCGCGAAAGCGAAGACGGCTTCGTTATCGCCGAGGAAGACCTTCGTTTGCGCGGTGAAGGCGAGGTGCTGGGCACGCGCCAATCCGGCACGCCCGGATTTGCGCTTGCTGACCTTTCGGCGCATGGCGATCTCCTGGAGATGGCACGCGACGAGGCCCGGATGGCCATTGCAATTGACCCCGAACTGACCGGACCACGCGGTGAAGCCCTAAAGATACTGTTGTACCTGTTTGGCCAGGATCAGGCAGTCCGCTTGATCCGGGCTGGTTAGGAAGTTTTCGTCGACACCCGCTTTCGCTTGCGGGCGGGCTTGGCAGGTTTGTCCGACGCCGGTGCCGTTTCCTCTACCAATGCCGCAAGATTTTGCTGATGATCTTCCGGTGCTATGAGCCCTGCCGAAATGACCATTTTGGCCGCGTCCTCCAAACACATATCAAGCAAAATCACGTCGTCGCGGGGAACAAACATCAAAAATCCGGTCGTTGGATTTGGAGTTGATGGCATGAAAACCGACAATGTCTCGCCCTCATAAGGCACAAGGCGACGGCGCACTTCACCGCGCGTTTCAGTCGCAACGAACACGATTGCCCAGACATTTTTTCGTGGATATTCCATCAAGCCAACTGAGTTGAAACTGGTGCTGGTGTTGCTGAGCACCGTTTCGAAAATCTGCTTGAGCCCGTTGTAGAGGCTGCGCACAATCGGCATTCGACCGAGCCATCTCTCGCCCCATCCGATGACTGCCCGGCCAACAAAATTGGCGGTAAGAAAACCAATCATGGTAATGACGAACAAAGCCATCAACAGCCCGACGCCGGGAATGTCGAATGGAAGATACTTCTCCGGGTTATAGACATCCGGAATGTAGGGAATGATCCATGAATCAACCCACTGAACAAAGGTCCAAATCAGGTAAATCGTGATTGCCAAAGGCGCGACCACAATCAACCCGGTGAGAAAGTAATTCCTCAAACGCGTCAGACCACTGACCTTGTGGATCAAATTTTCGGACATGCAATTCCCCGGAGTTTTCCATCATGGCAACGGTGTTCAAACCCTAACAGAGCCATGCTGCAACGCAAACAGGGAATGGGCGGCGCTACTCCACCGTCACCGACTTGGCCAGATTGCGCGGCTGGTCGACATCTGTGCCCATGTGAACTGCCGTATGGTAGGCCAGCATCTGGATCGGAAGCGCATAAACAATCGGCGCGATGAATGACGGCATGTCCGGCATGATCAAGGTTGCCTCTGTCTTCAAGCCGGCTTCCTCCGCACCGCGTGCATCGGTGATCAAAATTATCCGTCCGCCCCGTGCCGCAACTTCCTGCATGTTGGAGACGGTTTTTTCAAAGATGTGATCGTGCGGGGCGATGACCACCACCGGCATGTTCTCATCGATGAGTGCAATGGGACCGTGCTTGAGTTCGCCAGCGGCGTAGCCTTCGGCATGAATGTAGGAAAGCTCCTTGAGTTTGAGTGCGCCTTCCAATGCCAACGGATAGTTTGTGTCGCGACCCAAGTAGAGAACGTGCCGGACCTTGGCGAGGTTTGCCGCAACTTTCTCGATCTCTTTTTCCAGCTTGAGAGCCTGGTTGGCGAGCCTCGGGGCCTCGGTCAGCGCCCGCACATGTTCAGCCTCACGCGCTTCACTGATGTGACCGCGGGCCTTGCCAGCGGCAATTGCGAGCGAAGCCAGAACAGCCAGCTGGCAGGTGAATGCCTTGGTCGATGCCACGCCGATTTCCGGACCTGCAAGGGTCGGGAAAACCGTTCCTGATTCGCGGGCCATGGTTGATTCGCGGACATTGACGATGGCACCAATGTGCTGGCCCTGGGATTTGCAATAGCGCAGCGAGGCAAGCGTATCGGCGGTTTCACCCGACTGCGATACAAACAGCGCCAAGCCGTCCTTGGGCAAAGGCATTTCGCGGTAGCGGAACTCGGAACCCACGTCGCTGTCGACAGGCAGGCGCGCCAGTTTTTCAAACCAGTAGCGCGAAACCAGCCCGGCCAGATAAGCCGTGCCACAGGCAGATATGGTCAGGCGCTCCAGTTTGGCAAAGTCAAACGGCAATGCTTCACCGGCGATGACCTTTTCAGTGGCGAAATCCACGTAATTTGCCAGCGTGTGCGAAATGACTTCGGGCTGCTCGTAAATTTCCTTCTGCATAAAGTGGCGATGTTTGCCCTTGTCGACCATCAGGCTGGAGCCAACCGACTTTAGTTTCTTGCGGGATACCGGTTGGCCCTTTGCGTCAAAAAACTCCGCGCCCTCACGGGTAATCACACACCAGTCGCCGTCCTCAAGATACGTGATGGCGTCGGTAAACGGGGCCAATGCAATGGCATCCGAGCCGAGGAACATTTCGCCGGTGCCGTGTCCGACAGCCAATGGCGGGCCGTTGCGCGCACCAACCAGCAAATTGTCCTCGCCGCCAAACAGGATCGCCAAGGCAAAAGCGCCATTCAACATGGCAATTGCCCGGTGGGCGGCTTCGCGCGGCGCAAGGCCAAGTTTCAGGCCTTGATTGACCAGATGGGCGATGACCTCGGTGTCGGTTTGCGACGAGAAAACGTAACCATCAGCAGTCAACGCCTGACGAAGTTCGCGGAAATTTTCAATGATGCCGTTGTGAACAACCGCGACCGTGCCGGAAAAATGCGGATGCGCATTGGTTTCATTGGGAACGCCATGGGTTGCCCAGCGGGTATGCCCAATGCCGATCTCGCCCGAAAGCGGGCTTCTTTGCAGGAGTTTTTCCAGATTGACCAGTTTGCCCTCGGCCCGGCGGCGGTCAAGCATGCCGTGTTCGAGCGTTGCTACACCAGCTGAATCATAGCCGCGATATTCGAGGCGCTTGAGCGCATCCACCAACATGGGCGCCACCGGCTGGTTTCCCACAATCCCCACAATGCCGCACATGCACTATCCTTCCGGTCCGATTCATTCGTGTTTCCCAAAGAGCTTTAGCCCTTGGAGTGCCCCGACATGAATTCACTCTTGGTTTCACCGCGTAACGACAGATCGTGGCAGAACAGGGTTACAACCGCGTTGGCAAAGCTGGTTACCAAACAGGAAACGGTCCTCAATCAGGGCAATTTCCCGGCTTTTTTCGCCAAAGCCCGTTCGCGGATACGCTCCGCATGGCCTTCCTTGTTGGCTTGCCGCCCGCGCGCCACCGCCATGGCGCCATCAGGGACGTTTTCGACAATCACGCTTCCCGATGCGACATAACTGCCCTTGCCGATGCTGACTGGCGCGACCAGCGACGAATTGGACCCGACAAAGGCATTTTCGCCAATTACCGTGCGGCTTTTGTTCACGCCATCATAATTGCAGGTGATCGTCCCTGCCCCGATATTGGCGCCAGCACCAATTTGCGCATCGCCCAGATAGGTCAAATGGCTTGCTTTTGCACCCTCGCCAAAATCGACATTCTTGAACTCGACAAAATTGCCGACATGGCCGCCTTTTGCCAGTTTGGCGTCGCCGCGCATGCGTGCAAACGGCCCGATGTGGCAGCTGTCCGCGATGCTGGTCTGGGTAAAATGACAAAACGCGTGGATGACCACATCGCTGCCAACGGAAACAGCCGGACCGAAAAACACATTTGGCTCCACGACCGTGTCCTGGCCAATCATCGTATCATGGCTGAAATGAACGGAGGCCGGATCAACGAGCGTGACGCCATCCAGCATCATTTGCCGGCGCTTGCGATTCTGCCAGATGGCCTCCACCCTTGCCAGTTCGGCGCGGGTATTTATTCCAAGCAGGTCCTCTTCATCGGCTTCATGCGCCACCACCTTGAGGCCCTTTTCGCGGGCAATCTCGACAATGTCGGTCAGGTAATACTCGCCCTTGGCATTGTCGTTTCCAATGGCATCCAGAAGTTCCAGTGATTTTCGTCCGTCAATGGCCATAATGCCGCCATTGCAGAAATCGATCTTGCGCTCTGCATCGGTGGCGTCTTTTTCCTCGCGGATGGCCACAAGTTCACCATCCAGCATCAAAAGCCTGCCATAGCCGTGCGTATTGGCAGATCGAAAACCAAGCACGGCTACATGGGCACCAGCAGCCAACGAAGCGCGAAGGCCGGCCAGCGCTTTTGGATCGGTCAGCGGGGTATCGGCAAACAGCACCAGAAGGTCGTCAAAACCCTGCGCGATTGCCTGCCGGGCTGACAGCACTGCATGGGCCGTGCCAAGGCGCTGCGTTTGTTCGTGGAAGCTGACTTTTGCCGCAACTGAGCGGACGACTTTTTCCACTTTGGCCGCCTCGCGCCCGACAATGACCGCATGTGCTTCGCCGCCAGCTGCCTCTGCAGCTTTCACCACGTGGCCAACCATCGGCAAACCGCCGATTTCATGCAATACCTTTGGCAGGGCTGAGCGCATTCTTGTGCCTTCGCCCGCTGCCAATATGACAGTCATGCAAGTTCTTGCCATTTTGTTCGTCCACGATTAACGCTTCGCAATCCGGCCAATGCCGGTTTCAAAGCCCGGCCGAGCCGGAGACTGCCAGATTCGCCGCTGTTCAATAGCATGCACACAAAGGGGCGGGAATTGCGCAACAACATTCCGGCAATGCCGCCAGAAGACCCATTCGATGCGGCAACGCCGTTCGAGATAGAGGATTTTGGTCCACCGCCGCGTCGTATCTGGCCGATTGCGCTGGCAGCGCTCGTCGCCGGATTTGTTTTTACCTTGGCGATCATTCTGACAATTTTGCCGCTGCTTCAGCCGCAAAAACAGGCTGAACGCATCGAGCCGGAGCCTTTGGAAGCCAGCCAGACATCCGGCAACCCGAACCTCACGGACTTGGACGCTCCCATTTCGATCCTGCCGCCGCAACCCGAGGGTGTAACCGTTCTGGTCAAGCAGCCGGAACCGCAATCCACGGAAGGCCCGTTGCAGTCAAATTCGGCACCTGTTGCCGGTGGTTCGCAGCTGGCCATCGGGTTTGCGATGGATCTGGGAGCAGCTGATTCGTTCAGCGACTTGTCGGGACGCTTTGCCACCATCGCTGAGGGAAACCAGGAAATCCCGTTTGACAGACTGGAACCCAGGGCTACCTTGCGTGACACGGCGTCCGGTCTTGAGGCGCGCCTTTTGGTTGGCCCATTTGGCAAATTGGAAGAGGCTGAGGCTGCGTGCGCCAGCATTGCCCTGCCAGCTGGTGTCGACTGTCAAGCCCAACCATTCGAGGGCGAACTGATTGCGCGGCAGTAGCCCTCAGCCAAGTTGTCCGAGTGCTGGAAATTTTTCCAGAAGCCAGAAAGAAAATACCTGCATGCTGCCGGTCAGAAACGCTATTCCGGTCAAGACCAGCAAAACGCCCATGATTTTTTCAACCGTTCCCAGATGCCTTTTGAACCGCGAAAGGAACCCCATGAAAGGGGCAACAAAAAGCGCTGCAATCAAGAAGGGAATGCCAAGCCCGGCAGAATAGGCTGCCAGCATCAAAGCACCCTCGCCTGCAGTTTCGCGGGTGCCAGCCAAAGCCAGGATGACACCCAGCACAGGGCCGATGCAGGGCGTCCAGCCAAACGCGAAGGCGAGGCCCATCAGATACGATCCTGCAATTCCGGCACCACCGCCGGTAAACCGTGCTTCGCGAAACAGCAGCCCGACCCGCAGGATACCCAGAAAATTCAAACCCATGGCGATGATTGCCAGACCGGCGACAATGGCAAGCGTGTCCATGTGTTGGCGCAGCAGCAGGCCAACGGATGACGCCCCCCAACCCAGCGCAATGAACACCGTCGAGAAGCCGAGCACGAATGCCATTGCCGGAAAAATTACCTTCAGCCTCTGTATGTCGGAATCTTTGCCCGCAAGTTTGTCGAGGGAAACGCCGGCCATGTAGCAAAGGTATGGCGGAACCAGCGGCAAAACGCATGGCGACAAAAACGACACGAGGCCGGCGAGCACTGCTGCGGGATATGAAATGTCACCTGTCATGGGCTTGGCGTCGTTCCGGTTTGTGTAAGTGGTCTTTGGTTAGCGCAGAAGCAGGTCTGGCGACAGGCTTGGGTGTTCACCTTTTGGCGATGCGCGCGTTTTTGAAGCAGCCGATTTTGGCGGTTGACCATCGTGCGTCTCGTCCGTATGTAGAGTTTCAAGCGCGCCGGGTCTTCCCGGCGCTTCCCGTTAGGCGCAGTGTTGTCCGCAAGACTTGCACCCTGCCGCCAATATTGGGAGCGTTTAGCTCAGCCGGTAGAGCAACTGACTTTTAATCAGTAGGTCGTGGGTTCGACCCCCACAGCGCTCACCATTTTTTCCGGCCACTTCATTCATTGGTGGAAGCCAAATGGGGCACTAGCGCCGCTCTTGCGTATCCAGATCAGAGATCATCTCGCCCAATACGATGCAGGATTCGACAAGCTGGCGAATCCGGCTTCGCTCGGTGCGAATTTTCCCGGCTTCATCCAGGTTGATGCTCGCCGCCTTGATCCGGTTCTTGTAGTCGTAAAGGAAGGTCAGGTCCGAAAGCAGCGATGGCAATTGGGATATTCTGGCTGGGCGCTGCAATTTGCAGATTTCTTCAAAAACATCGATCCGGCTTTCGATTTCACTGGCAAGAAACGCGGATTTCAAGATCGGATCGGTCAATCTTGTGAAGTCGCCTTCATTGTACAACATGAAGGTTTGGTTCGCATTGTCCGGCTGGTCGAAATAGAAGCGGTCGCTGGCGATCGAGAACTTGCCAATCAAAAGCTCGATCAATTCCCCTATCACCTCGTTCGCCTTGGAATTAAGGCGCATGTCATGCTCTGCCTTCAATACCTTTGCCTGCTCAACTGCCGTTCTGGATTGATTGACCGCAGCGGTGGCAAGATAATCCAGCACCTCCCGCAATTTGCCGAATTCGCCGTGCATCGCCGTGAGTTCCTCTCGATGCCGTATGAACGATCTCGACTGGTTAAAGATCGCAATTGCAATCCACATCAGCAACACGACAACCATCATCGCCAGAAGCAAATCTCTGTTTGAAGGCAGTGTATTGAGAAAGCTGCTCATGTCGGCAGGACATGCTGTCGTGACATAGCACGCAAGCGGTGTCTGCATTCCGATTACAAATGAGCAAAACAACAGGCTCAAGACCGTAGCGACCACACCCCAGAACACGGGGCTGGAAAGGCGGTTGGGTTTCATGGTTTCATTCTTCATTGCTTCAGCCCCCGTGGCCTCAGTAATGCAAGCTTCGCTGGCCGTACATCCTTTTTTGTTCATAAACCGACATTTATGGTTTTCGTCAACTCGGGGTTCGTCTTTGAATTTGGTTCCCGCGAACCGGGACAGGTATGTGCAGCATCAACGCTGGCAGTCGTTGCTGACCAGATGCCATCCGGGTCAAGCTCGGCACCACGGGAGTTGCCTTGAAAGTCGTCGGGTTTGCCAGGTCAGCCATCGCAAAAAAGGCGATGCGACGAAGTGGCGGCTTTTCGTTTTTCACCGTAAAGCCTGGCACATGGCCGCGTGGCTGGCGCGCACACGTTCTGTGACCATCACCGCGAACGGCATGGGTCAATCGCTGGCCGAAAGCCCTGATATTCCCGGCAGTACCAGCCCATGCTCGCGCGCGCAGTCCAGTGCTGTTTCGTAGCCCGCATCGGCATGGCGCATGACGCCGGTTGCCGGATCGTTCCACAACACGCGTTCCAGCCTGCGGGCTGCGTCATCGGTTCCGTCAGCGACGATCACCATGCCGGCATGTTGCGAGAAACCCATGCCGACGCCGCCGCCGTGGTGTAGCGACACCCAGGTTGCACCTGAAGCTGTGTTGAGAAGTGCATTGAGCAGCGGCCAGTCGGAAACAGCGTCCGAACCGTCTTTCATTGCCTCGGTCTCGCGGTTTGGTGAAGCCACCGATCCGCTGTCGAGATGGTCGCGACCTATGACAATGGGTGCGGAAAGTTCGCCTGTTCGTACCATTTCGTTGAAGGCGAGCCCAGCCTTGTGCCGGTCGCCAAGACCGATCCAGCAAATGCGGGCCGGCAGTCCCTGAAACGCGATCCGGTCCTGCGCCATGTCGATCCACCGATGCAAATGTTCATTTTCCGGGAAAAGTTCCTTCATCCGCTGGTCGGTCTTGAGAATGTCCTGCGGATCGCCTGAAAGCGCGCACCAGCGGAACGGGCCAATGCCACGGCAAAACAGCGGGCGAATGTAAGCCGGGACAAAGCCGGGAAAGGCAAAGGCGTTTTCCAGACCTTCGTCTTTGGCCACCTGGCGGATGTTGTTGCCATAATCTAGCGTCGGGACCCCGGCGTTCCAGAAATCCACCATCGCGGCAACATGCACCTTCATCGACGCGCGTGCGGCTTTTTCAACCGATGCCGGATCGCTTTCGCGCTTCTCACGCCACTGTGCGACGCTCCAGCCGGAAGGCAGATAGCCGTTCAGGGGATCGTGGGCGGAGGTCTGGTCAGTCACGATATCGGGTCGCACGCCGCGGCGATAAAGTTCCGGGAAAACGTCGGCGGCATTGCCCACAAGGCCGACTGATTTGGCCTCCCCGGCACTGGTCCAGCGATCGATTTTTTCCAAGGCTTCTTCGATGGATGTTGCCTTTTCGTCGAGGTAGCGGGTGCGAATGCGGAAATCGATGCGGGTTTCATCGCATTCCACGGCAAGGCAGCATGCGCCCGCCATCACCGCTGCGAGCGGCTGCGCGCCACCCATGCCTCCCAGCCCGCCGGTCAGGATCCAGCGACCTTTCAGGTTTGCGCCATAATGCTGGCGTCCGGCCTCGGCAAATGTTTCGAAAGTTCCCTGAACGATCCCCTGCGTTCCGATGTAAATCCACGATCCGGCAGTCATCTGGCCATACATCGCAAGGCCCTTGCGGTCGAGCTCGTTGAAATGCGCCCAGGTCGCCCAATGCGGCACCAGGTTGGAGTTGGCGATCAGCACGCGCGGCGCATCCTTGTGCGTGCGAAACACGCCAACCGGTTTTCCGGACTGGACCAGAAGGGTTTCATCGGCCTCCAGCGTCTTCAGGCTGGCGACGATCTTGTCAAAATCATCCCAGGTACGGGCCGCGCGCCCGATGCCACCATAGACCACCAGCTCATGCGGGTTTTCGGCGACATCGGGATGCAAATTGTTCATCAGCATGCGCATTGGCGCTTCTGTCAACCAGGATTTGGCGGTGATCTGCGATCCGGTCGCTGGAAAAACATCGCGTTGGTTGTGGCGGGGATTACCGGTCATTGCGCTCATTCCTTCGCTGTAAATGTATTGTGGGTTTGGGAGCCTGATTCATCGACCCAAATGATCACGGCAATCCCGCCATCGGGTGGCGCGTCTTCCACCATGATTTCAAAGCAGGCCTGTGTCTGGCTGGGTGGCCATTTGCTGCAATATTTGTCTCCAACGATGGTCCAGCTGCCAAAACTTTCCCGGCCGTGGTCGGTGAAAGTTGTGGCCCCTGCTGCCGAAAACCTTTGGCTTGTGCCCTCGCCCTTGACGATCACGGCTGGCAACAGCGCCTTGATTTCCGCTCCTGACAAAGTGCGCTCGGCAGAAATTGCGGGAAGCGCTGCAAACACAAGCATCATGGTCATTGCCGATGTTTTAAGCATTGACGGGCCTCCAGCCGGCGAGACTTTCGAGTATTTTTGCAAGCGCTTCACGCAGCTTGCCTGCCTTGCCGGGATCGTAGGCAAACGGCTGTTTCTGGCTTGCCAAATGCGTTGATTGAGCCAGCTCCATCTGGATGGCATGATAGCCTTCCTGCGGTTTGCCGTAGTGGCGCGTCGTCCAACCGCCCTTGAAGCGGCCATTGACGACATTGCTGTATTGGCTGAACAAAGCGCAGGCATCAGCCACAATGGCCGTAATCGCCGCATCGCAAGTCGTGCCGCCATTATCGCCAATGTTGAAGTCCGGCAGCACACCATCAAACAGGAACGGAATGCGCGAGCGGATCGAGTGACAGTCGTACAGGATGGCATAGCCGTGCAAGGAATGGATCCGGCGCAGTTGTGCTGAAAGCGTTGCGTGATATGGCGCATGAAAATGCTCGCACCGAAAGGCAATTTCAGCTTCGTCAGGTTCCTCACCCGCCAGCCAGATCGGTTGCCCGTCAAAATCGGACAGCGGAACCAGACCGGTGGTATTTTGCCCAGGATAAAGACTGGCGCCCGATGGATCACGGTTGGCGTCAATGACGTATCGGTGGAAACTGGCGCGCACGCTCGTAATCCCCGGTCGCAGACCCTCATAGAGACGATCAATGTGCCAGTCCGTGTCGGCAAGTATTTTGCCATTTTCGTTCAGGCGCATAGCGATTTCCGGCGGCATCCAGGTACCGGTGTGCGGAAAGCCCAGAACCAGCGGGCTGTTGCCTTGAACCACGGAAACCGGCTGCATCAGCCCTGCCCCCATGCAATCATCGGCTTTGCCGATATCGCGAGTACCAGAGCCTCGCTTTCAACGAGTTCGGCGGCCTTGGAAATATCATCGGCCATGAATCTGTCTTCACCCAATGCGCTCACGTCTTGCCTCAGACGCCGGATTGCCTTTTGCAGCGGCTTGCTGGTTTTGAGCGGTGCCCGAAATCCTATGCCTTGCGCCGCGCACAACAACTCGATGCCCAGAATATTGGAAAGGTTGCAGTTCATGCGCATCAGCCGCACAGCGCCATGGGCGGCCATGGAGACGTGGTCTTCCTGGTTGGCACTGGTGGGCGTCGAATCAGTGGAACAAGGATTGGCCAAATGCTTGTTTTCGCTCATCAAAGCAGCCGATGTGACTTCGGCGATCATGAAACCTGAATTGAGCCCGGGATTGGGGGTCAGGAACGGCGGCAAATCGTGCGACAAGGTCGGATCGACCATCAACGCTATGCGGCGCTGCGCAATCGAGCCGATCTCGGCAATAGCCAGCGCAATCTGGTCAGCGGCAAATGCCACCGGTTCCGCGTGGAAATTACCACCTGAAAGAATGTCGCCGGTTTGCGCCAGGACCAGCGGGTTATCGGTAACGGCGTTGGCCTCGATTTCCAGCGTTCGCCCCGCCTTACGCAACAGATCAAGACAAGCGCCCGTCACCTGTGGTTGGCAGCGAATGCAATAAGGATCCTGAACCCGTGTGTCGCCTTCCCGGTGGCTCTCCCGGATTTGCGAGCCCTCCATCAAGGCACGCATGTGCGCTGCCACCTCGATTTGGCCGGCATGGCCGCGAAGTTCATGGATTTCGGCGCGCAAAGGTGCGGTAGAACCCATGATTGCATCGGTGGAAAGCGCGCTGGTGACGATGGCTGCTTCAAGGTTGCGACGCGCGTCAAACAGTGCTGCAAGCGCGCAGGCTGTCGAAAACTGCGTTCCGTTGATCAGCGCAAGACCTTCTTTTGCAGCCAGTTCAACAGGAACCAGTCCGGCCAACTTCAAGGCTTCGCCGCCGGGCATTCGTTGGCCCTCGAAAGCGGCCTCCCCCTCGCCGATCATCACTGCAGCCATGTGTGCCAGTGGCGCCAGATCGCCCGATGCGCCAACCGACCCTTGCGCAGGAATGAGCGGAACGACGCCTTTTGCCAACATGGCTTCAATGATTGCGATGATATCCCACCGAACTCCCGATGCACCTCGACCCAGTGAAAGCAGCTTGAGCGCCATCATCAACCGGGTGATCGAGGGCGGCGTAGTTTCTCCAACTCCACTGCAATGCGAAAGGATCAAATTTCGCTGAAGTCTTGACGTGTCTTTGGACGCGATCTTCACATTGGCGAGCTTGCCGAAACCGGTGTTGACCCCGTAGACAGCGGCGGTTCCGGAGGCGGCCTTTGCGACCAGCAAGGCAGATTGCTCGACCGGCTTTCTTGCCGAAGTCACCAGCTTGACGGCCATGCTTTCCCGGTAAATTGCCTCGAGGCGCGAAAGGGTCGCAGCACCCGGCTCAAGCGTCGCGGTTTTCATGCGTTCCCTCCAAAATAGCGTTTGTGCAGCGGGTTGAAGCCGATCCTGTAGGCCAATTCCGCCGGATGCCTGACGTCCCAAACTGCAAGGTCGGCCCGCATACCTTCTTTAATGACGCCCCGATCGTTCAAGCCCAAGGCCCTGGCTGCATAGATTGTTGTTCCTGCCAAGGCTTCTGCCGGTGTCATGCGGAACAAGGTGCAAGCCATGTTCATGGCAAGCAGCAAGGAAACCATCGGCGAGGACCCGGGATTGCAGTCAGTGGCAACGGCCATCGGCACAGCATGTTTGCGGAACAAGCCAATTGGCGGCACCTGCTTTTCACGCAGCGTATAAAATGCACCTGGCAGGATTACCGCGACGGTTCCTGACCCTGCCATGGCTTTGACGCCGGCTTCACTGGCATATTCCAGATGGTCAGCCGACAGCGCCTTGCGCCTTGCTGCAAGTCCGGCTCCGCCCAGATCTGAAAGCTGATCGGCATGAAGTTTCACCGGCAGGCCCAAAATCCTGGCTTCACGAAAAACCCGCGCAATCTGGCGCTTGTCGAAAGCTATTGACTCACAAAAACCGTCAACAGCGTCGGCAAGTTTTTCCGCCGCGGCGGCATTCAAGGCGGGAAGGCAAACATTTTCGAGATAGGCCCCTGCCCGCCCGGTATATTCCGGCGGAACGGCATGGGCACCAAGGAACGTCGTTCGGATTGCGACCGGTCGGAAAGTGGCGAGCTTGCGCGCGACCCTCAGCATTTTCAGTTCGGTATCAACGTCAAGGCCATAGCCCGATTTGATTTCCACGGTGGTGACGCCCTCGGCAATCATGGCGTCCAGCCGGGCCAACGCGCACGTCAGCAGTTCGTGCTCGCTTGCTGCGCGTGTTGCCTTGACCGTAGAGACAATTCCACCGCCAGCACGGGCAATTTCTTCATATGATGCGCCTTCCAGGCGCAGTTCGAATTCTTGCGACCGGTCGCCGCCAAAAACCAGATGGGTGTGGCAATCCACCAGACCGGGCGTAACCAACCTGCCTTCAAGGTCTTCAACCGGTAAATCGCGGTATTGATCCGGGATTGCCTGATCGCTGCCCGCCCAAACAATCAATCCTCCACGAATGGCGACCGCGGAGTTTTGCAGCGCTGCCACAGGGTCACCTGGTTGCATCGTGACCAGGTTTGCATGGATGATCAGTCTGTCAGACACGCAAAAGCCGCCTTGAAAAATTCTGTCGGACCAATATTATGTCTGCACATAATATCAAGTCAAGCGAGGAACAACAGTTGGAAACCATCTGGGCCGAACAGGCATTGACCGCCGGGGGATGGCAGGAAAACGTCGCGGTCGAGGTCGGGCGGGACGGTGTGATCACATCGATCAAATCCGGCTCGCCGCCAGTTGGCACGCAAACCAAAATTTTGATTCCGGCGCCGACCAATCTTCACAGCCACGCCTTCCAGCGGGCCATGGCAGGCCTGACCGAGCGGCGCGGACCGGATCCCAACGACAATTTCTGGACGTGGCGCAAGCTGATGTATGCCTATCTCGACCGCCTCAGCCCGGAGGATGTCGAGGCGATCACTGCATATGTGCAAATGGAAATGCTCGAAGCAGGATATGGTGCCAGCGTTGAATTTCATTATTTGCACCATCAGCAAGGTGGAGTCCCATATGACGATCCGGCAGAAATGGCGTCACGCGTGGTTTCGGCAGCCAGCGACACCGGAATAGGGTTGACCCTGCTCCCGGTGCTTTATGAATTTGGCGGTTGTGATCGCAGGCCATTGGGGCCGGGCCAAATCCGGTTTGGCAACAAACCGGATGCCTTTGCGAAAATTGTAGATGCAAGTGCCGGTCACATGAAACTCTTGCCAGGCGATTGTGTGACCGGTGTTGCGCCGCATTCGCTGCGGGCAGCCAGTGTGGATGGCATCAAACTTGCCACCGCCCTGCGACCGGGCAAGCCGGTGCACATGCATGTGGCCGAGCAGACAGGCGAAGTGGATGAAGTATTGCAGGCATGGGGCCGCAGGCCAATGGCCTGGGTGTTGTCCAATCATCCGGTCGACAAGCATTGGTGCCTTATTCATTGCACTCACATGGTACAGTCGGAAATTGCGGTTCTGGCCAAATCAGGGGCAGTTGCCGGCCTTTGCCCAATTACCGAATCCAGCCTTGGTGACGGGATTTTTGAAGGAACGATCTTTCTGGGGCTGGGTGGCAGGATTGGCATCGGATCGGATTCAAACATCAAAATCTCGCTCAGTGAAGAATTGCGAACGCTTGAATATTCACAGCGGCTTCGCGACCGGAGGCGCGCGGTGTTCGCGACACCGGAGAAATCGACCGGCAGGGTTCTGTTTGAAGCGGCGGCAGCAGGCGGCGCCCAGGCTGCGGGGCGAAAGGCTGGCAAAATCGCGCCAGGCCAGCTGGCCGACTTGCTGGCGTTGGACGGCGAGGCCACAGATCTTGAAGGACGAAGGGGCGACACCGTCCTCGACAGCTTCATCTTTGCCGGCAATGACCGCATGGTGAAACATGTCTGGTCAGCCGGTCGCCATCTGGTCACCGACGGTCGGCACAGAAAGCATGACAGAATCACTGGTCGCTACAGGAACACCATGCGCCGACTGGGGCAGGAACTTTGAAGCCAAACCCTGCACGCACCTGGCAAGACATCCGGGCAGAACTGATGGGGCGCATCACCAATCGCGATTGGCGTGCGGGCGACCCGCTTCCCAATGAAAGCGTGCTAGCCGAAGAATTTGGTTGTGCCCGCGCAACCGTCAACCGGGCCATGCGTGATATAGCCAGTGCGGGTTTCATCGTTCGCAGGCGAAAAGGTGGGTCGCACGTCGCTTTGACGCCGGTTCGAAAGGCGGTTCTTTCCATTCCGGTGACCCGAATGGAAATTGAAAAAAGCGGCGCCACCTGGCGACACCACTTGCTGCATTGCCGGTTGGAGAATTTGCCAGCAGGTCTGTGTGAAAAGCTGAAAGTACCCTCGCGAACAAAAATGCTGCATGTCAAATCGGTCCATTTTGCCGATGAGCGTCCTTTTGTATTTGAAGACCGCTGGATCAATCCGGCTGTTGTTCCGCAGGTAAATGACACAGACTTTGAAAGCGAAAGTGCCAATGAATGGCTGGTACGCAATGCGCCCTATTCGCACGGGGACTATTTGCTGTCGGCAAGCATTCCTGACCGGGAAGAGTGCACATTGCTGGCGGTTGACGCAAACACCGCCATCCTTGTTGCCGTGCGCACAACGTGGCTTGAAGAGCGGCCAATAACCACGGTTCGCCTTGCATATGCTCCAGGGCACATCATCCAGCTGCAGCTTTGAGTTTGCGTTCCGACCGCTGGGCTTTGACTGTCGGGCCATGATTGCGAAACGATTGAAAATGTGGTCGATGAAGAATTCGGGGCGCTTCGGCGCGCCTGACATTTCACCGGGCAAGCCGAGTTGGCTTCACCATTCCTGAAAAATTGAAACACAAACCCTGATTGTATTGCAATGAACCTCGATTTTCTTCCGATTGCCCGCAAAGCACCGTCCGGTCCCGGCCTTGGCTCAATCCTTGCACCGATCCGAATTGACCTTTGGAGCAGTTCGGACTTGCGCGCATTCGGACGGGGGCTGTTTGGTTCCGACGAAGTCTTGCTCCCGGAATACCAAGAGGTGGATTTTGCATCGCGCATCCGGGAAAATGAAAGGCAAATTCGCGAAAATTACATCGCGACGGCAGAAACTGTTCGCCAACGCATTTCAATCACGCCTGCGGCCGAGTGGCTGCTCGACAACCACCATATCGTTGAAGAGAACATCCGGCATGTCCGGCGCGACCTGACGCGCAATTTCTACAGGATCCTGCCAAAATGGACAGTGCCCGGCAAGGGATCAACGCCGCGCATCATGGCGCTGGCCTGGCTCTATGTTGCACATACCAACAGCGATTTTTCCCCTGAAAGCCTGACCGAGTTCATTTCGGGTTTCCAGGAACGCAGCGAGCTGACGATTGGTGAATTGTGGGCTGCTCCGGCGTTTCTTCGCTATGTTATGATTGAAAACCTTCGCCGGCTGTCCGACCGGGTCCGCAATGCCCGCGACATGCGCAGCGAAGCCAACCGGCTTGCCGATTTGCTGACCGCCGAAGAAAACGTCGAAAAGCGGCTTGAGCTGATGCAGCGCAAGGCCAATTTTACGCAAGACAACACTTTTGCGGCGCAGTTGCTTTACCGTTTCCGCGACGGATCGCAATGGGCAGCGCAGGCGCTTGAATGGCTGGAGTCCATGCTTGAAGCCCGCGGTAGCCATGGCGAAGCTGTGGTTGTTGCCGAGCAGAACCGCCAGTCTTCGGGAAATCTGACCACCGGAAACATCATTACGAGCCTTCGGCGCATCGATGATGTTTACTGGCAGGGCTGGTTTGAAAGCCTGAGTGCAGTCGACCGGACATTGCAGGCGGGTTCGGATTTTTCGCTGCTCGACAGTTCCACCCGCAATCGCTATCGCGATTCAATCGAGGCCATCGCCCGGCGCGGCAAAATTCCCGAAACAAGTGTTGCCAAGGCAGCAATTGACCTTGCGGCCAGTTCCGCCTCCCGCCTCGACACCGGAACCGACCCCCGTTCTGACGTAGGCTATTTTCTGGTTGGCAAAGGCAAGCCACAATTGCGACTCACGGTTGGAAGTCCAGCCCCCTTCGGCTCAAGTCTGTTGCGCCGATACCGCAGTTGGGGCTGGTTTGCTGCAGGTTTCCCCAATTTCGCGACAACGCTGGCAATCATTGCCTTGGCGGCGACGTTTCTTGCCTACAATGGCGTTTCGCTGTGGGCTGCCCTGCCCTTGCTGATCCTGTTTGCACTGCCAGCCTCTGACGCGGCGGCGGCATTTGTCCAGACTGCGGCGGCATTGGTTTTCAAGCCGGATCATCTGCCGGGGTATGAGTTGAAAGACGGTATCCCGGATCATGCGCGCACACTGGTCGCCATTCCGTGCCTCATCACAAACCACGACACGGTTGACGAGTTGGTGCGCAATCTTGAATTGCACTATCTCGCCAACCCGCAAGGTGCAGTGCTTTTTGCACTGCTTTCAGACTGGCGCGACAGTGACCACGAAGAAACCCCGGCGGATCAGGAAATCCTTGCCTATGCCCAGCAGGAAATTGACCGGCTGGACCAGTCTTATCCCCGGACCGGCAGGAGGTTCTACCTGCTTCACCGCAAACGCCAGTTCAATCCGGGCGAAGGTGTCTGGATGGGCTGGGAACGCAAGCGCGGCAAGCTGCACGAACTAAACCTGCTGCTGCGCGGGGACAAGGACACATCCTATTTTCCGCCTGCACAAGCATTGCCTGACGATGTCAAGTATGTGCTGACGGTCGATTCAGATACAAGGCTTCCGCTCAACAGTGTTGCAGCACTTGTGGGCAAGGCTGTCCACCCGCTTAACCGACCTGTCTACAGCGATGCCAAGGGCCGGGTTGTCAGCGGCTACACTATTTTCCAGCCTCGTGTAACTGCTTCGCTGACGACGGGTGCCGAGGCGTCGCCGTTCCAGCGAACCTTCTCGGCAAATCGCGGGTTTGATCCTTATGTTTTCACGGTTTCTGATTTTTATCAGGATCTGGTCGGTGAAGGCTCCTTCACCGGCAAGGGCCTCTATGAGGTCGATAGTTTCGAACGCTCGTTGCGCGGGAAAATAGGCGACAACGCTGTTCTCAGCCACGATTTGCTTGAGGGCAGCTATGCCCGCTGCGCCTTGGTCACCGATGTGGAATTTGTGGAAGATTTTCCGATCCGTTACCAGGTGGAAGCTTCACGCCAACACCGCTGGGCACGCGGCGACTGGCAATTGCTGCCGTTTATCTTTGGTATCGGCAATGGCCTTACCGGCATTGGCCGGCTGAAAATGATTGACAATCTGCGGCGTTCCTTTGCGCCGGTCGGCTGGGTGACAAGTTCGGTCATTGCATGGTCCGCCTTGCCTGCAAGTGTTGCATTCGTCTGGCAGGTTTTCATGCTTCTTGGCCTTGCCGTCGCTCCGCTGATCGGGTTTGCGAGGCAAAGCGTTCCTTCCCGCATCGGGGTCACCCTTGGTGGCCATCTGCGCACGCTTTGGTCAAGTCTTTATGGCACCATTGCCGAGATTGCCTTGCGCATCGTGTTCATGGCGCATTTGGCCTATGTGCTGGCCGATGCAGTCGTGCGCGCCTTGTGGCGACTTTTCTTCAGCAAAAAACATTTGCTGGAGTGGCGCACCGCGGCGCAAGTCAGTTCGGGTGGTCAGGCGTCTTTGATGGGCCACTACAAAATGATGGCGGCTTCGCCGATCATCGGTGTGGCGTCGTTCATTTTCATTGCGCTGGAGAACCCGGCAAACCTGCCGCTTGCGGCTATTTTTTCCATTGTCTGGGTTGCTGCACCTGCCATTGCGTGGAATGTCAGCCGGTCGCAGGAAACGGAAGACCATCTCGAGTTGTCCGCTCGAGACCAGCTGTTTTTGCGCAAGACAGCCCGTAAAACCTGGCGTTATTTCGAAACATTTGTGACGACTGAACTGAACTTCCTGCCACCGGACAATTTTCAGGAAGACCCGGAACCTGTCGTCGCCGAACGAACATCGCCGACCAATATCGGCCTTTATCTGCTATCGACCATCACCGCGAAAAACTTTGGCTGGATTTCACTTGCCGATGCTGTCCAGCGCATGGAGCAGACCATTTCAACGGTGGAGAGATTGCCGAAATTCAACGGCCATCTTTACAACTGGTATGACATCCGCAGCCTGGCCATCCTGCCGCCTGGTTATATTTCCGCGGTTGATAGCGGAAATCTGGCAGGCCATCTTGTGACGGTATCGTCTGCGCTAAAAAACTGGGCGCAAGCTCCTGCCTCACAGATGCTGGCCAATTTCGACGGTGTCGCCGACGTGGCGTCGATCCTTGAAGACAGCGTTGGAGCAATTCCTGATGTTCGAAAGACCGTACAACCTATCCGGCAGCGGTATACCGAACGGCTGGGAGGTCTTGTCGCCAATCTCGACTCCTGGCGTGCAGACCCGTCATCGGCACCGATCAAGCCTTCGGACCTGGTAAAAACAGCCCGTGAGCTTTGTGAATTGGCAGAAGCACTGATTGTCGGTACCGAAAGCATCGAATCCGACACCGAAATTTCAGTGCCTGCAAAAGAATTGCGCCATTGGTGTTCGGTTCTTCTGGCAACGGCACAAGCCAACAGCATGGACGCAATTGCTGACTCCGCAGACCTTGGGCAATGGGAGTTGCGGCTTGGTGCGCTTGCAGAGCGCGCACGTTCAATTGCCTTTGCGATGGATTTCCGGTTCCTGATGGACAAGGATCGTCGCCTGCTTTCCATTGGCTACCGCGCCGACAACAAGGAGCTCGACAAAAGCTGTTATGATTTGCTGGCATCCGAGGCGAGGCTTA
This sequence comes from Rhizobiaceae bacterium, assembly GCA_041739225.1. Classification (GTDB taxonomy): domain Bacteria; phylum Pseudomonadota; class Alphaproteobacteria; order Rhizobiales; family Rhizobiaceae; genus BOKV01. The sequence goes on from JBGSOG010000006.1 coordinate 39,981, forward strand.
CCAGCCTGTTTGCCATCGCCAAGGGCGACCTTCCAAAGGAGCACTGGTTCAGGCTGGGTCGTCCGGTAACAGCAGTGCGCTGGCAAGCAGCGCTTGTCTCATGGTCCGGCTCAATGTTTGAATACCTAATGCCGCCGCTCGTCATGCACGAACGCGAAGGCGGCATTCTCAACCAGTCGAACCGCCTGGCGATCGCAAGGCAAATTGAATATGCCAAACCATTTGATGTTCCGTGGGGAATTTCGGAGTCAGCGTTCAACACCCGCGACCGTTTGATGAACTACCAATACCAGAACTTCGGTGTGCCATCCCTCGGGCTCAAGCATGACTTGTCAGCCAACCTGGTCATAGCACCTTATGCCACCGCGCTGGCTTCCCAGTTCCGCCCGCACGAATCAATCGTCAACATGGAACGCCTGACCGATGCGGGGGCGTTGGGTCTTTACGGTTACTATGATGCGGTCGACTACACCGCTTCGCGCCTGCTGGAAGGGCAAAAATGCGCCATCGTCAAAAACTATCTTGCCCACCATCAAGGCATGTCCATTGCCGCAATCGGAAATGCTGTTCTCAACGGGCGCTTGCGGGAGTATTTCCACGCCGACCCGGTCATTGAAGCCGCCGAATTGTTGCTGCAGGAGCGGGCACCGCGCGAAGTTGTCTCGGTAACCCGGGCCGGGCACCTTGAAGACAGGCCAACTGGCTATACCGATGCGCTTGGCCTGCAGTTTGTTCGAATTGATGACCCGCTGGAATCAAAACGGTCGACGTCGGTTCTGTCCAATGGCCGGTACAGTGTCATGGTCACGGCATCCGGTTCGGGCTATTCGCGCTGGAATGACCTGGCGGTCACCCGTTGGCGGCCTGATCCAACGCTCGACCAATTCGGCACCTACATTTTCCTGCGCGATATCGAGAGCGGCAAATGGTGGTCAGCAACAGCCGAACCCAAACAGGCTGAAGCCGAGAAATCATTCACGATTTTTGCCGACCACCGGGCAGAATTTCACAAGAATGCCAATGGTCTCGACACCCGCCTTGAGGTGCTGGTCTGCTCGGGCTCGGACGGCGAAGGGCGCAAGCTCACCATCATGAACCGAAGCGAACGCGACCGGTTCATCGAAGTGACATCTTTTGGCGAATGTGTGCTTTCACGCGATGATTCAGACATTGCCCATCCGGCCTTTTCCAAGATGTTCGTGAAAACGGAAATCGGCGAACTGGGTGACGTGATCTACGCAACGCGCAACAAGCGATCACCTTCGGATGCCGACATCATCATTGGTCACATGATCGCCGATGGGTCGGGGGAGCAACGCGAAACCCAGGCAGAAACAGACCGCAGGGCTTTTATCGGGCGCGGTCGAAATCTTGGCTGTGCCGCTGCCTTTGACGCCGGTGCACGGCTTGGCGGGAATTCCGGTTACACAATGGATCCCGTGTTTTCATTGCGCCGTACCTTCCGGGTACCTGCGGGCAAGGAAATCAGCGTCAATTTCTGGACCATTGCTGCGCCTGACCGTGCCGGACTGGACCGTGCGGTCATGCACTATCGCCGGGCAGAAACGTTTGCCCACGAGACAACGCTGGCGTGGACGCGATCGCAAGTACAAATTCGCCATATCGACATGACGCCGCAGGAAGCAGCAAATTTCCAGAAATTTGCAAGTTTCCTGATTTACCCGGACCTTCGATTGCGGCCTCAAGAAGTTGTGGCACTGAGCGGCCTGAAATCCCAATCTTCGCTTTGGCCAATGTCGATATCGGGTGATTATCCGATATTTTCCCTGCGCATCGATGGTGAAGCCGAGATCGGTTCGGTCCGCGAGGCGCTTCGCATGCAGGAATATTTGCGTTCGCGCGGGATCATATCCGATCTCGTCATCATCAATGAAAGGGTCTTTTCGTACGCGCAGGACCTCAACAACATCATCTCGGCGCTGTGCGAAAACGCCAGCCGTCGCGGGCTTGCTTCAGGTCCCGGCCAGCACATCTTCTCTGTGCGACGTGATCTGATGGGTGAGGAAACCTGGGCTGCACTGATCGCGTCTTCGCGAATTGCACTGCACACCCGCAACGGAAAGCTGTCAGAGCAATTGGCGCGGCTGGAAAAGACCGAGGAAGAAGGGCGGCTTGCCAAACCAGCGCCACTTGCGCGGATACCAGTACTCGCTTCGGTCACATCAACTGCCGTCACCAGCGGTGACGGACTTGAACACTGGAACGGATATGGTGGTTTCGACCCCAACAGCCGTGCCTATGTTGTGCGACTGCCAGCCGGCGGGGCTACACCTCACCCATGGATCAATGTGGTTTCCGGAAGAGATTTCGGTTTTCACGTTTCGGCAGAAGGCGCAGGATACACATGGTCTGCCAACTCACGTGATTTCCAGCTGACGCCATGGTCCAATGACACGGTGATCAACCGGCCAAGCGAGGGAATACATTTGCTTGATCTGGACACCAATGAAGTGATGTCACCGTTTGCAGGTCTTTCAGTCGACAAGGACGCCGTTTTCGAGGCGCGTCATTTGCCCGGCAGGTCGGAATTTTCCACCAATACCAGTGGACTGGCATTGCAGGTCGACCAGACAGTTTCACAACAGGATCCGGTCAAACACACAAGATTGCGCATTGTAAACAAGTCGCAGAAGCCAAGAAGGCTGCGCGTCTTCAGTTGGGCGGAATTGGTGCTGGGCAACAACCCTGCCCGCTCGGCACCCTTCGTAACTGCCCAGTTTGACGAGGCACGCGGCATTTTGACTGCGAGTAACCGCTACAGCCTCGATTATGGCGGGCGAACCACATTCATGACTGCCAGCCAACCGGTTGTTTATCACACGGCCGCAAGGGCAGAATATTTTGGTCGCTCCGGTTCGGTCCAGCAGCCGCAAGCTGCAAGGGCGGATACATGGCTTCAATCCAGTGTGGACACCCAAGGTGATCCAATGGTCGCAATCGCATGCGACATTGAACTGAAAGTCGGCGAAACACGTGAGATTATCCTGCATTTTGGCGATGCCCCGGACAGCGTTGTTGATGGTGTTGTCAGCCGCCTGTCCAATCTCAACTATGATGCTTTGGTCGAACAGAGCGACGCAAAATGGGAAGATTTCCTTTGCACTTTGCAGGTGCAAACGCCGGACAAAGCCCTCGACAGGATGGTCAACACCTGGTTGCCCTACCAGAACATCGCGTGCCGCGTTCAGGCCCGGGCGGCTTTCTATCAAGCCAGCGGTGCTTTCGGGTTCCGCGACCAGTTGCAGGACACAGCCGCGCTGATCTTTCATGATCCAAGGCTCGCGCGTGCCCAAATCCTAAATGCCGCCTCACGTCAATTTGTTGAAGGGGACGTGCAGCACTGGTGGTTGCCGGCAACAGGGGCTGGCGTCCGGACAATCATTTCCGATGACGTGGTCTGGCTTGCCTATTGTACCGCTCACTACATCCGCACCACGGGTGATACATTGGTGTTGGACGAGAAAGTGAACTTTCTCACGGGCGCCGCTTTGGAGCCTGGCAAGCACGACAGTTTCTACAAGCCAGATATCTCTGGCGACAAGGCAAGTCTTTACGAGCATTGCGCCAAAGCATTGGAACTGGCGATTGCAAGAACCGGCCCGCATGGCATTCCGTTGATCCTGGGCGGGGACTGGAACGACGGCATGAACCGCGTCGGCGAACACGGAACCGGCGAAAGCGTGTGGCTTGGCTGGTTCCTCGCCACAACCTTGAAGCAGTTTGCCAGGATTGCTGAAACCCGAGGGGACAAAGAACGGGCAAAACAGTGGAAGGCGCACCGCAAAATGCTGATTGTGGCCATGGAAGCAAATGCCTGGGATGGCGATCATTATTTGCGCGGCTTTTACGACGACGGCACGCCTTTGGGTGCCAATGCCGAACCAGAGTGCAAAATCGATTCGATCGCCCAGTCATGGAGTGTGCTGTCCGGTGCTGCCCGGCCAGAGCGCGCCACAATGGCCATGGATGCGGTAATGTCGCGATTGTTTGACGAAAACGCGGGCGTGTTGCGCCTGTTTACACCGCCATTCGAGCACACGGAAAAAGACCCCGGATACATCAAGGGTTATCCGCCGGGCGTTCGGGAAAATGGCGGTCAATATACGCATGCCGCCACCTGGGTGGTCTACGCACTGGCGCAGATGGGGCGCGGCGATGACGCCTACAAATGCTTTAGCCTGCTCAACCCGGTAAATCACGCCACGGATCGCGAGTCTGCCGATCAATACAGGGTCGAACCCTATGTCGTTGCGGCCGACGTCTATGGTGAGGGAAACAAAACCGGGCGTGGCGGCTGGACCTGGTACACAGGATCGGCAGGCTGGCTGTGGCGCAGTGCCGTTGAGGCAATTCTGGGAATGCAACTCAAGGATGGCCGTTTGAGCATAACGCCTGCCCTCCCGGCCGAATGGGAAGGTTTTTCTGCAAACTTGCGCAAGAATGGCAAAGCCTTCGCGATTGTAGTGAACCAGACGGCCAAAGGCGAGTACGTCACAACGGTCAATGGTGCGAAATCAACCCGTGAAGCCGGGAGTTTCGACTTGGGCTAAAGGCTTTCGGCGGGACCTCGCCGCAGGCCCCGCCGGTTCCTGTTTCCGAACATTTGCAGTCCGGTTTTTGCAGTGCACGCGCCAGGCCCTGTCAAGCAATAATTCGTAACAATGCGTGAGTGCTGGAAGCTGGCCGCGTTGTCCAAAGTCGCCTGAAATCAGCACTTTGATGACAATTGTGACGGTGTGCGGCGAAATGCCACATATTTTTAGTCGGCTGTTTTTCCGCCGCAATCTGACTTTAGCAACCGCGTTATTGATGCGTTGCAACATGTGTAGTATTTGCATCGCATCTACTGAAAATGCCCGGATTTTCCTCTTTTCACAGGTCGTGTCGTGACTCTGACCAAGACTTACTTGCGCGCGCTCGCTTATCTCTCTGCGGAAAAGCGCCACGTGGCGCTCATTTGCGCAGTCAACGTGCTTCTGGCCGCTACTGCGGTCTTTGAACCAATCCTGCTGGGTCGCGTTTTCGACGCGATCGCAAACAAGAGCCAGATTTCATCTGCCTTGGTGTTCTGGGGAGCATTGGGGCTTTTCAACATTGCAGGCTTTGTCATCGTGGCACGCCAGTCAGACCGGCTGTCCCATCGCAATCGCCTCTCGCTGCTGGCGCGCAATTACGAAAAGATCATGCAGTTGCCACTTTCATGGCACCACAAGCGCGGAACATCGCACGCTTTGCACAGCCTTTTGCGCGGCATAGACGCATTGTCCGGTCTTTGGCTCGAGTTCATGCGCCAACACCTGTCGACAGCGGTCGCCCTGATAATTTTGCTGCCAACAGCAATTTATCTCGATTACCGTCTCACCATGGTTCTTGTGGCCCTCGGTGTGGCTTACACCGCCATTAGCCGCATCGTGATGAAAAAGACCGACAGCGGTCAGCGCACGGTCGAGAAGTACCATCATCAGGTTTTCGCCCACGTGGCCGACACTGTCTCCAACGTGTCACTTCTTCAAAGCTATCACCGGGTTCCGGCAGAGGTTCAATCGCTGCGTGGTTTCACAACACAGCTTCTGAATGCGCAATACCCTGTGCTGGACTGGTGGGCGCTGGCGGCGGCCATGCACCGTCTTTCCTCGACCATATCCATGGGCGCAGTTCTGGCGGTTGGAGCAATGCTTGTTGAAAGTGGCCAAATGCGCATCGGCGAAGTCATCGCCTTTACCGGTTTTGCCGGATTGCTGATTTCACGCCTTGACCAGGTCGCGGCATTCTTTACCCAGATTTTTGAGGCGCGCGCCAAGCTTGTCGAATTTTACGCGATTGAAGACGAGCCAGACCCAGAGGCAGAGCGGACAAACCTGCCTGATCTGCATGTTCGCGATGGTTCGGTGGTTTTTGAAGACGTCAGCTTCACCTATCCCGGCGCATCTTCGGGTATTCGCAATGTCAGTGTAACGGTTCCGGCCGGCAAGACCGTTGCGATTGTGGGCCCGACAGGATCAGGCAAGACAACCATGGTCAGCTTGCTGCAGCGCACCTATTCTCCCGACAATGGCAAAATACTGATCGACGACCAAGACGTGGCTGCCGTGTCCCTGCGCTCGTTGCGCCGCTCGATTGCCACTGTTTTCCAGGATTCGTGCATGTTGAACCGCAGCATCGAGGAAAACATCCGGCTCGGCCGCGATGCTGCCAGCAACCGGGATGTCGAGGAAGCCTCGCGTGCCGCAGCAGCTCATGATTTCATCGTGTCAAAAGGCTCTGGCTATTCAACCCCGGCAGGCGAGCGCGGTGCACAGCTTTCCGGTGGCGAGCGCCAGCGTATTGCAGTTGCTCGTGCGGTTCTCAAGAATGCGCCAATCCTCGTGCTCGATGAAGCGACCAGCGCACTGGACGTGGAGACCGAAATGCAGGTCAAGAACGCGCTTGACGATATCCGCCGTGACAAGACCACTTTTGTCATTGCGCACCGTCTTTCGACGGTTCGTGATGCCGACTTGATCCTCTACATGGACGAGGGTCAGATCGTGGAAAGCGGCTCCTATGAAGAGCTGGCAACACGCGATGGTCGTTTTGCCGAACTGTTGCGCATTGGCGGCCTCATAGCTGACCATCAATCGCAGATGGCGCCGGAACTGGCGGCTGCCTGAACAACCGAGACAGCGGGTGGCAATTTGAAATCCACCCTGCCTTCCAGGCAGGGTGGATTTTTTTGTCAAAAGGTCTTCTTGCGAACCGCAATGTCCAACACGTTTTCCGTCGGCTCTGAACTGCGCAACTGTGCCTGATTGGCGGGCCTGGGCGCCGAACCTGGAAAATACCCTGAATCTGTCGGCGCTTGCCTCAAGCGGTTTTGCAAAACGGTAAAGCCTGCACTGCTGACAACATACCCGGTGCGGCTGGTGGCCGTGGCGAGCCCCCTGCTCCTCAGATCTTCGATCACAGCTTTCACCGCCAGCAATTCATCGTGCGAAAGGAACGACTGGCGGTCTTGCGACAGGCGGAAAATGTATGAATCGCGGCGACCGGGCAACGGATCGCATTTGCCGAGCACATAGCGCAGCGCCTCAAACTCGGCCTCTCCCAAGTGGAGCCCGGCTTTTTCTTCGCGGGAAATCTGTCGCTCACGCCGGAAAAATTCGACCATGAAAGTCATGATAAAAACGGCAACATCCTGAATGAGGGCGAAGAAGAAGCCAACAGCTGCCAAGCGAGGCGATACGGAAAACGCCTGAAGGGTTTTCAGGAAAGGATGCTGATCCTTGTCAAACTTGCCGGCAAACACTTCAACTGCTTCAAAAGCCTTTTCAGCTTTTCGGCTCTCGGCATCCACACCGGTTGCCACCGCATTGAAATGGCACAGGCGCAAAGTCTCAACTGCCTTGGCCGGTTGCAAAGTCCCGTTGCCAAGTGTGCCGCAGGCTTTCGCGTAAGCAGCCCGCTTCGTTTCCTCAGCTGTGTAAGTTGCAATTGCTGACAACAACACTTCGGAAGATGGCTTGCATTGCGCGCTTTCTGCTGCTGGTCGGGCCTGCGGGTCAAACAGGCCAATTTCACGCACCCGCAGACAGGCCGCAAGCAAAGCATCGAGAGCTTTGGTGTCCGGCGTCTGTTCAAATGCGGAACGTTTGCTTTCCATCCCTGCAATGGCTTCGCCTATTTGGGAAACGGTTTCGACGGGAAGCTTTTGGTCCTCCGATAGCACTTCCCCCGAAACCGACGCCTCCATGTCGACCCTTGCAATGCCGATCGACTTCTCCAATCCAAGGCGTCGGCTATCCAGTTCGCCAATTTTAATGCGGGCAGCTTCCATGGAGCGTTCTTCAGATACGATTGAGGCCGCCGCGCTCTCGGCAGCCGCCAGCGCTTTTGCATAAGCCTTGCCGGCACCTGCAGGACGGTCAGCCTCGCCAAGCAGTTGCTTTTGCGCCTCATCCCGCTGGGCCTGTTCTTCGGTTCTTAAAATGATGATCCTCTCACTGGATTGAGTGATAGAATCACGAACACCCGCAATTTCCAGTTCAACTTTTGCAAGTTCTGCGGACCGCTCTTCAATCTCGCGCGAAGTGGATTCCACCTGCGCCTTCAAATCAAATTCGGATTCGATCCGGCGCTTTTCCAACTGTGCCTTTGCTGCGCGAAATTCAGCAAAGCGCTCCTCATAACCAGGCTCGGTTGCCGCAACGGTCTCAGCCAGCCTTTCAAATCCTGAGAAAAAGCCGGTTTCAGTCGCGAGTTCACGTATTTTTTCAACCGTGCCCGCACGATGGTCCGCAATGGCTTCACCCAACAGCGTAGAGACTGTCAAAGAAACGGCTGGAACTGCCCGCGCTTCGACGCGCTTTTCCTCTTTGCCCTCGTAAAGGCTGTTGAAATACGTGTTGAAAGAAAAGAACACCGAGACAGAAAGGCAAATCAACAGAAGCGACAACATCGCACCGAATTTGCCTGCGCTGGCTGCAACTGACGTACGACGTTTGCGCTCGTGCAGTTTTGCGGTAATTGCCTTGGCACTATCCCGTCCGGCGACCCAACAAAGGATTGTGAGGCCTATCTGCACGACTGCCGTGATGGATCCGGCAACAATGAGAGGCAGCCAGCTTTCAAAACCGACACTGGGCGTGTCTGCTCCAACAACCCGGACCATGCCTTTGAAAGTGGTGTAGGCAGAAACGGCGGTAACAATCAGCGCCAGCGATGCCATTGCCGTGTTGATGAAGAAGTCAGCGCCCCGGGATGCAAACGACTCTTTTGGCCGGGTATTCGCCATGCCGATGTCCACTCCCGTTTACTGCTTTTGCCGGATCAGAAAACCCCAAGACAGCAAAGGTTGCAAGCCCCCTGGGTTCGCCGCATAAATTGCACTGGTTGATCGCTGAAATCCAACCGAATCACAGCCAAGCATAGCCGCAAGGCAAGCAAATTCGCCAACGATTATATGCAAATCAATGCAGGTTGACCCAGGTATTCACAGCCATGGGCGGGCATATCAGGAATCGAGCGAGTCCTTGACGGCGGTAGCGAGTTGCTTGAGGCTGAAAGGCTTGGGCAGAAAGCCGAATTTCTGCCGCTCATTGTCTGGCAGATTGCGGGCAAACGCTTCTTCGGCATAACCCGACATGAATATGAACCGCAAATCCGGGTGGCTCTTGCGCAGTTCCCTGAACAATGTGGGCCCGTCCATTTCCGGCATGACAACGTCGGAAATAACCAGATCAAATGCGCCGCCATGTTCGTTGAACACTTCAAGCGCCTCTGCTCCACTTGACGCCTCGTGCACCGTGTAGCCGCGGGAGACCAAGGCCCGGTTTGCAAATGCCCTCACTGCATCCTCATCCTCAACCAGAAGCAACGTGCCATTGCCTGTCAGGTCACGGGGTTTTTCCGGCTTCTCCTCTGCGGCGGCAGCAGCTTCTGCAGCTTCTGCTCCTGCTTCGACAACATGGCGAGGCAGGAAGACCCGAAACACGGTGCCTTTTCCGATTTCGCTGAAAGGATAAATGAAGCCACCGGTTTGTTTGACAATGCCGTAAACGGTGGAAAGGCCAAGGCCGGTGCCTTTGCCGACCTCTTTGGTAGAGAAAAACGGTTCGAATATCTTTTCCATTACCTCGGCACTCATGCCGGTGCCTTCATCCTCAACTTCCAGCAGGACATAATCCTGTGAGGGCATCTCCTTGTAGGGGAATCGCATCGACACGGTTTGCGCATCAATGTTGCTCGTGCGCATGGCCAGCTTGCCGCCTTCAGGCATCGCATCGCGGGCATTCACTGCGAGGTTGACCACAACCTGTTCAAACTGGGACAGATCGGCCTTGACCGGCCAAAGATCGCGACCATGAACCACTTGCAGATCGACTTTTTCGCCCAAAAGTCGCGACAAAAGCATCCGCAGGTCAGAGAGCACATCGCCAAGCTGGATGACTTGCGGGCGCAAGGTCTGACGACGGGAGAAAGCAAGCAGCTGACGCACCAGGCTGGCAGCCCGGTTGGCATTCTGCTTGATGTTCATGATGTCCTGGAACGAACGATCCGATGGGCGATGGTTGGCCAGCAACAGATCTGAAAATCCGATGATCGCAGTCAGAACATTGTTGAAATCATGCGCTACCCCGCCAGCCAATTGGCCGACTGCCTGCATTTTCTGGCCTTGCGCAAATTGTTCTTCAAGTGCCCGCTGTTCGGTCATGTCCAGCGCATAAACAATTACACGATCATCTTCGCCGGCGCTGGCATCTTCGTCATCGGTAACCGGGCTGACGAAGAAACGGACAAAACGGCCCTTTTCGCCATTGACCGGGATATCCACTGGCGAGACCTGGGCCTGTCCCTCATTTGCAGCCGCCCATGCCGCAACAAGCCCAACCCTGGTTTCCTCGGTCGCGAGGTCGCCAATTTTAAGCGATCCAACGCCCCCACGGCCATCAATAACCGAAGAAAACATGCGTTGGAAGGGAGCATTGACACGTCTGATCGAGCCATCTTGACCAATGGAAGCAATGGCTACCGGGGTATTGTTAAAGAAACGCGTGAACCGAACTTCTGCTGCCCGCAACGAATCGCCACCCGCTTCGCCCAACATGCGGTTGATGACAATGGTCCTCGTCACCCCAGGCGCACCATCGGGTGAGGTCGGCAGCCGGTGATACAAACGAACAGGCAGCGGTCGACCGTTGCTCATGGCCAGATCAAGATCAATAACGGCAGTACGCGGTCCGCGTGCTTCCGGCTTAACCGCCGCAAGCAGTGCCATGCCGTCGCCCAGAACCAGATTTTTCAGGTCAAGTTTTCCTGCTTCGAAAGTTGCAAGGTCAATGCCCAGCCAATCAGCCAATGTGGCGTTCATGTAGGCTATTGCACCATTGCGCTCGGTGGCAAAAAAGCCCGCAGGCGCGTGGTCAAGGTAGTGAATGGCGTTCTGCAGTTCCTGAAAGGCACTTTCCTGTTTGCGACGTTCTTCGGTAATGTCGGCAATCTGCCATACCATCAACGGCTTTGGGTAAGTGTCGTGCCGCATCGGGCGAACCCGCAGCCGGAACCAGCGAGCTCCCTCATCGCCTGCCTTCAATCCATTTGCCAGGCGAAACTCTTCGGTGGCAGGTGTGCCTGCCTTGGCTGCGTTAGCCATGCGATAGACGATTTCCGATGCTTCCATGCGCCGCGAGAACATCGCCTCGATACCAGTGACCTCGGTTTCGTTGCGCGCACCCAAAAGGTCTGAATAAGCCCGGTTGGCATAAACAATCCGTCCTTCAGCATCGTTTACCACAAGGCCCGCATCCATGCCGTCGACCAAGTTCTTGGCAAATACATCGGCACTTTGCTGGGAGGTCAGGCGCACAAAGCCAAGAACCTGGGCAAACATGAAGAACACGCCGATACCGGCCAGCCCGCCGAGAACTGCCAGAACGGCGGGTTCACCGAATTTGTCGCGTCCAAAAATGAAGAGCAGCGAAGCCACAACTGCCAATACGATGCCGAGCAGCACCAGACGGCCAATACCCTGCCTGTTGGAGGGTTGATCAACCACCGGGGAAGCGTTGTCGTTGATGCTCTTTCCATCCATGGTTTTGCGTCCCTGCGGTGCAAGCTTGCGACAACAAGAATCCCTTGGCGCAATTGCGGTTGAATCACATTCCCGGCGCTGCGAAAAGCCCACAATTGGAGGGTGAGCGGCAAGACAAGTTATTGCCCCATTGTTGCGCAACACAGGGTGGTTGAATCGGGGCGGTTAACACGGCGTTAAATTGTCCGTGCGATTTATCATTATACTGATTCCGCGGCGTAAAGCGGGACAACAAGTTGGCGTGCTGCAATGTGAAGCCGGCGCCAGGGGCAAGGAGATTTCACATGGAAGCATTCTGGTCAGCAATTGGTTCAAATCAAGCAGTCATCCTGATTGCGGTTGTGCTTGGGCTGCTCGCACTGTTTGTTGTCGGGGCATGGTTGTTCCGAAAGATTGCCGGAGGCAATTCCGTCAAATTGGCGCGAAACCGCCAGCCAAGACTTTCCGTCACTGACGCGGCGGTTGTCGATGACAAGCGCCGCCTGGTGCTGGTTCGCCGCGACAATGTCGAGCACCTTGTGATGATTGGCGGGCCAACCGACATCGTGATTGAACAAAACATTGTTCGCTCGCATCCAGTTGCTCCGGTTCAAAGGGAACCGGCGGCAGTGCAGCAACGGGAAGCGGCGGCAGAACCGGTTGCCGAACCTGAGCCAATGCCAAGCCCGGTCCAGAGGTTGCGGCAACCTGCCCATCGGCAGGCGCCTGCGCAAGTGGACGTGGCGCAGCAGCGGGCCCGAAAAGCCGAATCACAAAGAGCTTCGACAATGGGGGCAGTTGCCGCTGCAAGTGCAGTGGCTGCGGTGAATGTTTCCGAACCGCAATCAGCGCGCATCAATCAGGACACGGATTTCGAAGAATTTGCAGAATTGCCCGAACAGTCTGCACCACAGCCCGCGGAAGCGGCCATTCCTGATTTTGAGTTCGATCTCGCGGCGGAAATGGCTCGTGATCTTGCCCCGCAGAACAATCCAATGCCACAAACCGCCATTCAAATGCCGCCGGAACCGTCACTGGAAGATGCGCTCGGTCAAGAACTGGAAGACGAACTCGATTTTGCAAAGATGCTGGGTGCCCCTGGCGCCGAAAGCCCGGCAATGGTGACACCAGACCCAATGACCTCCCCTTCCCGCAAACGGCAGGAAAGTGTGGACGACGAAATGCAAAGGCTGCTCGACGAGCTTTCAAACGCCTGATTGTGGGGTTTTGTTCGCAAGACTGGAAAAGGCGGCAAAGGCCGCCTTCTTCATGGTCCAGGGCAGGTTCAAATCCCCAATCAATCGTCGCGGTAGACTTTTTCACGCCGCTCGTGGCGTTCCTGCGCTTCAATCGAAAGTGTGGCGATAGGCCGTGCATCCAGCCGCTTCAAGCTGATCGGCTCGCCGGTCTCTTCGCAATATCCATAAGTGCCTTCTTCAAGCCGACGCATTGCTGAGTCAATCTTTGAAATCAGCTTGCGCTGGCGGTCACGGGCGCGAAGCTCGATGGAGCGGTCCGTTTCAGAAGACGCGCGATCAGCCATGTCCGGAAGTTTGTCTGACTGGTCCTGCAACGAGTCGAGCGTTTCGCGCGATTCGCGCAGGATGTCGTTTTTCCAGTTCACCAGTTTCTTGCGAAAATAGTCGCGCTGGCGTTCATTCATGAAGGGTTCGTTCTCGGAGGGAACGTACTCTTTTTCCAGCGTAACCGACATTCGACTTGTCCCTGCCTGCATGAAGTTGAGCGCCTTATAGCGTCCGTTTGTAAAGTTCTCAAGACGCAAATCACTTGCCTTCGAAGTCGATGCCGATCGGAATTTTTATTTTTTTTCAAAGTGTTAACAAAGATCAGGAATGAGCAGGCTTAAACCTCCGCCGATGTCAGGGCACAATCATGGCCCGTTTTTCCTCCAGCCGGTCCAAAAGCCGAAGCCGCCAATACTCTGCCTGGACTGCAAGCTTGCCCAGCGTTCCGCCTGCCCAATCGGGCTTGAATGGCGCGAATAGTTTCCAGCTTTCATCCCCATCGCAGATCGCTCTTGCAATGAGCAGGCCACCCATTGCGGTTGTGTTCAGTCCATGGCCGCCAAATGCGGTGGCCATCCATACCCGCTCGTCCAGCTTTCCAATCAAGGGCATTTTGTGGATCGCGTATCCCATCAAGCCAGTCCAGGCATCGATGATCCGCAAGTCATCCAGCTGCGGGTAAACCGACAAAATGTCCTTTCGCATCATCGCCGAGAGATCTGCCGGCCGTGAAATGCGGGTGGTGATCCGCCCGCCCCACAACAGGAGCGGTCCGGTTGGAGAACCAACCAACCGATAATAATCGCTTGAACGCCGCGTATCGCCAAGCGCCCCGGCAAAGCGCACAGCGGATGCGAGTTTGCTGCTGGCAGCTGTCACAACGTATGTCGATACCGGCACAACGGCGCCGTTCAGTCGTTTTGACGGGCCTTTGTGGGCGCTTGTGGCAAGGATTATGCTTTGGGCTTTGATCCTCGCATCTGCCGTTTGCACCAACCAATCGCCACTTTTGCTGCGGCTCAAAGAATGGGCAAAGCTGTTTTCGTGCAGTTTGGCGCCTGCCGCGATTGCTTTTCTGGCCAGCAATTGGGTGTATTCAAGCGGGTGTACCTGGAATGCACTCATGTCCAGGACACCTGCCTGATACCTGTTGGTGGTCACATGGCCGACCAACTCGCGGCGCGACAGAAACGTCTGCATGTAGCCATAGTCGTGAGCCAAGCGCTCGACCCTGCGGTCCAGACCGGCGACGTCTCCATGGCGGATAAATTTGAGAGCACCCTGGCCGCCAAGGATCGCGGGTTTGTCGCCGTCCTCACGAATGGCCCGGCGCACATATGCCGCCCCTTCGCCGCTCAGCTTGAAAAGGCTACGGGCATGGTCGATTCCGAGTTGTTCTTCCAGGGTGAGGACCGATTGGGCAAACCCCGGCGAAACGAAGCCGCCATTGCGCCCGGAAGCGGACCAACCTATCCGCCGTGCTTCAACAAGCACGACTGCCCTTCCCCGGTTGGCAAGTTCTGTTGCTGCGGTCAGTCCGGCAAGACCGCCGCCGATGATGCAGACATCTGCCTGGAGTTGCCCTTCCGCCGGCGGAAAATAATGAAGGCATGCAGCTGTTCTTGAGTAATAAGTCGCTTCATGCCCGATTGCTCCGGCGGGAAGCTGCAACGGGATGCCGTCTGGTGACAAAATGCTCAACTCGAATTTCCATCATTTCAATCAACGAACGCATGATGTGAATGCCTGCGGGCATGCGTCAAGCATGCCATTCGTTTCATGGTTGCCGGTATGGTCGGGACAGGCTAACTCTTGCTTTGGTCGAACCTGGAGAGCCGATGTTGCACCTTTTTGTTTTGCGGCATGCCAAAGCAGCAATAGCCCTGCCGGGCATGAAGGACTTTGACCGCGGCCTTACAGAGCGCGGCAATGCTGATGCGGCCAATATCGCGAAATTCATGCGCAAAAATGGCTACGCGCCGCAACGGATCACTTGCTCCCCGGCGAGGCGCACCAGAATGACCCTTCACGGGGTCATGAGCGCATTTAATGACAATTCGCTACCCGTTATCGAATATGAACCCGCCTTGTATTCAGGCGAAGCTGGTGACTATCTTCAGGCGGCTCGGGAGTTCGGTGACGCCAAGTCGGGCATGCTGATCGGCCACAATCCGATGTGCGAGGTTTTTTCGGCAAGTCTTGCACTCAAAGGCAATGCGCACGCGCAAGCCAATTTGCACCAGAAATTTCCGACTTGCGCCTTGGCTGTTTTCAAGATTGAGGCTGAAAGCTTTGCCGAAACCGGCCCTGCCACCGCATTTCTTGAAGATTTCATCTTTCCCGAAGACTGATACCGGACCGCTGGTCGGCCTTTTTGTCCCGCTTGCTTTGACATGGGCTGATTGAACCGCCATATCCCATGCCAAAGCGGCTTTGCCGCGCGATGCCGGGGAACCGTCAAAATTGGCAAAACTGACACGCTTCAGCGATGATGCCTGGCTTGCACTGGAAAACCTTGCAGACCTTGCCACGGGACTGGTTTCGCCGACATTGCGCTTTGGTGTCACCGGGCTTTCACGTGCAGGGAAAACCGTTTTCATTACTTCGCTGGTACACAACCTCACCAAGGGAGGCAGGTTGCCCTTGTTTGAAGCGCACGCTTCGGGGCGAATTGCTTCAGCGGGCCTGCAACCGCAACCCAGCATGCACGTAGCCCGCTTCCAGTACGAAGACCATGTTCGCACGCTGATGGAAAAGCGTCTGTGGCCACAGTCGACACGGGCGATTTCCGAACTCCGGCTTACGGTCAACTTCGAATCCGCCAGTACTTTCAACAGGACATTTGGTGCCGGACGGCTCAACATCGACATCGTCGACTATCCCGGCGAGTGGCTGCTGGACCTGCCTTTGCTTTCACTGGATTTTGCCCAGTGGAGCCGCCAATCGCTGGCGTTGTCACGGTTGCCGAACCGGCTTGCACTGGCAAAGAAATGGCACGGCTTGCTGTCAGCTACCCTGCCGGACGAGGACGCGAACGAGGAAAAGGCCGAAAACCTCGCCAAGTCCTTCACAGCCTATCTGGCTGCCTGCCGAGCCGACGAAAACGCGCTTTCAACGCTTACCCCCGGCCGTTTTCTGATGCCGGGCGATCTGGAGGGGTCACCTGCCCTCACCTTTTGCCCGCTCGACACAGATGACGGAACGCTGCAACGCGGTTCGATGGGACGGATGATGGCCGACCGTTTTGAAGCCTACAAGGACGTGGTGGTCAGGCCGTTTTTCCGGGACCATTTTGCCCGGCTTGACCGGCAGGTTGTATTGGTCGATGCATTGCAGGCAATCAACGCCGGCCCGGCCGCGGTAGCTGACCTGGAAACCGCGCTGACGGACATCCTTTCGTGTTTCAACCCCGGGCGCGCTGGCATGCTTTCGCCACTGATCGGGCGTCGCATCGACAAGATCCTGTTTGCAGCAACCAAAGCAGACCATCTTCACCATGAAAACCACGACCGTCTTGAGGCCATACTGTCACGCCTTGTCGGCAATGCGCTGGATCGGGCAAAATTTGCCGGTGCGAAGGTGGACGTGTTGGCTATTGCAGCTGTTCGTGCGACCCGCGAAGCGCTGGTGAAGCAGCGCGGCGAGGAGTTGCCGGTGATTGTAGGCACCCCGCTGGAAGGCGAAACCATCGACGGTCAGCTTTTTGACGGCGAAAGCGAAACCGCGATATTCCCTGGCGATCTACCGTCAGACCCCGAAAAATTGTTGGGCAATCACGGCAAGCCTGCAGACCTGCGGTTCGTGCGGTTTCGCCCACCCAAAATTGAAACGGCCAAAGACGGCCTGCAACTTTCGCTTCCCCACATCCGGCTTGACCGGGCGCTTCAATTCCTGTTTGGCGACCGGCTTGCCTGAGGACAAATGGCACGATGACAGATCAAAACAGAAAGCCGCGGGCTATCAGCCTTGATACAGGCTCCAGGCACGCTGCCGCGGATGCCAAGCCTGATCGTGCGCCCCGCGCAATCAAGTCGGCGACCCATATCGTTGCGGTCCCCGATGAGGCAGCCAATGGTCTTGTTGAAGCGCTGGAGCCGCCGCCTGCCCCGCCGGTCAAGGGTGGCATGGGTTGGGGCGGATTGTTGTTTGCAGCCCTTGCCGGCCTTGCTTCCTTGTCCGTCGGACTGGCGGTTGACCAATTGATTTCAGATCTGTTTGCCCGAAACCAGTGGCTTGGCTGGGCGGCAGCCGGTCTGTCAATTGCAGCCGTTCTCGCAGCACTTGGGCTGGCTGTTCGGGAATTGCTTGCATTGTTTCGTTTGCAGGCAATCAACGCCTTGCGTGAAAGGGTCCGGCTCGCTCACGAACGGGATGATCCAACCCTGGCAAAGGCTGCAATTGCGCAAATGACGGCCATCTATGCTGCCCGACCCGAAACCGCCCAAGGCCGCGCAGCGCTTGCAGCGCATGCCGGAGAAATCATTGATGGCAGCGATTTGATTGCGTTGGCCGAGCGTGATCTTCTCGCGCCAATTGACGCCAGTGCCAGGGCAATGGTGATGGAATCAGCCAAACGGGTTTCCATCGTAACGGCAGTCAGTCCCCGTGCACTGGTTGATCTGGCATTCGTGCTCATGGAAAACGTCCGGCTCATTCGCCGGTTGTCGCAATTGTATGGCGGGCGCCCGGGTACGCTTGGCTTCTGGCGGCTGGCAAGAAATGTCCTCGCGCATCTTGCTGCGACCGGTGCAATTGCACTCGGCGACAGCATCATACAGCAATTGATTGGCCACGGCCTGGCGGCAAGGCTTTCCGCGAGGCTTGGCGAAGGTGTTATCAACGGGCTTTTGACAGCCAGAATCGGCATTGCCTGCATTGATGTTTGCCGTCCTGCACCTTTCATAAATTCGAGGCGCCCCGGAATATCCGACTTTCTGTCTGAACTCGTTAAACTCAATGGATTGCAAAAGGGCGCCGGAAATGAGACTTTCCCGGTGGATTTGCCCGACCGGGATCCCAAAAGCGGTCGGCTCATGAAATGAATGCCCACAATTCTGCCCAATTACAGGACTTTGGCTTGTCGGCGGGCATGATTGATTAACCTTTTTCGGTAACCATAAGACAGTCCTCAACGATGGTGCGTTTCATGCGTAAGTTCCTCCTCGGTGCGTTTGCCGCCGCTTCAATATTCTCCGGCTCCGGCATTGTTGCCTTTGCTTCGGAGGCAGAATTCTACCGTGGCATCCAGGGACGCTGGACTGGTCCGGGTGAAATTGTTGCAGGAAAATACAAAGGAACCAAGTTCGTTTGCGATTTCAACGGCATCACACAATCATCTGCAAGCGGTATGTCGATTGACGGAAGCTGCCGTGTAGGCGCGTTCAACCAACCGATGAACGCGTCGGTTTCCCGCACTTCGCGTGGCATTTCCGGGAAGTTTCTCGATGGCGAGGCTGGCGAAGGCATGGACGTCACCGGTGGGCGTTATTCGGGCTCGAAGCTCGTGGTCGACGTAAAGCGCAAAGATCTCAATGGGGTCATGGTTGCCCGTCTAAATGGCAACAACAAGCTGAATATCACCGTCTCGGTGAAAGTTGAAAAGCAGCTGATACCGGTAATCGGGATGACGCTGGACCGTGTAACCAAGGCCGCTGACGCTACCGTTACCGGCTCCCTGACCAAGCAGGCAGCGCAGTAACCCCTGTTTTCAGTCATCAGATCGAGGCCCGCTTTGGCGGGCCTTTTTGTTGGTGGTGCCTTGTGCCGCCATTCGCCAAATTTGCGCCGCATCCATTGGATTTGTTGACCATTTGGAAGGGTTGCCGTTGCATTCTTTTGCCGTGTGATCCGCGGGGTTTTGCGTATGCCGGAGACCAAATGAAACCAGTGCGAGTACTGCTTTTTTCAATAGTCGCAGTTCTGTCAGCATGCACTGCTGTCGGCGAACGAACCCAGTTGAGTGTTGCGTATTATTCGATCAGCGGCGACAATTTCGATGAGCTTGACCAGCAAATTGCGCTTCACGGGCCGACAATCAAGGGGATCGGGCGCGCCTTGGCGGCAACCAATGTGCGTATGGCACCGGACTTTCGCTTTGAACAGACCGGAAATGCTTGCAGGGTAGCCGTCGCAAGGATCAGCGTGAAGGCGCATGTCGTGCTTCCAAGGCTCGCCAGCCAGCAAAGCCTGCGGGCCGAACTGGCCAAAGCATGGGGAAATCTTGAGCGCTATGCTGTTCTACACGAATGGGTCCATGTGGCCATCGCCGACAGCCATGCAATAAAAGCCGAGAAAGTCATCATGGCATTGCCGGCCGAGGAAAACTGCAATTCCCTGCGTGAAAAGGCAGTGGCACAGTTTCGTGTCCTCATGGCAGAGCATGAACGTGACCAGCTTGAATTTGACCTTGAAGAGCGCGGCCGGATAGCTGCACTGGTGCAAAAGTCCCGGCTGGAAAGTCAATTACCGTCCAAATAGCGTGGATTTCAGGCCTGGCGCTTGGGGATGTGAACGACAAGGCCGTCCAGCTTGTCCGAAACCTTCAACTGGCAGGAAAGGCGTGAATTGGGTTTTCCTTCCCAGGCAAAGTCCAGCATGTCCTCTTCCATGATGTCCGGACTTCCGGTTGCCGCAATCCACGCTTCGTCCACATAGACGTGGCAGGTTGCACAGGCGCATGCGCCGCCACATTCGGCCTCAATTCCCGGAACCGAGTTTTTTACGGCATTTTCCATCACGGTTGTGCCGTTGGGTGCTTCGACAACACGCGAAACACCATCGTGGGATACGTATGTGATTTTGGCCAAGGTGCTTATTTCCGGAAAATTCAAGGGAAGACTGTCGTGGGTTTACCGCACCATCGCGCACTGTCAAGCAGTCACGACAAAGCCGGTTATCCCACGCCGCAGAATTGCGGTTCAAATCAGGGTCTGGATGAATGCAAGGACCCTGTTGATTTCGGCTTCCAAATCTTTTTTGCCCTTGAAACCAGGCAATTCTGCCAGTCCGGCAATTTCAGCAAGTGCAAAGGCTCCCACTGCCATTGAAGACCCCTTCAATGTGTGGGCGGCATGTCTGCGTCCGCTCTGGTCTGCAGCTCGATTGTATGCGTCAAGGCAAAGAGGCGCCTGAGCAGAAAAAAGCCGCAGCAATTCAGCTTCAAGATCGTGGTCGCCCAGCGTCTGGACGGAAAGATGAACCAAATCGACGGGCATGGGATGATCGTACAAAACACCCGCCGAAGCCCTGTCGGCCTTCAATCTCATTGCCATCACAATTTTTCCCCGTCTGAGTGAGCGAGCTTATCGGGTTTCGTCCAAGAAACAGTTAATCCCCGACCGGCAAAGACCGTGCTGGCTGAGTCCTGGTCAGGTGTTTGTTTTTCTCAAGATCGCCCCGAGTGCACTGTTTTCGTTAACCTTGTCTTTACTTTTCCATGGGCGCGGCAGCGGAATTGTTGTCGCAGGAGGCCAACTGTGTCATTACGATATGATGGCTACAGGTGTCCCCGGCCCGGACAAACGGCTTGTCAACCCTTGGGGGCAGCTGAAACGTGTCGGGACATTTTCATGTGCATGCGAGCAGGTCCCAACCGGCGGAGGGGCGCGCCCGCTGTATTGATTGCTTGTTGATCGTGGCAGCCATTGGATCGCCACCTTGTTTTGCAAGATAGCCGATAGAGTATCTGGCTGCGCGTTTGGGCAACCGGATTGAGTACGGGGAAGTGAAAATGGCATCAGAGCCGAAAAAAGATACAACGACCGAAGCTGCCATGCAGGCTGTGGAGGATGCCCTCTCCCTTGATGATCTTCAAATATCGCTTGATGACGATAGCGAAGCGCCCATCGAGCCTTCAAAGCAGGAAGTTGATTTTGATCCGGACTTCGCCGAGCTGGAATCGAAGCTCGCGGAAGCAGCAAACGGCCTGCGCCAGGAGCGCAACTCCACGACTGTGAATGCGGCAGATATCGGATTCCCGGAACTTGCCGACGCGGTGGGAAACATGGATCGCGCAGCTTCGGCTGGTATGCGTGCCAAGGCGGACGGCATCGCGCCAGAGACAGCGAGAACCGAACGCTATTCACGTTCCAAAGTCAAAAGCCGAAGGGAAGAAGTTTTTGATGAAGCCACGCCAATTCCTGCCAACAGGAACAAGCGTGATGACATTGCCGATATCGTTCATGCGATGGAACGGCAAAATCCGGCAACAACCCACTGGATAGCCGCAGTATTGTCGATCGCGTGGCTTGGTCTGTGCGCAGGGCTCTATTTCGTCGGCACGTCCGAGGGCACGTTGCAGATCTCTTCACTGGGCACCTGGGGATATGCGGGCCTGACTGCTGTCGCCGTGGTGCCGGTCCTGTTGTTCTGGGCATTTTCCGTCATGGTTCGCCGCGCACAGGAAATGCGCGTTGCAGCTCGCGCCATGACAGAAGCGGCAATCAGGCTGTTGCAGCCCGAAGAAGTGGCAACTGATTCAATTGTAACCATTGGCCGTGCAGTGCGACGGGAAGTAGCTTCCATCGGTGACGGAATTGAACGTGCATTGGGACGGGCATCGGAGCTGGAATCCCTTGTCCAGTCGGAAGTGCGCAACCTTGAGCGGTCCTACAGTGATTCTGAGATCCGCTTGCGCGGTCTGGTTCAGGAGCTGTCAGGCGAGCGCATCGGGATCATCAACCACGCTGAAAAACTGCGGGAATCGCTGTCATTTACCCATACCGGGTTAACCGAGGAACTCGATCAGGTCGCCGGACGTATCCAGTACTCGATTGATGAGGGCACGATTCGCATGAGCGAGGCCCTGCGGGCCCGCCATGAAACCATTCACGCTACTTTGGAAGAAGCTGGAACAACTCTTGTATCCCTGCTCTCTTCAAGCGGCGTTGATCTGCAAAATGCCGTGGCACTGGCCACCAACCAGGCGCGCGAAGGCCTTTCCGGCAAGGCGCAGGAACTGGGCAAGCAGGTCAACATGATCGGGCAAGCCGTCGCCTCGCTTCTTGATACCCGCACGGCAGCAATCAAGGAAGCTGGCGAAAACGTTACCCGTGAAATTGAAATGACGCTGGGTGCACGGGCAATGGAATTTTCAAGCCGGCTGGACCAGCTGGACAGCAATTTTGGCGCACACAGCGCAACATTGCTGGAGAAGGTCGGTGGTCAGGCAGACAGGTTGTCCGGGCAGCTGGAACGCGTGGACCAGATGATCTCGACACGCGGTGAAACACTTGTCGAAACCCTTGGCATGCGCACATCGGCGCTCGACAAGGTTTTGGGTGAGCGGACAATTGCCATTGGCGAGGCTATCGGCCAGCGGCTTGCCGGTTTTGGCCAATCCCTTACCGGGAGGGTGGACCAGGTCGTCGAGACACTTGGCGCACGTCACCAGTCCATGGAAACGCTTGCCGAAAAGATCAACGAAGCTCTGGACAGCAGGGCGACCAAGATCGAGGAAACGCTGCGAGGTCGCACCGCAGACCTTGCACGGGTTTTCAATGACGGGGACCAGACTGTTCGCAGCACCATTGAGCTGGGCCTCACAGGGTCTGCGGAAACGACGCGGCAAATCACCGGGCTGATCGAAGAGCGAAACCTGAAGCTCATCGACGAACTTGACAAGCGGGCGCATGTCATTGGCGATACATTGCGGGAGCGTACGGCTGAATTGGCGCGTACTTTCTCGGATGGCGACGCTGCCGTACGCAGTACCATCGAGTTTGGCCTGACTGGCTCTTCTCAGTCTGCCGACCGCATTGCCGGACTGATTGAAGAGCGAAACAGCGCTCTGGTCGGACTTATAGACGAGCGTACTTCGCAATTGGCCGCGTCTCTTGATGAGCGTGTTTCAGGGCTGATCGACGGCATAGACAGCCGCACAGCGTTCATCGGCTCGGAACTTGATCGCCAAATTGCGGAAATCCATGGTGGCATAGAGCATCGTGCTGCCGGCCTGATTGGCGGGCTGGACAAGCGGACGTCCATCATCGGCTCGGAACTTGACCGACGGATGGCAGACATTCACTCAGGTATCGAGCAGCGGGCAGTAAGCTTGCTGGGCGGTATAACCGAGCGGACTGCGGCAATAGCCAGCGAGCTCGAAAGCAGGACAGCAGAAATGCATTCCGGCATTGATCAGCGAACCGGCGGATTGATCGGTGGCCTAGACCAACGAACTGCATTGATCGCCAACGAACTGGACCGCCAAACGGCGGAAATCCATGGCGGCTTCGACCAGCGCGCGACAAACCTGATCCACGGGCTGGATGACCGGGCGTCCCTGATTGGGTCCGAAATGGATCGCCGGATATCTGGAATACACAGCGGCATTGATCAACGCGCAGCCAACTTGCTTGGCGGCATGGAAGCGCGGACAACCGGTCTTGCCGGTGTCCTTGATGAAAGAACGGGACGGATCATCCAGGGCGTTGACGAGAAAGCCGGTGCGTTCATTGAAAGCCTGGACAAGCGCGCACAGATGCTCGTCATGGCGGTGGAAGACAAAAACCGGGCGCTTTCCACGGTTTTGAGCGGCCAGACGCAATCGATCAGCGAGGCAATCGACCAAAAGGCAGAGCGAATGAGCCAGATTTTGAGCGAACGCGCGACAGCCATCAACGCCTCGCTCGGCACGGGATTGCTGGAAACCCAACGCAACATCGAAGAGCGTACCGGCGAACTCAACCGTGTGCTTTCAGAGCGCATGCGCGAATTCAACGAGGTTCTGGAAAACCATGCCAAACCGGTTGTTGAAGCGATCACTGCCCGCGGCAATGACGTCACCGTGCGGCTGGGTACCTTGCACCAGACAGTGGCCAGTGACCTCAACCAGTTGCTGACTGCGCTATCGAGCACCAGCGATCTGATGCAAAAAATGCTCGATACAGTCGGCTCGCGACTCTCATCCATGCAGGAAACCATTACAACGCAGGCGCGCGATCTTACGCAGGCCGTCGACAAGGCAAACCGCGACGTCAACATTTCCGCTCAGGTTTCGACAAGCGCGCAACAGAAGATGGATACTTTGGCTACCGGACTGGTTGCCACGATTTCCGGCATCGCGGAGCGGTTCGAAGAACAGGGACTGATGCTGCAGCACGCAACGCGCCTGATTGATTCAGCGCAAGGCAACTTCTCCTCCACCCTCGAAGAGAAGCAGGAAATGCTGCACAGTCTTGCCACCGGCCTGGTTGACAGGACCCAGACCATCGAGCGCACCATGAATGCGTTTGGTGAAATGATGCGAAAGACGCTGGATGAAACCAGCGAAAAGTCGCGCGGTGTCGGTTCGATCGTCGCCACTGAAATTGGCAGCGCCATCGACCAGGCCAACATGCGCTTTGCCAAATCGGTCGAAGTCATGCGTCAGGCCGCAGCAGACGTTCAACGCGATCTGGAAGAAACGCGTGAACAGATGCGACGCGGCGTCCTTGAACTGCCGGATGAAACGCGCGAAAGCGCCGAAGCCATGCGCCAGGTTGTCTCTGACCAGATCGCTGCCTTGCGTGACCTGTCCAGCATCGTGGCCCGTTCCGGCAAGGCAATCGAATTGCCGCCTTCGCAGCGCGTTGCTGCCATAGGCGGCGGTGGAAGCACTTTTGGCCGCACCAACACCCGGATGGCCGAGCCAGCCGCACCGTCGCTGCCACCGCTTTCGCCAGCACCCCTTCGCCAGGAGGTAACTGATAGTGGCCGCCCTTTTGGCCTTCCGGGAAGCCTTTCGGGCGCGACGGCTGAGCCGGCGCCCCGCACGGCCGCGCCCGTGCAGGCCCGTCGGGAGGAACCATCTGCCAGACCTGCATCGCCCCTGCCGCAAACAGGACGGGAAGCAGAGACAGCAGGCCAAGGCGGCTGGGTAAGTGATCTGCTGCGCCGCGCCTCGCGCGAAGAGGATGAAACGCCGCTGCGACGCGAGCAATCCAAGGCCAGCCAACCACGCCAGGCTGCGCCTGTGCAAGAGCCGACACTGGCCAATCGTTCACCCCTGCATGTCGTGGAAAGCCTCAACTCACTCTCCATGGACATAGCCCGGGCCATTGACCACAATGCTTTCATCGAGCTGTGGGACCGTTACCAGCGGGGCGAGCGCAATGTGTTCACCCGCCGCCTCTACACTTTGCAGGGTGAACAGACATTTGACGAGATTCGTTCCAAATATGCGCGCGAGCCGGAGTTTCGCGCGGCGGTGAACCGCTACGTCACCGACTTTGAAAAGCTGCTCGCCGACGTTTCGCGCAATGACCGCGACCAGATGATGACGCAAACCTATCTGACGTCCGATACCGGCAAGGTCTACACGATGCTGGCTCATGCCGCAGGCCGGTTCGGCGGCTGATTTCGAAACCGAATTCGTTTGGCGGCAACAAAAAAACCCGGCGAGAAGCCGGGTTTTTTCGTGGTTCGATAAAGTTGCAGTCGCTTATTCTTCGGTCTCGTCGAGTTTCACCAACTCTTCGCCCGACACTGATTTGTCTTTGACCTTTGCCTGTCCGACGATCAGGTCGACCACCTTGTCCTCATAAATCGGCGCGCGCAAACCGGCCACTGCATCGGGATGCTGACGGAAGTAGTCAAACACCTGCTGTTCCTGACCCGGATAGCGGCGAACCTGATCGTAAACCGCCTTTTGCAACTCGTCTTCGCTCACCTGAAGCTCGTGCTTCTCGCCAATGCTGGCAAGAACCAGTCCAAGCCGAACCCGCCTTTCGGAAAGCCGCTGGTATTCTTCGCGGGCCTTTTCTTCCGTGGTGTCTTCATCGGCAAAAGTCTTGCCAGAACGTTCCAGCTCGAGCGTCACCTGGCTCCAGATGTTTTCAAATTCCTGCGCAACCATCTTTTGTGGAAGTTCAAAGCTGGTCAGTGCATCCAGCTTGTCGAGGACCTGCCGTTTGACACGCGAGCGGGTAAAGTTGCCATAACGGCTTTCGATTTGGCCGCGAACGGCATCGCGCAGTTTTTCAGCGCTTTCAACGCCCAACTGGCGTGCCAGTTCATCGTTGATTTCCAGCTTGCCCGGTTTTTCAACCTTGTGAACCGTCACGGCAAACTCGGCGTTCTTGCCAGCCAGATGCGCGGCCGCATAGTCGGCAGGGAATGTGACCTTGACAGTCTTTTGATCGCCAGCCTTTGCGCCGGTCAACTGCTCTTCAAATCCGGGAATGAATCGTCCGGATCCGATTACCAATGTTGCGCCGGTGTCCGTTCCGCCTTCAAAGGCGACCCCGTCAATGCTGCCAGCATAGTCCATCGAAATGCGATCACCAGCGGCGGCCTTGCCCTTCTTTTCCTCGAAGGTACGGGCGCTTTCGGCAATTTGCTCGACCTGTTTGTCAACTTCTTCGGCAGTTACTTCCGCCACCGGGCGTTCGATTTCGATGTCACTCAAATCCGGAAGCGAAAATTCGGGAAGCACTTCATAGGCAATGGTAAACTCGAAATCCTTTTCGCCGCGAAGGATGGCATCTGCTTCCTTCTCGTCTTCGGTCATTGCGATTTCAGGCTTTTGTGCAGCGCGTTCGCCACGACCGACAAGGACTTCACCAGTCTGCTTGTTGATCAGGTCATTGACGATCTCGGCCATTGCCTGCTTGCCATAAACCTTCTTGAGATGGACCATCGGCACCTTGCCTTGCCGGAAGCCCTTGATCTGCACCCTGCCCTTCAATTCGCCAAGGCGTTCATCGAGGCGTGTCGCCATGTCGGATTTGGCGACGGTTACCTTGAGTTCGCGCTTCAGGCCGTCGCGTGCCGTTTCTGTTACCTGCATGTCAATTCCTGCGTTTGCTGTCCGTCAAATGACCCCGTTCGCTTTGGCCTGCAATTTTGCAGAAACATTGCTGCGGAAGCCGGGAAACCTTGGGATGGTGCGGGTAGAGAGACTTGAACTCCCACGCCTTTCGGCACCAGAACCTAAATCTGGCGTGTCTACCAATTTCACCATACCCGCATGGTGAAGCTCCCCAGAAAATCGGAGTGCGTCACGTTTTCGTCGCGGTCTATAACACCGCCCCTCGGCGCTTCAAAGGGCAAAAGCCAAAAAACAATACTCAAACTCAAATTGTATCCAGCGTCGCAGCCACTGTACCTGCGGGTCTGCAAACACTATTTGAATGGCTGTGGGGTACAGGCCGGACGCCGGTGGGAAAAGCAGTGAACCAGACAATCAAACCAACCTTGGGAAAAACGTCTCCTCGCGAACACGGTGGCTATTCGCTGCGCCTGATCCTGGCTTTGGCATTTGGCACGCTGGTCGCCGTTTCGGTCGGAACAGTTCTTTTCATTTCCGTGGCAGCAAATTTTCGCAACACCTATTCATTGCTCAATGAGCGCGCCATCACGCTCATCAAGACGATGGAGCAATCCATCCGTCTTGAGACCAGTCGGGCTGAATCGGCAGTGAACGGACTGGCTGACATGCATGCAACAGGTGCGGCCGACATGCTGCAGCGCGACCAGGCTTTGATCGCCCTGCAAACCATTCTGGCATCCGAGACAGTGATCGAAGGCCTGATTGTCAGGGACCCGCAGGGCGGGCAATACGGCCTGGTGCGGCAAGGCAATGGTAAACTGGTTGCCCTCCGGAAAGAGACTGCGTCGGGAATCGTGCCCTCCGGTTTTGAAGGCAAGCCGTTTTTGGCCGATACCGCGACATGGGGTGTACCTGTCGAAATTGACGGTCAATTTTATCACAACGTGTCACGAAGACTCGGCAGAACCAACGAAGGCGCCCTGGTCATCACTGCCCTTCTCGGCCGATCGACCATGAACGGCGTTCTTTCAAAACTGGGCCAGGACAACGAAACCACGGCTTTTGTGCTGGATGGATCGAACAATGTCATTGGTCATTCGAAAATGGGCGCCATCTTTGGCGAACGCAATTTTGTACCCATTGCCGATATTCCCGATCCAGCCCTGCAAGACATGAAAAATGCAGTCATGTCGGAAGAATTCGAGAAGGCAGCGGCACAAGGTATTACCGTTTTCAGAAGCAGTGGATTTGGCGGCTACATATACATCTCGAAGCAATTGCCCGGATATACCGCCGTACCCTATGTCATGGGCGCTTATTTTGCGAAAGCTGACCTGGGTGCGGAAGTGAAACGAGCGCTGTTTTCGTTGTTTGCCGGTCTTGCTGGCCTTGCTGCGGCCGTTGTCGCATCGGCGGTTCTGGGGAAATGGATTTCCGCGCCGATGGCCCGGATTGCAGCAACTGCCGGACAGCTTTCCGATTTCCGCATTGATGATATCGAGCCGCTGCCTAGGTCTGCCATACGGGAAATTGACGACCAGACCATCGCGCTCAACCGGATGCATGTCGCAATCGGGGAGTTTTCCAAATACGTACCCAGAACGCTGGTTTCGAGGTTGGTCAAATTGGGGGCTTCAGCATCCAAATCAGTGGAAAAAGAAGTGACCGTCCTGTTCACCGATATTGCCGGTTTCACCACGCTCAGTGAACACCTGGATGCCACCCGGACGGCGTCCATTCTCAACGAGCATTTTGACATTATCTGCCCGTTGATCGAATCGTGCGGGGGAACTGTCGACAAATTCATGGGTGACGGCGTCATGGCTTTTTGGGGTGCCCCGGAAGAGGACCCCGAACACATCAAGCGGGCTGTGGGGGCAGCAAAAAAGATCGTGGAAGCCATGCATGTCCACAATCTTGGCAACCATAACGCGGGACGCAAACCAATTCGCATCCGCATTGGCATCCATACCGGAAGGGCCATTGTGGGCAACATCGGCGGCGGCGGCAGACAGAACTACACTTTGGTGGGCGATACGGTGAACGTAGCCCAACGGCTTGAACAAATGGGCCATCAAATCATGCAGGATAATGAAGAAGCTCTTGTTCTGGTATCATCGCCGGTTGTGCTGGCCACCAAACCGGCTTTCGCCTTCAAACCAACCGGAAATCACACCTTGCGCGGACGTGCCCGACCGGTGGCGGTCTTTCGGCTGGATCTGTCGGGTAAAACCACGGCGATGCGTGGAAAAAGACCGTCAGCATCGAAAAACACAGGTGCAAAACCGGCCTGAGATTGCAAAATCGAATTGCCGGACTTGTCAGCGTCCGTCCGGTGTACGCAGGCCGAACCACTTATCCTTCACGGCAACATAGTGCTCTTCGGGTGAATAGCGAACCACCGACAGGGTCAGGCTGTCAGAATTCAGCCGGCCAATCGCAGACAGGACAGCATAGGCGGCAACCACAGAATCGCGTTGGGAATTGGCAAGCGAAACCTGCGCATTGATCACGTCCTGTTGGGCACGAAGCACATCCAGGGCAGTTCGCTGTCCAACCTTGCGCTCTTCAACAGAGCCTTGAAGTGCCAGATTGGCGGCGCGCAACTGCGATTGATTGGCTTCGGATGAAGCCCGTGCAGCTTGCAACTGGCTGAATGCCGAAACAATGGCAGCCCTCACGCTGTCTACCGTTTCATCAACTTCAATCCAGCGCTGGCCAAGCACTTCCTTGTTTTGGCGAACCTTGGCCGATACGGAGCCGCCCTGGTAGATAGGAACGGCCAGCCTTGCCGTAACAGCCGTGTTGTCGATCACGGTATCCGGAAGGCTCCGGTTGTAATTGCGGGAAACGCTGCCTTGCAACTGCAGGGTCGGCAACAAGTCGCTTTCAGCGCTTTTGACATTCCAGTCTGCCTGATCGACAAGGTATTTGGTTGCCAGGATCGCCGGATGCTCGCTGAAACCAATTTCGAGGCCGCGTTCCAGCTTTCCAGGCAACAGCTTTTCGATGCTGCCCGGCCCTTTGAGCTTTTCAGGGTCTTTGCCGATGATCTGGCGATAGACTGCAATACTCGATTGCAATTGTGCCCTCGCGGAACTGAGCAATGCCACAGCACCGGCCTGGCTGGCCTCCGCCTGCGCAACATCGGTGCGAGTGCTTTCACCCACATCAAACCGGGTGCGCTCAGAGCGAACCTGCTCGTTGAGAAATTCCAGCGATCTGGCCCGATAAGACACGATGGCCTGATCGCGGATGACGTTCATGTAGGCGCTTGCGCCATCAAAAAGCACGTTCTGCTCAACATTCCGCAGGGTTTCGCGGCTGGCATAAACCGCTGCCTGCGCTGCCTCAACATTGTTGCGAGTCTTGAAGCCGTCGAACAGCGACTGCGAAATGGTTACGCCGAAGCCACCGGGCTGAAGATGGGTTGTGCGGCCCTGATGGGCATCGGTCCATTGGCTGCCATAATCTGCACTGCCCGAAACAATCGGACGCATGCCGGATTTGGCCAATGGGATGTTTTCATCGACAGACCGGGTATTGGCGCGCGCAGCGTTCAGTGTCGGGTTGTTGGTGTAAGCGAGTGACAGCGCCTCATGCAGACTTTCTGCTCCCGACGGAATTGAAAGCCCCAATGAAAATGCCATTAAAAGAGCTGTCGTGCCGGCCAGACGACGAACCACCTGAAACCGCTTTTCGCTACGCATGAATTGATCCCAATTTCCGGACGCGCCATACCAACCGCCGCGCCAACAGAATACGCCCACAAGGACCGGTCGCCAAAGCCACCGCCTTCCCCAAGTTAACTACTGTACCTGCCAGGTCAAATTAAAGTTAAATCGAGAGTTGCGCTTGCGGCAAAGCGTTGCAGCCACGCAACAAATTCCCTGTCAAAAAACAAACTGCGGCTTGGCTTCAAGGCCTGGCAATGGCGGAATTGCACAATTGAACAGCTTGCGGCCGGATATTTGTCCGCCTTCCTTGACATACAAACGGGCGGTCGCGGCGTTGCCGGTGCCTTCCACCAATACCATGCGCCCACCCTCGCCCAGCTGGGCTGCGAGTTTGTCGGGGTATTCACCAGCGCTGCCGGAAACGAAGATTACATCGTACGGGGCGTTTGGCGCGTAGCCCTCGCCATGGGGTGCATTGACCACCAGAGCATTTGAAAAGCCCATATTTTTGAGGATTTTGCCGGCCATGCCTGCCAAATCAGCACTGGCCTCCACCGCGACGACAGTTTTGCACATGCTGGAAATCAGCGCGGTGGAATAGCCGCTGGCGCAACCGATTTCGAGAACCTTGTCCCCTTTGCCGATGAATGCCGCCTGCAGCAGCTTGGCAAGCGGTGCGGGCGCAAGCAAATAACGGCCGCCACCCAAAGCCAATTCCTCGTCGAGATAGGCAAGCGAAATCTTTCCGGCGGGTACAAAATCCTCCCGCGGTACAGTCAGAAATGCATCCAGCAGTTCCAGTCGGGTCACATCACTGGTGCGGATCTGGCAATCCACCATGACACGACGCGCATTGGTTTGATCATTTGCCATCGAAAGGAGCTCCATGTCTGTTTGTTTCGCTTCTTCGCGACCAGCAGCGTAGAAATGATCTAGCCGAGGCATCGAAGCTTTTCAACGGCCCATGGCACCGGTCAACCGCAATCACAATGCGGCGGCGTAAATGGCCAAAGCTGCATCATATGTCATCTCTCGCGGGTTGTTCACCAGCAGGCGTGTTTGCTTCATGGCATCGGCAGCGAGCATCGGCAGGTGGTTGTGGCTTACCCCAAGCTGGGACAGGTGTGTTTGCATTCCCAGTTCGGCGCCGAGTTCACGAAATCTGCGGACCAGCGCGGAAGCCAGCGAACCTGGTTGAAGGCCAACCAATTGCGGGAATGCCAACGGCGCCAGTTCTGCATAAAGATGCCCGGCAGCAGGCAAATTATACTCAAGCACGTGTGGCAGGACCAGCGCATTGGAAAGCCCGTGAGGAATATGGAAATGACCGCCCAGCGGGTATGCAAGCGCATGAACAGCAGCAACCGGGGCGTTGGCAAAGGCCATTCCGGCCAGCAGGGATCCCAAAAGCATGTCGCTGCGGGCGCTGACATTGTGTGGCTCGCGGCAAACCAGCGGCAGATTTCTCCCCAGCAAGGACAGCGCTTCGCGGGCGAGGCAATCCGAAACGGGGTTCTTTCGCAGTTTTGAAGTATAGGCCTCGATTGCATGCACCATGGCATCAATGCCCGTAGCGGCCGTGACCGGGATTGGCAGCCCCAAAGTCAAATTGGCGTCAAGAACCGCCCAGTCAGGCAGCAATTGCGGTGAAACCACGCCCTTTTTTTCAGATGCGCCGGTCGTGACAATTGCAATGGGCGTGACCTCGGAACCCGTGCCTGCCGTTGTCGGCACCAAAATCAAAGGCAACCTTTCGCCGCGCACCATCCCCACACCATAGGCATCGCCGAGCGGTTGTTGCGAACGGGCGAAAACGGCAACCAGTTTTGCGGTATCGAGGGAAGAGCCGCCGCCAACGCTGACAACGCCATCGACATTCTCTTCGCGGGCCCGCGCGATTGCCAAGTTGACAAGATCTTCCGGCGGGTCCGCGACAACTTGCGAAAACATCCAGACAGCGATGCCAGCTTTTGCCAGCGATTCCAGTGCCGGCGTGGCCAGTCCGGCGCCAAGAATGCCTGGATCGGTAATAAAAGCCACTTTCAGGCACCCAAGGCTGGCCGCCAGTTCGCCGATCTTTTGCGAAGCGCCCGGTTCACACACCAGGGAACGCGTTGTCTGGAAAGTGAACCCCATGCCTGTGCCTTCCCGGAATGTCGTGGTCACTTCGACCGTTTGTGGATTTAATTTCAACTGTGTTCAAAGCATAAACCAAGCTCCACGGCCATGCTTGACAGCAGCAATCGGTTCATCGATATGTCACGTCATGGCCTCGTGGCGGAGTGGTGACGTAGAGGACTGCAAATCCTTGCACCCCGGTTCGATTCCGGGCGAGGCCTCCAACATATTGCGGCTTGAATGCCGTCGAGCGGTTCCCGAAAAGGCGCTTCGGAAAAATAGTCCGGGTTCGGGGTTGGCAATGTGCCAAACGCTTTGCTATATGCGCTGTCTAACTAGAGCTCTGTTCCTCGGTAGCTCAGCGGTAGAGCAATCGGCTGTTAACCGGTTGGTCGCAGGTTCGAATCCTGCCCGGGGAGCCATTTTTCAATAAATTCAAAAACTTGCGCTGTTTTTCTCGCAGCCCGGATTAGGGCGATGCCCCGTTTCATCCAATTGTGTGGCGTACCCGCCTGATAGCGAATGCAACAGCCAGAACCACAATCGGGATACTTGCAAGAATCACCCAGGACTTGTCGAAGGGCAGCCAGCCCAAAGCTTTGGCGCTGTCACTGGCGTAGGAGACCAACGACACGACATAATAAGTGATTGCTGCGATCGAGAGTCCTTCGACCGTTTCCTGCAACCGCAATTGCAACATCGCCCTTTTGTCCATGCTTTCCAGCAAGGCCTGGTTCTGGTTCTCACGCACGATGTCAACGCGA
This sequence comes from Rhizobiaceae bacterium, assembly GCA_041739225.1. Lineage (GTDB taxonomy): Bacteria > Pseudomonadota > Alphaproteobacteria > Rhizobiales > Rhizobiaceae > BOKV01. Next base: position 73,379 of record JBGSOG010000006.1, read on the forward strand.
GTGGACAGCAACTGGCTTGCACGCGAAACCCGCTCGGAAAAAGCATCAAGGCGCAAGGAAGCCGCATCACAAGTGCGCATGGCAGGACCCAAACGCCGCTCCAAAAACTCGTCAAAGGTTTGCAAGCCTTCAATGCGGTCCTGCCGAAGTTCCTTGTTGCGCAATGTCACCAATTGAAAATACGCCTTTGCCGCAGAAAAACGGAACTGCGTAGCTGTTTGTTGACTGACAGCTTGCGAATGCAGGGCAGTCAACCGGTCGAGCAATTCAGGCTCTTGTGCCGGGGTTGCTTCGCGCATCTCGCCGGTAATGGCATTGAGTTCCCGTTCGCAACGATTGAGTTCGCCCATCAGTGTGCGGGCAACCGGGAATGTCAGCAGGGACAGCATGCGGTAAGTATCGATTTCCATCAGCCGCTGAACCATCCGACCGCGCTGGCGCTGGGTCATTGCCTGGTCAAGAATGATGAACCGGCCAAAGCCGTCATCGTGGATTTGAAAGTCGGTATAAGCCCTGCCCTGCCCGGCGCCGATGCTGGTCCCCACAACAGTGTTTCCAGCAAAGTACCGGGCACTGAGTTGCCTCAATTCAATTTCCATCTCTTTTGCCGGCACCAATTCAAGATGGTTGGCAGCAATTATTTGTCCTGGCAATGAACCAAGCCATTGCTGTGGAACGTGTGCAAGGGCTTCGTTGTGAAACAATTCACGGGGAGCATTGCCCCCGGAAATGAATTTGAATCGGGAAAACTCGGTATGGCGTTCCCATTTCAAGCGAAAGCGGCCAAAATCAGAACTAAAGTGGCTGGCATTCTCCTCGGGCGGAACGACACCAAAGTCGGCGCAAAGGTCTTTGACTGCCTGAGAGCCATTGTCCCCTACCAGCGCGAAAAACGAAATACTTACCCTGTCCCCCAACGACTCCGGAGGACGGGCATGCACTTCGTCGTTCAAAATTTTACGAAGCGGGTGATCGGCAGGAAGCAATGTCACGGGAAAACCAGACGCGGGGTTGCTGTTGATTTGCCGAACTCAAGAAAAACCGGACTACGGCTGTCCAAACATAGGTCATCGTTTGCGGCGACGCCACATTCGCGCAAACGGAGCGCAAAAATTTCTAGGAAGCGAGGCGTTCCTCGGCGTGGCGTACCGCACTGAGAGCATCAAGTGCAATAAAATCAACATCTAGTTGGTCAAACCGTCTGTTGTCGGCCATGACCGCCGGCCCACCCAGGCAAATTCCCAGATTTCGATTGGCCGAAACCGACTTGGCTTTGCGAATAATTTTCGCCAGTTTTGCTTCGTCCACCGAGACGCTTACCGACAGGCCAAGGATTGAAAACGGAGCCTCGGAAAGCGTTTTGAACATCTGGGTCCCGCAGGCGAGCTCGGCTCCACCGCTCACTTCCCATCCGGCCTCCTGGAAACAGGCGGTGACAACCATCAAACCCAAAGTGTGTTCTTCACCACTGACTTTGGCCAGCAGGATGCGGCGCGATGCGGGCGCTGTTTTCGGAGCAGACCGGGCTTGCATGATTTTTTCACGGATTACCGCCTGAAGGCGGGCTGACGCGAGCGTGACCTCGTAAAAACCTGCATTGTCCTGCGTCCACATTTCGCCGACGCGACCAAGGACCGTGCGAACAAACTTGTCGAAAACGACCGCAGGGGCATCGCGCAGAACATCCATTTCCTGGCGGAAGAGTTCAAAAGACTCCTGACTTCTGTCGAGCAGCAATCTCGCCAGCCCATCGAGATCGATTTCGACAATTCCTTCATGGGAAAGATCTTCAACTTGTTGCTCGGGCATCATTCGCGAGACAAGTTGAGGCACGACAGCCATGCGGATTGTATCGCGTAAAATTGTACGGTCTGAAGCTGTCAACTGACTTGGCAGCTCCACTCTCGAAAAACGGATGAACTTTCCGGCACGAATTTTCCTGCTGCCAAATAAAGCAGCGCTCGTTGGCGCGCCAAGTCCAGAAACGTTTAGTCCTCCGGCCAACCCCGAGCCATGGCTGGAGTCCACCTTCCCTCGACCGTGTTTCATAGCCTCCCCGAACTTCACCAGCCGTGATGGGCTTTTGTGAAATCTGCAAAAAAGATAACCGATATTTTTCGATCTTGCGAGCGGAAAAATGATGATTCCGACAGTGTTTTTATTCCGTTACGTAAATTCTTTTTGACAATACAACCTTTTGATATAATTGGCTTTTCACGTTTCAATTGGTCTTCTTGCCTGGCCTGAGCAGCGAAGATAGAGCTTCAATGATGTGAGCTGCACTCAGTTTTGCCTCGTCATACATGGCGCTCGGACTTGCGTGCTGAATGAAGCTATCAGGCAAGGTCATGGTTCTGATTTTTGCGCCGCAATGCAAAAGATCTTTGGCCGCAAGATGATGGAGGACCAACGCGCCGAAACCGCCGGTTGCCCCTTCCTCGACCGTAATCAGCGCTTCGTGTCTTGCAACCAAATCTTCAAGCAACTCCCCGTCCAGTGGCTTGGCAAACCTTGCGTCAGCCACTGTGATGAACAACCCTGTTTTGGCCAATTGATCGGCTGCCAACAGGCACTCCGACAATCTCGTGCCAAAACTTAGAATGGCGATGCGCTCGCCTTGGCGAACAAGCCGCCCTTTTCCAATTGGAAGAACACTTCCGTGTTCCGGCAGTTGCGCCCCTGTGCCATCGCCGCGCGGATAGCGCAGCGCAATCGGGCCATCGTCATAATCTGCCGCAGTCGCCACCATGTGAACAAGCTCCGCCTCATCGGAAGGCGCCATGACCACAAAATTGGGTAGATTGGCCAGATACCCTATGTCGAAGGATCCGGCATGGGTTGGGCCATCGGCGCCGACCAGTCCGGCCCGGTCGATGGCAAAGCGAACGGGCAGCCCCTGCAATGCCACATCATGAACGATCTGATCGTAGGCGCGTTGCAGAAACGATGAATATATTGCGCAAAACGGTTTCATGCCGCCTGCGGCAAGTCCGGCTGCAAATGTCACCGCATGTTGTTCGGCTATGCCAACATCAAACGCCCTTTCCGGGAACCGTTTTGCAAAGATGTCGACGCCGGTCCCCGATGGCATCGCGGCGGTAATTGCAATGATTCGGGCGTCGCGTTCAGCCTGGTCTGCCAAGGCGGTTCCGAAAACCTTGGTGTAACTTGGCGCAAAAGTTTCCGGAACAGATTGCTTTCCGGTGAGGGCGTCAAAGCGCGAGACACCGTGGTATTTGTCTGCGGCCTTTTCTGCGGGGCTGTACCCCTTTCCCTTGCGGGTGATGGCATGAATGAGCACAGGACCGGTTGCCGTTTGGCGGGCATTTCGAAGCACTTGCAACAAAGTCGGCAGATCGTGTCCGTCGACTGGACCCACATACTCAAAGCCCAAGTCTTCGAACAGCGTGGTGCCGTTTCCAGCACCTTGCGTGCGTTCGCCGGGTTCGATGCCCGAACGATCCTCGCCGCAGAGTTTGCGCAAGTACCCGGCCAAGGCTCCGGCAGGGGGAGCAATCGACATGTCATTGTCATTGAGTATGACAAATAGCCTGTGGCCCAAAGCCCCGGCATTGTTCATGGCTTCGAAAGCCATGCCAGCTGTCATGGCGCCGTCACCCACCACGCAGACAACATCGCCGATGTCTGCACCCAGTTCACGCGCAACTGCAAATCCGAGGCCGGCAGACATCGCTGTGGAAGAATGGGCCGCGCCAAAGGGGTCAAATTCGCTTTCAGCGCGGCGTGTAAAGCCGGAAATTCCACCTTCCTGACGGATTGTATGCATGCGGTCACGCCGCCCGGTCAGAATTTTGTGCGGGTAGCACTGGTGTCCGACATCCCATATCAGTTTGTCGCGCGGCGTGTCGAACACTGCATGAATGGCGACGGTCAATTCGATGACGCCGAGGCTTGCGCCGAGATGTCCGCCGGTTTTGGCGACAGACAAAATTGTGTCGAGACGAAGCTCGCTGGCGACATTTGCCAACTCCACATCGCTCATTGCCTTGAGATCCGACGGGCTGCCTACCCTGTCCAGGTGCAGCGTTTGCGCGTCAATGGAGATGAATGGCTCCACTTTATCCTCCCGGTGGGAAAGCATCAGCCCGCCTTTTTCGAAGCGGGCAGTGCTTCATTCTCCTGACCGGGAATATTCCCCGCGTATTTCGCATTTGTAAATAGTTTTTTACGCTTGTGTAAAATTCTTTTTACGCTCGCGACCGGGGGCCACAATCAATCATGAATTATTGCGAAAACTGCTTGAGGTAAGCAATGACGTCGGCGATGTCCTGTTGCTGCTTGAGGCCGACGAATGTCATTTTGGTGCCTTTTACAACCCCTTTGGGGTCGGCCAGATAATTGGTAAGAGCAGCCTCATCCCACACTTTGCCAGTACCAAATTCCACCATTGCCTTGGAATATTTGAAGTCAGCAACAGTTCCGGGAACCCGGCCAATCAATCCCGCCAATGAGGGACCGACCTTGTTTTTTCCTGCTTCAGTCACATGGCAGGCAGCACATTTCTTGAATACAGCTTCGCCGTTTGCGGCAACGCCCTCAAGCGCAAATGACGGCCCTGAGACCGCAATGGCCGCAATCGCAAGAAATATTGATTTGGCATGCATGTTCATTGATCATTCCTCCACGCCCAAGCGGCCCTGTGCGCCGGACGAACGCAAAATAGTTCGGGTTTGTGGCGAGTCAATGGAATGTGAAATTGCATTTGATGGATTGGCTAATTGTTGCAATCCGGCGCCATCCGTATCATGGTGTTGACACCCATTTGTCAAATCGATTTTACACTTGGCTTCGCCGCAATCCTGGAGTCTGTTCAATGTCGCAACCCTTCCCATTCTCGGCGATTGTTGGTCAGGATGAAATGAAATCGGCCCTTTTGCTGGCTGCGGTGGACCCCAGGCTTGGCGGCGTGCTGGTTTTTGGTGACAGGGGAACGGGCAAGTCAACGGCGGTGCGGGCATTGGCGGCGCTGCTGCCGAAGATCGCGGTTCGCAAAGGTTGTCGCTTCAACTGCTCCCCGGCTGACAAACATCATTGCCCCGATTGCGAAGCAAAGCATGGCAGCGCCACCAAGGTTGCCTCGCCTGTGGTTGATCTGCCGCTTGGTGCATCAGAAGACCGCGTTGTTGGCGCGCTTGATCTCGAGCGCGCGTTGGTAGCCGGGGAAAAAAGGTTCGAACCTGGATTGCTGGCAAGGGCAAACCGCGGATTTTTGTACATTGATGAAGTCAATTTGCTGGAAGATCACCTCGTCGATCTTCTGCTTGATGTTGCTGCATCCGGCGTCAATGTGGTGGAGCGTGAAGGGCTGAGCATACGCCACCCGGCGCGGTTCGTCCTGATTGGCAGCGGCAATCCGGAAGAAGGCGAATTGCGTCCGCAATTGCTCGACCGTTTCGGTCTGATGGTGGAAGTGTCGTCGCCCAACCAGATAAAGGAGAGGGTCGAGGTTGTGCGTCGGCGCGAGGCATATGAACTTGATCCGGAAGCATTTCTTGCCAGGTTCGACAAGGCCGAGCGCAAATTGCGAAACCAGATCATCAAGGCACAGGCGGCGGTTTCTGCTGTAACGGCGCCGGACAGCGCGCTCGAGTTTGCCGCGCTTTTGTGCATGCGGCTTGGCGTTGATGGTCTTCGTGGAGAATTGACATTGATCCGTGCTGCAAAGGCACATTGCGCGCTGGCCGGACGCCTTGAGGCTACCCGCAAGGATATTGTCGCCGTCGCTCCGATGGCCTTGCGTCACCGGTTGCGCAGGGACCCACTGGACGAGGCAGGATCGGCCGCACGCGTGGAGCGCGTCCTGATGGATGTTGGAAGCGATGCAACACTCAATTCCTGAAGTTTCGGATCGCTGGGCTGATGCGTTGCTGGCCGCACGGCTCCTGTCCGTGTTCGGCCCATGGAACCCGGATGCATGCCGGGGCATTCAGCTGAAGGGCATCCATGTACGCGCGCGCTGCGGTCCGGTACTGGACATTTGGCTGGGCGAATTTTCGCGGCTTTGCCCTGAAATTCCCAAGTCGCGTTTTTCCGCAACCATGGATGCCGAGCGTCTGGTTGGCGGCCTTGACCTTGCGGCGACACTGGATGCCGGGCGACCCGTGTTTGAACGCGGCTTGTTGGCATCGATTGACGGAGGGATCGGCATTTTCGCCATGTCGGAACGTGCAGAGCCGATAGCCGCTGCATTGATCGGCGAAGCCCTTGACCATGGAACAACTGCAAACACGCCAACCCGAATTGCGCTTGTGGCAATTGATGAAGGCGCGGAAGACGACGAGAGGTTGTGCACGTCTCTGGCGGACAGACTTTCCCTTCGACTTGACCTCTCAGGCATATCCATTCGCGAGTGCGAAACCACTCTGGCGGTGGTGGAGCCCAAAGACGCCCTTAAGTTGTCGCGTCCCTCATTGCCGGATGCAATTCTTGACGCATTTGCCGAAATATCGCTTGCAGCAAATGCCGGCTCCATGCGGTTGGCGCTCCATCTTGCGTCGGTTTCCAAAGCACTTGCCGCGCTGGACGGCGCGATTGAAGTCTCGGGCGCGCATGCAGTAACGGCCATGCGCCTGGTATTGGGCGTTCAGATTTCTGCGCAACCGCCCGAAGGCGATGCCGACGAAGCGGCGAAGGATGAAATGCAACCGGACGCCTTGTCCGAACCGCCAGCTGCCGAAAATGAAAATGGCGAGACCATGCCCGACCCGCAGGCATTGCAGGACATGTTGGTGGAAGCCGCAAAGGCGATGTTGCCGGACATTGCAGAGTTTTTCAGGGTTGACAAAAATCGCTTGCGCGGCGGGCGCGCCGGCAAGGCTGGAAAAAAAGCCGACGAAGGCTTGCGCGGGCGGGTGATCGGCCATCGACAGCGACCACCCTGCTCAGGTGCGCGCCCGGATGTGATTGCAACATTGCGCACCGCAGCGCCCTGGCAAAGGCTGCGCGGTCGTGACGCCGCAAGCAGCGGTGACCTGAGAATCCGCAAATCTGATTTCCGCTACAAAAGGCGGCGGCAACCGACCCAGTCAGTGTCAATATTTGCAGTTGACGCCTCCGGTTCAACCGCTCTCGACCGGCTGGGCGAGGCAAAAGGCGCTGTCGAATTGCTGCTTGCCGATTGCTATGTCCGGCGCGACGAGGTTGCATTGATTGCCTTTCGCGGCGAGCGGGCAGAAGTGTTGCTGGAGCCGACCCGGTCATTGGTTCGGGCCAAGCGCTCATTGGGAGTGCTGCCCGGTGGCGGACCAACCCCGCTGGCCAGCGGGCTTGCAAAAACGCTGGAGATGGCGCTTGCCCTACGGCGCCGGGGCATGTCGGCAATGGTTGTTGTCTTGACAGATGGCAGCGGCAACGTCGCACTGGACGGACAGATGAACCGCGACGCTGCTGCGCGCGACACCCAAGCAGTGGCAAGGCAATTTGCCTTGCTCGGCATTCAGGCACTGGTGATTGACATTTCGCGGCGTGAGCGTGAGACGTCACGGCAACTGGCATCCATGATGCAGGCCGATTATTGCCGCCTGCCGCGTGCCAATGCTGCCGCCATGAGCGAAATCGTCTCCAGCTACACACGGGCGGTCTGAACGGTGTTTTCAAACCCGGCCCATCTGGATTGGAACAGCGATGGCGCACTATGGCCAAACCGACAGGCCAGCCGTTTCGTTTCAGCCGGGAACCAGAGATTTCATGTCCAAATCATGGGTGCCGCTGAAAATCCGGCAATATTGCTGGTCCACGGTACTGGCGCATCAGCCCATTCATTTCGGGATGTTTTGCCTCTGCTGGCCAAACGTCATCACGTGATTGTGCCCGATTTGCCCGGTCACGGCTTTACCCAGAATGAAGGTTCCGACCTGTCGTTGCCGGGCATGGCAAGGGCGCTCGGTGCCTTGACAAAAGTTTTGAAGGTAACGCCGCAAACCGTGGTAGGCCATTCTGCCGGTGTGGCAATTGCCATGCAGATGGCGCTGGAGGGAAGTGTACTTCCCAACCGGATCATCGGATTCAACAGTGCGCTCAAGCCGATAGAGGGCGACCATTTCTTTTCGCCGCTTGCCAAGGCACTTTTTCTCAACCCGTTCGTGCCAAGAGCCTTTTCCTCATTTGCCAGATACAGCGATGCCACGGGAAGACTGCTTGAAAAAACCGGCAGCGTGATCGATGCCGCCGGGCGTGAATTTTATGGCAAGCTGCTGACAAGCCCGGCGCATGTTGCAGGTGCGCTTGGCATGATGGCCAACTGGAATCTTGGCCCGCTGAGGGCGAGGATGAATAGCCTGCCCTGCCCCGTTACATTGGTTGCCGCAGAAGATGATCGAATGGTACCTGCTTCGGTTTCGCGCGAGGCAGCACAACGGATCGTTGATTGCGAGTTGATCATTGTGGCGAAGGGTGGCCATTTGCTGCACGAAGCTAAACCGGAATTTGCCGCACAGATCATTGAACAACGTTGTTCCGTTGAAGCGGGCGCACTGAGTGATGGTCAAAGATGAGGATGCGAAGGTCATGACAGCCCCGTTTCCGATGCCGGTATCAGCCGAAGGTGCAGCACCGCATGCCATTGTGATCGGTGCCGGACTGGGCGGCTTGGCAGCAGGTGCCCGACTTGCAGCACATGGCTACAAAGTCACCGTGGTCGAGAAACTCGATGGCCCCGGCGGCCGTGCCTATGTCTTCAAGCAAGATGGTTTTACCTTTGATGCCGGCCCAACCATCGTGACCGCTCCATACATTTTCGAGGAATTGTGGGAAGCGTGCGGAGCCAGGCTTTCAGATGATGTGGACATTCGTCCCTGTGACCCGTTTTACAAAATCCGGTTCGACGATGGCTCGGTTTTCAACTACAGCGGCGACCGGGAAAAAATGCGCCAGGAAGTGGCCCGCTTCAACAGCGAAGATGTGGCCGGATTTGAACGTTTCATGGAGAAAAGCGCACAAATATACAAAGTCGCATTTGAAGAACTTGCGGACAAACCATTCCATTCGCTTTTGTTTACCGCACGAACATTGATTGAACTCGTTCGTCTGGGGGGCTATTGGCCCGTTTACACAACAGTCAGCCGTTTCTTTTCAGACCCGCGCTTGCGCATTGTTTTCAGCTTCCATCCGCTGCTGATAGGTGGCAATCCGTTCACAACCACTTCCTACTACTGCCTCATTGCCCATCTGGAAAGCAGGTTCGGCGTTCACTACGCAGTCGGCGGAACCGGCGCACTGGTCACTGGAATTGTCGGACTAATCGAAAAGCAGGGCGGCACCATCCGCTACAATTGCCAGATCAATCGCATAGAGACGCGTGGCAGGCAGGCGGTCGGGGTCAGCCTGACGACCGGGGAATTCATTCCGGCCGATCTGATCATTTCCAATGGCGATCCGTCAACGACCTATGGAAGCCTGCTTTCCGGGCACAAACGGCGACGCTGGACCGACGCGAAGATTGCCCGCAGCAAACATTCGATGAGCCTGTTTGTCTGGTACTTCGGGACCAAACGCAAATACGACGATGTCTATCACCACACCATGGTGCTGGGTCCGCGCTACAAGGGTCTTTTGGACGATATCTTTCGCCGCCATGAATTGTCGAAAGATTTCAGTCTTTACCTGCATCGCCCGACTGCCAGCGATCCATCACTGGCGCCGGAAGGATGTGATGCGTTTTATGTCCTCAGCCCCGTTCCCCATCTTGAAAGCGGCACCAATTGGGAAACCGAAGGCGAGAAATACCGGGCTGCCATCCAGAAACGGCTGGAAGAAACATTGATGCCGGGCCTTGGCGGGGAAATAGTCACCTCGCGCCTGATCACGCCGCAGGATTTTCAGGACAGGCTGCTTTCCTATCGTGGTGCGGCTTTTGCGATGGAACCGAAGCTTTTGCAAAGCGCCTGGTTTCGACCGCACAACCGCAGCGAAGAACTTGACAATCTTTATCTGGTTGGTGCCGGCACGCATCCCGGTGCCGGCATGCCGGGAGTGTTGACTTCAGCCAAATTGGTTGCAGACCTGATCGGGCCTGCGGCGGTGGCTGTCAAAACCGGTATCTGATTTTTCTGCGATGAACTTGCGGATGATCTTGTTGATAAGCAATTCTGCAGCTCGCACGCCGTCAATGTAATTTGACGTTGTGTTTGTCTGAATTCTTGGACAAACTATGATTTCGGGAACACCGGGTCAAAACGGCCCTGGATCGAAAGCAAGCGTTCATGCAAGCGACCATGCCCAACGCTTTGGCGTTCGACAAAAGTGACAATGCGCTGCTGGTGAGCACCATCCGCGCCGGCTCCAAATCATTTGACACCGCCTGCCTGCTTCTGCCGTTTCGATACCGGCTTGCAGCCCGCGCACTGTATGCATTTTGTCGCTCGTCAGATGACGCGGTTGATGAAGGGCTGGCGGGAGACAACACCATCTCGTTGCTTCGCCTGCGGCTTTCGCGAATTTATGCCGGGAACCCCGGACCGTTGCTCGAAGACCGCGCTTTTGCCTTGGTCGCCGGACAGTTTGCCATCCCCAAGGAAATTCCCCTGTCGTTGATCGAAGGCTTTGAATGGGATGAGCAGGGTCGGCGCTACGATACCATCGACAGTTTGCTGGACTATGCAGCGCGGGTGGCTGCAACCGTCGGCATCATGATGTGCCTGATCATGGGCCGCCGTGACAGTGCGGTGCTTTCGCGGGCGGCCGAACTTGGGCTGGCGATGCAGTTGACCAATATTGCCCGCGATGTGGGTGAAGACGCCGCACGGGGACGGATATACCTGCCGCTGGATTGGCTGCGTGAGGCTGCCATTGACCCGGATGAGTTCCTGGCAAACCCGCGCATGTCGCCGCAGATTGGTCGGGTTGTTGAGAGGCTGCTGGGGGTAGCCGAGAAATTTTACCAGCAATCCTTCCGTGGAATTGCAGGACTGCCGTATTCATGTCGCCCGGCAATACGCTCGGCAGGGCTTATATACAGGGGCATTGGAACTGCCATCCGGGCAAACGGACATGACAGTGTCAATCATCGTGCCCATACAAGCGCCGCCCACAAACTGGCGCTTGCTGGATGGGGCAGCGTGTGTGCCTTGATCCCGGCTTCGGTTCCCTCACATGCCGCACATGGAAGTGTTTTTGGGCTGGTTGATTGTGCAGCAGAGCCAACGCGCCCGGCCGCAGGATTTGATGGTGCGATTGGCCGGCTGGTTGATGTGCTTGCCTCGCTCGAAGCGCGCGAACGACAATCCACGCTGGCTGCACGTTCAAGGTTGCTGCCATGATCCAGCAATATTTCGGTATCATCGAGGCAATCTTTGTTTTCGGTTTGGCAATCGCATTTTACTTTTGGCAGTCGCGGTCTTTGAAGCGTGACATCGCCAAACGCATTGAAGCGGAAGCGCGCGAAAAAGCAGCCGGCGAGAAGTAGCAGTTTCAGGGTCGCCTTGGCATGCGGAACGGCAACATCAATTTCACCAACGTCGACGCGAACCGGTCACCATTGTAGCTTTCATGCATCATGGTGATTTCCTCGCCGTTCAGCACGGTTTTGGCGATCGAACGCATGTAAAACGGTCCATCTTCCAGGGTCCTGACAAGCAGGGGCTTTCTGTCAGGATCACATCTGAGAAATCGTTGCATACCCCAAAATCCCTTGCCAAGATTTTGACGCTGCGGTGGCTCAAACGCTGTTCGTTGCCCGTTCTGCGAAAATTCCAGACCCAGCAATTTGCGCGAGCCATCCCGGCCTTCGGCATCGTAAAGAATTTTTGCGCCTTCCGACGAGACGCCACGAGACCAGTCCCAGCGGGCAAAGGCGTTTTCCAAGGGCTCGCTCCCCCAATTGCAATCAAAGTAGCCTTCACCTTCCCATCCGGGGCCATCTTGGCCATCAATCCGGGTTTCGATCCGGGCCCGCGGTGCAACCGGCCACCAATGGTGCTTTTGGGCACTGTCGAGAGCAAATGGCGCATCGTTCAATATCGACGGGGTCAGCCTGATCGTGCCCGATATTTTCTTTGGCAGAAATTGTCCAGGCGGGCGCGGCAGCGAAACCTCAGCAAAGCGGATCAACAGCGAACCGCCTTCATACGATAGCGAACTTGGCCCCACCATGAATTGACTGGCATTGCGCTTTAGTTCGCCCTTGCCCCGTTCTGTCATCGCCCAGCGGTTCCCGGCCATGGAGTACAGGGCCACATTGATTGCAACGTGGTTTTCCGGATCGTTGCGACCAGACCAGTGATACCAGGGCGAAAACACCGACCCGACAAATCCGATGACGCTTGCACCAAAGCGTCCACAATCACTCATTCCGTCGACATACCACCAGTGGTATCCGCGTGGCGCTACCGGTGCATCAAAGCGTGGTCCAAAAGCAGCGATTTCGCTGCCAGCTGGCCCGAAAGCGCCGCCATTGGCACTCCCGCCCCCGGATGCACGCTTCCCCCTGCCAGATAAAGGCCCGGGATTGTTGTTTTCGACCCCGGTCGCGAGAACGAAGCCATCCACCCGTGCGAGGCCCTCCCGTAAATTGCCCCGCCCGATCCTGGAAACATCGTGTTCCAATCCGCCGGGCCGGTGGCGCTCACCGTCCCCTCCGGTTGCAGTTTGAGACCACAGGCTTCCACCTGACGCATTGTTCGTTTGAGGCATTCGTCTGTCTCGCTGTGGCTGAAAGTCTTTGTGTCGCCGTTTGCCGGTGCATTGATCAACAAATAAAGCCGCTCAGGCGAATCACCATTGGCAATCGCTCCCCGATCATCGCGGTCATGGGCACAAACATAGACCGTTGGTTTTTCCGGCAATTGGCTGTGCTTGAAGATCGCGTCGAACTCGGCCTTGTAGTTGTCTGAAAACAAAACGGTGTGGCGTGCAGGCGTCATACCGGACGGCTTGGCCTGCATGGCAAACACCACGGCGGAAAGCGAGCGGTGTTTTTGCGGCACCGGCTTTGGCCCTGGGCGATTGGCTTGAAGCAAACCCTGCAGTGCAGAGGCATCACCGCAGAATATCAGTTTCGCGCCATTGGATGTCTCGCCATCTTTGCCAACAACCGAGAAGCCGGTGGATTGCTGGACAATGCGGGTTACCGGAAAATCATGGCGAAACACCACGCCGAGCCGCTTTGCGGTTTTCTCCAGCGCCTGTGAAAGGGCATGCATGCCGCCTTCAACCAGCCAGACCCCTTCCTGCTCGACATGGGCAATCAGCATCAATGTAGCGGGTGCAGAAAACGGCGAAGAGCCGACATAGGTCGAATAGCGAGCGAACAACTGCCTCAGTCTTTGATCTGAAAAATAACCTCCCAGTGCCGACCAGAGGGTCGAAAATGAACGCAACCGCGTCAGGCCCAGCGGGTTTTGCCTTGCAATGCGCGCCACAAGTTCGACCGGATTGGGACGCGGCGCTGCCATGAAACTGATTTTCAGGGCATCATGCACTTTGCCTGAATCGCGACAAAAGCGCAGGTAACCCGTTGCATCGGCTTTGCCAGCAAATTGACCGATGGCGTCAGCACTTTCCGCGCGATTGGCAAAAAGATCGAATTGCGGTCCGTGCGACCAGGCATGGCGGGCCAACACGTCGCATTTTGAAAGACCGATGATGTCTTCCAATCCACAGCCTGCCTCCGCCAGCAGTTCATCAAATACCCAGCGCATGGTAAAGACGGTCGGGCCGCCATCCATCCGTGCGTCACCTCCACCAACCAGTCGCATCTTGCCACCGGAGACCGCTTCCTTTTCGAGCACTTCAACTTCCACGCCTTTTGCAGCCAACGAAATTGCGCAGCAAAGGCCGGAAATACCCGCCCCGACGACAATTACCCTATTGCGGTGTCGAATTGCGGAGTTCATGGCGATCCGGGTTTGTTGACATTGCCAACCATTGTGTCAATCTCTTTTGACAAAGTAAATTGTCACCTGATATTTACAAAGGGAGGAATTGCGATGGACATCTCAAAAAGGATTGATCGTGGCCTTGAGCGCGCAGTTTCTTACGCCACCGCAACCGGTCGCCCACCACAATTGTGCGAGGCAGTGAAATATACGTTGTTCCCCGGTGGCGCGCGCGTTCGACCCAGGCTTTGCCTTTCGGTTGCAGCGGCTTGCGGCGACGCCAATCCGGCTGCGGCCGATGCAGCGGCAACTGCCATCGAACTTTTGCACAATGCATCTCTCGTTCACGACGACCTGCCATGCTTTGATGATTCCGGGCTTCGCCGAGGCAAACTTTCCGTACATGCAGCATTCAGCGAGCCGATTGCCTTGCTCACCGGCGATGTGCTGATCGTCATGGCGTTTGAAACCATTGCCCGCGAATGCGCCCTTACCCCAGACCGGATTGCGCCATTGATGGCCATCATTGGCCGGGCAGTTGGCATGCCGCACGGGATTGTTGCCGGGCAGGCATGGGAGAGCGAAAGCGAGATCCCGCTTGAGGAATATCACCGCGCCAAGACAGCATCGTTGTTTACGGGAGCGGCTTGTGCCGGTGCCATTGCAGCTGGCAGCGATCCACAGCCCTGGCTGATGGTTGGTGAAAAACTCGGAGCCGCTTACCAGGTCGCAGATGATTTGCGCGATGTGCTTTCAGCGCGCGAAGAAATCGGCAAACCAGCGGGGCAGGATATCGCCAACATGCGTCCAAACGCCGTCGCACGCCTTGGCGTTTCCGGTGCCATTGAACTGCTGCAAAACCTTGTTGGCGCTGCCATGGATGCCGTACCCGATTGCCCCGGCGCCGGCAGTTTGCGCGAGCTGATTGGCGGCGAAATGAAGCGCCTGATGCCGAAGAAGCTTTCGCGCTCCGCTGCCTGAGGAATGGACCGGGACATCGCTGTGCCCGAGCGCAACCCGCCCGCACGTCCAGTCCGGCAAACGCTGGATGAACGCCTTCGCAATTGGCGCAACGCGATGGTTGGCAGCGAAAAATTTCAGGCAATGGCAAACCGCAATTGGCCGTTGCGAATCATTGCACGCAAGCGCGCACGCGATCTTTTCGCCATCGTGTCGGGCTTCATTCATTCGCAGATACTTTTTGCGTGCGTGGAAACCGGCCTGTTTGCGCTGCTGGCAGAATCACCGCGCAGCACGCTCGAAATTGCCAACCATATGGGTGTGGACGAAGCACAGGCAACAAGGCTGCTCGAAGCAGCACTTGCACTGAAACTTATCAGTCAGGACCGGCAAAAGCGCTGGTGGCTCGACGATGCCGGTGCAGTGGTCAACGGCAATGCCGGTATTGAATCCATGATCCGGCATCATGCGATGCTGTATCAGGACCTCGCCGACCCCTTGGCGCTGCTGAAAAATCCACAGGCTCCAACACGGACACAAGCCTTTTGGAGTTATGTTCGCGGCCCGCAGGTCAGCGAGCGGGACGCGCGGCAATATTCCGCACTGATGACAGCAAGCCAGGACATGCTGATTGCCGAGATCCTCGATGCCCATGATTTTTCAAGGCACCACACGCTTCTGGATGTTGGCGGCGGCGAAGGCGCGTTTCTCAGAGCAGCTGGGCACAAATTCCCGGATTTGAAATTGCGCCTGTTTGATTTGCCAGCGGTGGCGGAAATTTCCAGCAATGGCGATGTACCGCTCAATGTTGAACGCTTTGGTGGCGATTTCTTCAACGACCCTCTTCCCAGGGGAGCAGACTGCATCAGCCTGCTTCGGGTGGTCTGCGACCATGAAGATGAAAGGATCATAGTCCTTTTGAAAAATGCGCATGCTGCCCTGCCCGATGGCGGCACGTTGCTGGTTGGCGAACCCATGGCTGGCCCAAAGCCTGAGCAGGCACTGGCTGCGGCTTATTTCGGCTTTTACTTCCTCGCCATGCGTTCGGGGAGATGCAGGACGGCAGACCACATAATTTCGCTGCTCAGGCAAGCCGGCTTCCACCAGTTCTCGGTCAATACCACGCGCGCGCCGCTTTCGGCCGGATTGGTCGTCGCACGAAAATGAGCGTATCTGTAAATTCTAGTTGACAATCTCCAGTGTAAATTTACGGTTACATTTAAGGCTGAAGCGGAAATGGCTGCTCTGCCCGGAAACATGAAGATGCATACCGACGCCATCGTTCTTGAAAATCCGCGAATGCTCTCCCTGCAAGGGGTGGGGCTTGTTGCAGCGGGCGCTGACGATGTGCTGGTCGAGACACAATTTACCGCCATCAGTGCCGGCACCGAGCGATTGCTCTGGGAAGGAACCATGCCGCAGTTTCCCGGCATGGGTTATCCGCTGGTCCCCGGATATGAAAGTGTCGGCCTTGTTATCGCAGCGGGCGACAATGCCAAATTGCGCATCGGTGAAACGGTATTTGTTCCAGGTGCCCGTTGCTATGAAGGCGTGCGCGCGCTGTTTGGCGGAGCGGGATCGCATTTAGTGACCGACCAGGCAAGGGTCTCGAGAATTCCCGAGGCGCTTGGCATGGACGCAACCCTGCTGGCGCTGGCAGCGACAGCCTACCGTGCTGTCATGTGCAATTCCTCCCGCGCACCTGACCTGATTGTCGGTCATGGCGTGCTTGGACGGTTGATTGCCCGCATCACGATTGCCACCGGCAGCAGGGCGCCACTGGTCTGGGAGACCAACGTCGCCCGCCGGGGCGGTGCAACCGGCTACCTGGTCACAGCCCCCGAAGCATCAGGATCGACTGCTTTCTGCGCAATCGTTGACGCCAGTGGCGACCATGAAATCCTCGACAAGGCCATTGCCCGCCTGTCGCCACGTGGCGAAGTGATCCTGGCAGGTTTTTACAAGGAACGACTGTCGTTTGCTTTTGCGCCTGCTTTCATGCGCGAGGCAGCCATCCGGATATCTTCCGAGTTCAAGCCGGAAGACGTCACAGGAGTTTTGGCTCTGGTTGAAAGCGGCGCGCTTTCACTTGCGGGCCTTGTTACCCATTGCGAACCGGCGGCCCACGCCGGTGCGGCTTATCAACAAGCATTCGAAGACGCCGCGTGCCTGAAAATGGTTCTGGACTGGAGGAAACAGGCATGAGTGAAGGTGCCCACCAAACGCACGAGATGTACATGGCAGCGTTGCGGGAAGAGGCTTCGCACGAGCCTGATTCGCTGCCGGTTTCGAAAGTCAAGAAAGACACCCAGATCATTGCCATCTATGGCAAGGGTGGAATTGGCAAGAGCTTCACGCTCGCCAACCTCTCATACATGCTGGCTCAGACCGGACGCAAAGTTTTGCTGATCGGCTGCGATCCGAAGAGCGATACCACTTCCCTGCTGTTTGGCGGCAAGGCCTGCCCGACCATCATCGAGACTTCTTCCCGCAAAAAGGAAGCCGGCGAGGAAGTGAAGATCGGCGATGTCTGCTTCAAGCGTGACGGCGTGTTTGCAATGGAGCTGGGCGGCCCGGAAGTCGGACGCGGCTGTGGCGGACGCGGGATCATTCACGGCTTTGAACTGCTGGAAAAGCTCGGGTTTCATGAGTGGGATTTCGACTTTGTCCTTCTCGACTTCCTGGGCGACGTGGTGTGCGGCGGCTTCGGCCTGCCGATTGCCCGCGACATGTGCCAGAAGGTTGTTGTGGTCGGGTCGAACGACCTGCAATCACTCTACGTTGCCAACAATGTGTGTTCGGCGGTGCAGTATTTCCGCAAGCTTGGCGGCAATGTCGGTGTTGCAGGCATGCTGGTCAACAAGGATGACGGCACCGGCGAAGCCAAGGCTTTTGCCGAAGCGGTCGGCATTCCGATCCTCGCCTCGATCCCGCAGGACGACGACATCCGCCGCAAGAGCGCGAACTACCAGATCATCGGCTACCCCGGTGGTGAGTGGGGTGAGCTGTTCATGACGCTTGCCGACAATCTGGCTGGCGCGCCGCCGACCCTGCCAAAGCCGCTAACGCAGGATCAGTTGATCGAGCTGTTTGATGCAGCCAAGACAGGCGGCGGCATTGAACTGGTCAGCGCCACGGAAGCCGACATGTGCGGCCCGGTCAAGATCACCAAGCCATCCCTCGAAGTCATATACGACGCGGTGTGACGGACATGGATCGCGCACCCGAACCACATTCCGAAGACGCCCTGCCAATCAGCGAAGAAGCTGTGGCTGCGCGCGCGGAACTGGATGGCAGTTGCCATTCGGGAGCAGAGAAAATGCGTGCCTCGGCAGTAGCGAGTGGCAAAGCCGAATTGATGGAGCGGCTGGAAAAGGATTACCCCAAAGGACCACACGACCAGCCGCAATCCATGTGCCCTGCATTCGGTTCGCTGCGTGTTGGTTTGCGCATGCGCCGCGTGGCGACGATTCTCTCAGGCTCAGCCTGCTGCGTTTACGGCCTGACCTTCACTTCGCATTTTTACGGCGCACGCCGCTCTGTCGGCTATGTGCCGTTCAGCTCGGAAACACTGGTCACCGGCAAACTGTACGAAGACATTCGCGATGCGGTAAAGCTGATGGCGGATCCGGAAAAATACGATGCCGTGATCGTCACCAATTTGTGTGTGCCAACGGCTTCCGGGGTGCCGCTGCAGGGGCTGCCGAAGGAAATCGACGGCGTTCGCATCATCGGCATTGACGTGCCGGGCTTTGGCGTACCGACGCATGCCGAGGCCAAGGATGTGCTTTCCGGCGCCATGCTGCGCTATGCACGCAAGGAAGCGGGCGATGGGCCGGTGCAGGCGCCGCGCCAGGGTGTCAGTGAAAAACCAAGCATCGCGCTGATTGGCGAGATTTTCCCGGCCGATCCGGTAATCATTGGCGGAATGCTGGCCCCGATGGGCCTGGCTGCCGGCCCGACTGTTCCGGTGCGTGAATGGCGTGAATTGTATGCAGCGCTTGATTGCGTGGCAGTTGCAGCCATTCATCCGTTTTACACCTCGGCCATCCGTGAATTCCAGGAAGCAGGGCGACCGGTTCGCGGTTCCGCACCGGTCGGCCTGGAAGGCACCGACGCCTGGCTCAACGCCATCGGCAGTGCCGCCGGGGTCTCGCAAACTGAAATTGACAAGTCGCGCAATGCCTTCCTTCCGGCTATCAAGGCAGCGGTTGCCGCAAATCCGGTCAAGGGTCGCATCACGCTTTCGGGCTATGAGGGCTCCGAGCTGATCGTTGCCCGCTTGCTGGTCGAATGTGGTGCCGACCTGCGCTATGTCGGCACGGCCTGCCCGAAAACCCAATGGCTTGCCGAAGACGCTGCCTGGCTTGAAGCACATGGCGTCCACATCCAGTACCGCGCTTCGCTGGAGCAGGATGTTGCCGCGTTCCGCGAATTCAAACCCGACCTTGCCATCGGGACCACGCCTGTGGTGCAAAAGGCAAAAGAGGCGGGAACCCCTGCCCTCTATTTCACAAACCTGATTTCCGCCCGTCCGCTGATGGGCCCGGCAGGTGCTGCTTCACTGAGCGGCATCGTCAACGCAGCCATCGCCAACAAGGCGCGCTTCGATGCGATGAAAGACTTCTTCGAGGGCGTAGGCACCGGAGACAGTGCCGGCATCTGGGAAACCACGCCGGTGGCCAACACTGCATTTCGCAAGAAATATGAAGCCCGCACCAAAATTTCCCAGAACGCGGTTGATTCCGGGGAGGCCGTTGGATGTTGATCATCGATCACGACCGCGCCGGTGGATATTGGGGTTCTGTATACGCCTTTACGGCTATCAAGGGGTTGCAGGTAATCATCGACGGTCCGGTCGGCTGCGAAAACCTTCCGGTCACCTCGGTGCTGCATTACACCGACGCCCTGCCCCCGCACGAACTTCCCATTGTCGTCACCGGACTTTCCGAAGACGAACTTGGAAAGAAGGGTACGGAAATGGCGATGAAGCGGTCGCGCAAAGCGCTTGACCCTTCCCTGCCAGCCGTCGTCGTAACCGGCTCCATCGCCGAAATGATCGGCGGCGGCGTGACGCCTGAAGGCTCCAACATCCAGCGTTTTCTACCGCGCACCATTGATGAAGACCAATGGCAGAGCGCTGATCGTGCGCTGAAATGGCTGTGGACGGAATTCGGCCCGAAAAAGGGCAAAGCGCCTGGCGCCAAAGCGCCCGCGCCAGGCCAGAAGCCGAAAGTCAACATTATCGGTCCGATCTATGGCACGTTCAACATGCCGTCTGACCTTGCCGAAATCCGCCGCCTGATCGAGGGCATCGGCGCAGAAGTCAATTTGACTTTCCCGCTCGGCAGCCATCTTGCCGATGTAACGAAACTGGCGCAGGCGCAAGCCAGTGTTTGCATGTACCGCGAATTTGGTCGTGCGCTATGCGAGGCAATCGACCGGCCTTTCCTGCAGGCTCCGATCGGCATTCATTCGACGACAGCCTTCCTGCGCAAGCTGGGTGAAATGCTCGGACTGGACCCGGAGCCGTTCATTGAGCGCGAGAAGCACACGACCTTGAAGCCGATGTGGGATTTGTGGCGCTCGGTCACCCAGGATTTTTTTGCCACGGCCAGCTTTGCCATTGTGGCGCAAGAAACCTACGAGCGCGGCATCCGCAATTTCCTGGCTGAGGAAATGGGCCTCCCCTGCAATTTCTCCTTCCAGCGCCGGGCCGGCGTGAAGCCGGACAACCACGCCATCCGCGAAGCGATCCGCACGAAGGCGCCGCTGATCCTGTTCGGCTCCTACAATGAACGGCTCTACCTGGCCGAAACCGGCGGCAAGTCGGTTTACATTCCGGTTTCATTTCCCGGCGCGATCATCCGCCGCCATACCGGCACGCCTGTCATGGGCTATTCGGGCGCTGCCTGGCTGATCCAGGAAGTGTGCAATTCATTGTTCGACGCTCTGTTCAACATCATTCCGCTTTCGAGCGAAATGGACCGGGTCGAAGCAACGCCTGCCCGTGGCTTTGCGCAGCTTTCATGGAGCGCTGACGCAAATGCGGAACTCGAAGCGCAGATTTCCAGCGAGCCTGTTCTGGTTCGCATTTCAACTGCCAAAAAATTGCGTGAGGCCGCCGAACGGGCAGCCCGCAGCGATGGCCGCTCACAGGTCGAGATCAACGATATTCGCCGGGCGACCGGCAAAACAAAGGCCGATGCCTGAACGCCAGAAGGCGTTTGGCTGTCGCCAAACCGGAGGAAGACAGATGCAGACCCAAGTGAACCACAGCATGGCGCCTTCGCGGAGTGCATGGTCGCGCGACCGGATCGAATACCGCTTCCTCGTCACGCTGTCGTTTTTCCTTTGTCTCGCCGCCGCGCTTGTCGGTCGGCTTTCGGGCGGCGACAGCAGCGAACGCGGACGCTCCATTTTTGCGCAGGCCAAGGCCGATGCGCATGCAGCAATCGGGTACGCCTTCCATGGCTGACCCCAAACCAATTGCCGGCCTTAAAAACCGGCAAGACGCCGAAAGGGCGCATAGCGCCAGCAAGGCAACCGGGCCGCGGGGTGCAGCGGTGATAGTGACTAGGAGGTGACCTTTATGGCCAGTCCAAGAGAGGGATCCCTTTCGGGTCTCACGCAAAGCGAAGCGCAAGAGTTTCACGGCTCTTTCATCCAGGGTTTCATGATTTTCACGGTGATAGCAATCATCGCGCATGTCCTGGTCTGGATGTGGCGTCCGTGGATACCGGGTCCGGAAGGCTATTCCTCAATCGAGGGATTGCAGCAGACGTTCTCGGCAATTCTGCCTTTGATCGCATAGGAGTACGAAGCAATGTGGAAACTTTGGATGTTGTTCGACCCCCGCAGGGTGCTTGTCGGGCTTTCGGTATTTCTCTTTGCCCTCGCAATCCTGATCCATTTCATCCTGCTCAGCACGGATCGGTTCAACTGGCTTGATGGCAAGGCCGTCAAGACCGGCGCAATCGAACAATCCGTTCCTGCAGGGGATCAAGCGACCCGCATCGCGTGATGCTCACAAGAACGGTGGCGGACGGTTTCCAGTGATGGAACCGCCCGCCGCCTAACCTTACCGATTGACCCGCAGCCGCTGCGAGCGGCTTGCGCTTGGGGAGAAGCGAGATGGCTCTGCTCAGTTTCGAACGCAAATACCGGGTGCGCGGAGGCACACTCATTGGAGGAGACCTGTTCGATTTTTGGGTTGGTCCCTTCTATGTCGGCTTCTTCGGCGTAATGACGATCTTTTTCGCCACGCTTGGCACCGCACTCATCCTTTATGGCGCGGCCATTGGCCCGACATGGAATATCTGGCGCATATCGATTGCGCCACCAGACCTTTCTTACGGTCTGGGCCTGGCCCCGTTGAGGGATGGCGGGCTTTGGCAAATAATCACCATCTGCGCGATTGGCGCCTTCGTTTCGTGGGCACTTCGCGAAGTTGAAATATGCCGGAAACTTGGCATCGGGTATCACGTGCCGTTTGCGTTCGGTTTTGCCATCTTTGCCTATGTTACGCTGGTCGTTATCCGGCCTGTCCTGCTTGGCGCCTGGGGGCATGGATTTCCCTACGGGATTTTCAGCCACCTCGACTGGGTGTCGAACGTCGGATACCAATACCTGCACTTCCATTACAATCCGGCACACATGCTGGCCGTGTCGTTCTTTTTCACGACCGTGCTTGCACTGGCCATGCATGGCGGCTTGATCCTTTCTGCCGCCAATCCGGGTGAAGACCGGATGAAAGCTGGCCAGCAGGGCGAAGTGCGCCAACCTGAATATGAAGACACCTTCTTCCGCGACGCCATCGGCTACTCCGTGGGCACGCTCGGCATCCACCGGGTAGGACTGATCCTGGCATTGAATGCCGGTTTCTGGAGCGCCGTTTGCATCGTCATCAGCGGACCGTTCTGGAACAAGGGATGGCCGCAATGGTGGAACTGGTGGCTGAACCTGCCATTCTGGAGCTGAGGAGGGGTCCATGTTGAATGAATATCAAAACATCTTTACGGCCGTGCAGCTGCGCGGCCACCCGGAGACAGGCATTGCCCTGCCCGCCGGCGACAGCGAAAGGGCGGGCGAAGCGGGCTTCGTCCACTGGATTGGACGCATTGGCAACGCCCAGATCGGCCCAATTTATCTTGGCTTCCTGGGGACGGTATCTCTTGCTTGCGGCCTGATCGCATTCGAAATCATCGGCCTCAACATGTGGGCGTCGGTTGGCTGGGATCCGATCCAGTTCGTTCGCCAGCTTTTCTGGCTGGCACTTGAGCCACCTCCGGCAAAATATGGCCTGACAATCCTGCCGCCGCTCAATGAAGGCGGATGGTGGCTGATTGCCGGCTTCTTCCTGACAACATCGGTGTTGTTGTGGTGGGTGCGCATGTACCGCCGGGCGGTGCAACTGGGACTGGGAACACACGTTGCCTGGGCTTTTGCTTCAGCCATTTTCCTCTTCTTGTCGCTGGGCTTCATCCGCCCGCTCCTCATGGGGAATTTTTCCGAAGCCGTACCTTTCGGCATCTTCCCGCACCTTGACTGGACGGCAGCGTTTTCCATCCGCTACGGCAATCTCTACTACAATCCGTTCCACTGCCTTTCGATCGTGTTCCTGTATGGCTCGGTACTACTGTTCGCCATGCATGGTGCAACCATACTTGCCGTGACCCGCTATGGCGGCGATCGCGAGCTGGAGCAGATCACCGACCGTGGCACCGCATCGGAGCGCGCTGCCTTGTTCTGGAGGTGGACCATGGGCTTCAACGCCACCATGGAATCCGTCCATCGCTGGGCCTGGTGGTTTGCCGTTCTCACCCCGTTGACTGGTGCCATCGGCATCCTGCTCACCGGAACCGTAGTCGACAATTGGTATCTTTGGGGAATGAAGCACGGCATCGTCGCTCCGCTTCCGCAAATTTACCAAGGCGTCATTGATCCGGCGCTGTGAGGGAGGGTGATATGAAACTTTGGATTCCCTTTGCGGTAGGCGCGGGTTCTCTCCTCGCCATCGCCAGCTTCGTCGGTGCCGGATGGGACTTGCCCCCGGTGGAAACTGCCCAGATCGGGTATCGTGGCACCGGCATGTACATCTCGAAGGACAAGGAAGACACGGCAGCTCTCGTTGCCGCCAGTGTCGTTCCCCCTTCCCCGTATGAAGCGGACCCGACCGGTGCACGGGCCAAGGACGTTTATCAAAACGTCCAAATACTGGGCGACCTCTCGGAAGACCAGTTCAACCACTTCATGGCATCAATCACAGAATGGGTGTCGCCGGAGCAAGGCTGCAATTATTGCCACAATCCGGAGAACCTCGCCTCAGACGAGGTCTATACCAAAGTCGTTGCGCGGCGAATGATCCAGATGAACCAGGCGATCAATGTCGACTGGCAAAAGCATGTGGTTCAGACTGGTGTGACCTGTTACACCTGTCACCGTGGAAATCCGGTTCCGAACAATGTCTGGTTCAACGACAAGGGACCGGGCGTTCCGGGAATGGCCGGATATCGTGACGGACAGAACAACGCGACCAAGATTGCCGGGAGCACTTCGCTTCCTGCCGATGCGCTCAAGCGTTATCTTCTGGAAGACCAGCCGATCCGGGTTCATTCGCTGACGGCTCTGCCGACCGGCGAGAACAAGGTCGGCACCAAGGAGACGGAGGCAACATGGTCGCTGATGGTGCACATGTCCGAGTCACTGGGGGCAAACTGCGTTACCTGCCACAATACCCGTGCCTTCAATGACTGGGACCAGAGCCCGCCACAGCGGGTCACGGCCTGGCATGGCATTCGCATGTCACGGGCACTCAACAACGAGTACCTGACCGGACTCACTCCCGTGTTCCCCGCCAATCGCAAGGGACCGGAAGGCGATGTCTACAAGGTAAGCTGCGCAACGTGCCACCAAGGTGCTCAAAAGCCGCTCCTTGGAGTTTCGATGTTGAAAGACTATGTCGACTCGCTGACCAAGAAGACTTCGGACGGAGCGCCGGATTATTCGACCTACAAACCCGGCGAGACCAAACTCCTGCCGGCGCGCACCTCGGATGCGTCGGACCCTGCAAAAGATGCGACCAAACTGGCCGCCAAGTGATGCAAAGGCCGCAGTGGGAAATGGCGCAGCCCGTACGCCATTTCCCGCAAGGCCCGGCCTGATCTCCCCGATCCCTAGCAGAACCAGGCCAGGGCCGGAGGGGGCGAAAGCCCCCTCTTCTTTTTGTCTTCGTGCATCAAGCTGGTTTCGCGGCAATGCCCGGACGCGCAGTAGCATTCACGCGCCAGGCTGCGAGCCATGTTCCGCACTTGCAGGCGTTTTACATTGGGAACTTGCGGGATATCAGTTTGACGGAATGTCGAAACCCGGGAAGCGCTGCGCATAAATGCGAAGCCATGGTGTGAACTGCTCAGGCATGGCGGCAATTTCCACGGCAAGTTGTTGAGGCGAAATCCAGCGTGTGCTTTCCACCTCGACCGGGTTTGGATGAATTGCCAGCGTTGCCCGGTCGGCATTGGCGGTGAAGAACGTCACGCGCTCGTGCTCGTGCAGACCGCTACCGACATCGGCTGAATACTCCACGACGCATTTTTCTGCCAACGGCACAGAAAACCCAAGCTCTTGTTTCAACCTTCTGGCAGCGCAATCGGCCGCCGTCTCGTTCCAGTTGGGGTGGGTGCAACAGGTATTGGCCCAAAGGCCGCCGCAATGATACTTGCTGCGGGCTCGGCGCTGCAGCAGCAACTCGCCCTTGTCAAACACGAAAATCGACACCGCCAGATGAAACTGCGCCAGCTCATGAACACGCAGCTTTTCCATCGGGAAAAGCGACCCGTCACTTGCGATGGCAGGTATCATGGTCGGGTTGGTCATTGCCCAGACCCCGCAACCGTCGCGCCGAATATCACGCCACTGCACGTGCAAGGGCACATTGCGACCAAAGCCCCTGCAATGCATGCACCAGATTTTCGATGTCCGCATCGCTGTGCAGCGGGGTTGGCGTTATGCGCAACCGCTCTGTGCCCTCCGGCACCGTTGGATAATTGATTGGCTGAACATAGACGCCATGATTGTCGAGAAGCAGATCGGAGATCCACTTGCACTTGGCGGCATGGCCAACCATTACCGGAACGATGTGGCTTGGATTGCGCATGTGGGGAATGCCGGCGCGATCAAGAAGACCACGCACCTTGGCAACCCGTTCCTGATGGCTGGCGCGCTCAATTGTGCTGGACTTGAGGTGTTTGATCGAGGCTGCAGCACCTGCGGCAATTGCCGGCGGCAGTGCCGTGGTGAAAATGAAACCCGATGAAAATGAACGCACGAAATCGATGATCGGCGCGCTTCCGGTGATGTAGCCACCCATGACGCCAAAAGCCTTGCCCAAAGTGCCCTCGATGATCGACAAACGATGCATCTGGCCATCGCGCTCGGCAACGCCACCGCCACGGGCTCCATACATGCCAACACCGTGCACTTCATCGAGATAGGTGATCGCGCCATGTTTTTCGGCAACGTCGCAAATCGCGCCAATCGGTGACATGTCACCATCCATCGAATAGACGCTTTCAAATGCCACCAATTTGGGCGCGTTTGCCGGGTCAGCCGACATAAGCCGGTCGAGATCTGCCGGGTCATTGTGCTTGAAAATGCGGCAAGTGGCGCGGCTGTGGCGGATGCCTTCAATCATCGATGCATGGTTCTTGGCATCGGAATAAACAATGCATCCCGGAATGCGGGCAGCCAGTGTTCCAAGCGCCGCCCAGTTTGAAACATAGCCCGACGAGAAAATAAGCGCGGCTTCCTTGCCGTGCAGATCGGCCAGTTCCTGTTCCAGCAGGACATGGTAGTGATTGGTACCGGAGATGTTTCGTGTGCCGCCAGCGCCTGCCCCACACTTGTCGATTGCCTCTTTCATGGCGCTTGTCACTTTTGGATGCTGACCCATGCCCAGATAGTCATTCGAGCACCAGACTGTCACATCCTGCGTGGTTCCATCAGCGCGATGTCGCGTGGCACGTGGATACTGGCCTGACTGCCGTTCGATATCGGCGAAGTACCGGTAGTTGCCTGCGTCGCGCAGCCGGTTGAGTTCGCTCTCGAAAAACTTGTTCAGATACATGGCATCCTCCTGCAAAATGTCACACGACTGGTATCAGCGGCGTGAGCCCGCCGCCTTTACGGCAGGCACGATGGGAACGATCCGGGAATCGGCAGAACCGTTTCCAGACTGGTTTGGGTTGACGGGCACTTTGCCGACAATATCTCCGGCTCGTGCCTCTTGCGGCATCGCCCAGCGCCACAATGCGCTGTCGGAAACCGGCAATACGAGAAACAGGTGTTCAATGATCGCCAGCGCCAGGAAGGTCGCCAGGATTGTAAGCATGATCGCCTCGTGGCGGTCGGTTGCCGTCGCCGCGCCATTACACAGCAAGGCAAAGACAAAAACCATGGCGATGATGAATGCAGGCAATACCGCACTGGTCCGGTCGGTTCTGAAATAACTTGCCATGTAGGCCAGACGTGGTGGCAGCATTCCGACAGCCACATGCGGGGCACCGAAATACAACACCAGCTTGGCCGTGACGCGCATTACCCAAAGCAACAAAAACGCCCACATCCCGGTCAGGTTTGCGCCACCCAATGAAATGGCAACGACAAGCATGCCGGTCAGCGCGATCGCCAGCTCATGGTCACGTACTGCCATGAACGCCGCCTTGAAACGCGGCAGGCCTTCAAGGCCTTCCGGGCAGGATTCACGGCGCGGGCCTGTCATGACGCCAGTCAGGAAACTTGCTTCGTGCCATGCCCACACGGCCAGTGCACCGATGAAGCCAAGATAGGTTCCTGAAACATCGTCCATGGCGGTGCTGAGCCAAATCCCGGCGATGCCGGTAATGGCCAGAATGGTTGCCACCACCATAACGGGCACGGTATTGGGATTTTCGCGGCCGGCAGCAAACAGGATCGTGCCGGTGGAAAGCCACCAGGCGAGAATCACAAAAACCACGGCTGCGAAATGATGAAGCATCCAGTGGCTCCTACCAAACCGGTTGGAGCCGGCTGGTTGCCGGCAATTCGTTCGAGATCGAAGGCATCATGTAAAGGCTGATGAAGGTAGAAACCGCCCGCGCACCATGCCACTTCTTGCCGATCCATCCGGCAATTCCGCCGCGTTCGGCGGCAGCATTGATGTCGCCATTGATGGCATTGAGCTTGCGCAACGCCGCCATGAATTTCGGATTTTCCAGATCAATCACCAGCGGGAACACCTGACGGGAAATCTCCGAGGTAAGGCGGAAAACCTTCATGTCATAGTCTTCGATATCGACGCCCAAGGCATCGTGGAATTGCGGACGCGCGTGGTCGCGGACGTACATGGTGGCAAACACCGCCAACAGGAAAAACTTGATCCAGTAGCGGTTGCGACCTTCCAGCAGGCGCCGGTCAGAACGCATCAGCAGCGAAAACGCTTCGCCATGCCTGAATTCATCGTTGCACCATTTTTCGAACCACTTGAAAATCGGGTGAAACCGGTTTTCCGGGTTGCGTTCAAGGTGGCGGAAAATGGTGATATAGCGGGCGTAGCCGATCTTCTCCGACAAATACGTCGCGTAATAGATGAACTTCGGCTTGAAGTAGGTGTACTTCTTTGCCTTGGCCAGGAAGCCCATATTGACGGCAATGTCGAACTCTTTCAGCGCGTCGTTGATGAAGCCGGCGTGGCGCGATTCATCGCGGCTCATGTAGCCGAACAATTCGCAGATATCGGGATTGGTGCCGCGGCGTTTCATTTCCTTGTAAAGCACACAGCCGGAAAACTCGGCGGTAAGCGAGGAAACCAGGAAATCCACAAATTCCTTGCGCAGGCCTTCCGGCAAAGCGTCAAGATCGATGCTGTCCCAGTCCTCGTTGCGCTTGAAATGGCCACGGTTGGGATCGGCCTTCAACTCGGCGATCAACACATCCCACTCACCACGAACGCTCGTCACATCCACCTTGTCGAGTTCGTCGAAGTCGGTTGTGTAAAAGCGCGGGTTTAACATCGTCGAATTGACGGCCGCCCGGGTTGTTTCGTTGACATCAGGCGATTTGGCCGCGAGTTCGTCGGTTTTGACATGGGAGTTCATAGCGAGGCCCTTTCCGAGAAGCTGAATTCGCACAGTTCCATGAATTCAAGATCGCCGGTGGCACGGGTCCACGCCCGTTCCAGACCACTGGCCCTTGTAATTGTAGCTCGGCGTTTGAAACTTTCATGGTGCCCGTAAGGAACGGCCACCGGAGCACCATGAACCAGAACCTCGTCGCCTGGATGAACGACTGTTCCGTCGTCGAACCTGACATGCGCGCCAAGGCTGTCGAATGTATTGGTGATTTCCACGGTGCACGGCACTTCAATGCGCTCGCGCAAAAACAGGGACAAAATGCTCATTGGGCTGCCTTTTCATCTGCCTCGAGGAACCTGCTGAACGCTGCCACCTGGTCAGGCCCAAAGGCATTGAGGTAGATACGCTCTCCAGTGACGGTATCCGATAAAGAAACCGCTCCGCTAGACCATTTTATGACCCTGTAGGGCTCGTCATTGCGCACTCCGGCCACCATTCTCATCCGGTCCAAAGCCCGCAGCGAACCCCTGACAAAACCGCCGTCTTCTGGCGCATAGTCTGCCAAAATCCTGCCCGAAACTGCTTCAGCAACCACGACCCGGTCGCCAGCTTCCGGACGAATGGTCAGATCGATCATGTCAACCGGCTCGCCTTGTTGCGTCAACATGGTTCCGATGCCGGTCTGCTGGCCAAATATGATGACAGCAAAGGCAAACGCCACCAGTGCAAAAGCACCGTACAGGGGCAGACGCGGAAATGACCGCTGCCTTGTGAACTGCGAACCGGCAGCTTTTTGGCGACCCGTAAATTGTTCACTGGAAACGGTCATGATCCACCTCAAACATGTGCGGTTTGTGTTGTCGAACGCAAGCCAGCCCGACTGCGGACGGGACGGACATCGGCGGCCTGCGCCGGATTTTGCGCAGGCTGAACGCTTTGAGTACCCGTATTTGCCGCCTGCAGTTGTGCGACAATCATGTCGGCCACTGACTTGACTTGCGGAATGCAGCGCAAAGCAGGCTGAGGCACCTTGTAATTGTATGGACGCACGTGCGGCCACAAATGAAACCACGAAAGTTTCACACCTTTGGATGCGGCAAAAACGATATCGCCAGAGCCGTCGCGTCGTTCTATCAGGTCGGCTGAAGCTATCTGGCTGAACGGCAGGTTCAGCGTTATCGATGAACCCACACCCACCCGCATGACCAGCCTGCGATTGGTAATTGTATAAAGGGTGGTTCGGCTTGCTGCCCAGGAAAACAGTTCCACGAGCCCTAGCATGATCGCGCCCAATACTGCCAAAACACCGGCGGAAAACAGGATCGCGCCGAGTGTACGACCGTCTGAATAGCCAGCAGCAATCGCCCATCCAATGAGGACCGCAAAATAGCCCGCGATCCAGTA
Organism: Rhizobiaceae bacterium; assembly: GCA_041739225.1. Taxonomy (GTDB): domain Bacteria; phylum Pseudomonadota; class Alphaproteobacteria; order Rhizobiales; family Rhizobiaceae; genus BOKV01. The sequence continues at coordinate 103,683 of JBGSOG010000006.1, forward strand.
TGTTTTCATCACATCGACCGAGATGCGATGGGTATCCGGGCGCCCCTGCCAGACGATGTGCTCACCTTGGGGCAAGCGCTCAGGAAGGCCGGGAACCGGCTCGAAATCGTGTTGGCGGATGACCGAGAGGCTCATATCAGTGGCTCCTGGCGATCTGGTGTCGCATAGAGCTGGCCGCCACCGTAATAGGCAACGACCTTCTCCTCTTCGAGCAATGTTACCGACTCTGGCGAGGCAGTTTTGGGGACGTTGGCAAACTGCGCGCCTGTGATCGCATGAACGTAGAAATGACCGTTGCGCATCAATGTAAACGTGATCGGCAACAGCACCGTACGTGCTTTCGCGGTTTTGCCAACCGCCACTTCAAGATAGCGAATGAGATATTCCGACCGGTCAATCCAGACATCCTTGATGGTTCCGGCAACAGCGCCGTCGCAGCCAACCACTTCCATGCCGCGTGGATCCTTGTCTTCAACCGCGATGGAGAAGGTTTCGTCGCTGCGCAATGGAACGATTTTCAAGGCTCCGGTCGCTGTAAGGTCAGGCAAGTCAGCGCGCTCCGCCCACGAACCTGGTCCAACGCCGGCAAGCATGGGGTCGCCAACCGGGGCATAAGGTGAGCCTGAGCCGCCCGGCACTTGCTCTGCTTTGTGCTTGCGCGTGTCGCGCTTGCCATCGGGAACATTGACCGAACCGCGGCCATGCGGCAGCAGGAAAGTCTTTGCAGCGGGGACGAAAAGCCATGGATCACGGCTGTAGGCGCCAGTGGTGTCGCTTTCCAGAGGATAACCTTCGCGACGATCCTCCTGGCGAATGTACCAGATCAGCAGGGCGAAGAAGACCCAGAACGCATAAAGGGTTATCTGCGCGACATCGATATATTGGGTAATGGCTCCGGTTTCCATATTTGTCTCCTTCCGGCTGGCTCAGCAGGGCAATTCGGCAAGGCCGATCTGCCTGTTTGGGTTACGGACCGGTTTGCCGGATCTTCCGACTAGCGGCCCAAGGGCAATGAGGCTGACAAAAAGCAGCCCTATTTCGAGGTGGTAAACTGCCATGTAGCCGGTGGCCGGCGTTTGCAGTGCAACGCCCAGCGCTCCGGTTTGCGCGATGCTGCCGATGACGTCGCGCATCGCGCCGCCTGCAGCCAAAGCCAAGCCGATGGATGTCGCCTGCACCGCGCTCCATGCGCCAATGGCCAGGCCACTGTCGCTGGTATCCGCAATGTCCATCGCAGCGAGCATGGTGCCAACGGCGAACATGCCGCCGCCGGTACCGATCAAAAACGCCCCTGCGCGCAGCAGCAAAGTTGACTGCAATGGTGCGGCAAACACCAGTGCCGAAAATGCAAAAACACCTATCAGTGCGCCATAGGCTGCAACCCGGTAAAGATTGGCGCCTTTTTCCAAAACCCGTGCTGCCCAGGCAAATCCGAAGAGCGCGCCTGTTGCCCAAAGAGCAGTCAGCAAGGTCGTTTGCGCGACAGTCATGTCGAGGATTTCACCGCCAAAGGGTTCCAGCAACACGTCCTGCATCGAGAATGCTGCCGAGCCGAGCGCGACGGCCACCAACAGGCGCAGCGCGCGCGGATCAGAACGATATTCGGCAATCGCCTCCATGAAGGAGGGTGCGGCCCGGTCATGCCGGGTGCGTGACGGGTCGCGAACCTCTTGTTTCCACATGGCGATCACATTGCCAAACAAGGTTACAACGGCTGCGCCTTGTATGACCTGGATCAGCCGCATCGGGCTGAAATCGGCCAGCAGGAAACTGAATACCAAAGAAGCCAGTACCATGCCGATCAACAGCGTCACATAGAACAGCGCCACAACACGCGGCCGCTTGGCGGGTTCGGCAAGATCAGTGGCAAGCGCCAGCCCTGCGGTTTGCGCCATATGCATCCCGGTTCCGGTGAGCAGAAATGCAAGTGCTGCGCCCACCGGTCCGGCCCATGTCGGACCGGTCGTCTGCGACTGCAACAACAGCAGCGCAAATGGCATGATCGCCAACCCGCCGAACTGCAGGAGCGTGCCAAGCCAGATGTAAGGAACCCGCCGCCAGCCAAGGACAGAACGATAGGTGTCTGACCGGTAACCGATGAGGACGCGGAAAGGTGCTGCCAGCACTGGTATTGCCACCATCAATGCGACAAGGCTCGTGGGTACACCCAGCTCAAGGATCATCACGCGGTTGAGCGTGCCAGTCAGTAGAACCACCGCCATTCCGGCGGTAATCTGGAACAGCGCAAGTCGCAACAAACGCGCCAGCGGCAGACCTTCCGACGCGGCATCGGCAAACGGCAGATAGCGTGCGCCGGCACCACGCCAGAACTGCGCAAAATCAGGCCGCTTGACCTTGAGTGCGATCATCGGCGAACGACCTCCAGTGCCTGTGAAATGTAAAAACCGCCGGAAACGCGATGGGTTCGGCCCGTCGACCAACCCGCCAGACCCTCCTGCCCTGCCATCAGCCGCTCCAAAGCGCCCAATGAAACCGGCTCTATAGACGGTGCGCGGTCGCCACGCGGAAACAGCCTGCCGACAGACCAGAAAGCAGTCAGAAATGCAGTGCGTGGCGGAAACGTGAAGACGATCTTCCGGTTGGTGCGACCGGCGAGGTTTGCCAACGCGGCGACACCATCTTTTGGCTGGTAATGTATGAGCGAATCCATCGCCACAACCGCATCAAACCTCCCCAGATCAGGGGAAAGCATGTCGCCGGAGAGCAGGCGGATTTTGCCGGGGCCTTCAATGCGTGGCAAATGCGCAGTGGCATAGGAAACAATTCCAGGCGAAAGATCGATGCCGGTAACATCAGCTCCGCGTCTGGCAAGTTCGACCGACATTGCGCCGGCACCACAGCCAGCGTCGAGAATGCGCCAGCCTTCCAGGTTTTCCGGCAACATCGACAACATGGTTGCCCGCATGCGGTCGCGGCCGGCACGCACCGTGGCACGTACGCGCCCGAGCGGTTCGTTGGTGGCAAAGCGCTGCCAAGCGCTCAGTGCCGTGCGGTCAAAATAGACCGCCACTTCATCCCGCCGTTTAATGTAGCTGTGCGCGTTCATCGCGTCGGGTCCTATTCAAAGCCGAGGAAATTGAAGATGTCGCGATCCTTCATCGGGGTCGCGTCGCAGGGCTCGGGATTTCCCAAAAGCGATTCAGCCAGTTGCAGATATTCTTTGCGAATACCGTCGAGTTCGGGCGTATCGCCCATTTCAAACAGCGTGCATTTTTTCAGCCGGCTCAGACGGACATGGTCGCTGTCGGGCACATGTGCCAGGCGCTTGAGGCCGATGGCGGCAATGAAGCGGTCTATCTGGTCGGTTTCACGTGACCGGTTGGCAATCACGCCGCCAAGGCGCACTTCATAGTTTTTTGACTTGGCCTTGATTGCAGCCACGATGCGGTTCATCGCAAAAATGCTGTCAAAATCATTGGCGGCAACAATCAGTGCGCGTTCGGCATGTTGCAAAGGCGAGGCGAAACCGCCGCAAACCACGTCGCCCAACACATCGAAAATGACAATATCGGTGTCGTCGAGCAGATGGTGCTCCTTGAGCAGCTTCACCGTCTGGCCAACAACATAGCCACCACAGCCTGTGCCTGCCGGTGGCCCGCCCGCTTCGACGCAGCGCACACCGTTGTAGCCTTCGAACACGAAGTCTTCGGTGCGCAATTCTTCGGGATGAAAATCGACGCTTTCCAGCACATCAATCACTGTGGGGATCAGCGACTTGGTCAGGGTAAAGGTCGAGTCGTGCTTGGGGTCGCAACCAATCTGCAGGACCCGCTGTCCAAGCTTGGAAAAGGCAACCGACAGATTGGAAGACGTGGTCGACTTGCCAATGCCGCCCTTGCCATAAACCGCGAAAACCTTCGCGCCGCCGGAGGCAAGCTGCGCGTCCAGATGCACCTGCACCGAACCTTCGCCGTCCTCTCCGCGGGCTGCTGCTGCCCTTGTTTCGAGTGCGATTGTCTTTGGATGGGTGTAGATGTTCATGCGGCGGCCTCCACCTTGATACCTTCGACACGGTCTTCGAGTTCCTCGCCTGCATTGCGCAAGGCTTGCAGGGTTTCCTCGTCAGCCGTCCAGTAATTGCGTTCAACAGCCTCGATCAGGCGGTTTGCCAGTTTGGAACTTGCATGCGGGTTGAGCTGCGACATGCGCTCCCGCATTGCCGGATCGAGGACAAAAGTCTCCGTGAGGTTGCGGTAAACCCATGGAGCGACCTGCCCCGTGGTTGCCGACCATCCGACCGTGTTGCGGACGTGCTCCTCGATCTGGCGCACGCCTTCATATCCGTGGTTGAGCATGCCCTCGTACCATTTGGGATTGAGCATCCGGGTACGGGTTTCCAGCGCCACCTGTTCACCCAGTGTGCGCACAGTTCCTTCGCTACGTGTTTGGTCGCCGATGTAAACCGGCACAGTCTTGCCACTCGCGCGTTTCACGGCGCGGCTGATGCCACCCAACGTGTCAAAATACTGGTCAAGCGAGGTTACACCAACCTCGACCGATTCAAGGTTTTGGTAGGTCAACTCGACGCCGGCAAGGATGTTCTTCAACAGTGTTGCCTGCTGCATCGGCTCGCCCTTGCGGTCAAAGGCAAAGCACTTGCGGCGGGTGTAGGTTTCGGCCAACTCGTCCTCGTCGTCCCAGGCGCCATTTTCGATCAAATGGTTGACGTTGGAACCGTAGGCGCCGTCTGCATTCGAAAACACCCGGAGCGCTGCAGTCTCAAGGTCGCAACCATGCAACGCCTGATATTCAAGGGCATTTTTCCGCACGAAATTCATTTCAAGCGGCTCATCGGCGCTTGCTGCGATGAACGCTGCTTCCGCCAGCAGTTTGGTCTGCAAGGGCAACAGGTCACGGAAAATGCCGGACAAGGTCATGACCACATCGATGCGAGGGCGACCGAGTTCGGCAAGCGGCGTCAATACGGCACCAACCAGGCGGCCGTAGCCGTCGAACCGTGGTGCTGCACCCATCAGCGCCAGCGCCTGACCGATCGGGCCACCTTCGTTCTTGATGTTGTCGGCACCCCAGAGCACCACGGCCACGCTTTGTGGCAGACGGTTTCCGTCGGCCATGTGCCGGTCAAGAATGCGTTTGGCTTGCCGTGCACCATCGGCAAGTGCAAATGCGCTGGGGATGCGGAACGGATCAAAGCCGTGCAAATTGCGACCGGTTGGCAATACTGCTGGCGTGCGAAGCACATCGCCGCCTTGTGCGGGGGCAATGAACCGGCCATCCAATGCCCGAAGGATCGCAGTGATTTCATGTTCACGGGCCAGCAAACCGTCGAACTTGGCAAGCTCCTGGAACATTGCTGTCATGGCAACCTGATCGCCGCCGATCATTTGCGCCGACTTCAAGGCGGTCTCGCCGTTTACCAAAGCTTCAACCGCTGCCCGCTCGGGACGCACGCCATGCGATGCATCGGCGATGGAAAGCAGCATGTCGATGCGCTCTTCTGCCGACAGTCCGACTCCAACCACATGCAGGCCGTGCGGGATCAGCGTGTATTCAAGTTCCAGCACTGCGGTCGAAAGCTCGCGGACGCAGGCTTCGCAATCGCCTTCCCAAGCCGGAACGGCGGGCACCAGATCGAGGGCGGCAGCTTGCGTCTGGATCAACTTGGCCAGTTCGGCCTTTTCACCGTCGGCCTGCGGAACAATCGAACGCCAGCGCTCCAGGGCAACCTTCAAATCCAGAAGGCCGCGATAAAGACCGGCATGGGCAATTGGTGGCGTGAGATAGCTGATCAAAGTTGCCGCCGAGCGCCGTTTTGCAATTGCGCCTTCGGAGGGGTTGTTGGACGCATACAGATAGATGTTTGGCAAATCACCAATCAGCCTGTCGGGCCAGGAGGAGCCGGACATGCCCATCTGCTTGCCGGGCATGAATTCCAGTGCGCCGTGCGTGCCGAAATGAAGCGCGGCATGGGCTCCGAAATCTTCGCGTATCCAACGGTAAAATGCCGAGAATGCGTGTGTCGGCGCGAAACCCTTTTCAAACAGAAGGCGCATGGGGTCGCCTTCATAGCCAAAGGCTGGCTGGATGCCGACAAAAACATTGCCGAAGCGCTCGCCCAAAACCTGGATGGAAGAACCGTCGCTTTGCTGGCGTCCGGGCGCATGGCCCCATTGCGCTTCGATTTCGTTCAGATAGCGCTCACGCCGAACATGGTCATTTGCCGGAATTCGGGCATGTACATTGGCGTGCGAGCCATAACGCGAAGAATTGCCATTGATGATGCTCTCGCGCAATTGCGCAACGCTTGCCGGAAGATCGACCTTGTAGCCCTCCTCGCGCATTGCCTTGAGGATGTGGAACAGCGACTCGAATACCGAAAGATATGCCGCGGTGCCGGTGTTGCCGGCATTTGGCGGAAAATTGAAAAGTACAATGGCCACCTTTCGGTCGGCTTTCTTCGTCCGGCGCATGTCGACAAGTTTGGCGACACGTGCCGCCAGCATCTCCGCCCGGTCCGGACAGACATGCATGCTGCGCTCGGCATCGACCGATGCAAACGAGCAGCCCCTGTTACAACCCTGGCAGGGTGCCGCGCCCGGCTCGACACGACCGCCAAAAACGGTTGGTCCGGTGGCGCCGTCAAGCTCGGGAATCGCAACCATGATCGCGCCTTCCACCGGAAGCAGGCCGCGCTCGGAGGCACCCCATTCCTGCAAGGTCTGAAACTCGACCGGATGGGCGGCAATGTAGGGAACATCGAGGCGGGCAAGGACTTCGCCCGCAGCCTTGGCATCGTTGTAGGCAGGCCCGCCAACCAGCGAAAAGCCGGTGAGTGAAACCATGGCATCAACCACGGTTTTGCCATTGTGCTCAAAGTACTGTTCAATTGCCGGACGCGCATCAAGGCCGGAAGCAAAAGCCGGAATGACCTTGAAGCCGCGGTCTTCTATTGCAGCGATCACGCCGTCATAGTGAGCGGTGTTTCCAGCGAGCAGATAAGAACGCATGACCAGCAAACCGACGGTTCCGCGATCAGTGGCCTTGCCCTTTGGCAGCGAAGACGGGTTCTCGGCGATGCGACCTGAAATCGCCGGGTGATAAATTCCGGTTTCGGGATAGTCCACCGGGGCAGCAGCAGCCACTTTGCCACGCAACATACGCCGGTCGCCGTCGGCGTAGCGGTCAACAAGAAAGCGTACCAGATTGACGACGTTTTCCTGCGACCCGGCAAGCCAGTATTGCATCGTCAGGAAGTAAGCTCGCACATCCTGTGCAGTCCCCGGAATGAAGCGCAGGATCTGCGGCAGGCGGCGCAGCATCTTCATCTGCTTGGCACCTGGGTTGCCCTTGGTGTTGCCGCGCAGTTTTTTCAAAAGGCTGGTAGCCAGGCTTTGCGGCCCACCCATCTTGTAGGAGCCCATTCGGGTGAGCTTGGAGACTTCCGGCGCCGACATGATGGCAATCATCGCGTCACAGGTGTCGCGGCGGGCCTGCAGCGCCGGCAGAACTGCCGAAATCTGGTCATCAAGGAACAACATCGCCGCGACTATGATGTCACCGGTTTCGATATCGGATATGCAGCGCTTCAGCGCGCCGTCTGCTTCACCCTTGGCGCTGCCCCAGTCGGCGGCTGCGTGAATTGCGAACGACAGTCCGGGGAAATCGCGCTTCAACTCGATGCGGGCTCGAGCCACAGCCGCAGTCAGATGGTCATCCATCGTGACTATGACAATCTTGATCGGGACCGCGTTAGCGACCGAAATGGGCTTTTGCATCGTACAATGTCTCGACGGTGATGGCGTTGAGGCCACGCTCGGCAGCGAAATTCTCGGTGTTGCGTCGTGCTTTGCCCCGCACGAAAAAGGGTATGCGCTTGAGTTCGCGTTCCGCTTCAAAAGTCCACGAGGCCACCACCGGACCCGATGGCTGTGGTGCCTCTTCGCTGACCGGCTCTATTTGTTTTTCCGGACGGCCGTGGCCTGACAAATGGGAAGGGGCGGAAGCATCGTTGAATTCGAAATCGTCGCGGAACATGTTGAGCAGGTGTTCTTCCAGCCCCATCATCAGCGGGTGGACCCAGCTGTCGAAAATCACGTTCGCGCCTTCAAAGCCCATTTGCGGAGAATAACGTGCGGGGAAGTCCTGCACGTGAACCGGCGAGGAAATCACCGCGCAAGGTACCCGCAGCCGCTTTGCAGTGTGGCGTTCCATCTGGGTGCCAAGCACCAGCTCGGGCTCGGCCTTGGCGATTGCATCTTCGACTTCAAGATGGTCGTCAGAGATAAGGGGCTCTACGCCATATTTTTCTGCGGCAGCGCGCACATCCCGGGCAAACTCACGCGAGTATGTGCCAAGGCCGCAGACCTTGAAGCCGAGCTCCTCGCTAGCGATGCGCGCAGCAGCAACCGCATGGGTGGCGTCACCGAAAATGAAAACCCGCTTGCCGGTCAGATAGTTTGAATCGATCGAGCGCGAGTACCAGGAGAGCCGTTCTTCGCAATAGCGCAAAGAGGCCGCAGGATCGAGACCGGCAAGGGCTGCAACTTCGGCAATGAATTCGCGCGTCGCGCCAGCGCCAATGGGAACGGTCGTGACCATTTCCTGGCCATGTTCGCGCTTGAGCCAGCGAGCAGCGGTGTCGGCAATTTCAGGATAGAGGACGATGTTGAACCCGGCTTGCGGCAAGCGGGCAAGATCGGCAGGTGTAGCACCCAGCGGGGCCACGACATTCACTTCAACACCCATGGCGCCAAGCAGGCGGGAAATTTCTTCAATGTCGTCGCGGTTGCGAAAGCCAAGCGAAGTTGGCCCAAGAATGTTGCAGCGACGGCTCATGGCCGCGTCGCGCTCAATCTTCTGGTGGGCGAATGCCCGCACCAACCGGTAGAAAGTTTCCGCCGCGCCCCAGTTTTCCTTTTTTTGGTAGGAAGGAAGTTCAAGCGGCACGACCGGGATGTCGAGGCCGAGTGTCTTAGCCAATCCACCTGGATCGTCCTGGATGAGTTCAGCCGTACACGATGCACCTACGATGATGGCTTGCGGGCGGAAGCGCTCCACTGCATTGCGGCAGGCTGTCTTGAACACTTCGGCCGTGTCCGATCCGAGATCGCGCGCCTTGAAGGTTGTGTATGTGACAGGAGGGCGGGTCTTGCGCCGCTCGATCATCGTAAACAGCAGGTCTGCATAAGTGTCGCCCTGCGGCGCATGCAACACGTAATGCAAACCTTCCATGGAAGCTGCAATGCGCATGGCTCCCACATGTGGCGGTCCTTCATAGGTCCAGACGGTGAGTTGCATGGCTTAGACCCCCACCTTCAGAACTGCGCGCCGATTAAACGGACGGGTCACAAGTTCGGCAAGATCACCAGCCTGCTCGTAGCCATGGATGGGCGAAAACACGAACTCGATCGACCATTTGGTGCTGATACCTTCAGCTTCAAACGGATTGGCAAGGCCCATGCCGCAGATGACCAGATCTGGACGCTGTTCGTGGCAACGATCAATCTGGCGGTCAACATCCTGGCCTTCGCTCCAGTTGATGCCATCGGGCAGCAGGGCAATTTCCTGCTCGACCAGTTTGCGATGAAGGAATGGTGTGCCGATCTCGAGAATTTGCGCTCCCATTTCCCGGTTCATGAAACGGGCCAGCGACGGCTCCATTTGCGAATCAGGAAACAGGAACACTTTTTTGCCGTCCATTGCCGGACGGTGCCTTGCAACCGCACTGCGGGCACGTTCGCGGCCCGGACCGGTAATCGCGTCAAACCGGTCCATGTTGACGCCAAATGACTGCGCAGCGGCGCGAAGCCACGCTGTGGTGCCCTCTTCGCCGAGCGGGAACGGGGCAGCAATGCGCGTTGCGCCGCGTTCTTCCAGCGCCGCGACTGTGGATCCAAGGTAGGGTTGGGCCAGAAGGAACCGGGTAGAAGGACCGATCGCCGGGATGGATGCAGAGTTGCGCGGAGGCAGGAATGCGATTTCGGCTATTCCCAATGCTTCAAAAATCCGGCGGAACTGTTCTTCGGCAACATCTGCGATGCAACCTGCTATCACCAGCGATGCCGGCTCCGACGCGGGTTTCTGCGGCGCACCGCGCACCAGTTCTGTGAGGAAATTGTCTTCGCCCTGCGTGAATGTGGTTTCGATGCCGCTGCCGGAATAGGCCATGACACGGCGCTGCGGCATTTGCTTCTCGTTCAGGCGGCGGGCAGCACGAGTCAGGTCAAGTTTGATGACTTCTGAGGGGCATGAACCCACCAGCACCAGCAGTTTGATGTCCGGACGGCGCTCGACCAGCCGCGCCACCACACGGTCGAGTTCGTCATCAAGGTCGGCCATTCCTGCAAGATCACGCTCGTCGATGATCGCCGTGGCAAAGCGCGGCTCGGCAAATATCATGACACCGGCAGCCGATTGCATCAGATGTGCGCAAGTTCGCGAGCCGACAATCAGGAAAAACGCGTCCTGCATCTTGCGATGAAGCCAGATGATGGAGGTCAGGCCGCAGAAAACCTCATGCTGCCCACGTTCACGCAAAGGTGCTGTTGCAGGCGCGCAAGCAGCGGCCGGATTTTCAAATTGTGCATTGCCGGGCGTCAGCGCTGTCATGCCTGCACCTGCACGTTCAAGGGCATGGTCGCCGATTGGGGAGCATTGCCTTGAAGGCGGGCTTGCCGCAGCTTCAAAATGAATTGTCCAGCGTTGATGACGTAAGTGGCATAGGCCGCCAAGGCCAGGAGCATCAAAGGACCAGAACCGAGCATGTTGCCGAAATAGGCGACGAGGTAAGCTGTGTGCAGCGCCAACACCAACATCGAGAACACGTCTTCCCAAAAGAAGGCGTCGGCGAAAAGGTAGCGGCCGAAAACCACCTTTTCCCAAATCGCACCAGTAATCATGATGGTGTAAAGCGTGACCGTCTTGGCGATGACCGAAACATTGGCGGCAAAGAGCCCCTCCCCGGTTGTCAGGTAGCGAACGATCAAGCCAACACTGACCAGAAAGACCACGAACTGGAACGGCGCAAGCAAGCCCTGAACCAGCGTCCACCTTGTCGTGTCACGACGAACGCGCTGCTCCGGCGTGTAAAGCGGCCTCGCCGATCCCACCTTCGAAGTCGCGTTTCGGGACACTCCTCCTTGCATCGTATGTCGGTCCTCCACCAACCAGTGCCCTGTGCGGTCACTGCCTTGGCAAAAGACTAAACCCGGCCCCAAGAAAGTGTCAACCTAAATTGACGTTGATTTTTGTTTACATTCAATCCGGGTTGCGCCAATCTGCCTTATCGTGTCGTCCAATGTGGTTTCAAACGCGTTGGAACCACTCTTTGAAAAACTGCCAGTGTCGCATAGCGGCTCGATTTCGCTCCACTACATTGGAAACGGCTGGCATCGCGCCAATCTGGAGGCAGCGTGAACGAACGCTTCAAAGCAGACTTTGGTTTCCGCAGGGTCCGTGCGCAGGTCTGCAAAGACAGGTTGGATGGCAGCGCGGGCGGCCTTCTTGATGCCAGCGCGGTCTCAGTCGGGCTGAACGGCACATCGCTACTGGCGGCATCTCTCAACAATCTGCGCGAATCTTTGGTTCAAGCCATCAAAAGCGACATTCTTCCGGCGTGTCAGGACGCGATTGTGCGAACCCGCGGTGTGAATGACAACACAAGCCCGATTGTGCTTCGCGCCACGAGGATTGCGCAAATGGCGGTCGCGGGAACGCCAGCCGAACAGATATTGAACTATATAGACTCCCAACCGCTTTCGCAGATGCGAAAGGCTTCCCTGCTGGAGGCAGCTGCACAAAGGATCGGCATTGGCTGGGAATGTGATGCATTGAATTTCGTTGATGTCACCATCGCCGTTGGTCGCCTGCAAGGGGTGTATCGTCGATTGATCAACAAGACAGCAACGCCTGCGCCGCGACGCAAAGGCGGGACGGTCCTGATCACTACTGCGCCGGGCGAAGAACATTTGTTCGGTATCCTGTTTGTCGAAGATCTTTACCGGGCAGCAGGATGGACAACGAAACTGGCATCGCCAAAAACACCGGCAGAATGGGTGAAATGCACCAGTGCATCCGGTTTTGACACGATCTGCGTCTCCTGGTCGGGAAAGGCGCTGGCCGAACTGCTTTCCAACGCCTTGCGAAACCGGAAATTCAATCGTCGCACAACCATAATCGCAGGAGGCCAGGCAGCCTTGGAACATGCGGATTGGCTGGAAAATCAAGGCGTTGACCTTGTTTCCAATAGTCCGAAAGCAGCCCTTGACTTTTCAAGGCGCTCCCTGTTCAACCAAAATCAGCTTGACCACCATGAAATCGTTCACCACGGCGGTTAATTCGCCGAGCAAGGGCCAGAAATTGGATCAGGACAAGAACAAGGTCATCTTCAGACAGTTTTCGAGATCGGCCAAGCTGTTCGTTGAACTGGGTGATTCGGCTGCGATCATGCTTGCATCGATCGGATCAGACATTTCGCTGGTCATTTCACCTTCGGGCGAGATTGAGGATGTTGCATTTCGCAACCCCGACATGGTGGGTTATGGCTGCGACGGCTGGACAGGGAAGCGGTGGAAAGACGTTGTAACGGTTGAAAGCGTCGAGAAAATCGATGCCCTGCTTTCCGACAGCAAGAACAGCGTGATGACTCGCCGTCGCCAGATGAACCACCATGCGAAGGGTCGCATGGACCTTCCGGTAGACTACATGCTGGTGCGGTTTCCCGGTGCCGAATCGCTTCTTGCGCTTGGCAATGACTTGCGCCCGATTTCGGCCATGCAACACCAGCTGGTGCAATTCCAGGTTGAGCTGGAAAATGAATACCGCAAGATCCGGGAAACCGAAGGTCGCTACCGGACGATCTATCATCTGAGCCGCGAGCCGATGATCATCGTTGGTGATCAGGACCGGCGTATTCTTGACGTTAACCAGGCGGCCACCAATCTTCTGACCAAGCCGGCGAAGAAATTGCTTGGTGAAAGTGCGTTGAACCTTTTTGACAAGGCAGAGCGCGATTCCGTCGGACAAAAGCTGCAGGAAGTGCAGCACAGCGGTACTGCGCAGATGATGACTGTTCGTTTTGCCGGCGTCAGCATTCAGCGCGAGTTGGCAATTGAACCTTACCGCGAGAATGGCCGTTCGAACCTTTTGCTGCACATCAGTGAGGTATCCAACGAGCAAAGTGCAGAGAATTCAATTGCCAGCGAGGGGCTCCAGCTGGAATCGATTGCCGAAGCGGCGGTCATCACCGATATTTCCGGCGTTGTAACTTCAATCAACGACCGTTTTCTTGACATCACCAACATCCTCAACCGACAGCAGGCAGTGGGCAGGCACCTCAACAACTGGCTGGGCGGCTCGTCGGTTGACATGCAGGTGCTGACAGCCCGGTTGCGCGACGAAGGCCGCGTTCGCGGGTTCGCGACGATGGTGCGTGATGAAATCGGTGTCAGCAGCCCGGTTTCGGTGTCTGCATCGCGCAACCGGAACGCTGACGGGCGTGAGATTTTTGTTTTCATCATCAGCGAGACATCCCGCCGAGATACGGGCCTTTCCTCGCCGACAAGCCAGCGCATCAAGGGGATGAGCGATTTCTCTGAACTCGTCGGACGGGTTCCATTGAAAGAGCTGATTCGAGAGGCCGTCGATGTGATAGAAGTGATGTGCATCGAGGCCGCACTGCGCCAGACGGACAACAACCGTGCGTCAGCCGCGGAGCTTTTGGGCCTGAGCCGTCAGAGCGTTTATTTGAAGTTGCGTCGACACGGTCTTGAGGATTTTGATACTGATTCCTGACCCGGTTTCTGTAAAAAAATATTTACAGTGTAAAATCGGTTTGACGGATTTTTGGGCGCAGCTTAGCATGCAGCCATGGTATCAAAGAGCGTTGAAACTCCGGCATTGTCTTATCCGTCCGCCAGCGCTGTGCTGGCGCTGCTGAAGCCCATCACGTGGTTTCCGCCAATGTGGGCCTATGCCTGCGGCGTGATCAGTGCCGGTGCCGTGGTCGGCGAGCGATCAATCTACATACTTGGTGGTATTTTGCTTGCCGGACCGCTCATTTGTGGAGCCAGCCAGGCAGTGAATGACTGGTTTGACCGGCATGTTGATGCCATCAATGAGCCGAACCGGGTCATTCCCTCGGGTCGGATGCCTGGTCGCTGGGGATTGTGGATTGCAATCATCAACAGTCTTTTGTCGTTGGGTGTGGCAGCGCTGCTTGGGCCCTACGTGTTTGTTGCAGGGTTGATCGGCATTGCCCTTGCCTGGGCTTACAGTGCGCCTCCCTTCCGGCTGAAATCAAATGGCTGGCTGGGAAATGGTGCCGTGGGATTCAGTTATGAAACCCTGCCATGGCTGACCGCCACTGCCGCAGCCCAGGGTTTTGCCCCGTCAGCGCCGGTTTTCTCGGTCGCGCTGATGTATGGCATCGGCGCCCACGGCATCATGACGCTCAATGATTTCAAATCAATCGAAGGCGACAGGCGCATGGGCGTCGATTCGCTGCCTGTGATGCTGGGTGCCAGCCAGGCCGCAAGTTTCGCCTGCATCATCATGGCGCTCTCGCAAGCCGGCGTCGTATTGATCGTGGCACAACATGGAATGCTGCTTCACGCCGGGGCCATCGCTGTGTCGCTGGCTTTGCAGGTCGCCTGCATGGCGCATTTTCTCAAGGATCCGGCAAAACGGGCAATCTGGTACAGCGCCATCGGTGTCGGGCTGTATGTCACAGGCATGATGGTTGCAGCATTTGCCCTCAGGCCGCAGGTTTGAGATGCACGGGGAGCAGCAGATGAACCAAGGCGCAATGAAAACCGCAGGCAATGGCCTTGGCTGGTTGGCAATCATCCGGCTGGGGCTTGTGCAAGCTGCACTTGGCTCCATCGTTGTCCTGACCACCTCCACCCTCAACCGCGTGATGGTGGTGGAATTGGCACTCGCCGCGATCATTCCCGGCGCACTTGTGGGCGTACACTATGCAGTCCAGTTGATGCGCCCGGTTTTCGGCCACCGCTCCGACATGGGCGGTGGTCGCACCGCCTGGATTTTGGGCGGAATGGCACTTCTTGCGGTTTCGGGAACAGCAGCCGCGGCGACCACTTTCTTGTTTGACCAGAGCTTTGCGCTGGGCTTTTCCGCTGCGCTGATTGCCTTTGTAATGATCGGATTTGGCATTGGCGCTTGTGGAACGTCCTTGTTGGCCTTGCTTGCCAGCCGCACCCGTCCCGAGCGGCGCCCGGCTGCAGCGACCATTGTCTGGATGATGATGGTCGCAGGAATTGTGGTCACAGCCATCACTTCCGGCAGCCTGCTGGACCCCTATTCGCATTCGAGGTTGGTGGCGGTAACAGCCAGTGTCGGGCTGGTGGCGCTTGTCGTCTCGCTTGTGTCAATTTTCGGGATTGAGCGGGGCGCCGCCGAGATCACGACTGCCGTGCGGCCAAAGACCAGCTTCCGGCAGAACATGGCAGAAGTCTGGGCGGACCCGACGGATCGCCTTTTCACGATTTTCGTTTTCGTCTCCATGCTGGCCTACAGCACACAGGACCTTATCCTTGAGCCATTTGCCGGCTTGCTGTTTGGCATGACGCCGGGCGAATCGACCAAACTCTCTGGTGTCCAGCACGCCGGGGTTCTGATCGGCATGGCGCTGGTTGGCATATCCGGCAGTTTGTTTGCCGGTCGTGGATGGCCTGTGCTGAAAATCCTGACCGTCGGCGGGTGTGTGCTTTCTGCTTTTGCGCTTGGCGCGCTGGTTTTCGCCGCGCTTGCTGCTCCCGATTGGCCGCTCAAGGCCAATGTTGCAATCCTGGGCTTTGCCAATGGTGCGTTTGCCGTTGCGGCTATCGGTACCATGATGGAACTGGCAGGTTCAGGCAAACCAGCGCGCGAAGGAATTCGCATGGGCGTATGGGGCGCGGCCCAGGCTATTTCCTTTGGACTTGGCGGTTTCGCCGGAACGGTCTCGATAGACCTTGCAAGACTGCTCACCGGCAGCGAACCCGGCTCGTTTGCCATTGTTTTCGGTTTTGAAGCGGCGCTTTTCGTGCTTTCAGCGATCATGGCAATGCGGGTCAGCGGGAAACGACCCAATGCTGCAAGCCAATACGGCGCACTCGCCGCGCAGCCAGCGGAGTGATCTGATGACAAGCGAAATTTACGACACAATTGTTGTGGGTGGCGGACCGGCGGGAGCCAGCGCTGCCCTGCAACTTGCCCGAAAAGGACGCAAAGTTGTGCTGGTGGACCGCGAAGGCCGTACCAAGCCTTGCGGCGGCGCCATTCCTACCAGGGCCCTGCGTGATTTTGACATACCGCAAGAAGTGGTGTGTGCAAGGGTAAATGCAGCCCGGATCATTTCGCCAAGGGGCCGTGAAGTCGAAATGGATATCGGCGAGCGCGGCTATGTCGCAATGGTGGACCGCGAGACCTTTGACCCCTGGTTGCGCGAACGGGCAGCAGCGGCAGGGGCAAAACGCATTACCGGAACCTTCAACAAGATGACGCGGGAATCAGACGGAACCCTCAGCATCGCGATCGAAGCCAAGAGCGGTGATGTCAGCACGTTGCGGACCCGCACGGTCATCGGCGCAGATGGTGCCAACTCTGCTGTGCGACGGGTTATTTTCGGGCCGAACAAGCGCCCGCCTTATGTGTTTGCCTATCACGAGATCATCGAGGCACCCAAACACGCTGTAGAAGGCTATGTGACAAACCGCTGCGACGTGATTTATCGCGGCAGTATTTCGCCGGACTTTTACGGCTGGGTTTTCCCGCATGGAAAGCAGGTCAGCGTCGGTTGCGGCAGTGCCGTCAAAGGCCACGACCTGAAGGCGGCAACAAGGCAATTGTGCATTGATGCAGGACTTGGCGATGAAAAAGTCTTGCGCCGTGAAGGCGCGCCTTTGCCGTTGAAGCCGATGCGCAAATGGGATGACGGGCGCAATGTGGTGCTTGCGGGCGATGCAGCGGGCGTCGTTGCACCATCGTCCGGCGAAGGCATCTACTACGCCATGTTGTCGGGCGAATTGTGCGCCGATGCCGTGGACGAACTTTTGGTAACCGGCAAGGCTTCATCGCTCGCCACGGCGCGCAAACGCTTCATGAAGGAACATGGCAGGGTCTTCCTGATTTTGGGGATCATGCAATATGTCTGGTACCGCAGCGACAAGATGCGGGAGAAATTCGTCAAGATGTGCGCCGATCCTGATGTTCAGGCTTTGACGTGGGAATCCTATCTCAACAAGAAACTGGTTCGTCGCGATTTTGCGGCCCATTTTCGGGTCTTCATCAAGGACATGCGGCAATTGCTGGGATTGGCGCCTGGATGAACCTGGTTGCGCTGATCGACGGGCTGGCTGCCTCTGGTGACCTGGCGTTGATTGCGCTTGGCGCCTTGGCAGTCGAAGCCATTCTTTTCATTGTATTTTTTCGGGATCAGCCAAAGCTGTTTGCCTCGCTCACCTGCAATGCAGCATCGGGGGCCGCCTTGATCCTTGGCTTGCGGGCGGCGCTGCTGGGACATGGCGGAACCACGATTGCAATCTGGCTTTCGGTGTCCTTGCTGGCGCATGCCGGCGATCTATGGGTACGGTTGCGGCGCTGACGCCTGCGTAAATTGCGGGGCGAAAGTCTTGCATGATGCCATTTCGTCGATGCATAAGTTTTTTCGCCACAAGTCTTCCGGACCCAATTCACTTTGAAAGGCCAAAACATGCTCAAGGGCATCAACCCGCTGCTCAATGCTGATGTTTTGCATGCATTGCGCGCCATGGGGCATGGCGATGAATTGATCATTGCCGACACCAATTTCCCGGCCGATTCGGTTGGACGGTTGACGGTGATTGGCCGGCCGCTTCGGATGGATTGTGATGCCGCGAGCGCAGTTGCGGCCATACTTTCGGTCTATCCGCTCGACACTTTTTTGGAAGGTGCAGCCGCGCGAATGGAAATGGTAGGCAATCCATCCGAACTTCCGCCAGTGCAACGCGAAGTGCAAACGGCAATCAACATTGCCGAGGGTGAAGATTTTCCGCTGACAGGCGTTGAGCGTTTCGCATTCTACGAGCGGGCAAAATCTGCCTATTGCGTGATCCAGACAATGGAAACACGGTTTTACGGCTGTTTCGCGCTGCGCAAGGGCGTGGTTCCGCCACCGGCAGTTCAAGGAGAAAATCCTTGAATTCAAAACGCATCACGATCTTGGGCGTATTCGTGGCCGATGCCGCGTTTCGCGCTGACCGCCAGCCCAAAATGGGCGAAACCATCCTTGGCAATTCATTTTTGCTGGGACCGGGCGGCAAGGGTTCAAACCAGAGCGTGGCGGCAGCAATGGCAGGCGGCGATGTTCACTTCATTTCCCGTTTGGGCGATGACGACTTCGCGGGCATGGCCATGAAAATCTGGGAAGAAGCCGGTGTAACACCCGCAGTAATTCGCGACAGCGAAAGCTACACGGGTGCTGCCTATATCTTCATCGACGACAAGAGCGGCAACAATGCAATCATCGTTTGCCCCGGCGCAGCCAGCCTGATCTGCGTTGCCGACATCGAAGCACAGCGCGAACTCATTTCCGGTTCCCGCGTTTTCATTACCCAGCTTGAACAGCCCATGGACGCAGCATTGGCCGGGCTCCAGATTGCCCGCAATGCCGGGGTCACCACCATCCTCAATCCGGCTCCGGCAGCACCGGTCAACGATGAAATGTTCGCTCTTTGCGACTACGTCACACCCAATGAAACGGAAGCGGAGGCATTGACCGGGATTTCGGTTCAAACACCCGATGATGCCCGGTCTGCGGCGAATGCGCTGATTGCCAAGGGTGTGGGTGCAGCCATCATCACACTGGGCGAACGCGGCGCACTCCTGCACGGCAAGGGAATTTCGCAAATCGTACCCAGCTTCAAGGTCGGCAAGGTGGTCGACACCACCGGTGCAGGTGACGCCTTCAATGGCGGGTTTGCCGCAGCATTGGCAGATGGAATGACCCCGCTTGACGCAGTCAGGTTTGGCTGCGCGGTCGCCTCGATTTCGGTGACACGCAACGGCACCGCAGCGTCCATGCCAAGCAAAGCCGAAGCGATGGAAATTTTCCTGTCAGAAAAAGCATGATGTGGCCAGGGCAGCATGCTGCGAATTTGCCTTGTTGCCGCCCGATTTGCAGTGTATTGGATTCTTTATCGAAATTTAGGCCCGTGATACTCGACTAGCGCCTTGGCGCCTGCTGACGTTCTTCCCGACTTGATACTCGATCTGCCCGCGGCCCGGTTAGGCCGCACGTCAACACGCATACAAGGAAACAGCGTCATGGCAACAGGTACCGTAAAGTGGTT